>CALXTL010000008.1 GCA_944391445.1 uncultured Alphaproteobacteria bacterium | reverse complement strand
GCATGACATCCTTAAAAAAGAAATATGACGACACAAGGCTCTGTATTCAGTATCGCTCATTTCGCCAATGATGTCAACACATAATCATACCCCGGTTTGACAAAAATGTCCTCCTCGGGTTTGAGCTTTAGCGAGGTTTCTTTTCTATATCCTCATCAAACCTGAGCGAAGTGAAGTTTCTTTTCTATGTCATCCTCGGGCCTGAGCGAAGCGAAGTTTCTTTTCTATGTCATCCTCGGGCCTGAGCGAAGCGAAGAATAGACCCGGGGATCCAGGAAATTAATATAGCTATATCATTTGACCCGGATGTCCGGGCGAGGTTGAATATGGCAATGGTGAGCATATGATGCTTAAACAAAGCAATAAACGACAGGATCACAAAAAAGAGCGGCGAAAAACGCCGCTCAAAACAACAAAGATGATATAAACTATTTTTTGGCACTATCAATGATTTTGACGGCTTCTTCCAAAGAAAGCTCTTGGCCGCGCAGTTCTTTAGGCAGAGCATAATTATTTTTACCATGTTTAAGATACGGCCCGTAGCGCCCGCTCATCAGAACAATATCTTGCTTGTCTTTGGGGTGGATGCCGAGTGATTTTCCGCTCGGCCGCTCCGGTGCATTTTGCAAAATTTGTTTGGCTCTCTCCAAAGTGATGTTAAAAACATTATCTTGCCCGCTCAGAGATTTTGATTTATTGCCTTGTTTAAGGTATGGTCCAAACTTACCGATATTGACCAAAATCCCTTCGCCAAGATCAAGCGGCAAAGACAACAGCCGGGCAGCTTGTTCGGGTGAAAGCTCATCGGGAGAAAGTCCGCGCGGCAGTGCGGCGCGCTTGGGTTTCTCAGTGGTGGCGGTTGCATCTTCGCCAAGCTGAACATAAAAACCATAAGGGCCTTTTTTCAAATACATTTTCATTCCGTTCAGCTCGCCGAGAACTTTATCTTCCGGGCTGGGAGCCTTGGGTGTGACAGCGGCTTCCTCATCTGCCGTATCCACCAGCGGTTTGGTATATTTGCATTCAGGGTAGTTTGAACAGCCGATAAAGGCGCCAAACCGGCCGAGCTTGACACTAAGGCGTCCCCGGCCGCATTCCGGACAAATGCGTGGGTCGGAGCCGTCTTCGCGCGGCGGGAACAGATGGTGTGATAAAACCTCATCAATTTTTTCAATCACTTCACTGATCTGTAACGGTTTGACGGCATCAATATTTTTGATAAACTTGACCCAAAAACCGCCAAGCAGTTTTTTCCATTCCATCTCGCCGGCAGAAACGTCATCCAAAAATTCTTCCAGCTGCGCGGTGAAGTCATACTCAACATATTTTTTGAAAAAGTTTTCCAAAAAGACCGTAACAATCCGGCCGCGGTCTTCAGGGATAAAACGCAGCTTTTCCACCCGGACATATTTACGTTCCTGCAAAACGGCAATAATTGTCGCATAGGTAGACGGTCTGCCGATACCGAGTTCTTCAAGTTTTTTGACCAAACTTGCTTCGGTAAAGCGCGGCGGCGGGGTGGTAAAATGCTGTTCGGGGATAATCTCGCCCTTGCTGACATTTTCGCCTTCGTTCACATTGGGCAAAATACGATTTTCCTCGTCATCATCGGCGTCATCTTTAGATTCCTGATACAGGCGAAGAAAGCCGTCAAAGTCAATAACCTGACCATTGGCGCGCAGAACAATCAATCCGTCAGCCGAAGTTGCATCAATAACCACCTTGTCCAAAACTGCCGGGTTCATCTGACAAGCAATCGTACGTTTCCAAATCAGTTCATAGAGTCTGTGCGCGTCGCCATCGAGTTTTGCTTCCATTTTCTTGGGCGTGTTCATTACATCGGAAGGACGGATTGCTTCATGGGCTTCTTGCGCGTTTTTGGACTTTGTCTTGTATTCTTTGGCGGCTTTGGGCAGATAAGCCTCGCCGAAATATTTCAAAATAGCTTCACGACAAGCGGCAATAGCTTCTTGAGACAGATTGACCGCATCAGTACGCATATAAGTAATATAGCCGTCTTCATAAAGTTTTTGCGCCACCTGCATGGTCTTTTTGGCAGAAAAACGCAGTTTGCGGGCGGCTTCTTGTTGCAGAGTTGAAGTTGTAAATGGCGGTGCGGGATAACGGTTGGCTTTTTTGCGCTCGACATTGGAGATTGCAAACGCCTGCGCTTCAATTTTTGCTTTGGCTTCCAGCGCTTTGGCTTCGCTGTTGAGATCAAATTTTTCAAGTTTTTTGCCGTCAAGCTGAATTAAGCGCGATTTAATCAACGCTTTTGTATGAGTAAACAGTTCAGCATCAATGGTCCAATATTCTTCGGGTTTGAATTTTTCAATTTCGTTTTCACGGTCGCAGATAAGGCGCAGAGCCACCGACTGCACCCGACCGGCAGATTTTGAGCCGGGCAGTTTGCGCCACAAAACCGGAGAAAGTGTAAACCCGACCAAATAGTCCAAGGCGCGTCGGGCCATATAAGCCGAAACCAGATTATCATCAATCTGGCGAGGATTCTTAATAGCTTCGGTAACAGCAGATTTGGTAATTTCATGGAAGACGACGCGCTCAATTTTTTTGTCTTTAAGAACTTTTTTAGCTTTCAGTTCTTCCAGAATGTGCCAGGCAATAGCTTCTCCCTCTCTATCCGGGTCGGAGGCAAGGATAATCGTGTCGCAGTTTTTAACCGCTTTGACAATATCCGCCAGACGTTTTTTGCCGCCGGGACTGAGCTCCCATGTCATCGCAAAATCCTGATCCGGCAGCACCGATCCGTCTTTACTCGGCAGATCCCGAATATGCCCGAAACTTGCCAAAACCTGATAGTCTTTGCCTAAATATTTGTTGATTGTTTTGGCTTTGGCCGGGGATTCTACAATAACAAGCTTCATTTTTTTCCCTATTGTCGGTTATTTAATCAATGCAACCTTATGGCCGCTTTGGCGTTCGATTCTGCCGTCCATTTCCAGTTCCAGCAGTTGCAGCGCCACTTCCGCGGGAGTAAGACCGCTCAGACGGATAATCTCGTCAACATATACCCCGTCGTGATTTAAATAGTCAATAATTTTTATGTCCGAAGAGGTCGTTTGGGCTGTTAAGTTAGCATCATTTGTTGCAAAAACAAGAGCTTTTTGCCGGGGGTGCGTCTTTGAGAGCGGCGCATTAAGAACGGTTTTGGGCAGGACCCGCAAAATATCGGCGGCGCTCTCCACCAGAATGGCGCCGTTTTTAAGTAGGCTGTTCGGTCCTTCGGCACGAGCATCAGCCGGCGACCCCGGCACAGCAAAAATCCTCCGGCCGAAGGATTCGGCAAGCCGGGCCGTAATCAAAGAGCCGGATCGCCGCGTGGCTTCCACCACCAAAGTGCCGAGCCCGAGCGCCGCCACAATCCGATTCCGTCGCGGAAAAAAAGTTGACTGTGGCATGGTGCAAAGCGGCAATTCGGAAATCAGACAGCCTTGCGCGGCAATCTGATGGTACAAATCCGTATTTTCCGTCGGATAAATAATATCGACGCCGCAACCCAGCACGGCGATGGTTTCACCCAGTCGGTCGCAGGCATACATGGCGCCTTTATGTGCGGCGGCGTCAATACCGCGGGCCATGCCGGAAACAATGCAAATACCTCGTTCGGACAATTCATATGCGATTCTTGAAGCGGTTTTGCGCCCATTGATTGATGCATGACGCGAGCCGACAATAGCCAGCCGGTTTTCATTTTGCAAAAGTGAACTTTCGCCCAATACATATAAAAGTGGCGGATGATCCTCAATCAGTTTCAAATTTGCCGGGTAACAAGGGTCATCGTAAGCCAGCAGCTTGACACCTGTTTTTTGCGCTTTTTGCAATTCGTTTTCAGCCCAAGACCTCGGGCACAAGCGTATTTTTCTGATATTTTGGGCTTCAGACAACGCGGCACTCGGCGACCCGAATGTTTCAATCAGCTTATAAAAAGTAACCGGCCCGACGTTTTCTGAATGAATCAGTTGCAAAATGTCAAGGAGTTCGTCTTCTCGCTTTAGCACGGCTTACGCTTTCTTTTTGAAAGAGATTTTGCTCTCCTCACCGCGGAATAGTCTTGCAAAATTGGCATGATGCCGGATCAGAATCAAAATAACGATCGCGGTATAAAAAAACGTATAAATCTCATCGCTCATAAAATAAGTCATGAACGGCACGGCAAAGCAGGCGGTAATTGCCGATAAAGAAGAATAACGAAAAATAAAAGCCATTACAAGCCAGATTAACAAAGCAAGCAGGGCAATTTTCGGGGTGAGAACCAACACAAAGCCAAAGGCGGAAGCCACGCCCTTGCCGCCTTTGAACTTGAGCCAAACCGGAAAGTTGTGTCCGATGATGGCCATGGTTCCGGCAATCAGGGCAGCAATGATATTGGCGCTGCTCTGAATGCCGCATACATAATAAACCTCCGCAGGCACAAAACGGCAGGCCAACCAGGCGGCCAAACCGGCTTTGGATGCGTCAAGAATAACCGTGAGCAGAGCCAGAGTTTTATTTCCGGTGCGTAAAACATTTGTGGCGCCGATATTCCCGGAGCCGATTTTGCGGATATCGCCATAACCGGCCAGATAACACAACACCAGACCAAAAGGGATCGAGCCAAGAAAATAGCCGCCGATTCCGAATGCGGCAAACAAAGCATCCAAAGACATACCAGCCTCCTAAAAATTTCAAACTAATATCTTAATAAACTTGAAACGTGTTTTTGACAACCCTGATTCTGTTGCAACGGACAAAGAGACGGAAAGTTTTTTCTTATAAGCACTAAAAACTTGATGACAAAACAATTAAAATCGTTAATATTGAAAAAAAACAAATCTGCATAAAGAGTGTCGGATGAAACCTATTTATAAAAGAATTTTGCTCAAGCTTTCCGGCGAGGGTTTGATGGGGGAGAGAAGTTTTGGCATGTCTCCCGAAGTGGTTAAAGATCTTGCTGTGCAAATCGGTAAAGTGCATGCGGCCGGGGTAGAGGTCTGCATTGTTGTCGGCGGCGGCAATATATTCCGCGGCGCCAAAGAGGCTTCTGCCGGCATGAACCGCACGGTTGCCGATCAGGTAGGCATGTTGGCCACGGTAATGAATGCGCTTTGCATTCAAAATGCGCTGGAAGCTGCAGGCACGCCGGCGCGTGTTTTGTCCGGCTTGAGCATTCCTCAGGTTTGTGAAACTTATATGTATCGCCGCGCACTGCGCCATCTGGATAAAAGGCGCGTCATTATTTTTGCGGCCGGTACCGGCAATCCGTATTTTACCACCGATACCGGAGCGGCGTTGCGCGCCTCGGAAATGCAGTGCGATGTTTTGCTCAAAGCCACGCAGGTGGACGGTGTCTATGATGCTGATCCCCGCCGCAGTAAAAAAGCCAAAAAATATGCGGCCGTGACATACGATGAAGTTATCCGCCGTCAGCTCGGTGTCATGGATATGACCGCGGTCGCTCTGGCGCAGGAAAATAATATTCCGATTGTTGTTTTTTCTCAGCATGAGCCGGATGCTTTGCTTAAGGTCGTTTCCGGTAAAGGTGAATTTACAATCATTAAAAAAGAGGTATAAAATGTCAGATTTCAACACAATTAAAACCGAAGCGGCAACCCGCATGGAGAAAACGATTGAATCCCTGCGGGCGGATTTTGGCAGTCTGCGGGCCGGCCGCGCACATATCAGTCTGCTTGACGGCATTATGGTTGAGGCCTATGGGTCAATGACGCCGCTGTCTCAGGTCGGCACAATCTCCGTGCCGGATGCGCGGACTTTATCTGTCAGTGTATGGGATAAAAGCTTGGCCAAAGCGGTTGAAAAGGCAATTGTTGAATCCGACCTCGGGCTGAATCCTGCTTCTGACGGCCAGCTGATTCGCATTCCGATTCCGCCGCTGTCTGAGGAACGCCGCCGCGAGCTGATCAAAGTCGCCGGCAAATACTCAGAAGCCAATAAGGTTGCAATTCGCAATATCCGCCGCGATGCATTAGACGGCGTCAAAAAACTCAAGAAAGACAATGTCGTTTCCGAGGATGAAGAAAAAAGATACGAAAACGAAATTCAAAAAATGACTGATGAATCGGTCAAAAAAATTGACGACATGCTCGCCCAAAAAGAAAAAGACATCATGCAGGTATAAGGGCAAATAATTGACTGATACGACCAAACTCAGGCATCTAGCCGTTATTATGGATGGAAACCGCCGCTGGGCTAAAGCCAGAGGCCTGCCGGCTGCCGCCGGGCACAAAAAAGGCGCCGAAACGGTGCAGAAAATTGTCCGCGCTGCGGCGGATGCCGGGATAAGCTATCTGACACTGTATGCTTTTTCAACGGAAAATTGGCAGAGGGAAAAGACCGAGGTCGATGCGCTGATGGACCTGTTGCGCCAATATCTGAAATCGGAACTAAAAGAGATTCAGGAAAATGGCGTTCGCATAATGTTTATCGGTGAGCGCGCAATGCTGGCGTCGGACATCATTGCCCAGATAAACAAAATTGAAAAGGAAACCGCCGCCAATGACAAGATGACCTTGTGCATTGCTTTGAGCTACGGGTCCCGACAAGAGATGGTTGCGGCCGCACAAAAACTTGCGTCTATGGCGCAAAAAGGGGATATCCGTCCTGATGAGATTGACGCCGGGATGTTTTCTGATATGCTTTATACCAAAAATATCCCCGATCCCGATTTGTTGATCAGGACCGGCGGCGAGCGGCGGATCAGCAACTATCTGCTGTGGCAGATCGCCTATACGGAACTTTATTTTAGCGCCACGCCGTGGCCGGATTTTGACAAGGAAGAATTAATGCGGATTATTGCGGAATTTAACAGCAGGGAGAGACGTTATGGAAAAAACTGAAAGCGGCTCATGGACAGGGGCAATCAGAAAAAAATTCGGCTCATTTATTAAGCGGTCGCTGGCTGCTTTGGTTCTGGCGCCTGTTGTCATCGGTTGCCTGTATGTCGGTTATCCATTGTTTCATCTGCTGGTTTTTCTGGCCGGCACGATTCTGGCTTGGGAATGGGCGCATATGGTGCCTAATTCACGCGGCGCTTTTTACACGGCATTATATGCTTTTGTTGTCGGCGTTGCCGTATTGCTCGGATCTTGGTGTGCATTTTTCTTAAGTTTATTGGGCGGGTTGGTTTTGGCTTTTGTCAAATCCAAAGGAGAAACGCGTCGCCGGCTTTTGATTTTAGGCGTACCGTATATTTCGATTGGCCTTGGGTCTGTCGCCTGGCTTTATGAACTGGTTGGCTTTGCCGTCACATTGTGGTTTGTTTTGGTTGTTTGGGCTGTGGATGTCGGCGGTTATGTGTTCGGCTGTCTGCTCAAAGGACCGAAACTGGCGCCCCGCATCAGCCCGAACAAAACATGGGCGGGGCTGTTTGGCGGCATGTTGTTGGCGGTTGGCGTCAGCACGTTGTTCTGTTACTACGTCGGTGCCGGACCGCATGCGATTTATTACGGCATCTTGGCAGCAATGATTACGGTGGTTGCGCAATTGGGGGATTTGTCGGAATCTGCGATAAAGCGTACGTTGAATTTAAAAGATTCCGGAGATCTCATCCCCGGACACGGCGGAATATTTGACCGGATTGACGGCCTGATTTTTGCCGCGCCCGTTGTTTATATTTTCTTCAGGTATGTATTGTTTCTGATATAAAAGGATAGAGTGTTATTATGGAATGGTTGCTGAATACGGTCTACTATGTTGTTCCGTTTCTGATTCTGCTGGGAATTTTGGTTTTTGTGCACGAGCTTGGTCATTTTTTTGTGGCCAGGCTTTGCGGCGTCAAAGTAACGGATTTTTCCATCGGTTTTGGCAAGAAACTATGGGGCTGGACCGACCGCAAGGGCACGGAGTGGAAATTGTCGTTAATCCCTTTGGGCGGATATTGCAAATTTTTGGGGGATGAAGATGCGGCAAGTGCATCGCAAAGCGACAAAAACATCTCGGAAGATGAGAAAAAATTTGCCTTTGCCGCTCAGCATCCTCTGAAAAAACTGGCGATTGTCGTTGCCGGACCGGCGGCCAATTATTTGTTTGCCGTTTTGATCTTTGCAGGAATTTTCTTTTTTCTGGGCAAAATGGATTTTCCGCCGGTTGTCGGCGAGGTCATTCCCGGCGGTGCGGCGGAAAGCGCCGGCGTTTTAAAAGGCGACAGGGTTTTAAAAGTCAATGACAAAGAAGTGCATACTTTTACTGAACTGCGCCAGGAAGTTGACATGCATGTCGATGATAAAATCCGTCTGGAAATTGATCGTGGCGGCCAAATAATTCATTTGGCTTTTCCGCTGCGAACCGTGCCGTTGACGGTTGAGGCCAATCAGACGGCCGAACAGCGCCCGATGCTGGGGATTCGTTCTCTGACCGTGGTGGAAATTGATCCGGTCAAGGTCAGTCTGGGTGAAGCAGTCATCGATTCGCTCAAAGAAACATGGCGGATTACCGAGGTGACGCTCCGCGGTCTTGGGCAGATGATAACCGGCCGGCGCAATGCCGATGAAGTCGGCGGCGTTTTGCGAATTGCCGAAATGTCGGGCGACATCAGCAAAGATCAGGGCCTGATTGATTTTATCATTTTTATGGCATTATTATCCATTAATCTGGGGTTGATCAACTTGTTTCCGATTCCCCTGTTGGACGGCGGCCATGTTGTGATTTACTCGATTGAGAGTATAACGCGTCGGGAAATCAACGAAACGGCCAAGGAATATATATTCCGTTTTGGACTGTTTGTGCTGGTCGCTTTGATGTTGTTTGCGACATACAACGACTTCGCGCGTTTGTTTCACCGTTGGTTTTCTTAAAATGGGAAAGTAAGACTATGACTGATAAACTAAAACTGGGGACTTTTGCTCTGACGTTGTTGGCGGGTGTAAGCGCCCGGGCGGCATCAATGTATGTCGGCGATATCAAAATAGAAGGCTTGGAGCGTGTTGAGCCTGAAACCGTGATTTCTTACGTTGATATCAAGAAAAATGCGTTTGCCGATGATGAAAAGCTGGATGCGTCTTTGAAGCAGCTTTATGCAACAGGTCTGTTTGAGGATGTATCGCTCAATGTGGACCAAAATGGTGTCTTGCTGATTAAGGTGGTTGAAAACCCTGTGATTAATAAAGTCCTGTTTGACGGCAATGATAAAGTGGATGATGAAATGCTGCAAAGCGAAATTCGCCTGACCCCGCGCGCAACATATACGCGGGCCAAAGTTCAGGAGGATGTATCGCGGATTCTGGAAGTTTACAAACGCAGCGGGCGTTATGCCGCGGTGGTTGAGCCGCAAATCATCCGTCGCGACCAAAACCGTGTTGATCTGATTTTTAATATCAACGAAGGTCCCTTGGCTGTAATTGACAAAGTAAATTTTATGGGCAACCGTCACTATTCGCATGATGATCTTCAGGAAGTAATTATGAGCAAAGAAAGCAGATGGTACCGTATTTTCTCGGCTTCCGAACATTATGATGCCGAAAAGACCAATTATGACAAAGAGTTGCTGCGCCGTTTTTATGCCAAGCGCGGTTATGCGGATTTCCGCGTTGTTTCGGCAATAGCGGAATTGACGCCCGACAGCAAGTCGTTTGTGTTGACTTATGTTTTGGATGAAGGGCGCCGCTATAAAATAACGGATATTCAAATTGATTCGGCTTTGGCAGATGTCAATGTTGCCGAAATTGAAGATGCGGTCATTCCGGAAAAGGGCGAATGGTATGATGCCGACAAAGTGGAAAAATCGGTCTCGGCGCTGACGGATGAACTGGGCAAAAAAGGTTTTGCATTTGTGGATGTTGAGCCGGAACTCATCAAAAATACCGATACCGGCGAGATGACGGTTTTGTTTCACATTCGCGAAGGCGAGCGTGTCTTTGTTGATCGTATCAACATCACCGGCAACACCCGGACGCATGATGAGGTGATTCGTCGTGAGTTCCGTCTGCAGGAAGGCGATGCTTTTAATGTTTCAAAACTGCGTGATTCACGCCGTAATATTGAAAATCTGGATTACTTCAGCAAAGTAGATATCGCCACCGTACCCAAGGATGAAAACAAAACTGATGTGAATGTAAAGGATGAAGAAAAATCGACCGGTTACTTCAATGTCGGCATCGGCTACTCAACTGTCAACGGTGCAACCGTCCGAGCCGGGGTGACGGAAAACAATTTCCGTGGTCTTGGCCAGCGTTTAGGTGTTGATGCCGGTGTTTCCGAGCGGGCTCAGGAATATAACCTGAGCTTTACCGAACCGTATTTCCTCAACCGTCGTCTGCGCGCGGGGTTTGACTTATTCCGCAGTGAAGAAGATTATCAGGATGAAAGTTCGTATGACAGTTCAACCACCGGCGGACGTCTGCGCATGGGTTGGAACTATACTGATGATTTGTCGCAGCAGGTACGTTACACGCTTCGTCAGGATGAAATCAGCAATGTCGGCCGGGGAGCCTCGCGCTACATCAAAGAGGAAGAGGGGGATTATGTCGATTCTTCTGTCGGACAGACATTGGTCTATGACAAACGCGACAGCGCCATCAACACCAAAGACGGCTATTTTCTTTCTTTCGGCAATGATGTCTCCGGCGCCGGCGGCGATGAGAAATACGCCAAATTTGATGTTAAAGCATACAAGTATTTCACGCTTTCGGATTATTACACCTTCAAGTTCTTCGTCAATGCCGGCTACATCACCGGCTATGGCGGCAAGGATGTCCGCCTGCCCAACCGCTATTATCTCGGCGGATCGACTATGCGCGGTTTTGATGTTGCCGGTATTGGCGCGCGTGATAAATATACCGACGACGCGCTCGGCGGCAACTGGATGGTTTACTCCGGCGGGGAGGTGACTTTCCCGATTGGTTTGGATGAACTCGGCATCAAAGGACGGACATTTGTTGATGTCGGCGCGCTGGGCAAACCGGACAATTACAATGCGGCCGACGTTGAATATTCGTCAACACCGCGTGTGGCGGCCGGTTTTGGCTTCCAGTGGCTGTCGCCGATGGGACAAATTGATATAGACTTTGGTTTCCCGATTGTCAAAGAAGACTATGATGAGACTCAGGTCTTCCGTCTGAATTTCGGCACTCGTTTATAACAGCAAAGGAGCAAGCCAATGGTAGATACAAGATTCTATAAAAATAACGGCCCGTTGTCGTTGGAAAAAATTGCTGAAATATGTGAAGCAGAGCTTTCCGATAAAAGCAAAGCCGATGTCCTGATCAAGGATATGGCGGTGATCTCAAAAGCCGGTGAAGGCGAAATTTGTTTTTTCTATGACAAAAAGAAAAAAGACGCTGCCGCGTCCATCAGGGCAACAGCCTGCGTTACCACGCCGGAACTGATGCAATATATTCCCGCCGGGGTTATTTGCCTGACTTCTGCCAACCCGCATCTGAGCTTTCTCAAGCTGAATTTGGCGATGTATGCGGAGGAGCTTCCCACTCCGGGTATCAGCTCCAAAGCTTCGATTGCGTCGACAGCCCGTCTCGGCAAGGATTGCTATGTTGGCGATTTTGCCGTGATTGAAGACGGGGTCAAAATCGGAGACAACTGCATCATTGAGCCGCACGCGGTTATCGCTCGCAACTGCGAGCTTGGCAACAATTGCCGTATTGGCAGTCATGCCAATATCATGCATTGCACAATGGGTGATAATTGCTATATATATGGCGGCGCACGGATTGGCTGGGATGGTTTCGGTTTTATGATGCTGCAGGGGCAGCACAAAAGGATCCCTCAGCTTGGCCGCGTCATCATCGGTAATGATGTCGAGATCGGCGCTAATTCCTGCATCGACAGAGGCGCTTTGGATGACACGGTCATCGGCGACGGTTGTCGGATTGACGATTTGGTGATGGTTGCCCATAACAACAATCTTGGCCGCGGTTGCATTCTGGTTTCGCAAACCGGCGTTGCCGGAAGCTGCACGTTTGGTGACTATGTTGTCTGTGGAGGTCAGACCGGTTTTGCCGACCATTTAAATATTGGCAGCGGTGCGCAAATTGGTGCGCAATCCGGCATTATGCGCGACATTGAGCCGGGAGCCGTCATGATGGGGACGCCCGCCGTGCCGATCAAAGATTTCATGCGTCAGGTTGCCACGGTGCAAAAGCTGATAAAAAAATAACGTAATAAGGAAGAGAAAAATGTCTGAAAATAAAATTTATACTGTTGAAGAAATCATGGATATGCTGCCGCATCGCTATCCTTTTTTGCTGGTAGATCGTTTAGAAGTTGAAGTGCCCGGAGAGAAGGGTGTCGGTCTCAAAAACGTGACTATGAATGAGGAATTTTTCCAAGGGCATTTCCCTGGAAATCCGGTCATGCCGGGCGTTTTGCAGATTGAAGCTATGGCGCAGACTGCTGGCGCTTTGGTTATTTCCAGCGATGAAAATTATAAGGCCGGCAAAAAAAGCGTTTTGTTTATGTCAATTGATGGCGTCAAATTCCGCAAACCGGTCAAACCCGGAGATCAGTTGCGCATGCATGTCGAAAAGATTCGCGCCCGTCGCAATGTCTTTGTTTTCAAAGGAGAAAGCAAGGTTGACGGCCAAACTGTTTCCGAGGCTGAATTTACCGCAATGATTCTGGAATAAGTTGAGCTTAAAAAAAATAAAAAAGCCGTTTTTCTTTGTGAAAAACGGCTTTTTTAATATATTGTGTGTAAATTTTTACACCCCTTTAAAATCAGGACAATTACCATTATACATAATATCATATGTTAAACATATCATATAATGAAGGGGCGGGTATGGACAAAAAATATTTGCTGCGGTTGACCTGGGATCAGTCCCGTCCTGTGACCATGTTTGAAGATTACCGCCAAACCATGCGCGCATTGGGCGGCAACTCTGGAAATAATGTTTTTCAATATTCTCTGCAGCAGATTCTTTGCGGCAATAATCTTGATGTGATAACCAGACTTCCGGCCGTCACGGGAGAAGGTGCAGATGCCTGCTATGAGCGGATCAATGATGAATACAAAGCGCTGGTGATTGCTCCGGCAAATCTTTTGTCACAAAAAGCCGCCAATGGTCATTTGCAATATTGGGCCGACATTATCAGACGGTTGCGGATACCGGTCTATGTTATCGGGCTTGGCGCACAATCAGACTATGAGAATTCCCTGTCTTTTCTGGAGGGATGCCAAGATGCGGCCAAAGACTTTTTGGCGGCGGTATTTGATGGTGGCGGCCGGGTAGGAACCCGCGGTTATTTTACGCAGGAAGTCATAACCAAACTCGGTTTTGCCGATTGTTCTTGCGAGGTAATCGGCTGTCCGTCAATCTTTCTTCGCGGCGGCAATTTACAAATCAAAAAGGCTGATCTGCGCCCGGAGTAGCTTATTCCCGCGGTTAATGGTACACCTGTCTGGCGGTCGCCAGGTATTGAAAAATGGTTTTCCAGATATCCTCAGGCTTATTTTGTTGACCAGGATAAATTTTGTCGCCTGCTTTATTATCCGGAAGATCTTGGACGTAAGGAGCTGAAATTTTTGGCGCAGAATAAATTGTGGACGGACCTCTATCAAAATGCCCGTCTGAAGTTTTATGCCGATTATGCTTCCTGGATTGCCGGGTTCCGCGAATATCGCACAAATTTTTCAATTGGCAGCAGGATTCACGGCAATATTGTCGCACTGCAGGAACAGACCCCGGCGTACATTTTGGCAACGGATTCCAGAGTACGCGAGCTGGCTGAGTATTTTGAAATCCCAACCGGAAAACTGCCCGCACACCTGCCGGATATTTATGAATGTTATCAAAAGGCAGATTACACGGTTTTCAACCGGAATTTTAAGAAAAAATATGACTGCTTTTGTAATTTTATGAGTAAGTGCGGCTTGAGTGTGACGCCGTTGACACAAATTGATCTGAGTGTTGCCGCACAATGGCCGGTCACAGAAGAGAACAGGCGTCTTCTTTTGCATCAGGCGAAAATCTGTCAAAGTTCAAAAATCGCTTATATCCTGTATTTATTATATAAATTTGCCGGCCGCTGCCTGCAGGGTGAGTTTCGGTTCTAAGAAGGGGCAGCAAAGATAAATCTCGGTTACAGAGATGTAACATTATGTGTTTTTACAACAACCGAAAATTTCCTTAATTTATAACCATTGGTATACTCTGAAAAAGGAATAAAATAATGGCAAAAATTCATCCCTCAGCAATTATCGAAGACGGTGCGCAGATCGATGCAACAGCGGAAATCGGCCCTTTTTGCTGGATTTCTTCCAAGGCTAAAATCGGCGCAAAAGTTCGTTTGCTTGGCCGCGTCACCGTCATGGGAGATACAACGATCGGCGAAGAAACGGTGGTTTTTCCCGGAGCGGTTTTGGGCGGTGGTCCGCAGGATCACGGCAATGAGTTTCAGCCCGATGCCAGACTGGTAATCGGTAAACGCAATGTCATCCGTGAGAATGTAACCATGCACTGTGGCACACCCAAAGGGCAAAACCCGATTCCGGGAGAAGAGCCGGAGAAACTGGTCACCAGAGTCGGCGATGACGGTATGTTTATGATTAACTCGCATGTGGCACATGATTGCGTGGTTGGCAATAACGTGATCATGACCAATAATGCCGTGATTGCCGGCCATGTCCGTCTGGGAGACGGTGTCATTTTGGGCGGTAATTCCGCCGTGCACCAATTTTGCCGCATCGGGCGCAAGGCGATGGTTGGCGGGATGTCGGGTGTCGACCGCGACGTCATACCTTTTGGCATGGTTGCGGGTGATCGCGGCAAACTGCGCGGTCTGAACGTCATCGGCCTGAAAAGGAGCGGCCTGGATGAGCATACTGTCAAATCTGTTACCCGTGCTTTTATGTTTTTGTTCAAAGGCAAAGAGGGCAATTTCGAGAGCCGTCTGGCCGAAGCCAAAGAAAAATATAAAGACAATCCTCTGGTGATGGAACAGTTGAAGTTTATTGACGAGGCTCTGACCGGTCGTCGTAATGTCATGCAGGCAGAATAAGCGCATTATTTCGGATAAGTTGCCGGGGAGTTGAGAGAAAGATTGCCAACTCCCTGAAACTTTATTATAAATATAAAAAACAGTAAAAGAACGAACATGATAACCACTTCAAACCGAAAATTAGGAATTGTTGCCGGCGGCGGTTCAATCCCGAGAATGTTGATCAATTATTGCCGGGAATGTGGACGTGAATTTTTTGTGCTGGCTATTGAGGGAAATGCCGAGCCGGATCTTTGCTCCGGGGCGGATATTCCGCATCAGTGGATTCGTATCGGCCAGGCCGGCACAGGCTTCAAACGTTTTGCGGAAGAACATGTCCAGGACGTCATTTTGATTGGAACCATTCATCGGCCAAGTTTTTTTGATCTGGTGCCGGATTTACGGACAACGGCGTTTTTTGCCAGGCTCGGTCTCAAGTCAATCGGCGATGACGGCATATTGCGGGCGCTGGTGCATGAAATTGAAGATGAAGGCATGGTGGTTCGCGGCATCCACGAAGTGATGTCGGATTTATTGGTCAGGGAAGGCATTTTGGGCAAACATCGTCCGGACAAACAAGCGCAGGAAGATATCCGGCGCGGGGTGCAGGTGGCCACAGAACTTGGCCGTTTGGATGTCGGCCAGGCGGTGGTTGTTCAACAAGGGTTGGTTCTTGGCGTTGAAGGTATTGAGGGCACCGATGAGCTGATCCGTCGTTGTGGCGCGTATAAGCGGTCGGGGACGGGCGGTGTGCTGGTTAAATTGCGCAAACCGCAACAGGATATGCGGGTAGACTTGCCCACCATCGGCACTCGGACGATTGAACGTGCGCATGAAACCGGACTGCGTGGTGTAGTGGTGCATGCCGGCAATGGTTTGATTGTTGATGAAAAAGATGTAATCCGTCTGGCGGATAAATACGGCTTGTTTATCATGGGAGTAAACCCCGGTGAATATCTTAAATAAGAAATTAAAAGTATACCTGATTGCCGGCGAACCGTCCGGAGATCTGCTTGGATCCAGACTAATGCGCGCCTTACGGGACAAAACCGGCGGTATGGTCGAATTTTTCGGCATCGGCGGAGATACAATGGAGGCTGAAGGCCTGAATTCGCTGTTTGATATTTCCGACTTGGCAATTATGGGGTTGGTTGAGGTCATTCCGAGCATTCCCAAAGTGCTGCGTCACATAAAAAATACCGTGGCAGATATTGAACGTGTGCATCCCGATATTGTGGTCACGATTGACAGTTGGAGCTTTTGTGCCCGGGTGCACAAGCTTTTGCGCAAACGCAAACTCGGGATTCCGCAGTTGCACTATGTCGCGCCGCAGGTCTGGGCCTGGAAAAAAGGCCGCGCCCGCACCATGTATAAATATATTGATACATTGATGACCTTGTTGCCGCAGGAGCCGCAATATTTTACGCCGCACCATCTACGCGCGGTTTTTGTCGGCCATCCGGTGATTGAGAGTGAGGTTTTGACAGCCGACGGAGAGAAGTTTCGTCAAAAGTATAATATTCCGGCTCATAAAACACTCATAACCCTGCTGCCGGGGTCACGCAAGACCGAGGTCAGCAAACTGCTTCCGGTCTTCTTAGACAGCGCGCGCCGTTTGTTGGCAGAAAATCCAGACTTTTTCTTTGTGTTGCCGACGGTACGCACGGTCTCCGCAATGGTACGCGAGATGACAAAAGAAACAGATATACCCTTGTTGGTTGTTGAAACCCAGGAAGCGCGCTATGGTGCTTTCCGGGCATCAGCGGCCGCCATTGCGGCCTCGGGCACTGTGGCGCTGGAACTGGCCATTTGTCGGATTCCGCATTTGATTGCGTATAAAGTATCGCGACTGACAGCCTTTATTGTGGCAAAAATCATGCATATTCGTTATGTCAATCTCTCAAATATCATGCTGAATCGGCTGATTGTCCCCGAACTGCTGCAAGAGCAATGCACAGCAGCGGAGATAAGCGCTGTTGTCAAAGAGCTGTTGCATCATGGTGAGATGTATCAAAAACAAATGCAGGGGTTTGCAGAGGTCAAAGCAAGCCTTTCTGGCGGCGCGCAAACACCCAGCCGGAATGCCGCCGATGTCATCCTGCAGATGTGTGGATGCATTTAGTCAGAAACAGTTTTGTCAACGCAACGGTGATAATAACGACATCCTTTGACTTTGCAGGATTCGAGAATTTTTCCGTTTTCGGTATCGCAATAGGTGACGGTAATGCTGTAGCCGGGGCAGGCCTCCTCACAACGCAGGACTTCCGATTCTTCCTGGGCGGAACGCGAGGTAAACGAGCCGTCCCAATCTTGCAGACCGATCACTCGAGCTTCCGTTGCAAAGGCAAAACAAATACATACGCTGCCAAACCAAATCAAAGAAATAAATTTCATCTGTCCATCCTTTTTTACTTAAAATGTAAATCTTAAAAGTTAAGATATTGCAAAAAACGCCTTCTTGATATAATTCTGAAAAAAACGGAAAAATCATGTCAAAATTTGCAACAATCATAACCGCCGAGTGGGCAGCCAACCGTGACCGTTTCAAGTTGTGGTTTCCGGTTTTGTTCGCGTTGGGCATAGGTTTATATTTTCTGCCCGAAACCGAACCCTCTAAATGGCTGACACTGGGGATGATAGAAGCCCTGATTCTGTTGGCGGTTTTGTTGCGCCATTATCCGGCTGCGCTCAAAATGCTGTTGGCTTTGGCCTGTGTGCTTGCCGGGTTTGCAGATATCCAAATCCAAAGCATTTATAGGGAAAGCCGGCAGCGGGCAGATTTGCCGCAGCAAGCGATCTATGTCAGAGGGCAGATTGCCGACGCGGATTATAATATCAAAGGCAATCGCCGGCTGGTTTTTGAAAAACTTGAAGATTTTGACGGGTATGAACTAAACGGTCGTTTTCGTATAACGCTGCGTGGACGCTACGAAGAGCTCAAAATCGGAGATTGTGTTGAAATGGTGGCGCGGATTCAGCCGCCATCTTTGCCGGTAATTCCCGGCGGCTATCAGTTTGACCGCAAGCTTTTCTACGACGGATATTCCGGCAGCGGCTATGCTCTGAGCTTTGTTTATCAGACGGACTGCGCTGGAAAACGACCTGCACGGGAAAACTTTTTTGACACATGGCGCCAGCAGATAAATCAAAAGATAACGAGGCTTTTACCGGAGGATGAAGCAGCCGTGGCAGCGGCGTTAATCACCGGAGAACGCGGCTTAATTTCCGAACGGCTGACCAATGCTTACCGCGATTCGGGATTGGCGCATTTCTTGTCTATTTCCGGGCTGCATATGAGTATGATTGCCGGGTTGATGTTCTTTCTTGCGCGTTTGCTGCTGGCCTGCATACCGGCGCTTTCGCTGCGTTTTGACAGCAAAAAAATCTCTGCAGTTTTGGCCATTATTGTCAGCGCGGTTTATCTGGGCTTGTCGGGAATGGAAATTCCGGCGGTTCGGGCATTTATCATGACATTAATTGTTTTGCTTGGCGTGTTGTTCAACCGGCGGGCAATATCAATGTATACAATTGCCGTTGCCGCGACAATCATTTTGGCTGTTTGTCCGCAGGCGTTGATCAGCGCCAGTTTTCAGATGTCTTTTGCCGCCGTTGTCTGCCTGATTGCTTTTTACGAGCGTTGTGCCGGTTGGCTCAACCATTTTATAGACAAATCTGCCGGCAGTTTGCCCGTACGCATTTTAAAAATATTGCTGCTGTATTTTGTTGGAGTACTGGTAACCGATTTTATAGCCAGCATGGCAACTTTACCCTTCGCGGTATATCATTTCAATCGGGTTGTGCTGTATACCTCTTTGGCAAATTTATTGTCGGCGCCGGTAATTGGTTTTGTAATTATGCCTTTTGTATTGCTTGCTTTACTGCTGATGCCTTTAGGTTTGGCCGATCTGCCGCTGCGGGTGGCAGGATTCGGCATTGGCTGTGTCAATGATATCACCACCTGGATCAGTTCAATGGACGGTGCGGCATATTTGATCTTGTCCGAGCCCTTATGGGGATTGTTGTTGATAGTTTTTGGCGGCTTATGGCTGTGTATCTGGCAGAGCAAAATCCGCCATTTCGGATGGTTGGCTGTCGCTGTGGGGTTTTTAAGTGTCGCCGCTGTCACCAAGCCGGATATCTTGATCAATGCCGATGCGAAAGTCATAGCTCTGCGCGATAATCAGGACAATATGGTTATTTTGCCGGTTCGCGGCAAAAATTTTGTCAAGCGCCAGTGGTTGGAAAAGACGGCATCCCGGCCTCTGGATAAACGGCAGGCAGACCTTCTGCGGCAAATATACAAAGGCCGGCAAACAGATCCGGAATGGCTTGAGCTGCGTTGCACCCGGCAAAAGTGCATATACAAACATAAATTTCAAATAATCAAAGGGCGCAACAAACTTCTGTTGGCCGGAAAAGTTATCAATATTGGCGACACCGGCGGTTTGGCCGTATATATGGGAAAAGCCCTGCGGATAAAAACCGTGCGGGAAGCTGTCGGCCGCCGCTTGTGGAATCAAAATTAAAAAAAACGTGATTAGCGCACCATCACGGTTTGTTTTTTCTAAAAATTGTGTATATTAAAAAGAAATGAAAGGAAAAAAACAATGTATTGCACTCAGAAGATTAATGAAGATGTTTTTTATGTCGGCGCCAGTGACCGCCGGCTGCACTTGTTTGAAAATATTTATCCGATTCCGCGCGGCGTGTCATATAATTCATATCTGGTGATGGATAAGCAAACAATTTTGCTCGACACTTGCGACAAAGCTGTCGGCACGCAGTTTATGGAAAATATCGAGCATATTTTGCAGGGACGCCCGTTGGATTATTTGGTGGTCAACCACATGGAGCCGGATCACTGCGCCTTGATGCCTGAGATTGTTTTACGCTATCCGAATGTCAAAATCATCGGCAATAGCAAAACCTTTGCCATGATCAAACAGTTTTTTAACTTTGATGTCGACAGCCGCGCTGTTATTGTCAAAGAAGGCGATACGCTGTGCACTGGTCGTCATACGTTTCATTTTGTGATGGCGCCGATGGTTCACTGGCCGGAAGTAATGGTGACTTACGACAGTGCAGATAAATATCTCTACGCGGCTGATGCTTTCGGAACTTTTGGCGCATTGAACGGCAATATATATGCCGATGAAGTCAATTTTGCGCGTGACTGGCTGGATGATGCCCGTCGTTACTATACAAATATCGTTGGTAAATATGGCCCCTCTGTTCAGGCTCTGCTCAAAAAGGCCGAAGGGTTGGATATTGCCGCAATTATGCCGCTGCACGGGCCGATCTGGCGCAAAGACTGCGGTTGGTTCATTGAGAAGTACCGCTGCTGGAGCAGCTATACGCCGGAAGATAAAGCCGTTGCAATCATATACGGCAGTATCTATGGTAATACCGAAAATGCCGCTAATGTCTTGGCCGGCATGCTGGCAGAAAAAGGCGTAAAAAATATTGCCGTTTATGATGCGTCTTCCACACATTCCTCCGTCATTGTGGCCGAGGCTTTTCGCTGTTCGCACTTAGTTTTTGCTTCGTCAACGTACAATGCCGGCATTTTCCCGCCGGTGGAAACGGTTTTGCTTGATCTGAAAGCGCACAACATGCAGAAGCGCAAGGTCGCCTTACTGCAAAACGGCAGTTGGGCGGCAACCGCCGGAACGCAGATGCAAAAATTGTTTGAAGAAATGAAAGAAATTCAGATTCTCCAACCGCAACTGACGCTGAAATCGGCGCTTAAGACAGAGCAGCTTGCCGGGTTTGAAGAGTTAGCCGGTTTAATAGCATCAGATTTGTGCTAGCGGCCGAAACCAGACAATCTTCCGGCGTTACGGGCATAGTCAAATGCCCGGGCGCCGGCAAGTTTTTGCAACGCAGGTTTGTCCCACAGACACATTAACCCGTCAATAGAGCAGACATCAAGGGATCGGTCGGCTTTGCGATAAGTGCAGGGAATGGGGCAGGGGATAAAATAGTCACCGCCCATGGCCTGCAAAAAGTAGCGGGAGTCGTTTTTAACATAGCAGCTGGTGACCATTCCTTCAAATCCCAAACGAAGAACTTCTTTGGCATAGCGGCGGATAAGGCGTTCGCCGATTCGCATTCTTTTATATTGTGGTGCGATATACAGCGAGCTTGAGCCGGCAATTTTTTCATAAGCCGGCAGATTAATCGGCCGCAAATCTTCTTCGGAAACACGACCTTGCCAGGCATATTTGCGACGCAAAATAGCTCGGCGGGTATTTTCTTTTTCATAAAGCGCATATTCATCTGGTTCAAGCGGCGCGGCATATCCTTTGCGGAAGCCGACAATCTTGGGGCCTTGCGATGTTTGGGCTTCAGCCACAAAACACAAAAAAGGCCGCTGCGGATTATCCAGATTCTTCATGGCTTTGCGCCAATAATCTGCAAAAGTCGAGCGGGACTGCCCCGTATCTTTTTTCTCATCGGGAATCAACTCGGGATATACCTTAAGCGAGGCGCCGTATTTATTGGTGACCTCGTCATTGAAAAAGCGGTCAAAATAAGCAACATAAGCGAGTTCGGCAAGTTCTTTTTCGTCGTTTCGCGTGGCGCGGCGGATGACGATTCCGTCAATGATATTTTGAGATTGCATAAAATTATTCCTTATAAGTAAATAAAACCAAAAACGTTGAAATCAAAAATTTCAATGTCGGTGTCGCGGATATGCAATGTTCAAAAATATCATCTTATTTATTCAACCTTTTCAAAACGATTTTATAACCGTTGTTGCTCCGGCTTTTCAAAAATTTGGCCACGCGGGTGACTGTTGTCAGTGAGGCGCCGGTTTTTTCGGCAATCTCACGGTAAGGCAGTTCTTCACACGCCAGCAGCCGGGCAATTTCCAATCTGTCGGCAAAGTCTCTGAGCTCGGCAGCCGTGCACAGATCTTTTAAGAAATTTTCAACTTCTTTTGTGCTTTTGAGTGTCAAAAAAGCACGGTAAAGCTTTTTTTCGTTATCCATATTGTTCTGCCAAAATAAAACATTTTGTTTTACTTTAGTGGAACATATAAGCGTCCTTTCTTCAAAAGTCAAGATGTTTTTTTATTTAAAATAAAAAATGCCGCGCTATAGTGATACAAAATGGAGAATGCTATGAATAATGAAAAAACAAATGTCATGCGCATCATTGAGCAGCACAAAGGAAACTATGTGCCGCATTATTATGATGCCGCAACGGCATTAAGCGGGGCAGAAGTAGCCGCCCAGCTTCACCAGGACCCTAACCATGTATTTAAGACACTGGTCACATTGGGCCGTTCGCGCCGGCATTATGTTTTTATGTTGCCGGTTAATGATGAGCTTGATCTGAAAAAAGCCGCGGTTGCTGTCGGCGAAAAAGCGGTGGATATGCTGCCGCAGAAAGAGCTCTTGCCGCTGACGGGATATATTCACGGTGGTTGTTCGCCCATTGGCATGAAAAAGTTTTTCCAAACGGTTGTGCATGCCTCGGCCGCAAATTTCGCAACAATTATTTTCAGCGCAGGCAAAATCGGCACTCAGGTGGAAATGTCCGTAGATGAACTAAGAAAAGTAATCCCGTTCACTCTGGCAGACATCATTGCCTGATTTTGTCTAAACCTACTCATAAATTAATGGTTAACTTATTTGCGGCAATGACTAATATAAGGGTATCCTTATAAAGGGATAATACAATTAAAATAAAGGGGATTATTCATGAAAAAAACTTTATTACTGGCCGGTGTGGCGGCTTTGGTTGCAACAAGTGCAAACGCTGCTGATCTTAAACCTTATGTTGGTTTGGATTATGTTTATTCTGATGCAAATTATGATTTTGACGGTGATGATTTCTGGGAAAATAAATTACATTCATTGAATGTAAACGCCGGAACAAAATTAAATAAAAATTTCGGAATTGAGGCTTTTTATCAGCAGTCCGGAGATGAAAAGGGTGATCTTGTACAAAATATGATCACAGGCACTCAAGGAAAGACAAAGGCAAGTTTTGATGCTTATGGTGCAGATATAACAGGATACGTCCCTGTAGCTCAAAATACGGAAGTATTTGGTGCCTTGGGTCTAGGTATGTATGATGCCGAAATAAAAGCCCCGGGTCTCAAAGAAAGTGATGACGGTTTAGGTGTTCGCATTGGTGCCGGCGTAATGTATAATTTTAATGAACATTTTGCTGTCCGCGGATTACTTCGCTATGTCAATACCGATATTGATGGATTAGATGATTTGACTGAATTTTCCGCCGGTGTCAGATATACATTCTAAAGTTAAAAAAAGTCTCTATGAAAGCTCCCGACGATCATCGGGGGCTTTTTTAGGAAATAGACCAGAGTAAAAAATAAAGGCTCTCGAAAAACGAAAGCCTTGAAATGGTGCTCGGGGACGGGATCGAACCGCCGACACGAGGATTTTCAGTCCTCTGCTCTACCAACTGAGCTACCCGAGCGTTGACCAACGAAAAGCTTTATAAAGCATATTTTGTCAGATGTCTAGTCTAAATTTCATTTTCTTTGCATTTTTATCAAGAGTAAAGATATTTTTTGATTTCTGCTGAATTTTTCATTAATATCACCCGCAGAAGGTTAAACAAACAGGGGGCCAGGGCAACAAATGCTTTTTCCATACGGACAAACAGAAATGGCGTATCTTTGCCAAAATGATTCGCATTTGGCAAAAGTCATTCATACTGTCGGTAAGATTGAACGGCAAGTTCGTCCGGATGTGTTTACGGCGCTGATTTCATCAATTATCTCACAGCAGATTTCGGGCAAAGCGGCCGAGACGGTGCGCCTGAGGGTGTTGTCGCTTGTCGGCGGAAAATTGAGCCCGCAAAAACTTGCCGCCATACCGGATGAAGCATTGCGCTCCTGCGGGCTGAGCAGGCAAAAGACCGGATATCTGCACGCTGCGGCACAAGCGGCGCTTGAGGGTATAATAGATTTTTCCGCTTTGCAAAAACTGCCCGATGAAGAAGTCATCGCCCGGTTAACGGCTCTGCCCGGGGTCGGACGCTGGACGGCGGAAATGTTGTTGATTTTCTCACTTTGTCGCATGGATGTCATCAGTTATCATGATTTTGGCATTCGCAAAGGGATACAGCTTTTATACGGGCTTGAAAAACTTGATAAAGCAGCCTTTCAAAAATATACCGCAGTTTATCATCCTTATGCGACGGTTGCCTCTTTTTACCTGTGGCATATCGCCAATAATAATCTTGTGCTCTAAAAAAAACAGCCCGAGTGCCGAAGGCCGGCGCCGGGGCTGTTTTTGAGGTTTATAAGCGGACCTGTTTAGGCGGCTTTTTTAGCCTTTTTAGCAGCAAATTCGTTCATGGTTTTGATGATGTAGTCCAAATCTTCATTGTCCAGATAAGGCGTCATCGGGATAGACAGAACGGTTTTGGACAATTTTTCACAAACCGGCAGGCTGCGGGTGTTCCATTTAAGATAAGCGGTCTGGGTGTTAACCGGACGCGGATAATAAGCACCGCAGGGGATGCCGTTTTCTTTAAGGTAGCTCATCAGTTCGTCGCGGTCTTCGCAGTGAATAGTGTAGAGGGCATAAGCCGATTTGCAGTTATCCAAAATCTTTTGCTTGCCGAAATAGCTGTCAAGTTCGGTATCATAGCGTTTGGCAACCCGGGCGCGGTCTTTAAGCTCCTGATCAAACACAGTCAGTTTCTGCAGCAAAACGGCAGCCTGGAAAGAATTCATGCGGCCGGTCATGCCGAGACGGACATTGTCATAATGATCCTCAGGGCTCATACCGTGTACACGGCAGGATTTGACCAGCTCATTTTCTTCATTGCTGTTGCAGAAAACGGCGCCGCCGTCACCATAAGCGCCGAGCGGTTTGGTCGGGTAGAAAGAGGTCGCGCTCATATCGGCAATAGAGCCGGATTTTTTGCCTTTATAAACGGAGCCATAAGACTGGCAGGAGTCGGAAAGAACTTTCATTCCGTTGGCATGAGCAATTTTGATGATCTCGTCATAATCGCAGGGTGAGCCGAAAATATCAACGGCCACAACGGCTTTCAGGTTCAGTTTGCCTTCTTTTTTAACTTCGTCGATAGCGCGTTGCAGATCTTTGGGATCCATATTAAAAGTATTGGGATCAGAGTCGACAAAGATCGGCGTTGCGCCAAGCAGAACCGGAGCTTCGGCTGAAGCAACAAAGGTAAAGGATGAAACAAAAACGGCATCGCCGGGCTTAACACCCCAGGCCATCAGAGCCAATGTCAGCGCGTCGGTACCGGAACCGCAGGTGGAGCAGTATTTAACCCCGGAATAAGCGGCCAGTTTTTGGTCAAGCTCTTTGGTTTCGGGACCCTGGCAATAAGCACCGTGGTTCAAAATGGTTTCAAAAGCGTTCAGAAATTTATCCTGACCGATAATGCTCTGTGCGGTTTTGCAGTCAAAAAGCATAAGAGGTTTTGCAGGTTTGTTCATGAGTGTAAATCCTTTTCATCAGTTTCAACTGCCGCTGATAATACGTTAGTTTCCGTCGCAATGCAAAACACAAAAAATTTCCGCTTTGTAACATTATCGGCAGGTATTTTGAAATATGTTGATTTAACAAAATATAATGATATATTAATCCGCAGATAGAGATACAGAGAGGTTGATGTGAATAAACATCTGAAACAAATTGTCGGTTGCGCGGCGGTGCTGCTGGTCAGTGCCTGTGCTTTCGACGGCGGGCTTCAGCGCCAAGAGGATAAGGCTGACCCCTATGAGAATTTTAATCGCAAAATATTTGCTTTTAATGATGGTTTTTATGAAAATGTCATGTTCCCGATTGCCAGAGGTTATCGCAAAGTGACCACGCCGTTTATCCGCGAGCGTGTCAGCAGCGTGGTGGCTAACTTGCAGGAGCCGATTTCAACAATAAACCATTTGTTGCAGCTTCGTTTTGCCGATTCGGCACAAAGTCTTGGCCGTTTTGCCCTAAACACCACGCTCGGTTTGGGCGGTATGTTTGATGTGGCGCAGGGGTGGAAGCTGCCGCCGGACAAAACTTCTTTCAACGAAACTTTGGCCAGTTGGTGTGTGGCCGAAGGGCCGTATCTGGTTGTGCCGTTTTTGGGGGCAAGCTCGCCGCGCGGTTTGAGCGGAACTTTGGTTGACGCGGTGGCTGATCCGGTTTATTGGGTCACTTATAACGATGCCAACATCAGTGCCAAGATTTCCTATCCCTATGCCGCAGTCAAATACACATCGTTTGCCGAAGCATATGCGGATATATACGAAGACTTAAAACGTAACTCGGTGGATTTCTACTCGACAATGCGTTCGGCTTATCGGCAGAATCAGAGCCGCTACAGATGCCGTTTTGCCCCGGAACCGACAGCAGAAACTTATGACTTTGATTTTGGCATTGATGATGAAGATGCCTTTGACGAGGTTGAAGAATAGGAGAAAGAAAAATGAACAAAAAGTTTATAAAATTGTTATTTGCCGTGATGGTTCTGTGTGCAGGCAATGCCCGTGCTGAAATCGATGCCGCCAAAGCCGAAACCTTTGTCAAAGATGTCACCACCGAAGGGATTGAGAAAATCATCAATGCCGATGTTTCGCAAGCGGAAAAAGATCAGCGTTTTGCCGAATTGTTTAATCGGGCGCTGGATCTTGACTTTATCGGCCAGTTTGTGCTGGGGCGCAACTGGCGGGTTGCCACACCGCAGCAACGCAAAGACTTCATCACAGTATATCGCCAGCTCAACATCAGTACTTGGTCAAAACGTTTTGATGAATTCAAAGGCAAAGATTTTATTTTTAAGGGCTCATCTCCGTCAACTTCCAAAGGCCAGGTATTTGTCAATTCTGTTGTGCCGATGGATCAGGGAGAACCCGCAAAGGTGTTGTGGCGCGTCCGTGAGAAAAACGGTCAGTATAAGATTGTTGACATTGTTATCGAGAATGTCAGCCTGGCCATTACCGCCCGCAATGAATATACGGCGTTTATCAAAAATAATCCCGGCGGCATCGATGCCCTGATAGCTAATCTGAAAAGCAAAATATAAAAAAACAACCCCGAGTAAAATCGGGGTTGTTTTTTTATGCTAATTTTCCAGAGTTTTTCCTGCTTCTGCAAGTTCTTTTTGTCCTTGACGGTCGTATTGATAATAGTAAATGAGTTCTCGCTCATTAATGCGGTTGGCGTCAATAGCAGCCTCAGGGATTCCCCACAAAATAGATATTGGTCAAGTCAAAAGATTTAAGGTTCCGTAAAGCCAGTGAGAACTGTCTCCGCCGTTGCCGCTGGCCAGATAAAAATTGCCAATGCCGGGTAGGAGATTGAGTGCTCCGGCCGCACCGGGGTTTGCCGGCGTTTCAAAACTGCCGACAGGCTTGTCTACGGTGACACCTTGTGCTTTGAGATTACGTAGGGTGTTTTGCTCCTGCCTGGTAAGCGTGGTGCACGATGCCAAACAGATGGCAACCAGAAATAAACAGAATTTTTGCATGATTTTTTCTCCATAAGTTCAAAAAACAAGGCCGCCTTAGGACTTAAGGTGGCCGGGGAGTACAAAAATCATGTCTAGTAAAATGATCCTTTCAGCCTTTGGGCAAAGCCTTGGACATACGCTGAAAGCTCCCCGACCGAAGAGTGTCGGGGATATAGTTATTATCGGTGCTATATCAACACCGTACTAGACAGGGAGATTTTGTAGTCTCCGTACCACAGGGTACAATGGCAGTTTAGGATAAAAAATATAAATTGCAAGAAAAACCCGCAGAGTATACAACTTTGCGGGTTTATTAAGCGTAGAACAGGCGTCTATCTGTCCATACTCGGCATAGTCGTTTCTTTGACCATGGCGGCAACAAAGTCATCAACCTTCATGGTTTCTTGTTTTTCAGAACCAAGACGACGAATTGTCACCGTGCCGTTTTCTTTTTCCTTGGCGCCGACAACCGCAATTACCGGAACTTTTTGAACCGACAATTCTCGGATTTTGTAGGTAATTTTTTCATTGCGTAAATCCGCTCGGGCATATAATCCGGCAGCGCGCAATTTTTGGGTGATTTCTTCGGCATAGCCGTTAATCTCACTGATAATCGGACAAACAACAACCGGTTCGGGAGACAGCCACAACGGCAATTTTCCGGCATGGTTTTCAATCAAAATGCCGAGAAAACGCTCAATTGAGCCAAACAACGCACGGTGCAGCATAACCGGCTGATGCTTTTCGCCGTCCTCGCCGATATAGGAAATGTCAAAACGCTGCGGCAGATTCATATCAACCTGAATAGTGCCGCACTGCCACTCGCGACCAATGGCGTCTTTGAGAATAAATTCCAATTTCGGCCCATAGAAAGCGCCTTCACCGGCATTGATCTCATATTTGTAGCCATGGCTCTCAAGAGCATTGGCCAGTGCATTCTCACAAATATCCCAAATCTCATCGGAGCCGATACGATAAATGCTGTCCGGACGTGTTGATAAATAAATTTTAACATCATTAAAACCAAAGTCTTTATAAATGTCCAAAATCAATTTCAACGTGGTAATGCACTCTTCTTCCATCTGCTCGGGGGTGCAGAAAATATGCGCATCGTCTTGGGTAAATTCGCGCACGCGCATCAATCCCATCAGCGAGCCGGAAGCTTCATAGCGATTAACCATGCCGAATTCGGCCATCCTGAGAGGCAAATCGCGATACGACTTAACCCCTTGCTTATAGACCAGCAAGCCGCCGGGACAGTTCATCGGTTTGACGCAAAACATCTTCTCATCTTCTGTCTTGCCCGAGTAGTTATGCGCGCCATATTTATCCCAGTGGCCGGAAATCTCCCACAAGCAACGATCCATAATACGCGGCGTGGCAATTTCAAAATAACCGTTGTTTTCCTGACGTTTGCGCATATACTCAATCAACTTGCGGTATATTTTATAACCTTTATCATGCCAAAAGACGGCGCCCGGAGCATATTCTGGCTCAAAATGAAACAAATCCATTTCTTTGCCGATTTTGCGGTGATCGCGTTTTTCGGCTTCTTCCAGCATCTTCAGATAATCGTCAAGGTCTTTTTTGGAAGCCCAGGCAGTTGCATAAATACGTTGCAGCATTTCCCGGCTTGAATCGCCCCGCCAATATGCGCCGGCAACTTTCATCAATTTGAAAGCATCGCCGATTTTTCCGGTAGAGGGGACGTGCGGCCCGCGGCACAAATCGGTAAAATTACCCTGCCGATACAGCGAAATAACTTCGGATTCAGGCAAATCTTCTATGATTTCGGCTTTATAATTTTCACCCATATCCTTAAAATATTTGATGGCTTCATTGCGCGGCATGACAAGCCGTTCGACTTTTTCGTCACGCTTGACGATTTCGTGCATTTTGGCCTCAATTTTGGCAAAGTCGTCGGTTGTAAACGGTTCTTGACGCGCAAAATCATAATAAAAACCATTTTCAATCGCCGGGCCGATTGTAACTTGCACATCGTTCCACAGCTCTTTAACGGCTTCAGCCATAACATGCGAACAACTGTGGCGGATGATGTGCAGGCCTTCTTTATCTTTGCCGGTGATAATAGTCACGGTTGCGTCGGCGGTAATAGGTGTGCTCAGATCCTGGGTTGTGCCGTTGACGGTGATGGCCACAGCGGCCTTAGCAAGAGATAAACTGATCTTGGCGGCAATGTCAAACCCGTTGACGCCGCTTTCCATATCCAGAATGCTTCCATCTGGCAATTTAATCGCAACCATATTAAAATTCCTTGTTTCAAATCACATTAAAGTCTTGCTATTTTCCTAAAGTCAGAAGTTCGGATTTTAAAGACAAAAACCCGCGGCGGCGTGACTGAAAATAACCAAACCAAACGCCGTCGAAAACTTGTTTATTTAGTGTTGCCGAGGATTTCCTCATAAACAGCGACAGTTTTATCACACATCTTCTGTTTTGTGAAGTTGTCTTTTACATTTTTTATGGCCGCTTTGCCTATTTTTGCCTTTTCATTTTCCGGCAGGTCAAGCGCCCAGTCGATTGCATCGGCCAAGGCTTGGCTGTCCTGAGCCTCATAAAGTTTGCCGGTAACGCCGTCAATCGTGTTTTCAAGCGAGCCGCCGATATTTGAGGCAATCACGATTTTGCCCATAGCCTGACCTTCAATGGCAGCGCGTCCGAAAGCTTCCGGTTCAATAGCTGTTGATAAAACAATGTCTGAAACCATCAGCAGAGCCGGGATGTCAAAACTATGGCCAATGAATTGAACCCGGTCAATGACGCCGAGCTTTTTGGCCAGTGCGCGCAAAGAATCGGTATAAGAGGTGCGTCCTTGATCGGAACCGACAATCAGACAGTGAAAATTGGTGTGTTTGGTTTTGGTCAAAGCCTCAATCAGTTTATGCTGCCCCTTCCAGTGAGTAACGCGCCCGATCAAAGAAACAATCGGTTTGTCTTCGGGAAGATTATTGTCTTTGATTGCGGCAATAATTCTTTCCTGACTGACGGCCTTCGGCGCAAAGCGTTCAACGTTAACACAGCGGTGAATCAGGCGGATTTTGCCTTCATCGACTTTATAATGTTGCAGCATATGCTTTTTGATATGCTCGGAAATGGCAATAACAATCTCGCCAAAAGTCATGACCCGGTTATAAAGTTTTTTGATACCCAACGGGCCGAGACCATAGGTTCCATGAAATGTCGTCATAAAATGAACGCCGGCCCGTTTGGCCGCCCAATAAGCGCTCCAGGCCGGTGCCCTGGACCTTGCATGAACAATATTTACGCCGTTGTCTTTAATAATCTTTTCAAGTTTTTTGGAGTTCAAATAAAGTTTGATCGGATTTTTTGTTTTAAGATCAAGCATAAAATGCGGTACGTTCGCTTTTTCAAGTTCATAAACCAGTCTTCCGCCTTTTGAAGCAACAAAGTTTTTAATGCCCCTGGCTTGCAGTTCAAGGGCAATCTCAACCGTGCCGGCTTCAACACCGCCGTGAGCCAATTCAGGCAGAACTTGCAAAACAACGGGCTGTTTTTTCTTACTGTTGAGCATATCTGTTCCTTAAATCTTATATTTTTTTGCACAAACCGCCATATTAGCTGCAAGATACAACATTTTTTGCTGTTCGCCAAGAAAATTTCTTACGCAATAAACAAAATTTCCCTTGCATTAGCTGAGTTGAATTATGTCGTCGGCCGATTATTTAAATGGCAAAGCGCACCTTGAGGGAGAAAGAAAGATGGCTGAAAAATTTAAGGCAAAAAAACGCGGCCTGTGGGCAGGGTTGAGCGTCGCGGCTATTTTGGCATTTTATGGCGCAAAAATGGAGCCGGCCAGTTCGGCTGTGCCGCCGGCCGGTGCTGCTCTTGAATTAAAAGCTGTCCGGCTCTCGAAAAAAAATATAACATCTTCCACCGGTTATATCGGCTATGTTGTCCCGATTCATCAGGTATCTTTGGAGCCCAATGTCAGCGGTTATATCTCCAAAATCTGGGTCGAGGGCGGGCAGGATGTCAAAATCGGAGATAATTTGCTGATGATCGACCAACGCGAATACAAAGCGGCCTATGATGCGGCGGTCGCAGCGCAAAACCAGGCGCAGGCGGATTATGCCAATGCGTCTGTTTATTTTGAGCGGATTAAAAAAGCCGGTCCGAAAGCTGTTTCCAAAACAGAGTTTGACAACGCCAAAGCGCAGTATCTTAACGCAGAGGCAGCTTATGCCGCAGCCAAGGCGGATACAGCCAAGGCCAAGGTGATGCTGGATTATACGCTGTTGCAGGCTTCTATTGACGGGACAATCGGCAATGTTGCCTTGACACCGGGAAATTATGTAGCGCCCGGTGCCGGCGCATTGTTGTCAATTGTGCAGTATGATCCGATTCGCGTTGTTTTTTCCATCAGCGACAAAGAATATCTGCAATTGCTTTCTTCGGCCGAGCCGTTGCTTTCCGGACAAAAAATCCGAGTACGACTGGCCAGTGGCGAATTATATCCGGAAACCGGCATTTTCCGTTTTACGGATAATCGTCTGGATAATGCAACCAATGCCATTGCCGTATATGCGGATTTCAAAAATCCCGACAAAAAATTAGTCGCCAATGCTTATGTCGATGTTTTGCTTGAAAAAGAATATAAAGATGCGTTTGTCATTGCGCAAAACTATGTGTCGCTGACGCCGGAAGGCGTTTTTGCTCATATTATCAAAGATAACAAACTGGTCAAAATCAAGCTGGATATCCTGACCATGGTCGGGAATGACTATGTTGTCGGCAATCAATTCGGGCAAAATGAATATTTGGTTGTGGATAAAGTACCGGCAATTTCGCCGCAGACAAAAGTCCGTATCCGGCTTGTCAATTCCGCACCGCAGGAGCAGAAATGATGTTTTCGGAATATTTTATTGACAAGCCGCGTTTTGCCGGAGTCATCGCCGTAATAATGATTCTTCTCGGTCTGTTGGCCATAGCCGTATTACCGGTGTCGCAATATCCGGAAATCACGCCGCCGCAAATTGTTGTCAGCACCACTTATCCCGGCGCCAGCGCACAGGTGTTGGTTGAGACGGTGGCCGTGCCGATTGAAAACAAAATTAACGGTGTTGAAGATATGCTCTATATGTCTTCTTCTTCCGATGACAACGGTTCATATTCTCTCACCATCACCTTCGATGTCGGCACGGACAAAGACATTGCTCAGGTCAAAGTACAAAACAGGCTGCAGCAGGTGATGTCGCAATTGCCTGCCGCTGTTACGCAGGAAGGTGTTGATGTGACGACGCAATCGTCAAATTTGTTGGCTATGATGGTTTTACGTTCACCGGGGCAAACTTATGATGATTTATATTTGAGCAATTATGCATACAGCAATGTCAAAGATGTTTTGGCCAGGATCCCCGGCGTTGGCGATGTATCGATTTATGGTCCGCAATACAGTATGCGTATTTGGCTCAATCCGCAAAAATTATCTTCATTGGGTTTGAGCAGTGCCGATGTCGTGACTGCCGTCGAAAGCCAAAATACTCAGGCGTCCATCGGCAGTATCGGTGCGGCGCCGAGCAGCAAAGACACGCCGATGGTTCTATCTTTAACCGCCAAAGGTCTGCTCAATACTGTAGAAGATTTTGAGCAAATTATTCTCACCACCACCAGGGAAGGCGGTGTCATCCGTCTGAAAGATGTGGCCAGAGTTGAACTTGGTGCAAATAATTATGCCATGCAGGCGCATTTTGATGGAGCGCCGGCCGTAGTCATCGGCCTCAGTCAACTGCCTGATTCTAATTCGCTCGAAATCATGAAAAATGTCAAAAAGGAATTGGCAGATTTGCAACAAACTTTTCCTGCCGACATTGAGCTGAGTATCGGCTACGATTCGACAGATTATGTTAAAGCGTCCATTGCCAGCATTATTGAAACATTGATTATCACGTTTGCTTTGGTGGTTTTGGTCACTTATGTCTTTTTGCAGCGTGCCAAAACAACGTTGATTCCGTTGATCACGATTCCGGTCTCTTTAGTGGCGACTTTTGCCATAATTTATTTGCTTGGATTCGACATAAATATTTTGACGCTTTTTGCCATGATTTTGGCCATTGGTCTGGTTGTGGATGATGCCATCATCGTGGTGGAGCGCGTGCAATATCTGATGCAGTATGAAAAACTCGATTCCAAAGCGGCAGGCATCAAGGGAATGCAGCAAATTTCCGGCGCAATTATTGCCACGACTTTTGTCCTGCTGTCAATTTTTATTCCCGTTGGTTTGATGGCCGGCATAACCGGTAAAATATATCAGCAGTTTGCGGTGACAATTTCAACCGCTATCGTTTTTTCGGCATTTAATGCATTAAGTCTTTCTCCGGCTTTGTGTGCCATTTTTCTTCGTGATGATAAACAGGAAGAAGCGCGGGGCTTCTTTCGCTGGTTTAATGGAGCTGTTGAATTTTGCAAGGATAAATATTTGGCCGCGGTTGGATTTTTTGCTAAGCGTCTCAAAATTACCGCCGCCATAATTTTGCTGGTTATGCTTGTCATTTTTTGGGGTTTCAAATTAACGGCCGATTCTTTTCTGCCTGAAGAAGATCAGGGAATTATTTTTGCCAATATTCAATTGCCCGATACCGCCACAATCAATCAAACCAATGATGTTCTGAGTCGGATAAGTGACGGTGTGCGGAAAATTGATGGTATAAAATACTTTATTTCGGTAGCCGGGTACAGTTTGCTAGGGGGCAGCGGTGAAAATGTAGCTCTCGGTATTGTCGGTTTGGCGCCTTGGGCAGAGCGTACCGCCAAAGATATGTCCATTGAAGCTCTGACCGGCAGCCTGATAAAAACATTTTCCGATATCGACGCGGCCGAAATCAATTTCTTTGCGCCGCCCTCTATCCCTGGGGTAGGACAAAGTAACGGCTTGTCGATGGAGTTGTTAACCACCGACGGCGCTGTTGCGCCGGACGCGTTGCATTCCGTTTTGGAAAAATTTTTGGCCCGCCTCAATACGGATCAGAACTTTGCTTATGCGTTTTCCACATTCACTTCAGACACACCGCATATATATTTGGATATTGACCGTACCAAACTCGAATCTTATCAGATTCCGGTCAGTAATTTGTTTGCCGCACTGCAGAGCAATTTGGGCTCGCGCTATGTAAATAATATTACGTTGAATAATCAGGTTAATGACGTGATTATTCAGTCAGATTTTCCTTATCGCAAAAGCATCAAAGACGTCGAAAATATGTATATCCGATCACAAACCGGTGCCATGATACGGCTCAAAAGTTTTGCTGATATCCGAATCAGTTTATCACCGAAAATTATCTACCGCTACAATCAATATACTGCAGCGGCTGTCACGGCACAGAGCAAAGAAGGCGTCAGCACGGGAACGGCGATTGATTCGGTTCGGCGGCTGAGCAGGCAAATACTTCCCAAAGACTATCAGATATCTTGGACGGGGCTAAGCTTGCAGGAGGTCGAGGCATCCGGTTTGGCCGTATTTTTGATCTCGCTTGCGCTGCTGTTTTGCTATTTGTTTTTAGTGGCTTTGTATGAAAGTTGGATGTTGGCTTTTGCGGTAATGTTTTCAACCGTCTTTGCCATTTTGGGCGCTCTGGGAGGTTTACACCTGATGAACCAGCCGCTAAGCATCTATGCACAGCTCGGCTTGATTATGCTGATTGGTCTGGCTGCCAAAAATGCCATTTTAATTGTTGAGTTTACCAAAGCCTATCGCGAGGCGGGGGCATCAATTTTGGAAGCTTCGCTCAAAGGAGCAGGTGAGAGGTTTCGCGCCGTGTTGATGACTGCGCTGACGTTTATCTTGGGCGTTTTCCCGATGATCGTGGCTACCGGAGCCGGGGCCTCAAGCCAGATTGCCATCGGCACTTCCGTCTTTTTCGGCATGATTGCCGCCACTTTTGTCGGCATTATTTTTATTCCCGCATTATTTGCGTTGTTTGAAACAATCAAAGAAAAAAACGCCCGCGGCGCGGCTGTCAGAATGCCAGGTAAAACAGAGCAGGCAGACAGTGGCGGTCAGACAAACGGATAAAGAGGAATGAAATGATAAAAAAAATTTTAGAAGTTATGAGTCTCTTATTAATATTTTCCTGCAGTGTCGGTCCCGATTATCAGCCGCCGCATTTTTACAGCAATGAGCGGATTCGTAAAAGTTTGCATCAACAATCAACCGGAAAGAAAATATCATTGTTTTGGTACCGCGATTTTAATGATTCCGTTTTGAACAAATTGATTGAAGACGGCTTAAAGCAAAGCGCCGACGTTGACATCGCTGTTGAAAAATTGCGGCAGGCACGTCAAAATCTGCGTATCAACAAAGTCAAATATCTGCCAACGGCAGATGCCGCCGGAAAATATTATTATCTTAAAGATTCCAGAGCCTACAGCGGTACCCCTTTGTCAACCGATTACTATGAGCTTGGGCTGGATGCCGCCTGGGAGATTGATATCTGGGGAGGCGGCCGGCGGCTGACGGAACAAAGTAAAGCTTTGTTTGCCGCAGCCAGTGCGGATCTGCAAAATGTCAAGCTGAGCTTAACCGCCGAAATTGCTTCGGTTTATGTCAATCTGCGCCAAACGCAGGAGCAAATACAGATCGCCCGTAAAAACGAGTCGCTGCAAAGCGCTCTCTATAGTCTGACCAAACAAAAATATGATGCCGGACTAAGTGATGATATTTCTTTGCAACAAGCGCAATATTTGCTTACCACCACGCGGGAAACGATTCCGCAGTTGGAGGCTGCCGCAGCCGCTTTGCGCAATTCTTTGGCCACGCTGACCGCACATTTGCCCGGAGAAATAGATTCTATACTGGATTATCGTGAAACCGGATTGGTAACGCAGCCGCTGAATTATGATCTCTCGCGTTTATACAAATTACCTGTCGGGGTGATTCGCAACCGCCCGGATATCCGCGCTTTGGAATATAATCTGATGGCGCAAAACGCAGCCGTCGGGCAGGCAATTGCCAAACTGTTTCCAAATGTCAGCCTTAGTGCTTTTTGGGGTTATCAGTCAAAAAATTTATCATCATTAATCGGCAGCGGCAGCAATACCTATAACTATGCGCCGGGGCTTAATCTGCCGATTTTTCATTGGGGCGCGTTGGTCAATAATGTTCGGTTGCAAAAATCACTGACCCGGCAAAGTATGCTGCAATACAAGCAGGGGATACTCGATGCCGCCGCGGAAATCAGAAATGCCGCTGTCAATGTCGAAAATGAATATAAGCGCAATCGTGAGGCGCAACAAGCGCTGCAGGCACAGCAGGAGGTAGCTGACCTGACCGGGCGTAAATATCAAAATGGTTTAGCCGCTTTTGATGAAGTACTGAGCGCGCAACAAAATCTGCTTCAGGCACAAAACGCGCATCTTGCCAGCAATGCAAATATTTACACTTATTTAATCAGTTTTTACAAAGCTGTCGGCGGTGGCTATATCGTCAATGATATTCCGGATAACCAAACGGCTGCATCAGATGCGGCCGGCGCGCTTTGTAAAGGTTGATATTGGTAATTTCGGGGATATCATGCTCACGCGGCCAATAACCTTTTGATTTCATACATTTGCTGTAGTTGGCCGGACTGATATCATCATCATCGTAGCGGGAATTAACAATCAGCGGCTGAGCGCCTTCATAAGGGACATAAGTAGCCCAAATGCCTTTGGAGGATTTCCAGTCGGCGCGGGTGTTGAGTTTTGTTTCTTCGGAATAAAACCAGGTGCGGAAATCAGGCATCAATTTAAATTCTTTGGCTGAAAGCAGACATTCGGCATGGTCGGAAGCAAATTTTTGGACGCCGACATTGACTTTTTCCCAGTGATACACGACCTGGCCGCTGCCCTTGGACAAATAAGTGCAGGAGCTCAAAACGGCGGCCAGAAGAAAAAAGCAGATGTTCTTTTGCATGGCAATTTCCTAAAAATCAAGATTGGCATAATGAGGTGACGGCAAAATACCGCGGATATTGTCTTTCAGTAGGTCTTTGAAAGAGGGCCTTGATTTTATTTTGGAATACCAGAGTTTGGCGTTTTTGAAATCTTCCCACGGCACGCCGCCCAAATAATCAATCACCGAGAGACCGGCCGCGGCAGACAAATCTGCCAGCGAGATGATATCGGCGGCCAGATACTGCCGGCGTTCAAGCAGCCATTCAATATATTCGAGATGAAATACCAGATTATTCAGCCCCACTTTCAAAACACGGGAATCAGGAGCCTTGCCGCAGGCAAAGCGCTTGTGAACTTTTTCCTGAACAATATTGCGATAAACCTCTTTCTGAAATTTATGGTCGAACCAATCCGTCAGCCGGCGGATCTCCGCCCGTTGTTTAGGTTCGCCGAAAATCATCGGAATGTCGGGAGATGTCTCTTCCAGATATTCGGCAATGGCATAGTCGCCGGCCAAAACTTGCCCGTCATTGAGAAAAATGGGCAGCTCTCCGGCCGGATTAAGCTTAAAAACTTCTTCCGAAAGTTTCCATGGTTCTTCTTCCCGCAGGATGAACAGCATTTTCTTCTCGCCCATAAGCAGACGGATTTTGCGTGAAGCGGCCGAAACCGGATGTTGAATAAGTAAAACCATTGCCCCTAATTTCCCAAACTCATTCCCAGAAAATATATTAACCGCAGATTCTTAATCGGTCAACAAAGCATTATGACTTATCAGCCGTTTGCGCCGGTTCAAAGAGCCGGAGGCTGAGGGGCGCGACCGGCAGGTTGAGAGTTTTCTTTTACATCTGAAATATTTTTTTCAAGACCAAAAGTTGGCGGAACAACACCCTGCGCCTGCCGTTCAAAATCGGCAATCATTGCAGCTATGCCGTCCTGGAAAGCTTTCCTGTTTTCTGGTTTTTCCACATAACGGGTCAGTTTTTGGGTGAGCATTTTGCGTTCGCGCGATAACTTGGAAACGGCAAAAAACAGCGGAATATTCCACAAACTCTGGCGAGCCACGGCGACTTGTTCGCGCAAACCGAGCTTAATCGCTTCAATCAACCCTTTATAATAGCCGATGAGAATATAGTCTGCCTGCCGGGTAAACAATTTTTCAAACAATTGATACGGCGTGTCGACGGATTCTATTTGAAATTGCTCAAGCTGCTGGTTAATGTAATCGCTGTAGACCTCATCACTCAAACGGACGCCTTTGAGTTTTTTAAGATCATCAACCGAGCTGACCTCGTGGATACGGTTAGGCAGCATAAAAACCGTAATCGGATTATTGATGGCAGCCGGATAAATAAATTCAAGTCCGCGGAATAACTCGGTCTGATGATAAGCCCCGAGTAAAACGTCAAAGTCCCCGGTGCGCACGCCCTGAACCAGGGTGGGATAATCTTTTTTCTGCAAATCATAAAAAACACGCAGATTATTTTCTTTTGCAAGTGTTTCCCACATAGGTTGAAACAGCGATGTAAACTTGCCGTATATTTTGGCTTCCGGATGCGCGACAAAACCGAAAGGCGCATAGTCAATAAATCCAGTAATATGAACATCGCGGCGCCTCTGCGGATGTTTATCTTCATAACGGACAAAAGCCGTTGCTGCGCCGACTGTGCTAAAAACAAGACACCAGCATAAGAACCACATTCCGATTTTTTTCATTTTTCACCGTCCGCAAAGTAAAAATTTACGATTAAGTAACCTAATTTTGCTAACATTATAACGTTATAATCTTAAAAAAGTTTTTATTTAAAGGCTAAAGTTTAACATGAACATCTCACAAAATTATGCGCAAAATGACATCGCCGGCATGGGGCAGTCAGAACTGGAAAGCAGAGCACTTATCCGTACGGCGTCATCATTAAACCAAATCAAGGAGCATTGGGAAGAGCGCAAAGGTGAGCTGGATGAAGCATTAGAAAAAAACCGCAAATTATGGACAATTATCGCCGCCGCCATGAGGGAGGAGGATTGTCCGCAACCGCAGGAAGTGAAAAAGAATATTTTAAGCCTGGCGGTGTTTGTGTTCCAAAGAACCATGGACATAGCAGCAAACCCTGAGCCGCACAAGCTTGATATCCTGATTAACATCAACATGAATATTGCCAAAGGCTTAGGCGGAAATGTCTAAATAGCTTTTGAGCAAAATCGCCGCATACGTTGAAACGGCCGTTTTACGACAAAATCGGCGGCAGTTTTGCTTTGTGTCCGGAGCCAAAGTTAAAAAAACGTCAAAAAAAGAGTTGACGAAAAGAATTAAATATATTATCTATCAAGGCACCGAGATGATGGGGGTATGGCGGAACTGGTAGACGCGCTAGACTCAAAATCTTGTGGCCTCAGGCCGTGTCAGTTCAAGTCTGACTACCCCTACCACTTTGAGAAGGATCCGACACCGGATCCTTTTTCTGTATCAATATCCGGGAAAATAAAAAATGACGCTGCAAATTTTTTCTTTTCTGAAAGGATTGTACAATATACCTGCCCGTTGCGAAAAATGGCTGCGGCGCGGCAATATTTTTTATCAGAAAGGGGAATATGCCCGGGCGTTGCTTTTTTATCAAAAAATTTTACGTCGGCAGCCGCAGAATCTTCCCGCATTATGCAATCGTGGCAATATTCTTTTTTTTCAAAAAAAATATGACGAGGCTTTGTCTGATGCGACGCAAATGATTCGCTTTTTTCAGAACTCGCCGTTGGGCTATTCGCTACGGGGACGTATCTTGTTGGAGCGGGAGGATTTTTCGTCGGCAGCCGCCGATTTGCAAACCGCGCTGCAGCTTGATCCGGACGACTTTTGGAACTGGAATTATTTTTCTCAGGCTTTGCAGGGAAAGGGAATTCCCGCCGCCGCGCTGGAGGCTGCTTTTCATGCAGTGGAGCTAAGCGGCGGAGAAGATTCGCAACAGCTCAATTTAGCTTATGCGCTTTATGAAATTTCGGAAGAAAAAGGGGCAGATTTTGTTCTGCCGACAGTGCAAAAATGGCATAATCAATACAAAAAAAATCCGATAGTCATGCACAGTTGTCAAAGCTATTTTGCCGATAAGATTCCAGAGAAAGCCTCAGCGGAATATATCGAAAAACTTTTTGATAATTTTGCCGTTGCTTTTGATGAAACTTTGTCTGCTTTGGACTATGTCGCACCGCAAAAAATTGCCGCGGCGGCCGCGGAGCTTCTCCCGCCGGGCGCTGGCGCATCCATGCGGATTCTTGATCTCGGGTGCGGTACTGGTCTCTGCGCCGAAGCCTTGGCCGGTACACTGGGCAAAGGCATCTTGACCGGGGTTGATTTATCGGCGTCAATGCTGGAAAAAGCCCGTGGCAAAAAACTTTATACACAGCTTGAAAAGATGGAAATAGAAGAATATCTGCAGACATCAAAAACAATCTTTGACTTGGTTGTTGCCGCCGATGTCCTGACTTATTTTGGCGCTTTGGAAAAGGTCTTTGCCGGGGTTTATTCTGTGTTGAAAAAAGGCGGCTTTTTTATTTTTTCGATCACGCAGAATCAACAAAATGAAAACAACTGTTTTTTGCATCCTTCGGGACGTTTTGCCCATACGCAAACATATGTGGAAAAGGCGCTTCTTTACGGCGGATTCCGCGATATCATTCTGAGGAAAACAATCTTGCGCAGAGAGGGGAAAAATAAGGTTCGCGGATGGATTGTTTCCGCTCGGAAATAGAGACAAAAAACTCCGCCGAATTCGGCGGAGTTTCCAAATCAGAAATTTCTTTGCCCCAAAAATTACTTGGAAGATTTTTTGGCGCTGGAAGAAGATTTCTTAGAGCTGCTGGACTTCTTTGCAGCGCAGGATTTGCTGCTGGAAGAAGACTTTTTGCTGCTGCAGGAAGATTTGTTGCATTTGTTGGAGAGCTGTTCAACTGCCAAAGACCAGAAATATTCATTCTGACCGTTCGGGCAGCCGGCATTTTGCCAAAGGAAATAAGCAGCTTCCTGAATGCATTTTTCATTCATTTTGTTCATAATACTAACTCCAAATAAAGTTCGGTAAACACAAACTAATATACAATCAAAAAATAATACGTCAATAGCAAAAGCACTAAAAATCTATTTTTGCAAAAAAAATTGAAATTAAAGCTAAAAAGCTTGCATTTAAAACCATATGAAATTATAGATAATTGATACGGGGTCATCACCGCCGAATTATGTTGTCAAATTTAAGGAAATCGTACATGCCAAACCTGTTATCAAAAGAAGAAATGGAGGCCGTTATCAACGGTGATCACGGCAATGTTTTTGCAGTTCTCGGAATACACAAAAACAAAGGCAGCAAAGAAGTTTTTATTCGGGCATATCAGCCGCATTCAAAGAGCATTGAGCTGCTGGATTACGATAACAATTCTTTAGGTTTTTTTACTAAATTGGACGATCGGGGATTCTATCAGATTGACCTCGGTATAAGAGAAAATTTTCCCTATAAATTTCGCATTGAAAACGACCTCGGCGTCAAATATGAAGCTGAAGATCCGTATCGTTTTCCGTCGATGCTGGGCGATATGGATATTTATCTTTTGGCTGAAGGCAAGCATCTTGAAATGTACAAAAAACTCGGGGCACATCCGGTCGAGTTGAACGGTGTCCGCGGTGTCAGTTTTGCCGTTTGGGCGCCGAACGCCAAACGCGTCAGCGTTGTTGGAAATTTCAACAACTGGGATGGTCGCGTCAACGTTATGCGCAAACACCCTTCCTGCGGTGTTTGGGATATTTTTATTCCCGGAATTTATGAAAACGAAATATATAAATATGAAATCAAAACGCAGGATAACGCCATCATCGTTAAAGCGGATCCGCTGGCTTTTTATTCCGAAAAAAGACCGCATACCGCCTCTGTGGTTTATGATATCAATCATTATAACTGGAATGACGCCGGCTGGATGAATTATCGTGAAGAGCACAACTCTTTTGATAAGCCGATGTCAATTTACGAAGTGCATTTGGGGTCTTGGCGCCGTAAGGAAAATAATGAGTATCTGAGCTATCGCGAACTGGCTGACACACTGGTGCCTTATGTGGTTAATATGGGGTTCACTCATGTTGAATTTTTGCCGTTGGCGGAGCACCCGTTGGATGCGTCCTGGGGCTATCAAGTGGTGGGAATGTTTGCGCCGACCAGCCGCTTCGGTACGCCAGATGATCTTCGTTATCTGATCGACAAATTTCATCAGGCCGGAATCTCTGTCATCATGGACTGGGTCCCGGCTCATTTCCCCAAAGATGGTCATGGCTTGAACGAGTTTGACGGTACGCATCTTTATGAACATGCCGATCCGCGCAAAGGAGAGCATACGGACTGGGGCACAAAAATCTACAATTACGGCCGCACCGAGGTCATGAATTTTTTGTGCGCCAGCGCTATTTTTTGGCTGAAGGAATTTCATATTGACGGTTTGCGTGTTGATGCGGTTGCGTCAATGCTGTATCTGGATTATTCGCGCAAAAACGGTGAGTGGATTCCTAACATCTACGGCGGGAATGAAAACATTGAGGCAATAGCGTTCTTACGCCGGATGAATGAACTGGCATATTCTGAAGTCAAAGGCGCCTTCACCGTGGCCGAAGAGTCGACGGCCTGGCCGATGGTGTCGCGTCCGACCAGCATGGGCGGGCTTGGTTTTGGATATAAGTGGAATATGGGCTGGATGAATGACACACTCAAATACATTTCGCACGAACCCGTTCATCGGAAATATCACCATGGTATGTTGACGTTTGGATTGCTATATGCATTTAACGAAAATTTCATTTTGCCGATTTCACATGACGAGGTCGTTCATGGTAAGGGGTCGATGCTGTCCAAAATGCCCGGCGACGAATGGCAGAAGTTTGCCAATTTGCGTGCTTATTATGGTTTCATGTATACGCACCCGGGCAAAAAACTTTTGTTTATGGGATGTGATTTCGGGCAGGATTGGGAATGGAATTCTGAGGAAAGTCTGCGCTGGTTTTTGCTGGATTATCCGATGTACCGCGGCATGCAAAATTGTGTCCGCGACCTCAACCTGATGTATAAAGGCAACCCGCCGTTGTATCAGCAGGATTTTGACTATCGCGGTTTTGAGTGGATTGACCATTCCAATTCGGATGAAAGTATCATTTCATACATACGTAAAGGTTTTGATCCGAAAGACTATCTGATCGTGATTTCCAACTTTACGCCGGTTGTGCGTGAAGAATACCGTTGTGGTGTTTATGAAAATTGCGCCTATCAAGAAATTTTTAACAGTGATGATGTAAACTACTGGGGCAGCGGAGTTAAAAATGAAGGCGTCATGCAGGCAGAAAACATTGAATGGAATTGCAAACCAATGTCAATCAAACTGCGGGTGCCGCCGCTGGCGACGATTGTTCTGAAACCGATCAGATAAAGGAAAAAATATGACGCAGTTCAAAGCCTCTTCTGGAAAGGCCGTTCCGCTCGGATCGCAGTATGACGGAAAAGGCGTGAACTTTGCGCTTTTTTCCGCGCATGCCGAAAAAGTGGAGCTCTGCCTGTTTGATGCATCCGGCTCGGAAGAGATCGAACGTTATCAGATTGATGAAAACGAAAATAATATCTGGCATATATATCTTGAAGGAGTCACTCCCGGCCAGGTATACGGCTATCGTGTTTACGGCAAATACAAACCTCAGGAGGGCTTGCGTTTTAATCCCAACAAACTGCTGATTGATCCCTACGGGCGGCAGTTGGTCGGCAAGCTGATTTGGAATAAGGCAATTTTTGGATATGATGTTGACAGCCCGGAAAAAGATTTGTCTTTTTCAGAGCTTGATTCGGCGCCTTATGTGCCAAAATCGGTTGTGGTTGATGACAGCTATGACTGGGAAGGCGACTGTGCTCCCGGATACCGTTTTGAGGAAACAATTATTTATGAAACTCAGCTGCGCGGATACACCATGCTGCAGCCGTCGGTGCCGGATTCCAAACGCGGTACTTTTGCCGGCTTTGCGCACGGGTCGGTCATCAATTATGTAAAATGGCTCGGGGTGACGGCTGTGGAGTTTTTGCCGGTACATGCCTTTTTTGGCAACCGTCATAAAAAAGGATACATCACCGACAATTACTGGGGATATGAGAGTTTCAGCTTTTTTGCGCCGGAGCAGTCGTATTTGGCCACGGATAATATTGCCGAAATCAAAGACATGATCAAGACCATGCACGCGCATGGCCTGGAGGTGATTCTTGATGTGGTCTATAATCATACCGGAGAGGGAAATCAGCTAGGCCCGACATTGTGTTACCGCGGTATTGACAATTCATCATACTATATCCTAAACCCCGATAATCGACGTTATTATTTTGACACCACCGGCTGTGGCGCGTCGTTTAATATTCAAAATCCGCAAGTTCTCCGGCTGGTAATGGATTCTCTGCGCTACTGGGTCGAGGAAATGCATGTCGACGGCTTTCGTTTTGATCTGGCGACTACCCTGGCCCGTCAGGACAAAATCTTTTCCAGAGAAAGTGGTTTTTTATATGCCGTCGGTCAGGACCCGGTATTAAAAAAAGTCAAGCTGATTGCCGAGCCGTGGGATATCGGATCCGGCGGGTATCAGGTCGGCGCTTTTTTGCCGGGCTGGGCCGAGTGGAATGATAAATACCGCGACAACGTTCGCCGCTTTTGGAAAGGAGATACTTTTCAAACCGCGGAAATGGCCAGCCGCTTAAGTGGATCCAGCGACATATTCGGATACAATAACCGGGACATCTGGGCCAGCGTCAATTTTATCACGGCTCATGACGGTTTTAACCTGAATGACCTTGTCAGCTACAATCAAAAACATAACTTCAGCAATGGGGAAGACAATAAAGATGGGACCAACTCCAATTGGAGTTGGAACTCCGGTTTAGAAGGCGATACGGATAATTCCGTGGTTTTGGATAATCGTTTTCAGCGGGCGCGTGCCATGTTGTCCACGCTGCTGCTTTCTTTTGGCACGCCGATGCTGGTCGCCGGTGATGAATTAATGCGTTCGCAGCTTGGCAACAACAATCCCTATTGTCAGGACAATGCGCTTACTTGGGTCGCCTGGGAGGGTATCACCGAGGATAATAAAAAATTCGCCAATTTCGTGCGCAAGCTTGTTCGTTTGCGCAAAAAACTCAAAATTTTTGAACGTCGCAAATTTTTTACCGGCCGGCCGATTGATAAAAGCGGTTTTAAGGATATCGCCTGGTATACAGAAAAAGGGCGCGAATTTGAAGAAGCTGACTGGCACGACGGCAATCGAAGATGTCTGTCTTACTGCGTATATAATGGCAATCGTTTTATTATGGCCATATTTAACGCTAATTTCAACGAAATGGAATGGAAATTACCCCCGCTGCCGCAAAATTGGAGCTGGAACATGATTTTGGATAGTTCGCAAAAAGCGCATGGCGTTGAACCTGCGGCAGATGCGCTAATAAAAATTCCCGCCTGGTGCGTGCTGGCGTTTGAAATCAAAAAATAGAGGAGCCGCTCATGTCTGAACCATTGCAACAATTGGCTGAAGCCGTCGGCGTTGCCGCTCATTTCAGCGATGCCGGACTAAGCCGACGAGATTACGATGTTGACGAAAATATCGTCAGATTTGTGTTGAATGATCTGGGCTATGCTTGCGCGACAGCGGAAGAAATATCGGCCGGTCTTGAACGTTGGCAAAATCGCCGCTGGCAAAAAGTGCTTGAGAGCATATACGTCTGTGTGCGGGAAGATGTCATTTTTGATGTTGTTTTTCCGGCAACCGAAGAAATATCTTGTTTGTTGCTGTTTGACGGTGACAATCAAAAAGTGGAAGCTGAGTTTTGTCCCGTTGGTGAAATGCAGACACGCTGCCTGAATGATATATATTACCGCAAGCAGACTTACCGTATAACGACGCCGCTGGCCATTGGTTATTATGTTTTATCGGTTCGTCTGGCAGAAAAGAACTATCGTTCAATGCTGGCTGTCGCACCGGAGCATGGTTATGAGCCGCCGGTGCTTGAGCAGAAAACCTGGGGATTCGCCGTCCAGCTTTATGCAATCAATTCCAAACGCAACTGGGGCGTGGGAGATTTTACAGATTTAAGCGCTTTGGTCAGATTAGCGGCGGACAGCGGCGCATCGGTTATTGGCCTCAATCCGCTCAATACGCTGGCGCATGATTATCCTGAAAACGCCAGTCCGTACCAGTCGATCAGCCGCCTGTTTCTGAATCCGATTTATATTGATCTCGAGAACGTCCCGGAATTTACCGCCGCGGATAAGGAAAGCGCCGCGGCAGAAATTGCCGCCGTCAAGCGCGAGGAGTTTATTAATTATGATAAAATCTACCGCTTGAAAACCCGTTTTCTGGAACTTTGTTATGAACGAATGCTGGCACATAAAGAAAGCGGTCGGTATGCCGAATTTTGCGATTTTTGCAACCGTGAAGGACGCGAGCTGGATAATTTGGCCGCTTTTCAGGCTATTTATGAAGAAAAAACCAAAACCGTGTGGGGTGGCTGGCCTGCTTGGCCGGAGGAATTGCGCGCACCGGACAATGCCGCGGTCGGCGAATATGTCATGCAGCACCGTCGCCGGATCGGCTTTTTCAAATTTATGCAGTTTGAAGCCGCGCGTCAATTTGCGCTTGCCCGCTCAGAGATTGAGAAATGCGGCCTGCAGATAGGCTTTTATCGCGATTTGGCTGTCGGCGTCGGCAAGGACAGCGCTGAATTTTGGAGTAATCAAAACGTCTTTTTGCCGCATGTGGGAGCCGGCGCGCCTCCGGATGCATTTTTCCCGGGCGGACAGAAATGGGGGCTGGGTTGTTTTTCACCCGAGCGTCTTAAGGAACTTCAGTATGAGCCGTTCATCAAAGTTTTGCGTGCCAATATGAAAAATGCCGGAGCAATCAGACTGGATCATGTTATGAGTCTGATGCGGTTGTTTGTCATTCCCGACGATAGGCAAAGCGGCACTTACATATACTACCCGTTTGCCGATATGCTGAATCTGCTTGCGTTGGAAAGCTGTTTGCACCGTTGTCTGATTGTTGGCGAGAGTATAGGTAATGTGCCGGAAGGTTTTATTGACGCATTGCGCGCGCGGCATGTCTATTCGCTAAGTGTGCTTTGGGCCGAACGCTCTGCCGGCGGATGGGGCGGATTTTATGCGCCAGAACACTATCCGTCCGATGCGGTGACTTCTGTCGGCACACACGACATGGCTCCTTTGAAAATGTGGTGGTTCGGATATGATATCGCTTTGTCCCATTCTTTGGGGATGATGAGTGATGAAGAACAAACCCGTTGCTATCATAAGCGCGAAGCAGATCGAAAACATTTGCTTGATTCTTTGGATGCGGCGCATGTCTGGCCGGAAGATCGTTTGCGTCGCGGCGACTATTTGTATGGGGAAAATTATCCCGAAGGTTTGGAAGAGGCGGTGCACCGTTTCATGGCTAAAAGCGCGTCCAAAATCTTTCTGCTGCAGTTGGAAGATGTATTGCAGGTTGACCAGCAGCAAAATCTTCCCGGGACGGATATTGATGTATATCCGAACTGGCGCCGACGTCTTCCGGTTGCCCTGGAGGACTTGCCGACAGATGAGCGATACATGCGCAACATCAGTGCCGTCAGAAAAGAGCGCTAGACAATGGATTATGTATTTGATTTAGATGCGACATTATATCAGGACAACGGCGAAGTAGAAAATGACTGCGAGCGTTTGATCCAAAAGTTTTTTGCTGAAAGACTAAACTTCACCGATGCTCAGTCGCGGGAAATGCGGGAGAAAATTCTGCGCCGCTTTTATTATGAAGCTCAGGCCATGGAGCCGATGTTTGGAATATCTGAAAAGGAGTTTATGGATTATATCTGCGCCACTGGCGTATCGCATCTTTCCCCCAATCCTGAGCTGGATCGTCTGCTGGCAGCCTTGCCCGGCCGTCGGTTCATATTCACCGACAGCACCATCGGCCACGTCAGGGACACTTTGCGCCAGATAAAAGTGAATGAACGTCGGTTTGAACAGATTTTCGACGCCGAATGTTCAGGTTTTTGTTTCAAATTTCAAAAGGCTGCCTTTGAAGCTTTTTTTAAGGCAACGGGAACGGATCCGCACAACAGTATTTTGTTTGAAGACAGCCTGCGCAACCTTAAAATGGCCAAGTCTTTTGGCATGAGCACGATTCTGATCTCTCCGTCCGCCATACAGAAAGAGAAATTCGTCGACCTGCAATTTCCGGACATAAACAAAGCGTTAGCATATTTTATTAAACAAAAAACTGCTCATTTCTTAAAGAAATAATTTGCAAGTTGAAATATTTTGTTGTACATAAAACGCAGCCGGTCTGCATGCTTTTTTATGCAGCCGCGGCTCGTTTCGTTTTTGTATTGAAGAGGGAAAAATGCTCGTCGGTAAATTAAAGAATCGCACAATTATTAAAAGAGTCGTCGTTTTTGGTCTTTGCGTTGCTTTCGGTTGGTATTTGAAAGGGCGCCTGACGCCGCAGATTCCGATGACGGGAGGCATGGGTGCCCAGACACCTTATGTCATTATGCAACAGGTCGAACAGGCAGATATCACGCCGAGACAGACTTATATTGCAAGCGTAGAGCCGATCAAGAGCGTTAACCTCATTCCTCAAGTGACCGGATATATTGAGAAAGTTCTGTTCCAAGAAGGAAGCTATGTTCGCGAAGGTGATATTCTTTTTGTGATTGAACAAGATCGTTATATTGCAACGGTTGAACAGCGTCAGGCTGAGCTGGACAGCGCCAAGGCCAATCTTGTCCGCGCCGAGCGGGATTATAGACGTCAGAAATCCCTAAGCAGAGAAAATATTTCTTCCAAGGCAACCATGGATACCGCCGAAAGCACTTATTTGCAGGCCAAAGCAGCCGTCAAACAGGCAGAAGCTAATTTGGATCTGGCCAAGATTGATCTGGGCTATACCGAGATCAAAGCGCCTATCTCCGGACGTATCGGTAAAGCTTTGGTTACCGAGGGCAACTATGTATCTTCCACTTTACAAACTTTGGCCCGTATTGTACAGACCGATCCGATCCGTGTGGCTTTTTCGGTTACAGATAAAGAAATGCTGAGCATGCGGCAGACATACGGCAACAATCGTCAGCCGATTTCCACAGAGTTGATCTTGCCAAACGGAACTGTTCTGAACAATAAAATTCGTTCGCAATTTGCTGACAACGAAGTCAATGCCGAAACAGCGACAATTGCGGTTTATTTGGAGTATGACAACGCCAAGCAGTATCTTATTCCCGGCAACTATGTCAACGTCCGCATCGGCACCGGTGAGCCGCGGGTGGCCATTTTGGTCCCGCAGGCAGCTTTGGCGCAAGATGAACACGGCAACTATGTCATGGTTGTGGTCAACAATGTGGCAGAGCAGCGCCGGGTTGTTTTGGGCGATATGATTGGCGACAAACAGGTTGTCCTCAAAGGTCTGAATCCGGAAGATAAAGTTATTATCCAGGGCCTGCAAAAAGTTCAGAACGGACAGTCGGTCAAAGCTTCGCTGGTAGATAACAAGACGGAGGCCGAGTAAGAAGATGTTTTCAAGAATTTTTATTGAAAGACCGCGCTTTGCGATGGTTATCTCCATCGTGCTGACTTTGGCCGGTCTGATCTCCGTCTTTTCTTTGCCGATTGCGTTATACCCTGAAATTACGCCGCCGGAAGTTGTCGTTTCTGCCGACTACCCGGGAGCCAGCGCCGAAGTCGTGGCCAAAACCGTCGGCATCCCGCTGGAAGAAGAAATCAACGGCGTGGAAGATATGCTTTATATGAGTTCTTCTTCAGAAAACTCCAGCTATCAATTAACGGTAACATTTAAGGTCGGTGTCGACCGCGATATGGCGCAGGTCAAGGTACAAAACCGCATCCAGCAGGCGCAAAGCAAATTGCCGACGGAAGTGACGCGTCAGGGGCTGACGGTGCGCAGCCGCTCTTCCAACACACTAGGGTTTATTACCATTGGTTCGCCCAAAGGCACACACAGCACGTTGGAGCTGGCCGACTATGTCCAGAACAACATCAAAAACAATCTGGCGCGGGTATACGGTGTCGGCGAGGTTAATGTCTATTCATCCAAGCTGAGCATGCGCGTTTGGTTGGATGCCGATAAAATCACGGCTCTGAACATTCCTCTTTCCAGCATTACCTCGGCTATTGAAAGCCAGAACTATCAGCCTTCTTTGGGCAGCGTCGGCGCTATGCCCGGCGACGGTAGCCAGCAGATGGTATACACCTTGCAAACTCAGGGCCGTGTCAATGAGGTGGACGACTTTAAAAACATCATTATCCGCACGGCAGAACAAGGCGGCTTGGTGTATTTGAAAGACGTGGCCCGCATTGAGATCGGCGAGGAAAGTTACCATGCCTCTTCCAAATTCAACAACGCGCCCAATGTCGCCATTGCCATCAATCAGCTGGCCGGGGCAAATGCCTTGGATGCTATGGCGGCAGTCAAGACTGAGATTGAGCGCTTGTCCAAAAGTTTCCCCGAAGATATGGAATATATCGTCGGTTACGATTCGACCGACTACATCAGAGCGTCAATTGAAGAAGTTGTCTTCACGCTGGTTCTGACTTTTGCACTGGTTATTTTCGTTTGCTACATCTTTTTGCAGGATTGGCGGGCGACATTGGTTCCGTCACTGACGATCCCGGTATCTATTTTTGCGACTTTTGCCGTCATGCTGGCTCTGGGCTATAGCATCAACATGCTGACTTTGTTTGGTTTGGTGTTGGCCATCGGCTTGGTGGTGGATGATGCGATCGTTGTGGTGGAACGTGTATTGTATCTGATGGAAACGGAGAAACTTTCGCCCAAAGAAGCCACCATCAAGGCGATGGAGCAGGTCTCGAGTGCTGTTATCGCGACAACATTGGTGCTGTTGGCCATTTTCATTCCTGTTGCATTTATGGGCGGTATCACCGGCCGTATTTATCAGCAATTTGCAATTACAATTTCCACATCCGTTGCCTTTTCCGGTATCAATGCGTTGACATTGTCGCCGGCATTGTGCGCAACGTTGCTGCGTCCGCTGAAGCCGCGCTTGAGCGGCCCGCTCTTTTGGTTTAACCGGATTATCGGCAAATCAAGGGATACTTATGTGTCGATTGTGGCAATTATAGCCCGCAAGGTCACGGTGATTGCATTGCTGTTGGGGCTGGTTTTGCTCGGCGTGTTTGCTTTTCTTAAAGTGAGCCAGACGTCCTTTATTCCCAATGAGGATCAGGGTGTGATTATGATCAACATCCAATTGCCAGAGGGCGCCAGTCGCGAACGCACGCAAAAGTTTATTGACAAAATATACCCGTTGATGAAAGAGGAAGAAGGCGTCGACAGCGTTATGGTGGTTGCCGGTCACAGTATGATCGGTGGCTCCGGTGAAAACGTTGCTCTGGGGTTCATTACGCTGAAACCGTGGAATCAGCGCAAAGGCGACGAACTTTATTCAACCAATATTCTCAACCGTATCCGTGCCAAGGTTTCCGGTTTGCCTGAGGCTGAAGTTCAGCTGTTTGAACCGCCTGCCATTATGGGTTTGGGTATGAGCGGTGGTATGGATTACCGTTTGTTGTCGACTCAGACGGATGACCCGCAGCATATTGATTCTGCATTGCAGAATGCGCTGGCCATGATCAATCAAGCGCCGGAAGTCTCATATGCCTATACAACCTACACGGCCAAAACACCGAATATTTATATTGATATTGACCGCGTCAAGGCCGAGGCTCTGAAGGTCAGCGTTGGCAGCATCTTTTCCGTATTGCAGAATTATCTCGGTTCAAGCTATGTCAACGATGTCAACTTCGGTACGCAGGTTAATAAGGTGATGATTCAGGCAGACTGGCCGTATCGTAAAGATATTGACAGCATTAAGAAACTCTATGTCCAGAATCAAAACGGCGAGATGGTGCCGCTGGGCAGTGTCATCAATATGCGCAAAGTCTTGGCGCCGCGTGTCGTGACGCGATACAATCAGTATCCGAGCGCGACGGTGACCGCGGTTCAAAACTCTGCTTATAGTACGGGTGAAGCGATGAACGCGCTGGAAGAATTGTCAACCAAGCTGCCGTCCGGTTTCACCTATGAATGGTCGGGCATCAGCTATCAGGAGAAAGCCAGCGGCGGTCAAATTGGCTATTTGTTGGCTTTGGCGATCACATTCGGCTATCTGTTTTTGGTGGCACAATATGAAAGCTGGGCGATGCCGATTCCTGTTTTGATGTCGGTTTCCGTAGCCATGCTCGGCGCAATGGCCGGCCTGTTTGTCGCGGGCTTACCGTTGAGTATTTATGCTCAGTTGGGGTTGATTCTGTTGGTTGGTCTGGCTTCCAAAAACGCGATTCTGATTGTTGAGTTTTCAAAAGAAGAGCGTGAGAAAGGTGCCAGCATTGTCCGGGCGGCCATGACCGGAACCAAAGAGAGGTTCCGTGCGGTTTTGATGACGGCATTTACGTTCATTTTGGGTGTTTTCCCGATGATTATTGCCACCGGTGCGGGCGCTTCCAGCCGAATTGCCATTGGCATCCCTGTTTTTTGGGGCATGTTGCTGGGTACGGCTGCCGGTTTGATTATGATTCCGTTGCTTTACGTATTATTTGAAACGATTCGTGAAAAAGTCAGCGGTCAAAATCAAGCTGCTGAAACAGACTAAAAAGCAGTCATTTTTCGAAAAGGCGGGGATTTTCTCCGCCTTTTTAATGCGCACAAAATGTTTTTGTCCAAATCTGTGGAAAAACTCCCTCGCGCTTATTTTAGCAATTGCAATAATAGCGGAAATGATTATTATTAAACCGAATGCATTTAAAACAAGTTTTATCGGGTGCCTGTAATATGCCGCAATTGAAGCGATTGGTTTTTCTTGGCGTATGTGCTCTGGTTTTGTCCAGATTGGCCTGGGCCGGGGTAACGAATATTTCCGAAACCGTTTTTTCCAACCGTTCGGGGGCGGTGATGTCTGCTTCGGATGGTTCGCACACTTCGACGACCTCTGGAGTAATCTGCGGCACGGTCACGGCAGACACGCCGGAAGGTTGCAATGCCGCACTTGGAATTAGTTTCGGTGCAATAGCCACGCCTTGCGATGGCGGAAAGTATACTTGCAAAGCTCCGGTGGCTGCAAATGCCGAAAATCCGGCTTGTGACAGCGGAGCCAAAGCAACAGCCGCGGAATGTACGCAGCAGGGAGCCACCGCGCAAGCTTGCGGCACGGAAGGAAAATATAATTGTATTTGTGACAGCAATTATACAAAAACCTGCGACAGTTCGCAAAATCAGTTTCCGGCGCCGGGCGATGCCTGCACCAATTCCAAAAACGAAACCTACATTCCGGCTTCGGCGCAATGCCTCTCTAATTGTAAGGCTTCTGCCGGTTATTCAACCGCGGTGCCTGACCAGGCGGATGTCGGAGCCTGCAACGGCCGCGTCATTCAGTGTTGGAGCAATTCGGAAGCCGATTACATGTGGCAATGCGACGAAAGCTGCGCAACCATGCAGGAGTTATATCCGCAATATCGGCAAAGCAGCGGAGACTGTTCCGAATATAACGGCACGCCGCAAGGGCTGACTTGTGGCGGCGGCACAAATTTGTGTCAATGCAGCACGGCTGATTATATGGCGGATTTCGATGCCACGCCAAGTTGCTCAAATCCGGGTGAACGTCCGCTGACAGACAATCCCTGCACGGCAGAAAACAAATTGCAGGGCGGTAGCTATGTTCCCGGTAATAAATATCGTCGGCAATGCGGTTATCCGTTATGCTCAGCCACCGACATGACGATGATGAACACAATTTATTGTGATTCTGTGGGTTGGCACCAACTTAATAACAGCAATATTAATACATCGCCGACGACGGGAGATGATGTCCTTTTGATGTCTGCCTGCGCCGATAATGCCACCCCGTTCAACTCAAGTTTTGTCGGCGGAACAAAAGAAAAATACCGTTGTGCCGTGCCCGGCAAGGCTTCCTGCGACGCCATCAGCAATCTGAGCATTGGCTATGTTTACGCCTGTGGCTGCGGAGATGAATATGACATTGTTCCCGCGGACACGACTTTCAGCGACACCGAATTGCAGACACTGGGTGCCGAAAAATGCGGTGAGGGCGAAGTTCCTGTCGCTTTGGCATCGCCCGATGCTGGTCTGACAAACACCAACATCTGCGTTTGGGATGCTCAAACTTCAATCAAATCCGGCGATACTTCCGGCCGGGGCACAAACGGTTCGGCCGATCAGCTTGACCCAAGCCGTTTCCGCTATAATACCGATAAATGTCTGCGCGTCTGCACCGATGTTGAGGCCGGCTTTGCGGAAAGAACCGGCGATTCCTGTGCAAACAATCAAACCCCGGGAAGTTGTGCATTGGAAGCCGGCCAAACAACTTTTGCTGCCTTTGGCGTGTCTGTACCTGTTTATTATGAACACAAATATTGCGGCTGTCCGCTGGATGAAGAGGGAAACAATCTTTATCATGACAGTTGTCCCCAGGGCTATTATCTGGGCGGCAAAACCTGCAACAACGGCAGTACGCTTTTGTACCAGTACTGTCTCAAACCCTGCGTTAATGCCGACGGCGCCAAATCTTCACCATGGAACAGTGCGGACACGAACTGTGGTTTTGCACAAAATATGGGAACTTTGGAAGAGTACGAAAAAGGCGAAGACGCAAATGTTGAAGATGTCTATTATGCTTGTTTTACCTCGGACAAAGCATCCGAAGTATCTGTTCAGTGCCATTGCCCGGACGATTATTCGACGAATGAAGAATGTGCGGCTGACGGCAAAATTGGAACAGGAACGACCTGTGACTTGGATCGCTATCTCAACCCTGAGACTAAATATGAAACCTGTTCACTCGAATGTCCGTCGTCAGATGTCGCAACGCTCAAACCGTCTCAGGAGGGCTGTAAATTTGAAGATCCGGCATTTAATGTGAATATAACCCGCGCTGTTGAATGCTTTACGGCGGATGATGCTTCAACGCTTCAATACCAATGCCTGTGCCCTGATTCTTATGAATCCAAGGTAGAGCATTGCGGCGGCAGTTATACTCCTCTCGGCGTAACCTGTGACAGTAATTGCCGCGACTGCATGAATAGAACCGTCGGCATTGGCAAGCCATGTACTTTTGAAAGCAAAATTACCGGTACCCCGAATGATGAAGTTTATATGTATCATGGCGCATTAGGCTGGGGAGAAAGCTGTAGTTGGCTGCAGGAGCAGTCCGGCAATAATTTGACCATTATTCCCAGTAGCAGCAGTTGTCCTTATACAGACAACAAAACTTGTTATGAAGATGCCGACACTCAGAAAAAAGTCTGCAGCTGCCCTTCGGACTACCAGACCTTAGAGGAATTTTGCAATAATAAAGAAGCGGATTGTATGGTTTCTTATGTTGGCGTCGGAACGCCCTGCGAGTTAGATGTCGTTGGTAGCGAAAAACAAATAAAATATGCATCTTTTGGTCGGAAGTGTCCGGATGCCAGTGAACGTCCCGTTTTTGACAGCGCCGACAGTTGTGCAATCGGCGACATCAGCGGTTCGTCAGAAGCATGTTATGAAGAGGGTAACAACGGAGCTCAAAAATATATCTGCACCTGTCCGGAAAGTTTTGGCCGGACTTGTGAAGATACGGCTCAAATTCGCGGTGGTGCCGTTTGTTCCTTGGAAACAAATGATCCAAATGCTTTTAAATATGAAAAATGTTTGCCGCAGTGCCAGAACACCAGCACCACGCCGGTGGTAGCCAATCCCGAAAGCTGTCCGCTGGTAGATGGTTTTCAGTCCAATACCGAAGAGCAGTGTTTTAACAAAATGGGAGATGCCGAGGCCAATTATGCCTGTCGTTGTCCGAAAGGGCAGAATTATCAGACCTTGGCCGAGTATTGCCAAAATGGGGTAACGGTCGGCGGCGTAGCCTACACGCGGGAAGAATGCCTGTCTTTGTTTACCGGTGTGGGCACACCTTGTACTTATGATGAGGTCGGCGTCAACAAATATCGCTCTTTTTCCATCATCTGCCCGACAGATCGTCCGGTGTTGAACAGTGCGCAGGATTGCACCACTTCATCCATTCCCGGAGAGGTGGATTACTTCTGCTATGATCGTGACAATCCCAATCAGCAACGTGTTGTCTGCAAATGTCCCGAAAGCTGGGTTGATGTGCAGGGAAATTCCGGCGGTGTGCCGAAATGTACGGACAATGAAGAACCTGCCGGTCAGACATGTAATTTTGACGGCAGCAAAATAATCAAGTACGAAGGCTGCTTCACCCGCTGCGACAAACTTTCCAGCAACGGGCAGGGCGTCACCTACCTTGATGAAGAAAATAATTCTAAACAAGAATGCACCAATCTGCTGGGTGATGGCGCAACACTGGGAATTGACGGCGACGGAGGCGCCTGCAGCCGCAACAATACATTGATGTATCCGTGCTACTGCAGCAGTTCCTATACCGAAAAATGCTTAAACAGCGATAATGAAGCTCCAGCGCCGAATGCTTTGGCCTGCACCATCAATGGTACGACCTGGTATGAAACTTGCGTCAATAATGAATGCGCGGATGAAAGTGCCACCATTGCCCGCATTCCCGATACTGATGCCGGTGTTTCGGCAGATCTTTTATGCCAGCGCAAATTCGGCCAGGGGGCAAGCGGCAAACGCTGCGGCGAAAAGGAAGTGGAATGTTCTTGCAACCCGCGGGAATATTCCGAAACTTGCGAATATCCGTACAAAGCGCCGGATACTAACGATTATTGCGTCTACAGCAGTAACGGCGGATTAATGAACGGCGGCAAGAAGCACTACGCGCCCGGGGCCTGTATCGTGGAGCCGGAGTTGGCCAAATGCGGTAAATATATTCTGAATGCCGATGGCAGCAAAAACACCTCTTATACCATCAAGACCGCCACGACAGAGGCCGCCTGCCGATCTTTATACGGCACCGGTGCGCAGGCACAGTTGTGCGAATATGAGGAAAATGTCAATCTCCGGGCTTATAACTGCTATTACGATGTCGGAGCCTATGTCTGGACGGAAGATAACTGTCCGGTACGCCATGTTCTCGGGGAGGACTACATCATCCACAACGGCGTTAAAAGGTATAAAAGCTGCGATTGCCATTCGGCTTATAAATATCATAAATACAATTGTGCCGGCATGTTAAGCGGCAGCGCCTGCACACAGAAAATCGGCAACGTCAGCGATGCAACTTTGGCCGGTATGAATCCGGAAACGGAACTTTCGTTTTATCCTTATTGTCAATGCACGGCAGATTTCAACCAAATCTGCGATGGTGAAAGATATGTTGGTGTCGGCGAACCGTGCAACGGCAAATATCGCGCTTGTGAATGCAAACCGGACCCTTTGCCCGAGAACTGGGCGGATAACTACTATGGCTGTCCCGGCGGCAAAAAACCGACCGGTGTGACCAAACCCAACGGTTGCGGTGGCAAATATTATCAATGTTCGGTCACGGAGTGCACCTGGCAGCATAGCGAAACCTGCCCGGCGCCGTTGATTGGCGTTGATCCTTGCCAAGACAATGAGGGCAACATTGGCGGCTATAAGAGTTGCAAATGCCCGGACGGTTATGTCATTTGCCCGGTGGGTACGGTGGGCGAGGGAGAACCTTGCTTGCTGAAAGGAAAATATTATTATCAGGAGAGCAACTGCGTTTCTGAAAGCAAATGTTCTCATGGGGAGAGCCTCACTTGCACCGAGCCGTTGCAAATCGGCGTCAATCCCTGCACACGCAATGGCATCACTTATTTTGAATATTGCGTCTGCGCCAGCGGCTATAACAAAAAATGCGATGGCGACAATGAAGTCGGTATTGGTGATTACTGCGAATTAAACGGCACGAAGTTTTATGCAGCCTGTGACAATCCGTCCATGACCTGCACCTCGGAACATAAACTTTCCTGTGACAAAAACCAAACTTCGTATGATCCCTGTGTCAATGCCGATAATCAGGTGATGTATAAATGCAAATGCCCGACCAATTATCTGAAGTGCGAAGAGGCCGGTCCGGCCGAGGGGGCAGACAGCTGTACTGATGTCAACGGCACGGTATACAGCGCCTGTGCCATCAGCAACGGCTGTAGCGAATTTCAATTAAACATGTATAAAGAGTGCAGCGAATTTCAAGTCGGCAGCGGCGGTAGTTGTATAAACCCCGAAGGGAAAACATTGTTTGCCGAATGTAAAGAAACCTCTGAGTGCCGCGCCAACGGTTATCAATACACTTGCCAGGGGTATGATGACAGCATTCAGGGGGATGCCTGTATTGATGAAAACGGCAACAAACTTTACAAACAGTGTAAATGTCCGGACAGCTATGTTGAATGCACCGGCAAAAATAACACCAAAGGCCAGTCGTGCACGCCGTTGAATGCCAACGGCACAACCGGTACGACGGTTTATGAATCCTGCACTTGCGATGCGTCTATTTATAAATATACCTGCGAAGCCGATACAGACGCCGGCAATGTCGGTATTGTCAAAGGCAGCGGCAAAGAATGTACTTATAAAGACGCAAACGGCAATGAGGTCACCAAATACGAAACTTGCAGCTGCAATGCCAAATATAAATATACATGCACGGGGAATGGTCAGGTCGGCGATGAAAACGACTATTGCCAAACAGCTCCCGGAAACGCGCCTTTATACCAGCAATGCACCTGTCGTTCGGAATATAATCAGACCTGCTCGCTTGAAGAAAATCCAGGTTTAACAAAGCCTTCGGATGCCAACAAGGCCTGCACACCACAAAACACTGAGGATGACACAACCAAATATTCAGCCTGCGAATGTGGTGCTCAGTACACTCTTTCATGCAATTCTCAGGGACAATTGAAGTCAGATACGAATTTCTGCCGTCCGGATATATCAAATCCGAATTATCTGTTGTACAGTTTCTGTGATTGTGATGCGATTTATCAGTACGATTGTCGGCCGACAGGAGCCAATCAGGGAATTACCAAACCTTCAGGAACAACGGAAAGCTGTTTGAAACAAAGATATGAAAACGATATTCTGCAGGGAGTTGAGTATTTTCGTTCTTGCCAGTGCAAACCCGAATACAATAAAACTTGTAGCGGTACTTATGAGGGAAAAACGCTTACCTATGATCTTTATGTCGGTCTGAGCGCGGATTACTGTGAAATTGCCGATTCCTCTGAAGGCTCTTTGACCACTGTCAGAACATACAAAAAATGCCAGTGCCCGGATAACTTTATAACTTGCCCGGAGGGAACGGAAGCTCCCGCTGCTCCAGCCGACGGTGAGGTTTGCGTGGACGTTTCTGCTTCCGGAGTTGTCACAACCAAATATCTTGAAGGGACATGCCAATGCGTTCCCGTATCTCCGGGGGATGACTATACGGCCGCAAACCTGCAGGATACCAATGCGATTAACCGTGACGGAGCGACAATTGCCGCGAACAAACTCTCTGCATCCAATCAGGCTGCACTTAAACAGATTTTTCTCCAATACTGCAAGCATCAAAACAACGGTCTCGTGAAAAGCGATGGTTGCGGTAATCTCTACTACAAATGTTTAATTGATCCTGACACTTATATGTATACCAAGGAAAATTGTGAGAAACCTAAAACTCTTCAGGGGCAGCCGGAAACGAAAAGTGGCTGGAACGGAAGCGTGACGATGTATAATACATGCGATTGTCCAAGCGACTGGTATTCTCAGGAAACCTGCAATGCAAGAGCCGCTACGGTGGGCAATAAATGCCAAATTTCCGGAGAAAAAAACAAATCCGGTAGCTATGTGGTTTGCGCCAATATTTATAACGGCAGCCAACAAGCGTTAAAATTATATGGCGAAAGCTGTGTTAAAAATGATGGTACGGTCGTACAACAATATTGTGAATGCAATTTAGATGTTTTTACATATAAATATACGGGGATTTCACCGAATAAATCCTGCATTGACGATGGTGTAGACGATAAAGTCAATCATAGAGTATGGGTTTGTTACTTTGATAGTGTAACGACTAAGAATATTGTCTGTCCCTCCTGCCGGACCTGTTCATGGAATAACGTCACGTCTTCCAGATATCAGGTCAGCAGAAGTTGGGAAGATGTCTAATCTAAATAATTGTCAATGTAATGAAATTCAGCAATTAAAAAAGCCCCGGGTTAACCGGGGCTGCTTTTTTAACAAGATATTTATTTCAGATAGTTAACCAAAGACAGGCTCATCAGGTTGTTTAAAACCGCATAAGAAGCCTGTAGGTTAGTTGATGCCATTAGAGCCTTAACAGCAGCCTCTGTTTGGTCCACATCTTTCATGTCGCTGATGTTTGTTTCCAGATTGTTGAAAGCAAGCGTCAGGTTTTCCGTATTATTATTCAGCGTAACATAATCTGAACTGAGCTTGGCGCTGACGCTGTTAAGACTGCTCGATACCGTCGGGTTCGGATCACCGCTGTTATCAATGGCGTTTTGCAGTAAATCCATCGCCTCGTTGATAATATCGCTCGCCGCACTCGGGTCAACCAGCCCGTCAAATTCCTGACTGAGGTCGCGGCTGTCCACCATATTGCCTTGAGCAATTTGGCCGATCGCGCGAAACAGTTTTTCAAAAGCGCCGTCGCCGGCATTAATATCCATCATAATCGATTGGTTGCTGGAGATCGGACGCTCGGTGTCAATATCCCCGCCCTGATAATAAGATAAAGCCTTCATTTCCCATTTACTGGAAGCCGGAATGGTAACCGTATCGGCATTAAAATGGTTTGGATCAGCCGTAACATTGAGCGTGCCGTCGGCATTGACGCTGACAACCTGAACCCTGTCGGCAACATTATTGCCCATTCCCTCCATATTAATTACCGTGCCTGCCGGATAAGAAGTGCTGAAGGTTAATCCGGCGCCGTCGGTAACAGTGCCGTCGGCCGTTGCGGGAATTGTGTGACCGGCAGTATCTTCAAACGTAATGGTTTTTCCGTCTTCGGAAACGGATTTGACAATCAGTGACAAATCATCCGAGCCGTCGCCGCCGCGGCCGACCACCAGAGTGTCGCCGGCTTTGATGGACTGGAATGCACCATATTCGGTAGCGGTAATTGTGTTTTTGTCGGAATCAAAAGTAACATCACCGGTTGTGCTGGCGCCGCCTTCGGCTACTTTGTTCAAAAATCCGCCGGCTTTTTCGGGGCTGATCGTAAAATTATTGCCTTCGACTTTTGTGATGGTGAGGGCGCCGGTTTCTTCCGCCGTAAAACTCATATTGCATAAGTTAGCGGCTGCAGAAGTCGGAAAAGTGATGTTTACGCCGTCATAATAACTTTGGAATTCTTCTAAAGTGCGGAACGGGAAATAAACCGGTGCGCTGGAGTAGTCGCCGCCGCCGAAAACATATTTTCCGCCCGCTGAAGTATTCAAACAGTCGGTCAAAGCCAAAAGCGTCGCGAAGGCGGTATTTTGCAGGTCATTCAAAGCCGAAGCTTTGTCTTGATTCATCGCATAGGCCTCACCGGTTTCCACGCCATCGGCGGCCAGAATGGTTGAACTGCCATTGATGGTATACAGTGGAAAACTGAATTTATTACCCTCAAAAACATAATCGCTGTTGGCGCCGGTCGGATCAATCTTGTCTTTCAGCAAACCCATCACTTTTTCCGCGTAACCTTCCTGGCCGGCATCAGCCTGGATGGCAGATAAATCAATGTTGTTAGGATCATCAGCATTATCGGCAAAAGTATATTTTGTGCCATTGATGGTGATTGTCTTGCCCAGATAAGTTGCCTCGTCATTACTGGTAAATGTAATTTCGCCACCGGTCTGATCCGGATTCATATTATCCGTATCTGCCGCGCCGAAAGAATTAAGCATGCTTTTCAGATCACTGACCGAGTCATTAATCGACTGCATCGACGTGTTCATAGCTTCCAGCTCAATATTCAGCACTTTGTTATTTTCCATATAATTTTGGGTCACGCCTAAAGCCGCTTCCAAATTAACGATGTTATAGGCGTTAATGCCATAGCCGGAATAAGTCGGCGATTTCAGCCCGGTTGTGGTCTGGAAGCTGTACAGGTCGATCTGCTTTTTGGTAGACAGTGTCTGATTCAGCAGATTCATATAGCTGTTATATGTCGGAACTCTAACCATTTCTTAACCCTCCTATACGATGCTCAACAGCATGTCCAAAATTTCTTTAGACGCCGTAAATGCTTGGGCACAGGCAGCATATGTCTGTTGGAAGATAATCATCTGCCCAAGCTCTTCATCCAGATCCACGCCGCTTAAAGTAGCTTCTTTGGTAGCAATGGATGAGGTCAGCTCAGCCTGATAACTGTGTAAAGATTCGGCATTGCTGGTTTGCGTGGCAATATTGCCGACAAAAGTCGAAGCATAAGTTGCCAAAGTGGTTTGTGTTTGCGCAATAGTGCCTGATTGCTTAAAGTTGTAAGATTCATCAAAAGCTTTTCCCATAGCCACGGCAACGTCATTGGCCGCGGAATTGAGTTCATACTTGCCGCTGACGGAATTAAAGATCGGCGAGCCGCCGCTGATCATACCGGGATCCGTTTTCAGATCTTCGCGCACGCCGATCTCCATCGAAATACCTGTACTCGACGGAGACAGACCAAGCCTGCCAAGCAGATTATCTCCTTGCGTTTCAGAAATTTCAAGCTGTGCGCCGCTCAGATCTTCAATCCGCAGCATATAACCGTCGCCATTGGGCACCAGAGAGGCGCGGATTGTCCCCTTAAACGCCGGATTGCTGTTGATTGAATTGACAATATCGCTAAGAGAATCATTCGGCGTAACGGTAATTGTGCCAAAGTTAAATCCGTTAGCGCTGTCGGAAAAGCTCAGGATTGAAATATCGTTAATTCCAAGATTGGCATTCAGCGCCAAAACTTTTGAATCATAAACGGAATCCAGACCTTCATCAACAAAGAAATCGTTCAGACCGAAGAAATTGGAAAAGCCTTCCGTTTTTGTATCATAAGTGCCGTCACCGTTGTTGTCAAAACGGATGGTCACATCTTGTTTGTTAGACCCGGCCGTTGAAGAAGCCTCATCCAAAATACTCAGGCCATAGTCGCTGTTGCCTGTATCCATAACCAGTTTGCCTTCGCTGTTAATATAAACTTCTGCTTGGGGCAAATCAGCGCCGGTCGGCGAGTTCAGCCAGTTTTGGATGGTTTCGCACAAATCGGAAACAGTACCGTTGGCAAAGCCCAAACCGTTCACCAACGTGGTGCTGGCAATTTGATTCCCTTCAGCATCAAAAATGCTGAGTCTGACATCGCCGTTTTCAATGGCAATCCCTTGAGGATAAGCGTCCAGAGCCGGATTATCTTTGTTCAGAATAAAGGTTTTATTTCCGGTCAGGCAATCGGGCGTGTTCGGGTAGGCCGTGCCGCGATTGTGCGCCAGATTAATCTGATCGCGGAGAGTCGCGGAAAGTTCGTCAAGCTGAGTTTGCAAAGAAGTCAGCGTCTCGTCGCGAATTTCAATCAGTCCTTTAAGCTCGCCGCCTTTAATACTTTGCGTAATATCTTTGCCGTCCACATAAATACCGCTGATACCGCCATTGGCGTAGGTTGTTGTCGGATTGGTCTGAGTCACGCCGTTGTGTGATAACTTGTGCGGATCATTATCCAGCAGAGAAACACCGCTGGTGGTTTGGATAACAATGGCGCCGCTTTCACGCTTAAAATAAGAAATATCAAGATATTGGCTGAGTTCGCGCAAAGCCTGGTCGCGTTTGTCTTCCAGATCGGCACCGCCGTCATAGCCGCGAATACTATAGCGGACAATCTCATCATTCAGACTGTCAATCTCGTCTAACAGAGAGTTGATCTCATTTACGTCCGCGGCGATCTGTGTATCGGCTTGACCGCGCAAACGCTGGATTTCTGTCGCGATATTATTAAGACGTTCGGTTACGGCGGTGGCCTGATTCAACAAATTATACCGGGTTGAGGAAGAGGTAACGTCATTGGCAAACGTATTGAAAGCGCTCTGCAAAGCCGAAACATTGGCCGAAATAGAGTTATCTCCCTGCGGTGTACCGAGCAGTGTTTCCGCCTTGCTCAGGAAGTTGTATTTGACCGAGTAATTGCTGCTCAGAGAGCTGGTTGCCAGATAGCTCTTCAGCAGTCCTTCGTCAACAATACGTTCTGAGTTGTTCAGAGTCACGCCGAGCGGCGTCCCGTTGGAAACGACATTGTTTTGCGCTGCCGTTTTGCGAGTATAACCAACCGTATCGACATTGGAAATGTTGCGGCTGATGATATCCAGCTGCGACTGTGCTGTTTTCATGCCGCTCAATGATGTAGATAAACCGGGAATCAGAGCCATTTTTCATCCCTCCTTACAAAGTTCTGTTTATGGCCAGGGCATTTTTGTTATTGTCCTGCGGCGAATACATGCCGTGTGCGCCATAAGAGGTTGCGTTGCGGTTATTGTTCATTTTGGCAACATTGATGATTGTGTCCATGACTGTCTTGCTGGCTTCCATTCGGGTCTTGAGCAACAGCTCATTTTCTCTGAGCATTGCATCCAGAGAAACCGACAGTTCCCGCAAGGCTTGCTTACTTTCGTTGTCAAGGTTTTCCAACAATTGATGATTTTTGATAAAATAAGCGCTGATGGAGCGATAAGCGGAAACCAGTCGGACTTTCTGCTCATAACCGGCGCTGACGACCGCCGTGTCAAAAGCACGCAAAGCGGCGTTTTCTTGCTGCAAAAATTCAACAAAACCGGCGGCGATTTGCTTCAGTTCTTCAATTTTTGTCATGTTTTCTTTGATAGGCGCTTCTTCCATCTTTGTTTCCTTTCTTAAGTTCTTTCGATATACCCGTTTTCAGACGCTTCCTGCATTTCAAGGATAGTGCGCATAACTTGCTCTTTAACGCCGACGCCGCCGAGTTTGGCCATTTCTTTGCCATATTCGTCAATCAGCAGTGAACGATACATTTTTTCAGCTTCGCCGCCGCCAAACATGCCGTCGGTGGAAATTCCCTCAAACATAGTCTCCATCATCTTGCTCAGGAAAAAAGCTTCAAAATCCTGAGCCGCGGCTTCGGCCTTGGCCGGATCAGTTTCTTTAGAACTGATGACGGGAGCCTTGGCATTAAGTCCGTACAATGCATTGCTTTGGGCAAGAATATGTGCGTCAATCGTTATCATTTTAAATCACCTCTATTTCTGCCTGCAGCGCGCCGCTGGCTTTAATGGCCTGTAAAATGCTGATCAAATCCCGCGGAGTAACGCCGAGAGTATTCAGTCCGTCAACCAGTTCCTGCAGATTAATGCCGGTATCAACAACGGTCAGTTTGGCATCAACACCTTCATTGACATTAATCATCGATGTTGCGCCGGTAATTGTCTCTCCGTTGCTGAAGGGCAGCGGTTGGGAAACAAACGGCACATCGGTAATTTTAATGGTCAGGTTGCCCTGGGCAATGGCCAAACGGTTGATTTTGACATCTTTGCCGATAACAACAATGCCGGAACTTTCGTCAATCACCACGCGGGCAAGCTGATCCGGCTGAACCTGCAGTTGTTCGACTTTGGTCATTAAATCAACGATTTTTCCATCATAGTTCTGCGGTACGGTCAAAACAACGGTTCCGGGATCGGTCGCTTTGGCGGCAGTCGTGCCCATCATGGCATTAATCGCGTCGGAAATCCGCCGTGCGGTGGTAAAGTCTGGATTGCGCAAAGCAATATTGATGCTTTTCAGGCTCTCAAGCTCAAAAGGAATCTCATTTTCAATAATGGCTCCGCCGGGGATACGTCCCGAAGTCGGCACGCCTTTAGTCAGCGAAGCGCCGGTAGCCTGAGCGGAAACCGCGCCGACCGCAATCGGTCCTTGAGCCATGGCGTAAACCTCGCCGTTGGCGCCGACCAGCGAAGTGGCAATCAATGTGCCACCCTGCAGGTTCTTGGCATCTCCCAAAGCGCTGACCATCACATCAATTCGGCTGCCTTGTTTGGCAAAAGGGGGCAGATTGGCGGTCACCATCACCGCGGCAATATTTTTGGCTTTTATTTGTCCGCCGCGGGCATTAATGCCGATCTTATCCAGCATTGAAATCAGACTTTCTTTGGTAAAGTCAACCGATTTGATATTATCGCCGGTGCCGTTCAAGCCGACAACCAGACCGTAACCAACCAGTTGGTTGTCACGGATACCCTCAAAATCGGCAATATCTTTAATGCGCGACACGCCGTAAGCATCGCCCGCTTGCCATACAGACAAGGTGCAAATCAGAGCCAAAGCGGCGGTTTTTATCGTTTTCAGAGCTGTCATAATACAATATTCTCCAAAATTTGACAGTTAAACTTGCTTGTTTATATGCAAGTATCGTGCCAAATTTTGGGGAATGTGGCGATAATATAAGATCAGAGATTTTTTAAAACTTCTTCATGATCGCTGAAGGGGTGTATTTCTCCGTTAATATATTGTCCGGTTTCATGGCCTTTTCCGGCCAAAACCAAAATGTCGCCGGGCATCAGGGCAGACATGGCGGTTTTGATGGCCAGAGCGCGATTGCCGATATTAATGCCGGTCGGACATGAGGCCATAATTTGGGCGCGGATCTTGTCAGCGTCCTCCGTGCGCGGATTATCATCGGTAACATAAACAATATCCGCCAGTTCATGCGCCAGCTTACCCATAATGGGACGCTTGCCGGCGTCACGGTCTCCGCCGCAGCCGAACAGAACCAACAAACGATTGGCTGTATGCGGACGCAACGCATGCAAAACGTTTTCAAGCGCATCGGGCGTATGTGCATAATCAATATATATAGCGGCGCCGTTTTTCTGTCCGACCAGCTCAAGCCGGCCTTTGGCTCCTTTGATTTTGACAATATTTTCAAGCATTTGCTCCGGTCGGTGTGTCGCTTCTGTCAGCATGCCGAGAGCACATAAAACGTTCATGGCCTGAAATTCGCCAGAAAGCGGAATTTCCAATTCAATCCGGCGTCCGTAAAATTCAAGAGTCAGTTTTTGCCCGTGCGGCCTTGGCATAATTTCAAGCAGATGCAGTTCTTTGCCGTTGCGGCCGTATGAAACCACTTTTTTGCCGCTGTCCAGGCAGACTTTCCTGATTTTGTCAAAACAGTCGATATCGGCGTTTAAAACGGCAGTGCCGCCGGGTTTTAGCGTTTCGCGAAATAAAATCAGTTTGGCTTCCAGATAATTTTCAAAAGTCTTGTGATAATCAAGATGATCCCGGGTCAGGTTGGTAAAGCCGGCCACGTCGACGCTGACGCCGCCAAGGCGGTATTGGCACAGACCGTGGCTGGAGGCTTCCATCACCACATAGCCGAAGCCTTCATCATAAAGTTCGCGCAGCTCACGCTCAATCACCACCGCATTGGGGGTGGTGTTGGGAGAAGGAATGGGCGGTTCATTACCTTTGATGAGACCGAGAGTCCCGCTGCTGGCGGCTTTTTCGCCGCTCATGGTCAGCACCTGACGGACAAAGTCGGCAATGGAGGTTTTGCCGTTGGTTCCGGTAACTGCCAAAATGTGCGGCGGCGTGTGTTCATAAAAACGGGCCGCCGCTTTGGCAAAGTCCAAAGCTGGGTTGCCCGAGCGGATGACGGCCGTTTGCGGCGGAAAGGCAAAGCGGCACGCTTCCGGCACGATCACGGCGCAACACCCGTTATCAAGAGCGTTTGGCAAATATTGATCACCATTGAGCGAACCAAATAAAAATCCTTTTTTTATGTCGCGGGAGTCTGCTGATAATCCGCTGATTTCGCGGTCATCGCTTCCGGGAATGAGCTGGCTGAGTTTCATGTTTTTTATCCTTTAGAATCCAATCTGCCGAAAGTATAAATCCAAACTATAAAGAAGTATTTAATTAATTATTTAATTTTTAATAATTTGTCCTCTAAGATAAAATCAACTGACGGCTATTGAGGAGGATACGGAAGATGAAAGTGTTGTCTCTGCTGGCTGTGTTGGGTCTGTTTGGTGTCAGTGCACAATCTGCCCGTGCGGCTGATTTGTATTTGTATTACAATTCACACAGTCCGAGCTTGTATGAAATCGGCATCAGCGAGGCCGAAGTGGCCAAGGCATATGACGACATATACGGGCCGGCGGCAGAAGAGCTGCCGCTTGAAGTTCAGTATATTGATTTTTATGTGGCGCATTATCCCGATGACAGCTATGTCTTTATTCTCAATGCGCCGTATAACTGTGCGCAGCTTGGCTGTGCGGCAACGGTATACCGTCGCGATGCCGACGGCGATCTTCAGCCGCAAGAAGACGATGCTGTCCCCGTCAAATGTAAAGAATATACAGATGATAAATTGATATGCATCAAAGGCGGCTATAAGCCGGATCTGCCGGAAAAACCAAAGCCGAAAGGGCCAATTCACTATCCGGCGCCTCGGCAAAAATAAACAGGTGCGGCATGTGGGCGCAGGAAGCAGTTTTTTATCATATTTATCCTCTCGGTTTTTGTGGTGCCCCGCAGAAAAACGATTATGTTTCCGCGCCGGTTTCTCGGTTAACAAAAATTTTGGACTGGCTGCCGCATCTTCAGGCAATGAATATCAATGCGCTTTACCTTGGGCCTCTTTTTGAAGCTGGCAGCCATGGCTATGACACCAGAGACTATTATACGGTAGATCGCCGGCTTGGTAATAATGCAACTTTAGAAGAAATCGTCAAAATCTTGCATCAAAACGGCATCCGGGTGATTCTGGATGGCGTTTTTAATCATGTCGGCCGCGATTTTTGGGCCTTTGCGGATGTTCGCCGTCGTGGCGCCGATTCGCCCTATTGTGATTGGTTCCGTTTGGATTTCTCGCAAGACAATCATTATCGGGATGGTTTTTGTTATGAAGGTTGGGACGGCTGCGACGATATCGTCAAGTTAAACCTGAAAAATAAAGATGTCCGGGAATATTTATTGGCGGCGGTTTCTTTCTGGATAGAAAAGTTCGATATTGACGGATTGCGCCTGGATGTTGCCGGCTATCTTAACCGCAAATTTTTGCGCCTGTTGCACAAAGCCTGTCTGGAGAAAAAGCCTGACTTCTGGCTGATGGGAGAAATGGTTTTTGGCAATTATAAAAAAATTATCAATGCCGATATGTTGCACAGCATCACCAATTACGAACTATACAAAACATTGCACAGTTGCTGCAATCATCACAATATCGGCGAGCTCAGCGTGACACTCAATCGGCAGTTTAACCGGGACATCGGCGTTTATAAAAATCTGCCGCTTTATTCTTTTTTGGATAATCACGACGTTTCCCGCATTGCCACGACACTCAAAGACAAGTCATTGCTCAAGGTGCTGTACGGACTGTTGTTGACGTTGCCGGGTGTGCCGGGAATATATTACGGCAGCGAATGGGGGTTGGAAGGAGATCGGCGCCGCAGCGACGAAGAAGTCAGACCATGTCTGGAGTGCCTGCCGGACAATGATCTTTCGCGTCATATTGCCTGGTGGGCCGATTTTCGCCGCCGCCATCCGGCTCTGCAATACGGAGAATATGTCGAATACCATGTTTCGGCCGATATTTTGGTCTTTGCGCGCCGAGTCGCAGAGAGTGAAATTGTCGTCGGCGCCAATATTGGACAAATAAATCATGAATACCGTTTAGGGGCGGAAAAGTGCCTGCTTCCGGCAAAAAGCATATGCCTTTTAAAGTATTAGCAGAATATTTTTTTAGAAAAAATTAAACAAAATTATTGCAATTTTCTAAATAATTGGTATATTAAACAAAAATTAGCGAAAATTTACAAAATGTCAACTTTGTGTGTGAGGGAAAGCTCATGAAAAAAATTCTTGTTTTATTCTCGGTTCTGGCATTATCGGCCTGTGCTTGCTTTGATTCCGAGGAGGAGGTTCAGGAACCCGTCGTTTATAAGACGGTTGAGCCCAAAAATCTGAATTGTGATTACTTTGACGGAAAAACTTGTTATCGTTATGTCCGCCGCACGCGGCAGATTGTTGCGCCGGCTCCGGTCATCCGTTACCGTGAAGTAGCTCGTCCGTGTCCGCAAATGCAGTGCCAGCCGGCTCCGGTTGTTGTTCCGGCTCCGGTTGTCGTTCCTGTTCAGCCTGCCGATAACTGCTGTGCGCCCAAGGTCAGCGAAACGCGCGAACCTGTTGAAGTAACATACAAAAAAACCACCTATACCACGGTTTATGAACCCAAAACCAGCGCCAGCGTCAAATATGAAAAAGTTCCTTATACCGCGGCGCAGCCGGTTCAGGTCGTTCAGCCGCAGCCCGTTGTTGCCCAGCCGGTTCCGGTAGCGGTACAAACGGTTGCTCAGCCTCAGACGCAGGTTGAAGTTCAGGTTACTGAAAAACCGGCGGAGTATGTTGAATACAACAGCGATGAGGATATTCTGCTCAACGTTAAATAATGTTTTCATTATCAGAGCACAAGCCCCGCATCTGTGGCGGGGCTTTTTTTGCACAAATCAGGGATAAGCCAAGATAAGTCTTGCAAAAAGAGCATCGGCGGCTAGACTATGGTAACCGGGAAGTGTGTATATGAAAATGGATGATGTCTTCAAATTATATAACGGCGACAGCTTTGAAATCTTAAAAAGTTTCGAAGACGAAAGTTTTGACATGATTTTTGTCGATCCGCCGTATCTGATTTCCAGCGTTGGCACCAGCTGCCAGAGCGGCAGGCTGGTCTCAATCAATAAAGGTGCATGGGACAAATGCAATGGTGTAGAGGCCAATTTTGAGTTTCACAAAAAATGGCTGGCCGAATGCCGTCGTTTGTTGAAGCCCGACGGGGCGATTTGGGTTTCCGGTACATATCACAGCCTGCATCCCTGCGGTTTTGCGATGCAGTTGTTGGGATATCACATTTTGAATGACGTCATCTGGTTCAAACCCAATGCCAGCCCCAATTTATCCTGCAAATATTTTACCGCCAGCCACGAGAGTCTGATTTGGGCCCGCAAGAGCAAAAAGGCCAAACATTATTTTGATTACCATGCCATGAAAGATGGCAACTTTCCCAAAGACACGCTGAAAAAGCCGCATTGCCAAATGCGCACGGTGTGGTCAATTCCGGCAACGCCGCCGGAGGAAAAGAAATTTGGCCGTCATCCGACCCAAAAACCTCTGGCATTGCTGGAGCGGATTATTCTGGCTTCAACCCCGAAAGGGGCGCTGATTCTGGATCCGTTTATGGGCAGTGGCACCACCGGAGTGGCCGCAGCCAGGCTTGATCGTCGTTTTGTCGGCATTGATAATTGTCCGGAATATGTTTCTTTGGCAGAGAAGCGGATTAAAGACGCGTTGAACAACAAACCGATTTTGTAGCCGGTTGTTACATACCGTCAAGCAAAGTCTTATAATAATCGGCAACAACTTTGACCTTGGGCAGATTAATGGTGGCTTTGTTGGCAACCAGATAAAAGGTCAGTTTGGAGGAAAAGGGAATGTTGTCGATAAAAATAAATCCTTTATCTTCAAAGCGCCGCGGCAGCACGCCGATTCCCATGCCGTTGCTGATAGCCCGCACCAGAGAATATGCTGAATTTGATTGAAAATAGACACTTTTGCACTTATCAATAATTGCTTTCCAGTCGCTGAGAATTTTTTCATTGCCGATCCGGTTGACCAGCCGATGTCTTTCGCAAAGATCGTCAATACTGGAGGGGTAGCCGTAGCGGTTAATATAGCGTGGTGAGGCAAACAGGCCGCATTCCACATCTTTTTCGTAAAGCAAAGCCACTTTATTGAAATTTTCCGGCGGTTTGGCCAAAATAGCCAGTTCGGCTTCTTCTTTGTCCATATCATAATGGTCCAGCATCAGACAGGAAATAACGCGAATGTCGGGATATGTTTCGCAAAAGTTTAAAAAATCATAAGGCAAAAGATTAAAAGACAACCCGAGCGGAAACAAAATTTTGACAGTTCCCCTATAATCTTCGGTACTGTCGCGAAAATCATTGCGATAAATATTTTCGAGCAGGTTTTGAGCGCTTTCAACCACATCGGCAATATGATGTGCCTTAGCCGTTAAAACACAGCCTTTCCCGGAGTTTTGCAAAAGCTTTATACCCAGAGAATCTTCCAAAGAGGCCATATATCGGTTCATTGTGTCAACAGAAATACCCATGGCAAGGGCAGCTTTGCGTTTGCTTTGATATTTATTGATGGCGGAAAGGGTTAATAGTCCGTGGATATTTAATATTTTTTTCTTGTTAAACAATCAACGGCTCCTGTTGTATATATTTATTATTTTCTACTAATGATAGAGTAAAAATAAAGAAAAGTCCAGCCGTATTTTTGCTAAAACGGATTGAAACAAGAAAAGGCGCTTGTGTATAGCCCCGTAAAAATACTGGCTTTATGAAGAAATTACTGTTAAGTATAAATATATTGCACTAAATAAAAGGATGTCGAATGAAAGGTATTCTTCTGGCCGGTGGATCCGGCAGTCGGCTGTACCCTTTGACTAAAACCGTGTCAAAACAGCTTCTTCCGGTTTATGACAAACCGATGATTTATTATCCTCTCTCTACATTAATGTTGTTCGGCATCAGAGAAATTCTGATTATCTCCACGCCGCATGATACGCCGAATATTGAAAAGCTTTTTGGCAACGGCAGCTCTCTGGGGTTAAAGATCTCATATGCCGTCCAGCCAAATCCCAAAGGCATTGCCGAGGCTTTTTCTATCGGTGCGGATTTTGTCGGCGATGAAAATGTCTGTCTGATTTTAGGTGACAATATTTTTTATATGGGAAATCAGATTCACGCTTTTCGGGAAGAGGTTGAAAAAAACGGCAATTCCCGCGCCACCATTTTTGCTTATCATGTCTCTGATCCGGAACGTTTTGGTGTGGTTGAGTTTGATGAAAACCGCATGGCCGTTTCAATTGAGGAAAAACCGGCGCATCCGAAGTCAAACTACGCCTCGGTTGGGTTGTACTTTTATCCCTCTGATGTGGTGGCCAAAGCGGCCGGTCTCAGACCGTCAACTCGCGGTGAACTCGAAATTACGGACTTAAACAATATGTATCTTCGCGAAGGCCGGATGAGTGTGGTGCCGATGCGCCGTGGCAATGTTTGGCTGGATGCCGGAACACCTGAAAGTCTGATGGATTCTTCGCAGTTTGTCCAGATTACCGAGAAACGTCAGGGGCTCAAAATCGCCTGTATTGAAGAAATTGCCTATCGCCGCGGTTTTATTGATGATGCCGCCATGCTTCGGCTGATTGACGAATTGAAAGACAGCGATTATAAAAAATATCTGAAAAAAGTTTACGAGGAATATCATGAACTTTATTAAAACAGCAATTGACGGTGTAATCATCGTCGAGCCGCAGGTTTTTGCCGATGAGCGCGGTTATTTTTTCGAAAGTTATAATCAGGAGGCTTTTGCCGCGGCCGGCATTAAGGCAAAGTTTGTGCAAGACAATCAGTCCTGCTCGAGCTACGGGGTCATTCGCGGACTTCATTGTCAACAGGGGGCGCATGCCCAGGCCAAGTTGGTCCGCGTTCTGGAAGGGAAGGTTTTGGATGTGGCCGTGGACATCCGCGAAGGCTCGCCGACATTTGGTAAACACGTTGCCATCGAACTTTCTGCTGAAAATAAACGCCAACTATACATTCCGCGGGGATTTTTGCACGGATTTTCCGTTTTGAGCAATCAGGCCGTTTTTGCCTATAAGTGTGATAATTTTTATTGCCATGAGGCCGAGGCCGGTGTTCGGTGGAATGATGCGGAAATAGGTATAGATTGGCGGATTCCGGCAGATAAAGTGATTATTTCTGCCAAAGACAAATGTCACGGAGGGTTGCGAGATGTTACGCATTATCGGGGCTAGCGGCCGGCTTGGTATATTGACCTTTGCCGAAGGTCTGCGGCAGGTCATGGCGGCTGTACCCGGAGAGTTTGTCTGGGCAATGACGTTACGCTTGAAATCATGAAATTGTCAGGGGTTCTGTCTGGGCAATTGAGGCAAACCCTTGTTCAACGGCAGTTATCTGCCTTTTTTCAATCTTTTAAGCAAGAAAAATAACAAAAGAATTGAACATTAACATCCCGCATTGGAAGGAAAGTTTCAAAATGTCTGCAACAATTTTAGTCACCGGCGGCGCCGGTTTTATCGGCTCAAATTTTATACCGTATTTTACGGCCAAATATCCGCAATATCGGATTGTTAACCTGGATAAACTGACCTATGCCGGTAACCTGGATAATCTGAAAGATTGCGCCGGTCGGGAAAATTATGTTTTTATCCGGGGCGATATCTGCGATGAGGCGCTTGTCTGTCGACTGTTTGCCGAATATGACATCCGCGGCGTGATTCATTTTGCCGCCGAAAGCCATGTCGATAATTCGATTTCCGGACCGAAGGCTTTTGTGCAGACCAATTTGCTCGGCACCTTTACATTGCTGGAAAGTGCGCGTCGCCACTGGATGGAAAAGCCGGGACATTACAAAGCCGGTTATGAAAATTGCCGCTTCCATCACATTTCCACGGATGAGGTATACGGCACGCTCGGTGAAACAGGATATTTTACGGAAACGACGCCCTATGCGCCAAATTCGCCTTATTCGGCCAGCAAAGCCGGGTCTGATTTTTTGGTCCGGGCCTATTGCCACACTTTTGGCATGAATGTGACAACCTCAAATTGTTCCAATAACTACGGACCAAAACAACATCATGAAAAGCTGATTCCGCATATCATTGAAAAAGCGCTGGCGGAAGAGCCTCTGCCGGTATACGGCAATGGTGCCAACATCCGCGACTGGCTGTATGTTTTGGACCATTGTCGGGCAATAGATCTGATTTATCATCAGGGGCGCGCCGGCGAGACATACAATGTTGGCGGCCGCAATGAGCGCAGCAATATTGAGATTGTCAAAAATATTTGCGCTATTCTGGATGAGAAACGTCCGCGCCGGGAAGGAAAATACGCTGATTTGATCACCTTTGTCGCCGATCGCCCCGGACACGACCTGCGTTATGCGATAGATGCTTCCAAGCTGGAGAAAGAGCTTGGCTGGAAGGCCGAAGAAACGTTTGACACGGGCATTGTCAAAACCGTTGAGTGGTATCTGACACATTAAGCTTCAAAAAATCAGGGGCAAAAGACAAAGCCTTTTACAATTATTTTTTTACCAGCACCCGTTCGCTGATGGGTAAAAATGTTTTGTCACCGGGAGTCGCCTCAACGCTGCCGAAGGGCATTTGCGCGCTCAAGGCCCAGGAGGAAGGAATTTGCCATTCTTTTTTGACGGCCTCGTCAATTAAGGGATTATAATGCTGCAGGCTGGCGCCGATGCCGGCCTCGGCCAAGGCGCACCAAACTGCAAACTGTGTCATGCCATTGGCCTGTGCGGCCCACACCGGGAAATTCTGCCGGTAAAGAGGAAATTTCCGTTGCAGTTCTTCAATATCATCCGTTTTTTCAAAAAAGAGCACCGTTCCGAAGCCCGCGGCAAAAGAAGCAATCTTTTCGGCCGTAGCGGCAAACTTGTCCGCCGGAACAATTTTTTGCAACGTGTCATGAACAATTTGCCACAGTCGGTCATTATGACTGCCAAATAAAATAACCGCGCGAGCCGTCTGTGCGTTAAAGGCAGACGGTGTGTGTGCCACCGCAGCTTCAATCAGCCGGGCAAGAGACGCTTCAGGTAAACTGACATTGCGCCCAAGATGATAGACGGAGCGGCGTTTAAGCATCATTTCGATAAAGGTGGAAGACATATTAATTCCCTTCATTAAAGCCTGAAAAGACAACATAAGCCCGGGCCGTTTTTTTTTCAAGAGTAAAGCTTGGCAATTCAGGCGGCTGACTTGCCAAACAGACGTTCCCGCTCGGCGGCTAATTTTTTATTGCGGGAAAATACGTTCAGATCGCCGTGGGCAGCCGCATCTTCATAATAAGCAATTTTGAAGTTAATTTTTTTCGTATAACCGATGATCTGCCGGATTTGTTCTTCCA
>CALXTL010000007.1 GCA_944391445.1 uncultured Alphaproteobacteria bacterium | reverse complement strand
TTTTGTTCTTCCGATGAAACTCGAGCAAATATAACGGCTTGTTTACATTCTTCATCTGCAATATTTTGATATTTATTTCTTTTAGACATGATATTACTCCTTTGTTTTTACATTATATTTATTATGTCGTGTTATTTTGGGAAAGTACGCAGTTATTTTCAGTTTCTTGCAATTTTTTTACTAACAAATTACTGATATTTCATATAATTAACTTCGTGTCCTTAAGGACAATAGGTTGGATGTAAAAGTTTTTGACATCAACGACAATTTATTTTTTATAACTTCTGACATAGCTATGTTAAAGGTTATCTGATTTAGTGTCATTAAATGGAGACGCTGCTTTTTTGGCTGCATAAACAGCTTTAGCACTTAATTTGAAAAATGTGATAAGTTTTTCGACATCATCATCCGTAACATCGGGATAATAAAGCGACAATTCTTCTTTTATTTTGCTAAACGTATCAGTCATACAATATAGAAGTATATCTTTATGGCTTTCTACTAAATTTTTTATCAAACCTTTGCAAATTTTAGCAGAGGTTATCGGATCCGAGTTGCCATACCCAAGCCGCCTCTCCTACACTCACCGGCCGAGATACCCACACTATCCGGCCTGCACCGGTTAAGACAAAAAAGATTAGTCAAAATTGAAGGAGCCCTTTACGTGCAGGCTTAAAATAGATGTACGCGTTTTCAGTATACATTTTAACTTCTTTTCCAAAATACCGAGAAGTTGTAAACCTATCGTCAATATACAACATCAGGTTAAAATTGCCTGGTATGATTAACTGACATCAATGTCACTTAATGGATGATTTTTACTATTTTAGAATTTTTGTACGTAGAATTTTTGAAAATCGCAATTCTATAAAAAAGTATCATCACCAACCGGTTACCAAGATCCCTCATAATCTTGTATAGCTGTTTCGGCAGTCCGGGATACAAGGAAGCAAGAAGCGCGGCCTTTGTTATTATTATACTTAAAATAAATGAATTAAAAATAATAAATAACAATAAAAAATATAATAAATACAAAAGATAAGATAAATAAAAGAAATAATACAAAAGAGATAAATACAGAAGATACATGACAAATAAAGACAATGTTAAACCAGATACAATAAGACTTGCGTCCCGATGTATCACCAATAACAAGCAGCAGAAGAGAGATGATAAAAGTAAATGTCGCCCAAATTACCAATGACACCATGACGCGAAAGAAGAAAATACCAATCCATAAAAGTCACGCGTCAATATGTCAAAAAAGTAAGGCGACATCGGTTATCATGGGTTTGTCTTCTGTTTGGTTATATTGTCTTATTATTTAATGTATAGAGTAATAGAGTATGAGAGATATGTTACTTCTTATTGTTACGATTGATAATAAAAAAATATTTGTATGACGGTTTTCTTCTCCTCTCAAAATTTTATTACTATGTCTCAAAAATAGTTTATACGCATATATGTCTGTCTTTTGTATCTCTTCAGAATTAACCTTTATCAAAACACTTAAAACGGGATACCTAAAATGACGCACAGACAATCATTTCATCAAAACCTTAAGACACCTATATCAAATAAAACAACTGAATCCTGCGGTCAAAAAATGGAATCTTATGTATCTGTCCCAATCAAAGAAGAATTTAACAAATGGCTAAACGATACCTTCAAGCCAACTTATTTTTTAACGGTTCAACTTCCTGATAATAAAAAATCTGCCAACTTGGATAATGCAAAGGAACACTTAAGAAACATTATGAAGGCATTTGAAAAGAGTTTGATGAATAATTGGAATAAACATCATTTGTCATTTATCGCCTTTGCGGAGTTGGGAATATCAGACGAATGGCATTTTCATATATTGTTTAACCATGGAAGATTTAGCGAACAGGAGCTACAAAATGCCATTCTTAAAGCAACGATACGGGAAAAGTTACCATTTTATTGCTTAGAGTTAAAACCGATAGATAACAACACAATTCATACACAAGCTTACTGTATAAAAGAGATGAAAATATATTTTAACAACAAATTTGACAGTGACAGGATTATATTTTCGCATTGCTTGTTTGGAATTTAAAAGTTTTTGACATCAACGACAATTTATTTTTTACAACCTATGACACAGCTATGTTAAAGGTTAACTTCTTTTCCAAGTTACCGAGAAGTTGATTTTACGAATTAATGACATCAACGACACTTAATCAAAAATAATAAAAAAACTGTTTTACAATCCCAAAGAATCACGACATGACGTTTATATCAGCTTCCGTTTGATAGTTATAACACATTGTAAATAGGTATTATTATGTTTGACTTCTGCTAAATTTTGCAAAAGTTAACTTATAACATCGCTATGTCAAAGGTTGGTAATTTAACTTCATGACCTTAAGGGCAACAGGTTATAAAAGTTTTTGACATCGACGACAAATTATTTTTTTACAACCTCATTTTCATTTTAAATTAGGTTAGTCTTTTGAATTTACATAAATATCTTATAATAAGCCTATCCCATTGAGTCATAAACAACCCATGGACTTAAGAATTACTTTTTCATAATAACACCTATACCAAAAATAAAATCTTTATCCACGGGTCAAAATATGAGATTTATGGATTTAATATTCGCTGGCTAGCATAATAGTCATGACACGGTTTGTTATATCTGGATTGCTTGGATTTTCAGATAAATAACGGTAATCCTTGTCATAGTAATCAATTTTCCAAAAGATTTTTTCACCGTTATAATCAAAACTTCCAAAATCGTGTTCGTTATACGGGGCGTTAGTTTGGGTAAAATTGTTAAAACATCTGACTTGGTTTAGAATTTCCGCAATTTCATTTTAGCTTTTAGCATTTATACCGGTAGTCAACAAAACCTTTCCGCCGTTAAAAGATTTTCTGAAATTATCGTTTAAGCTTTTGATATCTGTCATGACACGCACCTTATACTAACTTTTCAGCCGACAGAAACATTTTAAATCTTCTTAAGGCTTGACGAACAGATGTATGAGAACGTTTGCCATAACTGGATTTTTCACCGGTAATTTCATATTGAGGCAGGATAGAAGCGATATTTTCAACCAGGTAAGCAAGTGTAAATTCTTCTTTCCGGCAAAGTCTTTCAATTCGTCCCATATAATCGGCTGAGGTGCTTGCGCTGTAATTATTTTCCAAAAGCCAGTTTTCAAAATTCTTCAACATCTCAAATCTCCTTTATACCAAACTTAGCCAATCAATACCGGTTCAGAAAACACAGCCACCATAATCTGCTGCAATCTTTTACACTCAGCCATGCAATCGCTAAAATATTGATAAGGTGTTGGAAGAATTATGTCATTAAGTTTTACATACCACATAGTTTTTTCCTTTCATAAATAGTGTTTTGCTCATTAACTATTTATATTATGCGGTATATTTTCCCATTCGCGAGCCCCTAAAACGCAACTTGCCAACGACATTTTGTTACGATTTGGACGGGATTGCTAAGAAGCGGACGAAACAGAAAAGAATAGCTTATGGTTCTCAAACCCATGAGTTATGATAACATGCTGTAATTTAAATTAATTTGCCATTTTATAATATTGACATATTAACTCATCTATTTCTTCAAAAGTTGAATTAGAAGGAACAAAATCCGGTTTTTTAAAACCAGTATTTATAACATATATGAAATCATGTATACTATACTGCGATGGTTCACCTGATTGTAATTCTTTTTGAATTGTCTGATTTTTAGCTCTTAAACAAACACATTGATACATTAAATCAATTTCATTTCCATTACTTTTAGGATGCGCTTTATCTTTGTGTTGTCCAGATGTTAATGCAATTAAATTCTCTATATATCCTGATATTTCATAAAAATCTTTTTTGGGAAATATATGATGAACTTCAGCCGTTGGTCCATACATATTGTCATTAACCTCTGAATATTGATGATGTCTACGAACCCATTGCATCGCTTTTTGAATTAAAAATTTATTATATTTCTGAGGAGAAGATAATCTTTTTTCTTTTTCTTCTTTTCTTGAAATATTTTTTAATTTACCAAAATCTCTGAAATTAATTTCATTATACATTAAATCTTGATACGTAATTATAGATTTGGATAAATGACCTTTTTCTGTTCCTAAAGAATTATTAGCTACAGCAAAAACATTAATAACTTTTGAAAAAATTCTTCGAGCTTCTACTTTTCCACCATTAGAGCTACCTCTATTACCAATATGTGAATATCCTATCAAAAATTGTTCAAACTTAGATTTTAATAAATTGTAGTCCTCTTTTGTTTGATGATCTAAAAAATAATCTATATGTTTTATAAAACCACTGTCTTTTAACATTTTTGACAAATAAGAGAGCAGAAAAAAGTAAGCATTCCTATCTCTCATAGCTATGTATTCTAAAATATCTTTTGTATTATCGTTTACTTTAAATCTATTTTTATTACCCACTTTATCTTTAAATAATATACCTGCATAAGACAATAAATCTAATGGCTGAGAAATAAATTTATCATATTCATTAGAAACCTTAGAATTATTTGGGCTAGGTTTGTTAAAAATCAATACGGCATTCTTTTTGAAATACTCTAAATCCCAAATATCATCACGAACAAATTCATCTTTGTTAAGATTAATGATGCAATCAGCAATAAAAGATAATACATCAGGTGTACATTTCTGGTCTATAAAACGAGGATTATTACCTTTGATTCTAATATCTAAATTAATATTAGAAAAATAATCATCCATTCTATTTGTGTTCATGAATATGCCTTTCTTTTTTTATTCCCCATAAATTAACAGAATTACTATCTATATTTAAGCTTCTTGAACCGAGATTTCTGCCAATCATATAAAACTTTCTAAATTCATCACTTGCAAAATAGGTTAAATCATCTTCCGTAATTACATATCCATTTTTAGCCTGTAAAACAGCAACAGAGCCATCTGTAATACAATTATCAGGCAAAAAACAAGCTCTAGGATTATATGTTAAATTTGGAACTACAACACTTTTTGTATTTAAGAATTTACTTACATTGAATGAAGAGATATCATCTATATAAGAGTCATAATTTTCAATATTAATAATAGTATTTGGAGCTATATTTCTAGACTTCAACACGCGATATTTGCCACCAATAGTAGATGTATGTTTCTTAGTTATCTGCCTATCTCTATAACTATTAAATATACCTAAATATAAAGAATGTTTCACCTGCTCAAAGAAATCATTTTTATATATTAACCACGATGAAAAATCATCATCCATCATCATCTTACTGTTGATATAATGGATATTAGATGTTATTAAGCTTTCTATTTTTATATCATATTGTTTTGTTGTTTTTATGGTAGAAATAGCAACAGAAATAGTCTCTATCTTTACACCATTAAAACCTTTTTCACCAAAATCTAATATTGATTTTATTCTACATTTTTGAGCAATATATTTTCTTGTATCATTATATTCTGGACTATTTAGCAAACTTTTAGGAGTAATCAGAGAAATAAAATCAGCAATTCTTAAAGATTTTTCAAGGAAAAACGTAAATAAATTATTTGTATTTTTATTATACGCTTCTAATTTATATTGTTCTAATTTTTTTGTATCAGTTACTTTGCCAAAAGGAGGATTACCTACAATGATATCATATCTTTTTGTTGGTTTAAATGTTAAATAATCATCATTAATTATATTTATTTTTACATTAGGGTATAGACTTACCATTTTTGACACTAATATAGATGTTACTTCTAATATGTTTCCATCTATATCCATAATGTCTAGTTCTATATTTTTGCCTACGTATTTTTCCAATATCAATGGGATAAAATTACCTGCACCAACAGATGGCTCTAGAATGGAAATTGTATCTTTTTCTATTTCAGGCAACTCTTTTATAACATCATAGCATATACTTTGCGGCGTATAGTATGCTGAATTACTCTTTTTATTTGTATTTAAATATTCAATAGCATTTGATATCAAACCATAATCTAAACTCTCTTTTGTTGTTGCAAGAAAATTTTTAATATCCTTAATGTCACACCAGCCTTTTGATATTACAAATTTTTTAATATTAGAAACCTCTTTTAAGCGGGCTTCACAATTCTTAATTTGTTTAGCAATTTGTTGAAAAATGATAGTTGGCACAGCCTCGCCAATAGATTGTCGAATTCTTATATCTTCTTGTTTTACAAAATCTTCTTTGTCTTTTTTTGACAATGTATTTAATTTAGAAAATGGAATATCGCTCCAACAAAAATTATCAGGAATTGTCATCATCCTCATTAATTCCCTGATGCTAAACACTCTATTATCAACAGGATGAATTGTTGATTGACTTGCAATAATATCATTTCTTGTGTGAATACAAGGGGCTACTTTATCCCAAGAACACCGTGTATACTTATCGCCGTTTTTATTTGTATTAATGACAATCTTACCATTTACAACTTTATGGGGTTTATATCTATCATCTTTATTGTCGAATGCCGAATGACCTTCTTTAGTATGAGCTACCCATGGAAGCATTTTTTTATCATATTTCCTAAATGAATGATATATATCAGTTTTAGAGATATCCCCCATTTCAGACAATGAGGGTAAATCACCTATAACCTCTTTTAATGTTTTTTCTTGGCTCCTTTGGGGAAAAATATCAAATGGAGTATGCGACTGTATATCTTTACGAATCCCAACAATTAAAGTTCTTGTTCTACTAGAATTAGAGCCATAATCCTTAAAATTTATTACTTTTTTTAAAATATTGTAAGAACCAGCCAAGATTTCATCTATAAACTGACCAATTAAGACATCTTTGCCATTAGGAGTCCTACATATAGTTTTTAAAAAAGCACGGACATTTTCATAAATGAAATATCTAGGTTTTATTTGAATTGTCATCATAATCGATTCAACAATTAACGAATTTCTAGATAATTCATCCTTTTTCTTATGATTTGCGACAGACATTCCTTGGCATGGCGGCGTTGCAATCAAAACATCTATTTCTTTAATCTTCTCTTGTTTTTTCCACAAATCTATCTGAGAGAAAATAGCTTGTTTGGTTTCTTTCAGAGTAATATCTCCTGTAATGTAACCAGAATCATATTTGCATTTGTGGTTATATTTCTGAATTTGCATTCTTTTTTCAAGCAATTCATTAGTTGCTACACATTCAAAACCCTCAGTTTTGAAACCATAACATCCAACGCCAGCGCTACTAAATAAAGATATGTAAGTATACTTGTCCATCTTAACCGCCATTATAATCCTATTATTTTATACACTCTCCTTTAATAAAATGTAAGAAAATATTACATTTATGTACATTTTTTTAGTTAACATTATTTCTTGATAAATTAAATTTCATATTAATTGATGGCGCTAAGTAGCTTAATCTTCCTACTCAAATGCTTAAAATCATCATAGAAATTAGTCCGATAATTGCATAGTATCTCGCACCATGAAAAAAGCCTCCTTAAGGGAGGCTTTTTTCATGGTAATGTAGCAAGAACGAATTTGCGGGGGCAAACGCAAGTCCGGAGCGGGTAGTTGGCGAAAGCGAGCATTGAGCTTAGCGCACAGATTAGCGAAATGCGAAGTTTGAGGCTTACGACGCGAGGAGGCCCCGCTTTTGCGGGAGTACCCCTTCTTGCCAGCGGCACCAGTTTTGATATTTCCGCCTATGTGGCGGATTTGTTCTTTTTAAACAATCATTTATTTAGTCCGATTTTTGAGATTTTTATAATGATGATTTTGAAAGAATTATCGGACTTTTCGTAAGAAAGCTAATAAGATCAAGCGTTTCAGCCATTGAAATCTCAGTCCGATGACAATTAAATCTAAATTAAATAATTACATATTATCCTAATATAGCATTTCATCTAAAATGATCAGGAGCAATAAATTGGTTGCGAGCTTAATAAAATTATCATCTATTATACATTTTGAAAATATACAGGACTACAAAATACACCTTGCCTCAACAGATGGTCAGAGTGAGCCTCTAGATATTTTTTTAACTGATAAAAAGAGATGGATAGGATGGAATGAGTATAAACCACAAACTAATGCTTTTAACCGAAAATATATTATTTCTTTTGTAAATGTGTATTATGAAAAAGACACTTGGCTGTTCAGCGGAATTTATGAAGTTTCGGATATAAAAGAAGACAGATATGTAATCCACGAAATGCCTTTGTATAACGAATTTATTGGCAGACTAAAAGTAAATTTGAAATTTTGCGGTAGAAATCGTCGGTTAAATTTTGAAACTGTTTTTGATGAAATGTATGTAAAAACTATTTTAGAAGAACCTGTTAAATTTAAAAATTTTAAAAATTATAATTCTGTCAGCGTTAGTTATGCAGATTTAAAATTTATTATTGATAACCAATTACCGGACTGGCATACAGCATTGCAAAACATTTACGGGGTATATTTAATAAAAGACAAAAATAATGGTAAAGAATATGTCGGCTCGGCGTGTGGTGGCTGTGGAATATGGAACAGGTGGAAAGATTATGTTGCAGATGGACATGGTGGAAATAAAGAATTAAAAAAAATTATCAAAGATAAAGGTTTTGAATATATACAAAATAATTTTCATTACACTTTGCTAGAGCAAATTTTAAATACAGCCTCAAATGAATATGTTATTTCCCGAGAAAATTATTGGAAAGAAGTTTTATTATCTAGGAAATTCGGATACAATTCAAATTAGGCAACAAAATGAAATACTTCATATTTTTTATAGTTTTAATATTTTCAACGCAATGTTTTGGGAATGATTGTCATAATATAAAGACAATGACCTAAAATATCTTTGCCTGAGTAGAAAAAGAATAATTCATTATATTGTAACAGCATAAAGAATCAGGCTAAAAAACAATTTTGTTTGGCCGTTGTAAAAAATGAAAAAAACTATTGTTATTCTATCAATAATAAAGGTTAAAAAAACTACTGTCTAGCAATGGTTAATTAGGATTTTAAATTGCCTCAATTTTTCTTCCCAATTCCTTAAAATCCTCATAATTTTCAGTCCGATAATCGCACAACAAAAACCACAACCATAAATTGTTTAACCACCGCCGTATTCAAAATAAAGTTGTTAATAAGTTTGTAGCGCTATTTACAATGTTCTTTTTTTGTTCTATAAGTTTAGTATAGATAAAAGAATGCTCAAAAAATTAATTATATTGTTATAAAACACAAATTGAGAGGAGTTACCTTTTTATCTTAGATATGTATTTAACCTAATTTACCTATTATTTAATACGTAAATATATTTTAATTTGATAAAAAGGATTTAAAAATGTTTGATAATGATAATAAAACCGATTTCCAGCGTTATATGGAAGAAATGAAGAAAATTAATGAGAAAAAACGGTTGGCCAAGCTGTTAGAACAATATCCAAATACGCCTGATTTTAGCAATATGAGTCTGCATGACGAGCTAAAAACCAGATTTGACCTTGATGAACTAAAACAACTACAACAAAAATACCCTAATCCAATAGAAGCTGTATATGATTTCGGACAGACAATGGGGACAGTTGCAGGCAATCTAAAAGCTGCAAAAGATGAAATGGATAAAGTAAAAAAAGACGGCTATGACAATTATGCTCATCGATTAGGAATGTGTTTAAATGCCCAAGGTGGTTATTTTCCTGCTGCACTCTCGCTTGGAGCCGGTATGTTAAAAGAAGGAAAAGATATTTATTGCAAAGCCTTTGATCATAAAATCGGCAATATTGGAAATAAAGTAGGATTATGCAATAGGTCAAATCCTTTATCATTCGGCGAAGCTTGGGATGATTCAGCAAAAGATATGGCGAATAATATTGAGGGAATACAATATGGCTTGAATAATCCGCAAAAAAGTTGTAGACAATGGTTAAACGATTTAGATTACAGGAACAACAGATGGAGAAGATAGCTAAACATATTTTGAATATTTTTAAAATCAGTTTAACAGTTATTTGCTTTATCGTATTGATATTGATTGCTATTGTCATCGGCTTTTCAATATTTGACGATACCGAGAAAAACTGCATGGAAAAATGTTTGGCTGATGGGCATGAAGCAATAGATTGCTCAAACAATTGGTGCGATTTTCCCATCTGAAGAAAATAACCAATGGTTCTGCTTTTAAAAGCAGAACTTTTTTTGAAGCAATAAATAAGTAACTTAACTAACTGACATCAATGTCACGAAGTACCTCAATCTTCCTACTCATATCCTTAAATTCCTCATAATCATTAGTCCGATAATTGCACAGTATCGCGCACCATGAAAAAAGCCTCCCTTAAGGAGGCTTTTTTCATGGTAATGTAGCAAGAACGAATTTGCGGGGGCAAACGCAAGTCCGGAGCGGGTAGTTGGCGAAAGCGAGCATTGAGCTTAGCGCACAGATTAGCGAAATGCGAAGTTTGAGGCTTACGACGCGAGGAGGCCCCGCTTTTGCGGGAGTACCCCTTCTTGCCAGCGGCACCATTTGTTGATTTCTGGCGTTTTTAGCAACTTATCAAATGGCTTACCTATTGAAAAACAAAGATTTTTTCCATCAGTTTTGCAGTCCGATAATATTAATTTCAAAATGTCTCTTTTTTGTGAAATAATCGGACTTTTTAAGAATTTTCCAACATTTGCAGCCACTTCAGCGACAGCCTTTTCTTTACTGAGCTTTTCTTCAGCTTTATTTAATTCAATCTGGTTTGTGATATTTAACTTATTTTCTTAAACCATTATGTTTCTCTTTCTTCTGTTTTCTTAATTTTAAACATAAAAAAACTAAAAAGCAATTAAGTTTTAACGTTAAGAATTGGAGATTTAACTATTGAAAAGTTCAATTTTATAACAAAGTTGTTGAAACTCATCATAGTTTTTAGTCCGATAATTGTTTTAAGCCGCGCATCCAAAAAAACCTCCGCTTGCGGAGGTTTTTTATAGACAACATATTCATTTTCAGGCTTTTTTCTGCTGCTTAGCCATAAACTTTTCCAACCAATGAATATTATATTGGCCGTCAATGAATTCAGCCTGCGAGATAATTTCTTGATGCAGCGGAATGGTTGTTTTGACGCCGTCAATTACAAATTCCTCCAAGGCGCGCCGCAAACGCATCAAAACGGCATTGCGGGTTTTGCCGCGCACAATCAGTTTGGCAATCATACTGTCATAAAACGGCGGAATTGAATACCCCGAATAGATCTCGGAATCAACACGCACGCCCAGACCGCCCGGTGCATGCCACTCGGTGATTTTGCCGGGGCAGGGCGCAAATGTCTCCGGGTCTTCCGCATTGATGCGGCATTCAATTGCATGGCCGCTGAAAGTAACATCATCTTGCGTATAGCCAAGCGCTGCACCGCTGGCAATGCGTATCTGCTCGCGGACAATGTCAATCCCGGTTACGGCTTCGGTAATCGGGTGTTCAACCTGCAGCCGGGTGTTCATCTCCATAAAATAAAAATGCCCGTCTTCAAACAGAAATTCCAGCGTGCCGGCATTGGTATAACCTATTTTTTCAATAGCCTTACGCACAATATCGCCGATTTCCTGGCGCTGCTCAGCATTCAGAGCCGGCGAGGGCGTTTCTTCAATAACTTTTTGATTGTTGCGCTGGATTGAGCAGTCGCGTTCGCCCAAATGAACCACATGCCCATATTTGTCGGCCAAAATCTGCATTTCAATATGACGCGGCTTTTGCAGATATTTTTCCATATAAACAACATCGCTGGTGAACGCGGCTTTGGCCTCGGCACGAGCCATGGTATAAGCTTCTTTCATCTCATCGTCGTTGAAAGCAATTTTCATTCCTTTCCCGCCACCGCCGGCTGTTGCCTTGACAATAACCGGATAGCCGATTTTGTGCGCCCATTCCATGGCGTGTTCAACACTTTCCAGAGCCGGAGATCCCGGGGTGACGGGGATGCCGGCTTCTTCCGCAGCTTTACGCGCCGTAATCTTGTCGCCCATCAGGCGCATCTGCGCAGCGGTTGGGCCAATAAAAGTAATACCGTGTTCTTCAACCATTTCCGCAAAATCGGCATTTTCCGACAAAAAGCCAAATCCCGGGTGAATGGCGTCCGCCCCGGTAATCAGGGCGGCGGAAATAATCGCGGACATATTCAAATATGAGTCAGCCGAACGAGCCGGTCCGATACAAACGGCCTCATCCGCCAAACGCACATGCATGGCCGTTGCGTCAGCTTCGGAATGAACGGCAACCGTCTTTATGCCCATCTCACGGCATGCACGGTGGATTCTTAAGGCAACTTCGCCGCGGTTGGCAATCAATACTTTTTCAAACATGACAAAATCCTATTGAAATGAACCCGAAAACTTATTCGATCACAACCAAGGGCTGGCCGTATTCAACAGGGTCGCCGGCTTCAACCAGAATTTTGCTGACGGTGCCTGATTTGTGCGCTTTTACAGGGTTAAATGTTTTCATGGCTTCAATCAGGCAGACAATATCGCCTTCTTTAACACTGTCGCCGGTTTTAACATAATTGGGCGTATTCGGATCTGCCGACAGGTAAACCACGCCGACCATTGGCGATTTAACGGCATTTGGACTGTTGGAATAATCTTCGCTGACACTGGCCTGAGCAGCCGGAGCCGCTGCGGGAGCCGGCATGGAAACCGGAGCCGGAACCGGCGGCGGAGGCGGAGCCGGCTGAAAAGCCTGAGCGCAAACACCCTGCGCATTGCGGCTCAAAGAAATGCGGCAGCCTTCGTCTTCATATTCAATCTCCGTCAGATTGTTCTTATCCAAAATTTCGGCGAGCTTACCAATAACTTTAGTGTCTAGATTATTCGTCATAAATTTTCTCTCTTAAAGTTAAAACTAATTCACCGCACAAATTAGTACAATTTTGATAAAAACACAACAAAATATTCATTTTTTAAGTAAAAATGAGTAAATTTTGCTGCAAAAAACACAAAAACACGCATTTTTACAAAAAGATAGAATTTCACGCCAAACATAAAATAATATGCATCCAAAGATTGTTTTGTAAATTTATTTTTCCAATCGTAAAATTTGGCATGCTGCTTGCATATCTATCCTCAGGTTAAAATTTTTCACGGATAAAAGCCATGGATATTAAAGAAGTAAATAATTCGCTTATACAGATGCTGCTCGGCAAAAACGGGGCCTCTGCGCAGAATGCGTCCTCTCAGACGCAAAGCGCATTTGCCGGGTTGATCGCTGGCAGTATGTCATCGCCTGACACATTGCTCCGCCCTGCCGAGCCGATGAGTGCTCAGGTTGCTGACACACGCCCTTCTGCGGCTGAGGAAGTTCCTTTTGAGCGCCCGCAGCAAGAAACCCCGCGCGAAGAGCATTCTGTTCGTGATGAAGATAAAGCGCCCGTTCGTGAGGAAAAACCGGTTAAAAATGAACGTCGCAAAGAAAAAACAACGCCGGATGCTGCCGCCGCCGAGGCTCCCCACACGGCTGAAGCGCTTCGTTCTTCAGAAGCGCCGCGGGAAGCGATGTCTGAGACAGCGGGCTCTCTGTCGGCTGAAAAAACAGGCGCATCAACGGTTGTTAAACCGCTTGCCGACGCTACGCCCAAAATGGTGGCTGTGCCGACTGTCCCGACAGCAACAACGGCAGCGCCTGTGGCAGCACTCTTAAATGCGGAAGGGTTGATTCTTCTGCCGCAAAATGTGGACCTTCAGACCTTGGCCGCACAACCGCAGGTCAGTGTTCTTAATCAGAAAACCGGTGAGCTCGTGACCATGAGCGGGGCTGAACTGGTGACAAAAATTCAGGATTCTGCATCTGTCGGGCAGTTGTTTGTTGCAACGGCTCAGCCGGAGGACGGCGTTATACAGGTGCTGTCGGCAGAAGCGGAAAAAGGATTGAACGGGTCTGTGTCAAACCACGGCGAGAATATCTCTGCTGAAGAGGTGTTAACGCCGGTGATGGACGAGCAGACGGCAGAACAGGCGCAGATTTTGTCAGAAAAAATCGGCAAAGAGCGTAACGTCAAAATTGATGTTAGTGTCAAAGAGGAAAAAATTTCCCGGGCTGATGGCAGCGATGCAAATCTGCTGCAAAACAAAATCATTATTGACGAAGCTGTTGAAGCTGCCGGTAAAGAAAAAGATGCTCCTGTAGCCAAAGTTTTGCCGAATGCAGCCGCCGCAACGTCCGGAGCTTCCGGCAACACCCCGCAGGGGATTGCCGCTTTTGCAGCGCCGATGGCGGATATTGAAGCTTTGGTCTCGGTCAATACGGCAGGCAAATCCGGTGTGGAGAGTATTTCGGCTCTGAGCCAGGCGCATTCAACGGCTGGCGGTGCGGCAGCTTCGCAAATTTTAAAGCCGGAAGTTTCTGCCCGGAGCGAAGACACTTCTTTGCGCGATGTTTATAAAGGCATGAGCCGCGAAGCCGTTGAGCAGGTTAAAGTGAATATTACCAAGTCGGCCGTCAAAGGTGTGGATAAGATTGATATTCAATTAAAACCGGAAGATCTCGGCCATGTTCAAATCAAACTCCATATCGCCAAAGACGGCAAACTTCAGGCGGAGATTATCGCTAGCCGCCAGGAAACGCTCAATATTCTGCAGCGTGATGTCGATTCTCTGCAAAAGGCGTTTAACGACGCCGGCTTTGACACCGACGGCGGCAGTTTCAATTTCAGCTTCCGCGGTGAAGAAGAACAAAATCACAATTCCGAATTAAGAAACTTTATCGGAAATGTTTTAGAACAGGAATCCGGCGAAGAACTTGCCGGTAATGATAACCTGGAATGGTCCCCTGCTGAAGGGTTGAACATCCGGGTGTAAGTTGAGGAGGAAACCGCAATGGTAGATATCAGTTCAATTACGGGCGCCGTCCAGACAAATACGGAAACCACCAACTCCAGCCGTCAGACATTGTCGGCCGATATGAACACGTTTCTGACGCTTCTGACCACGCAGCTCAAGTATCAGGATCCCATGGATCCTATGGATACGGCAGAATTTACCAACCAGTTGGTTCAATACTCCAGCGTCGAACAGTCAATTCAGATGAATGAAAAACTGAATAATTTGCTGAGCCTCGGCATTTCCAATCTTGGGGCGCAGGCTGTTTCCTACATCGGCAAAACGGCTCAGGTTTTGGGTGATGTTATGCCTCTGCAGGATGGAAAGGCTAAGGCCACCTACACGCTGAATAAAGACGTTCAGTCTGTAACCATTATGGTTAAAGACATGAATGGCAAAGTTGTGTACACGGCAACCGGGGAAGGGACCACGTCGGGGACACATGAATTTACATGGGACGGCAAAGATTCAAACGGCAACCAGCTGGAAGACGGCGCTTATCAGATTATTGTCTCGCCCAAAGTCGGCAGCGGTGAAACAGCTGCCACCGTCACCACCACCGTTTTTGGCAAGGTGACCGGCGTAGCCAACGACAGTGACGGCGTCTACATCGGTTTAGGCAATGCCGTTACGGCCGGACTTGAATATATCGTAACCATGCGTGATGACGATTATTTCAATTCTAACATGGGCGGAAACACCTCTGGCGAAGAAAGCGCCGGTGGTGAATCTTCAGAAGCAGATGAAACGGCTAAAGTATAATTATTAAAGTTTTAGGAGAAAAGAAATGAGTTTATTTGGTGCAATGCAATCGGGAATTTCGGGAATGGCTGCTCAGTCGAATGCGATGGGCGCGATTTCCGACAATATTTCCAATGTCAACACAATCGGCTACAAGGGGAACAGCACATCGTTCAAAACTCTTGTAACCACGCAAACGTCAACCAATTTTTATTCGCCTGGCGGTGTGCAGCCGGTTGCGAAGCAGGCTGTTAATGCGCAAGGTCTGTTGGCTTCGACTTCGTCTTCAACCGCGTTGGCGGTCAGCGGCAACGGCTTTTTCGTTGTTAATACATCGGCCAACCCCGGTGCCAATGATGTCTGGGCTTATACCCGGGCCGGAGATTTTGACATTGACAACAACGGTTATCTGAAAAATTCAGCCAACTACTATCTGCAGGGCTGGTCGCTCCTGCCGTGGGACGGCAACGAGGCGGCAACGGTCGTCAACATCAACGGCATCAATTATATGAAGGCCTATTACGACAGCACCGGTAAAACCGTTTACATTAATGACAACATTGTCGATTCTCGCAATTTGCAGCCGATTAATCTGTCTACCATCGGCGGTTCGGCGACCCCGACGCAACAGATTAAGTACGGTGCCAACCTGCCTTCCGGCGATCCGATTTTTGACCCGACCAATGAAGTGGCTGGCGGGCGGCACTCTGTCAGTGCGCTGATTTATGACAGTCTGGGCAATGCCAGCAATCTCAATCTGACCTATACCAAGACCAGTTCCAACACTTGGGGAATGTCAGCCTCTATTCCGCCCGGAGCCGCCACGGTGACCTTGACCGGTAATCGTGAAAGCACGGCTGATGCGGCAAAAGACGTGTATTATGCCGCTGGCCAGTTGGAATTTAATTCAATTCCGTCCAATGGTTCAACCATCACAATCACCGATGAGCAGACCGGACAAACTTTCACTTTCGAATTTTTAAGAAATCAGGGCGACACCGCACAACTGGGCAATATCGGGGTTGATCTTTCTTCGGGTATTGTCTCTGTCGGCGATTTCACAGCCAAATTTCTGGAAGTCATCCAGGCGACAATGCCGGGTGCCAACCGTTTTTCGGATGCCAACGGTACCATCAGCATTGTCCAGTCGGTTGGTGGCGGTGCCTTGAGCATTGACTGCAGCAAAACATTGGCTTGCAAACAGTCGGCCGTCAACCCGGATGAATCGGGGGTTCCGACCGGTCAGTTTACCATTCAGGCAATTGATGATGAGTTAAAGAATACGGCCACCATCAGCTTTACGGCAGAAAGCAGCAATGATTATCTGGGTAAGAAATTCCGTATCGGCGGCGTTGAGTTTACCATCACGCAGTCCGGCACCGGCCCGACGGAGATTTCTCTGGATAAAGCCCAAGTAGACGGCGAATTCAGCAATGTCAAACTGGCGGAAATTATTGCCAACAAAGTCCGTGCCCAGATCACTGAGCCTGAACGTGTCACGGCAAGCGGCACTTCTCTGGAATTTATCCCGTCGTCAACCGGCCCGGATATGAAGATTGACTTCACCGAGTTTGGCGGTATTGCTGCCGGCACAGGCCGCAATGGCGATGCCAGCAAATTTGTAGATCTGACTCTCAACGCGATTACGTTGAAAAATTCTTTCAAAGTAAATAATACCGAAGTTGAGGCAGGTTCAATGGTTCCGGGCATTAAGTTTAATGCCGATGGTACGCCGAATTATACTTATGTCGGCGAAATGGAAATCGAATGGGCCAACGGCGCACAGAACATGAACGGTGATTACGGCGAAGGAACCCCAATCACGCTGATCCAGGGTAACCCCGGCACCAATGACGGTTTGACCAGCCTTTCCGGAAACTTCACCACCAACTACATTCAGCAGGACGGTGCAACTTTCGGAAGCTATGCCGGCGTTAGCATCGACGAACAGGGTGTTGTCACTGCTTTATATGACAACGGCGAAACCCGCCCGATTGCAATTCTGCCTTTGGCGACATTTTCCAACGCCAACGGTATGAGCGCCTTAAGCGGCAATGTATGGATTGAAACGGATTATTCCGGTCAGGCCTTGCTTAAAATGGCCAGTAGCGACGGCGCCGGCGAAATAGCCTCTAATTCGCTGGAACAGTCAACGGTTGATCTGGCAACGGAGTTTTCAAACATGATCATTACCCAGCGCGCATATTCGGCATCTACCAAGATCATCACAACGGCCGATGAAATGCTGGATGAACTGACCAGAATGGTCTGACGCAATTGAAAAAATACTCCTAAAACTTTTTGCCCCCGGAGACAGAAGTCCCGGGGTTTTGTTATGGGCTTTGATTTAAGCAGATCGGATGAACCGTGCGTCGGGACAGACTGTTCTTAGGTGGCCGGAGCTTATGGGAATATCCCGGGTGGATAAAGGCATGGTTGGCGCCGTCCGCCATGAGGGCTGTGAATATCTCAAATAATTAATTCACTAAAGGGAAAAAGTAAGTTAAAACGTAAATAAATGGGGAAATTTATGGCTGCCGGTGGCAGATGTATTTTTGTATAAAATGATGTACAGAGATTGGGGAATCTGGTGAATAATATACTGCAAGCATTAAAGAATATGTCGGCGGGGCGTTTAGCTTCAATTGCCGCGATTATCATTTTTCTAATCAGTTTTTTCGTATACATTGCCGTTCAGATGAACAGTTCCGAATATGCGGTTTTATACACGGATTTGGAACTTGAGGATGCCAAACAGATTGTTGACCGGCTGGAAACGTCGAATGTAAAGTATAAGTTGACCAAAAACGGGACAGAAGTCATGGTCCCGGTGGAAGACGTCAACAAGATGCGGATTGATACGGCGGAGCTGGCAATGTCGTCCAAGGGGGCGAATGTCGGTTATGAATTGTTTGATAATACGGATGCGCTGGGATCAACCAATTTTGTGCAAAATGTTAATTTAGTGCGCGCCCTGGAGGGAGAGCTGGCGCGGACGATTCGTTCAGTAGACAATATCCGTTCGGCGCGGGTGCATTTGGTTTTGCCAAAGAGGGAGATGTTTTCTCGTGAAGAGCAGGTTCCAACGGCATCGGTTGTGATTAAGACGCGCGAAGGCAAGCTGAATTTGCAAAGCATCCAGTCGATTCAAAAACTGGTGGCGGCGGCGGTGCCTAAACTTGAAGTAAAAAATGTATCGATTGTGGACAGCGCGGGTAATTTACTGACCAATGATTTCAGCGATCCGGACAGCCCGGCAGTCAGGAATGTGAACAACGAACTTTTGCGTCTGGAGCAGGAGCGCAAGCTGGCAGCCAAAGTTCAGGATCTGTTGGAAAAGACGGTCGGACCCGGCAAAGCGCAGGCGCAAGTGAACATAGAGATGGATTTTGATGAGGTTGTGACCAACGAGGAGATTTATGATCCGGAGAGTCAGGTAATTCGTTCACAGGCGACGCTGACTGAGCAGGGAACTTCGGGGCAGAACAACCAGCCGGTGACGGTAGCGCAGAACATCCCGAACGGAGATGTTGTTAACGCGAATTCCGGTCAGTACAATCAAAATTCGAAGGTTGAAGAAACAATAAATTATGAGATATCAAAGGTTATTCGCAACAAGGTCAAAAATACCGGCGTGATCAAAAGGTTGACAACGGCAGTAATGGTTGACGGTGTTTATGAAAAGAATGCCGAAGGCAAGGAAGTTTATCGTCCCCGAACTGAAGAAGAGATGGAGCAGATCACGGCATTGGTTAAATCGGCGGTGGGTTTTGATGCCAACCGCGGTGATGTGGTAGATGTTGAAAACATGCGTTTTGCAGGCATGGAACCCATGCCGGATGAAGCAGCGGAGGAGTTGTATATGGGGTTCACAAAAGAAGAGTTATTGCGCATAGGAGAAGGTTTTGGTGTTGCAATTGTGGCAATACTGGTTATCTTGTTGGTCATTCGTCCGTTGATCAACAATGCGTTTGAGCCGGCGCAGGGCAACGGGGAAAAGCTGTTGTCGGGCTCGGATGAAGACAGTTTGCTTTTGTCGAATTTCTTAAATGAGGATGATGAAGGCACAGACGAACTGATTAATCTCAACAAAGTTGACGGTCGCGTGAAAGTATCTTCGCTCAAGAAACTGAATAATGTGGTTGAAAAGAATCCCGAGGCCGCAGTCAACGTCATTCGTTCATGGCTGTATAACAACGATAACTAAGGACAAGCGAAATGAAGCAAAATGTCATTGACGATTACAACGTACTTTCCAATCAGCAGAAGGCGGCGATTTTGATGCTTTCGCTTGATGAGGAACGGTCCGCGACCCTGTTTTCAATGATGGATGATGAAGAGATCAAAGAGCTGTCGGTGGTAATGGCCAGTTTGGGCAAGATTAATTCCAACGTCGTTGAGCAGCTTTTGGTTGAATTTAATGATCGTTTGTCCAATACCGGCAGTTTGATCGGAACTTACGAAAGTACGGAGCGTCTGTTGGCCAAAGCAATGGATAAAGACCGGGTGTCGGTTATTATGGAAGAGATCCGCGGGCCGGCAGGGCGCACCATGTGGGATAAGCTGGGCAATGTGAACGAGCATGTGTTGGCGAATTATCTGAAAAACGAATATCCGCAGACGATTGCGGTTATTCTCTCCAAGATTAAAGCCGAACACGCGGCCAAAGTGATTGCGCTGTTTCCGGAAAATTTTGCCATGGAGATTGTCATGCGCATGCTGCGGATGGATTCGGTTCAAAAAGAGGTACTGGACGGATTGGAAAAGACTTTGCGTAAAGAATTTATGAGCAACTTGTCCAAGTCGACCCGTCGCGATTCGCATGAGTTGATAGCAGACATTTTCAATTCGCTGGATCGCAACACCGAAACCAGGTTTATGGAGGCCTTGGAAGAACGCAACCGCGAGAGTGCCGATCGTGTCAAATCACTGATGTTCACCTTTGAAGATCTCATCAGGATTGATGCGCAGGGTATTCAGATCTTGCTGCGCAATATTGACAAAGATAAGCTTGCCGTGGCTTTGAAGGGTGCTTCTGACACAATTAAGGAGCTCTTTTTCAACAATATGTCTTCGCGCGCCGGCAAAATTATCAAAGAAGATATGGATTCAATGGGGCCTGTTCGTGTGCGTGATGTTGAGGAAGCGCAGCAGTATGTGGTCACCACGGCCAAAGATTTGGCCAATGCCGGCGAGATTGTTGTCAGTGAGGGCAAAGACAGCGACGAATTGATTTATTAATGAGGCGGAATTTTGGCGGAATATCGGAAATATATGTTTGACAATTTTGTCATCAGCGCGGAGCGGCCGCAGGAAGAGCCGGAAGCCGAGCCTGTTTCCGATGAACCGGAAGCCGAGGCCGAACTGGAGGAGGAAAAATCAGCAGAGCCTGTGGTTGAAGAGCCTGTTGTTGAAGAGCCGGTTGCGCCGGCACCTCCGGAAGTTTTGTATTCGAGGGAAGAGCTGGAGGCTGCCGAACATCTTGCAGAAGAAAAGGGATATGAGCGCGGGTACAACACGGCGATTTCTGAAAAAGAAAAGGCGGAAAATCTGCTTTTGGACAGCATCAACAACCGGCTGATGACAATTTTGTCCGAGGTAGGCGCGCAGACGGCCGAACAGGAGCAAAGTCTGTTGCGTTTTGCCGTGTCGCTGGTCAGAAAGTTGTTGCCGAGCCTGGAAGAAGAAGTGGCGTTGAAGGAAGTTGAAGCTTTTATCAGCGACAATTTTAAAAACTTTGCCAAGGAGGGCATCTTGTCATTTCGCTTTCACCCTGATATGGTGAGCAAAATTGCGCCAAAGATTTCGCGTTTGGCGGAGAAAAACGATTTTTCGGGCAGAATAGCCGTACACAAGGACGAGAATCTCGGCCTTTCGGATTGCAAGATAGAATGGAACAACGGCGGTGTGGAAAGAAATATGGAGCAAACGCTGTCGCGGGTAGAAGACTTGTTGCAAAACTAAAAGAGAGGGACAATGGAAAATAAAAATTTGGAACTTGATGAAATGGATGAGAGTGCGGCCTTAAACGACGAGCCGATTCTCAAAAGTGACAACGGTATGGATGACTTTGATATTCCGACTTCGACCAGTGATTTGGAAGCGGTTTATAATATTCCGGTAAAAGTTTCCGCTGTTTTGGGCAAGACGCAGATGAAGGTAAGCCAGTTGATGAAGCTTAATAAAGGGGCGATCATCGAATTGGACCGCAAGGTTGGTGAGGCGATAGATATTTATGTCAACAATAACCTTGTGGCGCGCGGCGAAGTCGTCGTGGTGGACGACAAGCTGGGCATCACCATGACGGAAATTGTCAAATCGGCGTCTAAGTAGTTTTGAAAGAACAACGTTATGGAATTACTGATTGTCGGAACATTAGACGGGCAGATCGGAGCCGCGAGCAAAATTGCTATTGCCCAGGGCGGACAGGTTTCTTTAGCCGCCACGGTAGAAAAGGCACTTGACGTTTTGCGTTCGGGCAAAACGGTTGAGCTGGTTATGATCGACGTCAAACTCGACATTCACAAATTTATTTCCTCTCTCGAGCAGGAGCGCATCAATGTTTTGGTTGTTGCCTGCGGCGTGGCTAATGACACAAGTCTGGCTGTCAAAGCCATCAAAGCCGGAGCCAAGGAGTACATCCCTCTGCCTCCCGATCCGGAATTGATTGGCGCAGTATTAGCCGCGGCAACCAGAGAAAATCATGCCCTGATATATGGTGATAAAAAAACGGAAGAAATTCTCAAAATTGCCAAGCAGATAGCGCCCTCTGAAGCCAGCGTTTTGTTAACCGGCTCATCAGGAACGGGTAAAGAAATTTTCTCACGTTTTATTCATGATAATTCCAAGCGGGCCAACAAAAAGTTTGTGGCGGTTAACTGTGCGGCTATTCCCGAAACGTTGCTTGAATCCGAATTGTTTGGATATGAGAAAGGAGCATTTACCGGTGCTGTTGCGCGCCGTATTGGTAAATTTGAAGAAGCAAATGACGGCACGTTGCTGCTGGATGAAATTTCCGAAATGGATATCGGCATTCAGGCCAAACTTTTGCGCGCCATTCAGGAAAAAGAGATTGACCGCATCGGCGGAAAGGCGCCGATAAAGGTAAATACCCGGATTATAGCCACATCCAACCGCAATTTGGAAGAAGCCGTGCGCAATGGTACTTTCCGGCAGGATTTATACTATCGTCTGAATGTTATCAGTCTGCATATTCCGGATTTGAAGGATCGGCCGGACGACATTTTGGTTTTGGCCAAACATTTCATCAAAAAATATTCCGAACTCAACGAGCTTCCGATGAAAGACCTGAGCGGGGAGGCCGCAGCGTTGCTGCTGCGTTATCCGTGGCCGGGAAATGTGCGTGAGCTTGAAAACACAATGCATCGTGCGGTATTGTTGAGCACGGGGGATGAAATTGGCGCCGGTGCGGTTATGCTTCAGGCTCCGGAGGCTGCATCCGTGACGGAAGAGATAAGCGTCGGGCAGACAGTTGCCGGCATGGAGCGCAAGCTGATCATTGATACTCTCCGGCACACAATGGGCAATCGGACGACTGCCGCCAATATTTTGGGAATATCGATTCGCACGTTGCGCAACAAACTTAAACAATATCAGGAGGAAGGTTTCGACTTTCCTGCATCGCCGCAAGGACAATAATAACCAATGGCCACACCTCAGCTTCAAAAATCTTTTGGCGAAACAATCCGGTCGATGTTTATCGGCCCGGCCAAGCGCGGCGATATTGCTTTTGCGCTGGCCATTATTTTGATGCTGGTCATCCTGATTATGCCGATGCCGGCTTGGCTGCTGGATATTGCGTTGGCATTTTCAATTACAATGTCCTGTGTGGTGCTGATGATGGCCATTTTTATCGAAAAGCCGATAGAGTTCAGCGCTTTCCCGCTGGTTTTGCTGATTACCACGATGTATCGCTTGTCGCTGAATTTGGCATCAACTCGTTTGATCTTGGCACGCGGGTATATGGGGCCGGATGCCGCCGGCGAAGTCATTGAGGCTTTCGGCGGTTTCATCATGGGCAATAATTTTGTTATCGGCGTGATTGTTTTTGCCATTTTGGTTTTAGTCAATTTTGTGGTTATTACCAAAGGTTCGGGGCGTATTGCCGAAGTTGCCGCCCGTTTTGCATTGGACGCCATGCCCGGCAAACAGATGGCTATTGATGCAGACCTGTCATCGGGCTTAATCAATGAAGACGAAGCCAAAAAGCGACGTGAGGATCTGAGCAAAGAAAGTGCCTTTTATGGAGCGATGGATGGTGCCTCAAAATTTGTGCGCGGTGATGCCATTGCGGGGCTGCTGATTACGTTTATCAATATCATTGCCGGCATCATCATCGGTATGGTGCAAAATGACATGACCTTTGCCGCCGCCGGAGAAACCTACACGCGCCTGACTGTGGGTGACGGTTTGGTCTCGCAAGTTCCGGCGTTGATTGTGTCGGTGGCGGCCGGTATCCTTGTTTCCAAAGCGGGCATGACCGATTCGGCCGACAAAGTTTTGTTTGATCAACTGGCTAATTATCCTAAGGCGTTGGGAATGAGCGCCTTTTTGTCGGTAGCGCTCGGCATCATTCCCGGTACGCCGTTTTTTCCGTTTTTAGTTTTGGCCACATTGACAGGAAGCACAGCGTATTATCTGGATAAACGACAAAAAGAAATGCAGGCCCAGGCGCAGGCAATTCTCGAGCAGGAGCAAAAACAGGGTAAACTCAGCAAAGCGGCCGATGAACCGATTGCCAATGCGTTGCGTGTTGATCTGATCCGCTTGGAAATAGGCTACGGTTTGTTACCGTTGATTAATGAGGAAACCAACCGCAAGCTGACGGATCAAATCAAGGCACTGCGTCGTGCTTTGGCTTCGGAGCTCGGTTTTGTCATGCCCTCTATCCGCATTCAGGATAATATGCAGTTGGAAGCCAACGAATATAACATATATATTAAAGAGGTCAAATCCGGCAAAGGCGAACTGAGACCGACGCAGCTGCTGGTGATGGATCCGCGCGGCGAGCCGATCACCTTGCCCGGTGAGCAGACTTTTGAGCCGACATTCGGCCTCAAAGCCATGTGGGTTGATCCTTCATATCGTGAAGAAGCAATGTTCCGCGGTTATACGGTTGTAGACCCGGCCACGGTTGTCACCACGCACATTACGGAGTTAGTCAAAGACAACATGCCCGAATTGCTTTCCTATGCCGAGACGCAGAAGTTGCTTGATGAGCTCGACAAAGAGCATCAGAAGCTTATCAAGGAACTCATCCCCAGCAAAATCAGCCTTGGCGCGTTGCAGCGTGTTTTGCAGAATCTGTTGCAGGAGCGGGTTTCCATCCGGGATTTGCCCACTATTTTGGAAGGTGTTTCCGAGGCGGTCGGTACGACCCGCAGTCTGATGATGATTACCGAACATGTCCGTGCCAGATTAAGCCGCCAGTTGTCCAACGCTTATGCCAATGAATTTGGCGTTATCCCGTTGATTACGCTGTCGGCCGAGTGGGAAAAAGCTTTTGCTGAGGCGATTGTCGGCGAGGGTGATGAACGTCAGCTGGCCATGGCGCCAAGCACTTTGCAGGGTTTTATCAACAAAGTTCGCACCGTGACCGAAGAGCTTGCCGTCAAAGGGGAAAGCGGCGTCATTCTGACCAGTCCGTCGGTCCGGCCGTTTGTCCGCTCAATCATCGAGCGCTTCCGGCCGTTGACGGTGGTTATGTCGCAAAACGAAATTCACCCTAAGGCCAAGATCAAAACCATAGGACAGATCTAACCGATGAAAATCAAAAACGTCGTTGCTCGAACCATGCCGGAAGCTTTGGCGCAGATCAAGGCCGAACTGGGTGAGGATGCGGTGATCCTTGCCAACGAGTCCCGGGACGGTTACCTGTATCTGACGGTAGCAGTGGATGAAAAAGAAGATTTTGATTTTGCCGAAGATGAAACTATCCGCGAAATTGACACCAAAGCGTTTTTTGATGAAACATCGCTGCGTGAAGCGTTGGAATATCATAATGTTTTGGATATGGTCCGCTATCACATTCTTTCGGCCTGTCGCGAAGTCAACCGGCAATATGGCCGGGCGGACGATATGTTTGTGCTGAAAGAAGCATTGCGCCGGACGTTTCGTTTCAAACCGGTGTTTACAGCCGGAGAAAACATCAAAATGTTTATGGGAACGCCCGGTTCCGGAAAATCGACCGCCATAGCCAAGATGGCCACGCAGGCTAAGTTCAAAAAAATCCGAACAGCCATTGTCAGCACCGACAACGTGCGTGCCGGCGCCAACAAACAGTTGGAGGCTTTTGCCGGCATTTTGGAGGTTGATTTTGTATTTTGCAAAGAACCGCGCGAACTGTTTCGCTATATCAAAAATCATACTGGAGATTATGGCTGTATCCTGGTAGATACACCGGGAATAAACCCTTTTATTGAGTCTGAGTTGGAAAAAGTCATTCCTTTTTCGGACAGCCTGAAATGTGAAAAGATTTTGACCTTCGACGCCGGTCGCAATGTCGATGAAGCCGTTGAGGCCGCGGAAGTTTTTGGCCGCCTTGGCACAACCTGCCTGTTGCCCACCCGCCTGGATCTGACCCGGCGTATCGGCAGCATATTGAGTATTGCCGACTGTTGCGGGATGAGCTTGTCTGCGGCCGGTGTCAGTGCATCAATAGCCAAAGGCCTGGCAGAAATGGATGCTGCCGCTTTGGCCAAACTTGTTTTATCTCGTTCCTGAAGAAAAGAGAGGAAAAATGGATCACGGTGAAGAATTGAAAACAGCCCCGAAAAGCGTCGGTTCACGAACGCCGCGCAAAGGTAAAAACATGATCGCGGTTGCTTCCGGCAAAGGCGGTGTCGGCAAAACCTGGTTTTCAATCACGCTGGCCCATGCTTTGAGCCTGATGCGCCGAAAGACACTCCTGTTTGACGGAGATCTTGGCCTGGCCAATATAGACATTCAGCTGGGGCTGATGGTCAAAGATGATCTTGGCAGTGTTGTGTCCGGCGCCAAAAGCCTTAATCAGATAATTTATGGTTATGACAAAGGACATTTTGATGTGATTGCCGGTCGTTCGGGGTCGGCGGGACTGGCTTCAATGCCGGTTGGGCGTTTGCAAATTCTGGGTGAAGATCTGAGTACGATTGCCTGTAATTATGACAAAATCATTCTTGATATGGGTGCTGGTGTAGAAAAGCCGGTGCGTATTTTATCCGGCATGGCGGAAAGGATTATTGTTGTTTGCACCGATGAGCCGACTTCTCTGACCGATGCTTATGCCTTTATTAAAATTATGACCATGCAATATCCGCAAAGTGACATCGGCATTGTAGTCAATCAGGCAAATTCTCTCCGGGAAGGGCAGCGAACATACGATATTTTGCTCAGAGCCTGCACCAACTTCTTGAAAATCAATCCGCCGCTGTTAGGTATTATTCGTAGAGACACAAGAGTGCGTGATTCTATACGCAATCAGACAACGATACTGACGCGTTATCCAAATTCGGAGGCTGCCGAAGACGTGGTAGCCATTGCCAAAAGGCTGCTGGCTGATGAATAATGTCATTAATCCGCTTCCGCAAATACTGCCCGCTACCGGTGCCGCCGATAAAACGGTTGTGCTTGAGGTATCGTGCCTGCCGGCGGGAATAAAAGTTGGCGATATTGTCATGTTGGAGACATTGCTGGATGCCGTTGCTGCTTCTGGCAATAATAAAAGCGTTTCCCTGCTCAATCTCGTGCATGAGGGGCAGAGACTTCCGGTAGAGGTTCAAACGCCGCTGCCGCCACAGATGCATCAGGTTTCAGACCGGCCGCTGCCTGCCAAAGTCGTTTCAGCAACATCGCTGCAGTTATTTCTTTCGGAGCCCAAAGGTGAAGCAAAACCGTCAGCCGGATCAATGTCGGAAATGCCGATTGTCAAAGAAATTAATAAGAATTTGCCGCGGACGCTTCTTGAGCCTCTGTCCGGTCGGCAAGTAACAACGCGGCTTATGCAGGAACTTGGTTTCTCGCAGCAGATGCAGACCCGGGTGCAAAATCTTTTGCCGGAATCGGCAATCTCGCTCAAGATCAATGCGCTGGCCTCCGGCATTGAAAATGCGCCGACGCTGCTGCAGCCGCTGAAAACGGCGCTGACGAAATTGGCAGAGGTTTTGCCAACCGGCAGCGAACCAAAGCTTGCCGCGGCACAACTCAAAGTAACAACGGAACTGCAAAATCTGGTCAATAGCAGGTTTATTGCGGTTCCCGCCGATGCTGCTGCGCCGCAGTCGGCGCAGATTTTAGATTCTCCGCTTGGCCCGCTTAAAGTTGAAACGCCATTGAAACTGCTGCCGGAAGCCAGGCTGGAAGTTGTCGTTGCCGAAGTCAAAAGCGGTGCGACGCAAACTTTGCCGCCGCTGTTGCAGGTATTGGACAAGATTTTTTCACAACCTGAGCTGGCAGATATTTTTCCAAGGACGGATCAGCATCACTTGTCGGTATTGTTGCGTGGCGGCAATGAAAAAGTTTCCGCGCTTCTGAAAATTTTTGAACCCTTGCGCGCGGAGCCGCAGCTGGCTTTGCCGGTAATGCAAAAATTGCCGTCGTTTAATCAGGGCTTATTGTCCAATCTGCATGCTTTTTATAAAGGAGCGTCAGCGCGCGATGCCAAAGTCTGGTTGGGAACGGAGGTTGTGGAACAATTGCATGCTTCCGGGGTCAAGGGACAGGCGGCTTTGCAAAATTTACAGGAGCTGACAATAACTTCCCTGCGGGAAACGCCGGCTTGGCGTATGATGGAAATTCCGTTGTTTGACGGGACACAATTAATCCCGCTGAAGCTGGCTGTCAAAAAAGATCCAGAACCGGAGCATAAAACACCGCTTCGCAAAGACGGCGGCGTCCGTTTTATGATTGAAACCGAGTTTTCAAAACTTGGCGCCTTTCAACTTGATGGATTTTCTTTGGCCAAAGAGCGGCGTTTGGATATGATTGTGCGCACTTCACGCCGCCAGTCGGAGGATTTTTGCACGCATCTTATCAATTTATTTAAAACGGCGCTGTACAATATCGATTATATCGGAACAATTGCCATCAATCAGAAACAGGCATTTGTCAAAACAGATGTTGAACCGGCAGCCGGTTTGGCGCAAGGAGTATTTGTTTGAAATGAAGTATGATGCTTTGGGATATTATCAATTATTGGGTCTGTCACCGCAAGCAGGAGAAGAGCAGATCAAACAGAGTTATCGCGATTCGGCGAAGTTTTGGCATCCCGATCATAATAAAGATGAAAATGCCTTGGAACGATTTCAAAAACTTTCGGTTGCCTATGATGTTTTGAAAGATGAGGTTAGCCGTCTGCAGTACGACCTGCTGTCCATGGTTTATGTCGCGGCGTCTTACCCTGAATATGAAAATATGGCGCCTTATACAGATACGCCCGGAGATGCCGATGTTCGTGCGTTTATTCTTTGGCATGTGCGCGGCCGCATATGGAAATATACGCAAAACCGCGAAATTAGAATTTTGAGTCAGTCAAACGCACCTAAAGTCTTGGCCAAAACAGCTCTGGCCGATTGGTTGCTCGGCTGGTGGCACCCGCGGGCTTTTATAGAAAACATCCGTGCGCTGCGCCGCAATTATAAAGAATCTTTTTCGGCCGCAGAAAGCTTTCGTATTTTGATTCACAATATCATCGCCTATCAGAAAGAAGACAATATGCCGGCGGCGGTTGCTTCAGCCGTTGCCGCTTTGGAATTTGCAGACGAGAGCGAAAGATTGTATCTGGAACGCTTCATTTCTGCGGCCAACATTCGTATTTCCCGGTTGAAACCGTGGAATTTGCGGCCCCTCCGATTGGTGCAGCTTATTTTTCCCGTTGCAGTTCTGTTGGCGGCTGTATTGGGACTTGGCACGGAAATGTACCTGAAAAAGAAATTGCCGAACTGGTGGGGCAGCGGTCGGGAAATTGCCTATTATCAGGAAGTCAACACCGGTTACAATCGTCAGACAGTTGATGATGTTGTTGTTGGTAAAATCCATAACATCCCGGTTAATAAATCAGACCTCAGCCGACTGTATCATTTGCAGCGTGATGCGGCAGTCATGTATGGTCCGTCAGATGAGTTTGACTTGCTCAAAAATCTGCCGGCTCGCACCACCGTGCGCCTGACCGGTTATAGTCCGGATAATGTCTGGGCAAGGATTCTGATTGATAACGGCGAAATGGGCTTCGTGCGGATGAATGTGCTGGCCAAAGGCATTGGCAAGGAAGTACCGTTTGGCAGCGCCGTTTATGAAGAATAATGTCTGAAAGATTATCGGAAATTTTTGTCTAAAATATTCTTGATTTGTGCGCCGGAGTATGATATAAACCTTCCACGCAGTATCTTAAGTATATTATATTATTGTTGAACTTAAAAATTATAAAAATGAAAAATCTTGAAAACATTCAGAAGATGTTTGATCTGTTTAAGATCGGCGATGTTGTCAGCGGCAGCATTGTAACCTTGTATGAAGGCGGCGCCAAAGTCAAAACAACCGGCGGCTGCTTTGGAGATATTACCGGCGAAATTCCGAATACTTTGGAAGAAGGCAGCCTGGTTCAGCTTAGGGTTTGTGCCAAAAAAGACAAAATGCCGATTTTTGAATTTATGCCGGGATTTTTGTTTGATAAAGTACCGCAGAATGCAACGGTGTGTTTTGTCGGTCCGCGGGAGATTGTCATTGCGTTTGATGCGCTTCCCGAAACATATGGTATTTACCGTTTAGAAATGACACCGGGATTGCAAAAGCTCAAAGACGGGGACAAAGTTGTTGCCTCCGGTTTGACGAAAAAAGAGCAATACTATCTCGTTGACAAACTGGCTCCGACAACTTTAGCAAAAGTAACGGAACCTGCCGCCAAAGAGAAAGTTCAGCCGGCAGAAGCGGACATTTTATCGCCTTGGAGCAAGGAAAAAGTAGCAGAAGTTTTTGCCAAGGGATCACGCAAAAAATACGGCAAGGTCGAGCTTGGCAGAATTTATTCGGTAACGCCCTATGGCAGAAGCGGAAAAGAAGTGCAGTTTCCGGATGGTCAGGTGGGCGATCTGAATGTCAGCTTCCCCAAAGGATGGGCGCGGGCTCTGGTGCGTGTTGTCTTCATCTCGCAAGGAAACCGCCCTTCGGCAGAGCTGATTCGCGGTGATGAAAAAAGCTCTCTTGCCGAAGAAAAAGCTCCTGATATCCAGACGGAAGATCTGGGCAAAAAGAGCGGCAAAAACAAATTCCGCAATGATGCTGTTTTCAATACGGCACTCGCCCAAGGTTCATGCTATCGCGCCGGCGGATATTGGCTCGGGTACAATTACAAGGTGCCAATTAAAAAAGGCATACCTTACTTTGCACCGACCAATCAGGATCCCAAAAACATCATGGAACAGGCACAGGTTATTGTTTTGCGCAACCTGGCCAAAACCTTTAAGGAAGGGGATTTTGTCTGCGCCGAAATATCCTATATCCGGCGTGAAGGTCTCACCCATAACTATACCTTTGAGGTAAAAATACTCAAGGTTTTTTAAATCTTGTAAAAATCCCGCCTGCTTGAGCAGACGGGATTTTTTGCTCTCTGAAAATTTGCAAAATCAGGTTTCAGGAAGTCGGATTGATTCAATCTTAAGAGCCAGACCCGTTTTGTCATCGGTTTCGATAAAAGTACCGCGCAAAGTACCCTGTCCATTGCAGGGGAGGAGTTTCCCGCCGCTGAACTTTCGGCACAGGCGCTCTATTGGTGTTTCTTTGTCAAAGCCGATAACCCCGCCATAGTCACCACACATACCGGCATCCGTCTGATAAGCAGTGCCGCCGGGCAGGATCATGCAATCATCGGTTGGCACATGCGTATGGGAGCCGATTACTGCGGAAACTCGTCCGTCCAGATAGCGGGCAAAAGCAATTTTTTCAGCGGTGGCCTCAGCATGAAAATCTACAAAAATGGCATCGACATTACGGCCGAGAGCATACAGGCCAAGCAGTTTGTCTATAGCCTGCACCGGGCAATCAACCGCTTCCATAAACAAGCGGCCGACGGTTTCAACAACCAAAAGTTTTTTGCCGCTGGCCAATTCGATTTCACAGGCGCCGCGCCCCGGCAGATTTTCAGGATGATTAAGCGGTCGGGCGATTCGTTTGCATTCGTCAAGAAAAGGCACAATCTCGCGTTGATTCCAGACATGATCTCCGGTGACGATGGCGGTTGCGCCTTTTTCCAAAAAGTCGCGACAGATTCCCGGAGTACAGCCGAAGCCGTGCGCAGCATTATCAACATTAATGATCAACGCATCATAATCATATTTTTCTTTCAACGCGGCAATATGCGTTAAAACGGCTTCTCGTCCCGCTCTGGCGACCACATCACCGCAATAGACTATTTTCACTTTATTTTTCCTTGATATATAAGTTGTTTAAATATGGGAAAACCCCGTTGGAGTCAACGGGGTTTAACCCTAAAGCAGGCGAGTGAAACCATTTAGCCGTATATATACATTCTTAATCGAACCGCTTCTCAATAAGGTGGGCATCGTATAAATAAACCACGATTTATTCAGTGACAATTCCCTATAAACATAATGTTGGCTCGGAAGATCTGCGGAAATACGCGCTACGCAGTTTCCCTCCTCTTTATGCCACAAGGTTACAACAAATTTAATTCATTTGCAAGCAAATTCAGCTTTTCGTCCAAAGATTTTATCTTTTCGGAAACCGCCGTATCCAGTTCGAGGAGTCGCTGGCTGTCAATGTTTTGTCCACCGGTATTTTTATGCGCGTTATTATTTTTTTTCAGCTCGGTAAGTTCATCGGCCAGTACCAAACCGACCATAGCCAGCAGCATATTTTCATTCACTTGCAGACTGCCCCCGGTCAGAGCCTGAGCTTTTTCATCCAGCAGACCGGCCAGTTGATAAATACGCCCCTCCTGACCATCTTCGCAGGCGACGGCATATTCCCGGGAATTAATTGTGATTGTTACCTGAGCCATTTTGTTCCAACACGTTGTCTAAAGTTGCAATAAGAGCATCAATCCGGCCAATAACTTCGGAAGATGCATAGCGGAGTCCCTCAAGACGGGATTCTTTTTGGCTGATTTGTTCCGACATCTGCAGCCGCTCGGCGGCGGCAGCTTGTTTTTTTGTTTTAAGTGCGGTGTCCAGACGGATAATGGTTTCGCTCAGATTTCCGAGAGCCTGTTTTGTTTGGGGAAAGTCAAAAATATTGTCCGTCATTGCAGATTTTTCTTTCTTAATTTTAAATCATCGCTTATTATCAAACGCATAATAAACAACTCTTCACTTTTTACAAGAGAAAATAAAATTATGCCGAAGATTATCCTCAAAATAAATTCTGCTGCTGATCGGATTGTCGATTCTGAAAAGATTTGTTGTTATCTGGCAGAAGCCTCTTTGCCGGAAGAAGTTTTTACAAAATGCCGGGAAACGGGGAAAATGGTTTTGCTCTGCGGGCAGGCTGCGGCGGTGCAGTGTCAAAAATTTGATCTTGACGGCATAGTCATTGAACCCGATCCCGCTCAACCGCTGAAAGCGCAGATCAAAAAAGATCAGGCGCTTCTCAAACACGGAAAAGTTCTTGGCGTTATTATTCCGCCGCGCCGCCATGAGGCGATGCTTGCCAGTGAAACCGAGCCCGATTTTGTTGCGTTCAGACTTGGAATGGCAGAGGTACAAACGGCGGCGGAAGTCATTGCCTGGTATAATGATCTGTTTTTAATCCAGTCGGCACTTGATTTGAGCAAAGGGCCGCAGGATATCTCCGGTATTGAGACCGATTTCGTCATAATAAATTCGCGTGATGGTGAAGATTTTGGTTGCTAAAAAACAAACTTTATATTAGTTTGCCTATAAAACATGATGTCTGCACAAATTAAATATAATAAGGAGAAACTAGCATGAAACAACAAGCGGGATCCATCAGGATTGGCTGGGTTATCGAATATAAAGGCAAACCCTGGACCGTCATCAAAACCAACTTTGTCAAGCCGGGCAAAGGCGGCGCCTTTATGCAGGTTGAAATGAAGTCGGTTGAAGAAGGAACCAAAACCAACGAGCGTTTCAGAACGGAAGATATGGTTGAAAAAATGATGGTTGAAACCAAAGATTGCCAATTCTTGTTTGAGGATGCCACAGGTCTGAATTTCATGGAAAGCGACACGTTTGAACAGTTTGCCATGCCGGCGGATATCCTTGGGGATTCGCGCCCGTTTCTGACCGATGGCATGGAAGTCAAAGTCAGCGTTATCGACGGCCGCCCGATTTCGGTTGAGTTACCGTTGCAGGTCATTTGCACCGTTGTTGAAACCGAACCGGTCATGAAGGGCCAAACGGTAACGTCATCTTATAAGCCGGCAATTTTGGACAATGGTGTGCGTATCGGTGTACCGCCTTTTGTCGGACAGGGTGATAAAATTGTCGTGGCAACGGCCGATGCCTCTTATGTTGAAAGAGCCAAATAATGTCGTATATGTCCACCAATCTTAATTTTCTCATCACGGCCGTCAAAAAAGTCGGCAACTCGCTGACCCGCGATTTTAATGAGATCGAGCAGTTGCAGTCTTCTCTGCGCGGGCATCAGGAATTTGCCAAGGCGGCTTATGATCGGATGAGTAAAAATTTGCGCACCGAGTTGCAAAAGGGAAGGCCGACTTTTGCTGTGGTGATTGGCAAGGAACCGACACCGGCGCATACGTCGTATTTTTTGGTCAGTCCGTTGGACGGGATGCTGAATTTTATGCACGGAATTCCGTATTTTGCAGTTTCGGTTGCTGTCGTTGAGAATAATGTTGTCACGGCCGGCGTCATCTACAATCCGGCCACGGCGGATCTGTATTTTTCTGAAAAAGGCAAAGGCGCTTTCAAAGAAGGCTACCGCAATCAGGAACGTTTGCGCGTTTCCTCCAGACGTGAAATGTCAGAAGCTCTTATTGGAGCCAAAGACTGCGCCATGCAATATTCGGCAGCCGGTCTTCGGATCAACGGTTGTCTGAGTTTGGACTTGGCTTATGTTGCTTCGGGCAAACTGGATGCTGTAGTCAGTGCGGAAAATACGGCAGACACCATCGCCGCGGGAATGTTGCTGGTTAAAGAAGCGGGCGGAGCGGTCTATGAGCTCCACCAGCAGGACATTCGCAGCGATAATCTGGCCTCGGTTCTTTCCAGCGGTTCCGTTATAGCGGCTAATGCTGTTTTGGGCGGGAAAGTACACGAATTGCTTAATAAATAACTTTGCGGGGGTAAAAATGCGCGGAATTATGTTTTTCTCGGTGGCGGCTTTGGTGATGGGAGCGGCAATTGCCCGAGCCCAGGAGGATTCTGTTTATATCAATCTGTCCGCGCTCGATGCACTGGGATCGGCAGAAGCACCGGCTGCCGTTCAGGGCGGTCCGTTGTTCCCCGTCGTAAAAGCCCAGCCGAAAAAAGCACCCGCGCGCCAGGCGGCAAAACCGAAAAAACAGGCGGCCAAGACAGCCAAAGTAAAAGTAGAAGAAATAAAACCCAAAAAAGACATTGCCAAAGCGGCGGATATTAAAGCACCGGCTCCGCAAAAACCGGCGCCCATCCCGTATGTTGAAAGTACGGAAGAAGTCGTCGTTGTCGATGTAGAGCCGGTTGCCGCGCCGGAACAGCAGGTTGTGTTTCAAACACCTGAACCGGCGGCTTCCTCGGCTAAAGTACAAGAAAAAAAGGCAGAATCCTCTTCCACAGTCGTACCGGCGTTGCAGCCCGAGAAGTCGGAAATAGCCGTGCCAGTACAGCCGCAAGCTTCCGCAGGTAAAAAAGTTGAAAGCAAAACTGCAGAGCCGGCCGGTTCCGATCCGGCTGCCGCAGCTCAAAATACAGTGCAGCAGGGGTTGCTGATTGATGAGCAGGCTGCAGAGCCTGCTGGCCTTGCCAAAATTATTTTTACTGAGGGGGAAACGACGCTGAGCGAGGCGCAAAAAGCTCAGATTGATACGATTATCAAAAATTTTGCCGATGCCAAAAACAATAAAATTGCCATTTATTCCTACAATCTGGATGACGGGGTTGACACTTTCCGCAAAAAGCGTCAAAGCCTGAATCGGGCGGTTGAAGTCCGTAGTTATCTTTTGCAGAAAGGGTATAAAAATTTCAGCATTAAAGTTTTGAATATTGACGGCGCTTCGGATAAGGTCAACACCGTGGAGCTGGAAGAGCTGAAATAAATTAAAAAAATCTTTAAATAATGCTTGCGTTCTTCATTTGAGTAATGTATAAGAGCATAAAACTTATGCAGTGAAAGAACGAGTTGAGGAGTTTTAAACAATGAAAAAAGGTATTCACCCCGACTATCATGAGATTACTTATGTAATGACCGACGGTGAAAAGCGCACGGTTCGTTCCACCTGGGGCAAAGCCGGTGATGTTATGAATCTGGAAGTAGACCCCAAGTCTCATCCGGTCTGGACGGGTGTCCGCCGTTTGGTTGATACAGGTGGTCAGCTGTCCAAATTCAAGAACAAATATGGCGCTTTCGGCCTGAAAACGGATAACTGATCCGCAGTTGGTCTGTCGTAAGGACTTACGATTTATTAACCTACTTCTTGTAAGATGAGAAGTAGGTTTTTTTCTGCACAAAAAAGGAACAGGCAATGAAAATCGCCCATTATGAGGTATACGCGGACAGAGGCGACGGCTGGAAGCTGCAAGATCGTTTTGCCGCAGAGCAAAGACAAGATGCTTTTAATCTGGCCAAAGAGCACGAGGTGGAAAATCATCGCGTTAAAATTATCAAAGAAATTTTTGACGTGATGGACAACTCGTATCAGGAGAGTGTCGAATATGTCAGCAATCTCAACCGTAAAAAATCCTCGGGCACCGGCTTTTTCAATACCGTAAAAGATGATGAAATTGTCGAAGGACATCGGGTCTCCTATACCGGCAATCAAAATACCGTTGCCGGTGTGATGATCAAAATTGTACTATTGATCTTTCTCAGTTTGATTTTTGCCAATTTATTTGTAAATTTGCTGTTTCCTCTGTTGGAGATTTTCATTGAGGAAGAAAACAGCAGCTCGGTATTGTTCAGCGTGTTCTTTGTCGTTTTTCTGGCCATGGCCATTCCGCTTTTGCTCAAGAGTATTCCCTGGTATGTCTGGATCAGCGACAGCAAACAGACGCCTCAGACCCGGGAAAAAGGTTTTTTTGATCAGGCCGAGTATCTGATTAAAGCATATAATATCAATAATTCCGATCCGATTATGACGCCGGCTTATCCGGAAGCGCCGCTGGAATATAAACACTACATCATTTCTTTTCTGAGCGAGATGCTTTCCAAGCTCAAATCGCCAACCGTTTTACAAGACAGTTTTTCACGCTTGGGTGTTAAATTGCTGGTGTTCGGCGGCTGTCTGGAATTAGCCCGATACAGTCGTTTGACTCTGCCCGAAGCCAATTCGCTTTTGTATGATGCCTTCAAGATTACCGATGGCGACAAAGCGGACCTTGAAGCCTTTTATGAAGCAAAGCGCAGTTATAATGACAACAAAATTGCCATTCTGTTGACCGGCGTCGGCGCTTATTTGATGGCGCATGTCATCAATGGTCGCGAGATGCCTTCCGAGGCTTTAAACATTACTTTCAGCCGTTGGGAAAAACAAAATTCAAACCCGCAGATAGATGAAGAATACCCGTTTTTCGAAACAAAGGAAGAAGAGGTCGACGAAAGTGATATTCCGACAGACTGTATGGTCAGCATCAAGAGCGATTTGAAGTTTCTGGATACTTCCGTGTCAAATTATGAAGAAGTCGCCGCACAGACCAGTGAAGGAATCCGCAACATTATCAGCAACCTTCTTGGCAAATACAAAGGGTTTGATGTGGTTGAGGCTGACGGCATTACCAGCATCCGTTTCCGTAAACTGAACAATGCGCTTAAGTTTGCCGACGAATGCCTTAAAGATATAGCGACATATCATGATGAAATAAACAACGACAACATGCTCATGCGTAATTGCTGTGCTGTAACTCTCTGGAAAGCGGAAAATGAGCCTAACTTAAGCAACTATCTCAAAGATATGTTTGAGCATATCTATAATAACGAAATTGTGATGACCAAAGATGTTCAGGAACGCATGGAAAGCCCGGATGATAAGCTCGAATATTTGGGAGAAAAAACTTTTGCTCAGTTGGGGCAAAATGTCGAGCTTTACAAATATCTTGCCTGATTCTTGTGCAGATATTGCCATCAAAGGTAAAAAAAAGCTTGTATATTCCGACAAGAAAATTTATCCTGAAGTCAGTTTGAAATACAAGATTTATAAAGAAAGGATACCGAAATGACCGCACCTTTGATGCCTCGGGCAACGGCTGTTTGGCTGGTTGAAAATACCACGCTGACTTTCCGCCAGATTTCTGTTTTTTGCGAAATTCACGAGTTGGAGATTCAGGCTATTGCCGATGGCGATGTTTCCAGCAATATCCGCGGCTTGTCTCCGATTGATAACGGCCAGCTGACCTGGGAGGAAATTCGCCGTTGCGAAGCCGACAATAAAGCCAATCTTGTGCCTAATGAAATGGAGCGCAATGTCAAAGCCATGAATGCGAAGGCAAAGAAAATTCTTTCACCTTCACAGCGCCAGGATAAGCCGGCGGCAATTTTATGGTTTGTCAAAAATTATCCGCTTCTCAAAGACAGTCAGATATGCAAGCTGGTTGGGACAACCAAGCCGACAATTACGGCCATCCGCAACGGCACGCACAAAGACAGCGCCGTTTTGCGCCCGAAGAATCCGGTTATGATCGGTTTGTGCACGGAAGCAGATATCGAAAAAGCTGTGCTGGCGGCTCAGCCCAAACCGGTTAAGGAAAAAAAGGTCAAAAAAACTGCGGCTAAAAAAGCAGTAAAAAAAGCTGCGACTAAAGTCACCAAAAAAACAGCGGCGAAAAAGACGACAAAGAAAAAAACAGCCGCTAAAAAGACGGTAAAAAAAGCTGCCGCCAAAAAGGCAACAACTAAAAAGACTGCGGCTAAGAAAACAACCGCTAAAACGAAAAAGTAAAATAAAAATAAGTTCCAAAAACCCCGTGGCAAACCACGGGGTTTTTGCATAAGTTAAAGAAAAAGCTTCTATTCGCCGTTGGTCCAGGAGGCTTCAATAATTTTAGCCTGGCGTAACTCGTCTAAATCGTAATTTGCTTTTAGGTTGAGCTGCGGTGCAATGGCTGAAATAATCTTTGAAGCCGTTGGCACAGTATTCCAGCCGGCGGTGACAAACCCCCATGTTTCTTTAAGCGGCTGCGGTTCATCCATCATCACGATCAACGCATATTTAGGATCAGAAATTGGAAAAGCGGACACAAATGTTGTGCGGACTTTTTTATCAACATATTTGCCGTTGGCAGAAAGTTTGTTGGCCGTGCCGGTTTTGCCGCCCACCTCATATCCTCGGACATTGGCGCGCCGACCGGATCCGTCAGTCACCACCAGTCGCATCAATTGGCGCATGGCTTTGGAAGTGTTGAAAGAAATAACACGATGCCCGTTTTTTGCTTTCGGGCTGTTTTTGATCAGGCTCGGTGAATGATAAATACCGCCGTTGATCATTGCAGCATAGGCACTGACGACATGCAGCGGCGAAACGGAAATACCATAACCATAAGCAACCGTGGCAATGGTGCCGTCGCCCCAGCGTTTAGGAACAAGCGGATGGCCAGTTTCCGGAAGTTCAATATCTATGTTTTCAAAAAAACCGATTTTTTCCAAAAAGTTGCGCTGTTCACCGCCGCCGACTTTAAGCGCCATTTGCGCCGAACCGATGTTAGAAGAATAAACCAAAATTTCCGGCACGGACAACCAGCGGTTTTCACCGCGATAATCTCTGATGGTATTATAACGAAGTTTCAACGGCTGTGTGGCATCAAATTTATCGGCCAGTTTGACTTTGCCGCTTTCCAAAGACATGGCGGTGTTGAATATCTTTAGTACAGAGCCGGGTTCATAAACACCTTTTGTGGCCATATTGAACAAAGCGCGTTGTTCTTTGCTGCGATTGATGTTGGGGTCAAAATCAGGCAGAGAAACCAAAGCAATGATTTCGGCGCTGTTGGCATCCATCAGAATGGCGGTGGCACCAATGGCGTTAAATTTTTCCATGCCTTCTTTGAGCAGCATGCGGATTGTATCCTGAATACCGACATCAACAGACAATGTCAGAGGGATATCCGACTGTGTCAGACGTTCATCCATTGTTTTCTCAATGCCGGAAATACCGACATTATCAATATTGGTGCTTCCGATCACATGAGCCAGCAGATTTTTGTGCGGATAGACGCGTTTTTCCCCTTCTTCAAATTCCAGGCTGGGATCGCCAAGATAGTTGATCTGATACTGCTGAGACGGGGTCAGATTACGTTTGATATAAACAAAAGTACCTTTTTGCGTCAGTTTTTTATAAGTTGATTTATAATCAAGTTCCGGTAATATTTTAACAAGTTCGCGCGCCAGCTCGTCGGCATCAAAAACTTTGCGGGGATTGGCATAAAGATTGACGGTCGGCAGAGAGGTGGCAATAATGGTGCCGTTGCGATCCAAAATATCGGCTCTTCGGATCGGGTTATGCGCATAAACACGTCGCGGCGAGCTGCTTTCTTTTTCAAAACCGGTCAAAACACAAAGATCAAACAAACGGACGGCAATAATCAGAAAAACCGCAGCAAAACAAAAAATGGAAAACATGACGCGGTTTTTGCAAACCGCAAGCGAATCCTTTTCACAAGAAAAACCATGAAAAGAACTGACCTTGTCAATTTTAATTTCCTGCCCCGGGAGATAAAATTCTCCTTTGCTTTTTTTGGAAAAATACTTCCCAAACATTTCTGCTTCTGCCCAAATTCTTTGTTTTTAGCGCTGAGCCTTTGTAAGTTTTTTCAACCCCTTATTCTGCTCGGCATAGTTGGATATATTACGACGGGCAACCATCTTTCTCGATTCGCCCTCTTCATAAGAAAATGGTAACGCAGAATAGTTAATAATTTGTTCAGCCTGCACCTGATTCAGCGGAATATGTTTGGCAACCAGCTTGCGTAACCTGGCCGGATTATTGAGGTGAGACCATTCGGCTTTTAGCACATGAATAGATTTAATGTCTTTCTCAATTCCCCGATTGATACTTTTCAGCTCGCTCTCAAGTTCCTGAACCATGTTGGTCATCACCAGATAGCTGAAGCACAACAGACAGGGAAGGGCGATTTTCAGGGCCAGGGTTGCCAATTTTGTACTGCTCATTTTTTTTCAAATCCTTTCTGGAGTTTGAGTTATTGTTTAACCGCAAAACGCAATTTTGCAGAACGTGATCGGCTGTTTTGCTGCAGTTCCTCTTCTGAGGGCAAAATAACTTTTGAACATTCCTTAAAAATTGCGTTGTTTTGTTCTTGTGACCGGGGCGCATAGCGAGACACATGGCGCGTCCGGCCGGTATTGTTTTTAAAAAAGTTTTTTACGATTCTGTCTTCCAGCGAATGGAAATCAACCACAACCAGACGACCGCCGGATTTCAGGCGGCAAGTGGCGCCGTCAAGGCCGGATTCCAATTCGCCGAGTTCGTCATTAACAGCAATCCGCAAAGCTTGAAAAGTGCGTGTCGCCGGATCAATGGCATTGGGCACGCGCCGCAGAACCGAGTAGACAATTTCCGCCAGTTCTTTGGTCGTTTCAATTTTTTTGCTTCGGCGCGCCGCGACGATTTTGGAAGCAATTTGCCGGGATTTGCGTTCTTCGCCATACCGGTAGATCAAATCGGCCAGCTCTTTTTCGGGCAGGGTATTGACAAGGTCGGCCGCCGTTTGTCCCGACTGCGACATTCTCATATCCAGCGGTGCGTCTTTGGCAAAAGAGAATCCTCTTTTAGCCTGGTCAAGCTGCATGGATGAAACGCCAATATCGAACACCGCGCCGTCAATTTCCTCAGGAACTAAATCCGCAAAAGAGCCGAATTTGCCGGCTCTGAACTCGAATCTGCTGCCGAAAGAGGCGCGCAATTCTTCGGCTCTTTTCCATACGCCGGGATCACGATCCAGTGCAATCACACGGCAGTTTGCCGAACTTAAAATGGCTTCGCTGTAGCCGCCATTGCCGAAAGTTGCATCGACATATAGACCACCGTCACAAGGGCATAAATTGGCTAAAACCTCTGGTAGCATGACCGGAAAATGAGTTCGGTAATCAATGGCCATTATTCTTTGCCTCCCTGCGCTTTGAGCGACGGGCGCTTTTTCAACACTTCGGCGCGGATGCGGGCTTCTTCTTTTGCCCAGTTTTCAGGGTTCCATATCTGAAATTTGCGGCCTTTGCCGACAAAAACGGCGCTGTCTTTAATTTGTGCATGTTTCAACAGCTTGTCGGAGAGCATAATCCGGCCGGTGGAATCGAAAGGATATCTTTTGGCGTCGCCGAATACCAGGTTGGAAATGTCGTCCTGCTCCTGAGAAAAGAAGTCGAGCGAGTTTTCCATGTCGGTGGCGAGTTTGTCGAGCAGGTCTTCCAGGCAGCCTTCAATACAGGGGGCGGAAAGGCTGCGGTAGCAGACGATTTCGGAGCCGGTGTCTTTGACAATGGCGCGATAATCGGCCGGCAGGGAAACGCGTCCTTTAGCGTCAACCTTGTTGGTTACCGTATCCATAAACAGAAAAGTTTTGCGCAACCTCAAAGACTCCTTTTGGTAAATCTGATTATAAATATGGTATATCATGGGAAAATATGGGAATCAATGGGAATTTTTAGTAATTTATTAACTGTTCTTGTTTTGTTCTGTAAAAATATGAGCGCCGATTCTGTAACTCGGCACGCCTCTAGGCCGAGCGAAAAATAAAAAAATTGGGGATATTTTTTTATGTTTGAAAACTGAAAATCAGAGAAGAGGAAATCAGTGAATTTGAGGCGCCGGAATAAAGACTGGTGCAATCCGCGATTGTGCCAATTTAGCATCGGATGAATATCGGTAAAAAACAAATCCGGGGATGATTTCGCCAAAATGCTTTTTTGTGTGGTTTTGTTGATACAAAGCTCTTGCAATCGCGGCTCTAAATGCTATTCTAACCAACAAGGCAGCCGGATAGCCGCGTCATGGCTTTGCCCATGATGAGGAAAGTCCGGGCTTCCGGAGAACAAGACACCAGATAACGTCTGGCTGGAGCAATCCAAGGGAAAGTGCCACAGAAACACACCGCCGGTTTTCATCCCGGTAAGGTTGAAAAGGCGAGGTAAGAGCTCACCGCGGGGCTGGTAACAGACCCGGCCGGGCAAACCCTGTCTGATGCAAGACCAAATTAGAGGAATCCTGCATTTATGTCGGATTACAAGGAGCGTTCTCCCTCCGCCTCAGAGGTAGGTCGCGATGAGCCGTTTAGTGATAAACGGCCCAGATGAATGGCTATCGTTCCGGGCAACCGGAATACAGAACCCGGCTTACAGGCTGCCTTGTATGAATTGACAAAAGTTAAGGAGAGAGTATGCAGCAACGCACTTTGGCGGGCGAATGCGCCATCAGCGGAATAGGCCTTCATTCGGGTTGCCGGAGCAATCTGAAGATCCGGCCGGCACCGGCTGACAGCGGCATAGTTTTTTGCCGGGTTGATTTGCCCAGCTGTCCGGAAGTCCGAGCCTTATATACAAATGTTGTTGACACCCGCAACTGTACTTGTCTTGGCGATGGCAAAGATTGTGTTATTTCGACAATTGAACATCTGATGGCTGCACTGAGCATGCTGGATATTGATAATGCTGTGGTTGAGGTCGACAACCGCGAGATGCCGATTATGGACGGTTCTGCTCTGCCTTTCGTAACAGCGCTGGAAAAAGTCGGGAACGTTGCTCAGGATCAGCCGCGGCATTTTCTGAAAGTAAAGCGATCTGTGGAATTTTCGGACGAACACGGCAATGAGATAAAGCTTATTCCTGCAGATGATTTTCAAGTGGATTTCAGCATTGAGTTTCCTTCAAAAATTGTCGGCCGTCAGCGTTTTTGCGAGCCGTTAACGGTTGAAAATTTTAAAACGTTTATAGCGCCGTGCCGCACTTTTTGCGAAAAAAGCCAGGTAGATTATCTTAAGTCCGTCGGTTTGATAAAAGGCGGCAGTCTGGATAATGCTGTGGTTTTGGATGGTGAAAAAGTATTGAATGAAGGGGGCTTCCGCACGGAAAACGAATGCGTCAACCACAAAGTCATTGATGCAATCGGCGATATGTATACATCCGGATATCGGTTGCTGGCTCGGCTGACGGCTTCAAAAACCGGACATTTTCATAATAACGAAATTTTACGAAAACTGTTTGCCGATCCGGCCAACTATGAAATTATATAAGGAAGAAAAATGAAAAAGTTAGCTTTGTTTCTGGGACTGTTCTGTTTTGTCGCTGCCTGCTCTTCAACGCCGGAATCTTCGGAAGAACATCTTTCTGTCGAGCGTTTGTACAACCGCGGTTATAAAAGTCTCAACAAAACGCAATATGCCAAAGCCGCCGAAAGTTTTGAAAAGGTTGAACTGGAGCATCCTTATTCCAAATGGGCAACCAAGGCCAAGCTGATGGGCGCCTATGCTTATTACAAAGATCAAAAATATGACGATGCAATCATGGCTTTGGACCGTTTCATCAAATATCACCCTGGCAACAAAGACATTGCCTATGCTTATTATATGAAGGGTCTGTGTTATTATGAGCAGATTGTCGGCATTGAGCGCGATCAGCAAAACAGTGCGTCGGCCATGGAGGCATTTCGCCAGGTAATTGTGCGTTTCCCCGATACGGACTATGCAGCGGATGCCAAAAAGAAGCTCAACCTGATTAATGACCGTTTGGCCGGTCACGAGATGGAAATCGGCCGTTTTTATCTCGGCCAGCAGAATTATTTGTCGGCGTTGAACCGTTTTTCGGTTGTCGTCAACCAATACCAGACCACCGGTCATATTGAAGAGGCTTTATATAGACAGGTGGAGATATACCGGATTCTGGGGCTGGACAAAGAAGCCGGCGATGCAGCCAAAGTTCTCGGGCATAATTACCCGCAATCCAAATGGACCCGTCGCGCGCAAAAGTTGGTAAAAACGGATAACTGAAATGCTGCAGTCACTCTCAATTCGCAATGTGGTTTTGATAGATAAGCTGGACCTCGACTTTGGTGCCGGCCTCAGCGTGTTGACGGGTGAAACCGGCGCCGGCAAGTCCATTTTGCTCGATTCTCTCGGGCTGGTGCTCGGCGGGCGTGCCGAAGCGGCATTGATTCGCTCCGGCGAAGACAAATTGAGTGTGACGGCAGTTTTTGATGCTGAACCGCATAATCAGGAGCTGCAGACGCTGCTGGCCGAAAATGAACTGGAGACTGATGGTGAAATCATCATCAAGCGCACACTCGACCGCGCCGGCAAAAGCAAAATCTTTTTTAACGATCAGCCGATCAGCGCGCGCCTGCTTAAAGAAATCGGCAAATATCTGGTGGAGATTCACGGCCAGTTTGACAACCAGGGGTTGCTCAATCCGGCCAATCATCAGAGCATCTTGGACGCATTCGGCGGCAACGGCGCCTTGCTGACGGCGACAGCTCTGGCCTGCCGGGAATATAAACAAGCATCGGCGGCGCGCCGCCAAGCCGAAGCGGATGTAGCCAAAGCCAAAGAAGAAGAGGATAATCTCCGCCACTGGGTGCACGAGCTTGAGCAGATTAAGCCGCAATCAGGTGAAGAAGCAGTCCTTTCTGCCCGTCGGCAAGAGTTGATGCATGCGGAAAAAATTATGGAAAATCTCAACGACGCGTATCAAAATCTGAGCGGGGAGCGAGATGTCGCATCAGCTTTGCGTGCGGCTGAAAGCGCCATTGACCGGGCTGGCCGCTATGTCGGCGATAAATATGTCGAAATATATGAAGCGTTAGATCGTGCTTTGATTGAAATCGGCGATGCCATGGAGCGCATAGAGGCTGCCTCGGCCGATATCGGGCTCAATGCCGGGGAGCAGGAAAATATTGACGAACGCCTGTTTGCGCTAAAAGACCTGGCGCGTAAACATGGTGTAGGTGTTGATGACCTGGCAGATACGCTGCAAAAGTTCAAAGAGCGGTTAAGCAGCATAGAATGTGGTGAAGAAGCAATCACTGCTCTGCGCAAAACCGAGCAGGAAAAAAGACAGGCATATATTGAAGCGGCCAATGCTCTGCACCTGGCCAGAATAAATGCTGCGGCAAAGTTGGATGCCGCGGTTATGGCGGAATTGCCGCCGCTTAAGATGGAAAAAGCCCGGTTTATGACACAGGTTGAAAAAAAAGAAGAAAGCAACTGGTCAGAGACAGGTTTTGACAATGTCAACTTTACGGTTTCTACCAATCCCAATTCGCCGCAAGGGCCGCTCAACAAAATTGCGTCCGGCGGCGAGCTGGCGCGTTTTCAACTGGCGCTGAAAGTGAATCTGGCCCAGAGCTCAAAAGTGAGTACCATGATTTTTGATGAAGTGGATTCTGGCGTTGGCGGCGCAACGGCACAAGCTGTCGGTGAGCGCTTGGCCAAGCTCGGCCGACAGGTGCAGGTATTGGTTGTTACCCATTCGCCGCAAGTGGCGGCCAGAGGCGATCACCACTTCAAAGTAGAAAAACAGACTGACGGCAGCATAACCACAACTTTTGTACGCAAGCTGACGGCTGATGAAAAGCGCGAGGAAATTGCACGCATGCTGGCCGGCGCTGTCGTCACGGCCGAGGCTCGGGCGGCAGCCGGGGTTTTACTGGCCGGGTGATAAATACTTTTTTTAAGACTTTTCCGAAAAGTCCTTGAGAAAATGTTTTGCCTGCGCTATCGTAGGCAAAACGGAAATTTTTTAAGAAAGAGACAATAAAATGAAAACACGTACCAGATTTGCCCCAAGTCCAACCGGTTATATGCACATCGGCAACCTGAGGACGGCGCTATATGAATATCTGATTGCCAAAGCTTCCGGCGGCGATTTCATCCTGCGGATTGAAGATACGGATCAGAAACGATATGTTGAAGGCGCGGTTGACATTATCTACAACACCTTAAAAACTGTGGGCATTCGTTGGGATGAAGGCCCGGATGTCGGTGGTGATTTTGGTCCGTATGTCCAGTCTGAGCGCAAAGATTTATATGCGCCCTATGCACACAAGCTGGTTGAGCTGGGCGGCGCCCATTATTGTTTTTGTGGTGAACGCGAAGAACAGGTTGATGAGGAAGGCAACGAGATTATTTGCAAGTTTGAGGATCCCTGTAAAAAGATTCCGCTGGAAGAGGCAAAAAAGCGCATAGCTGCAGGCGAACCTTATGTCATCCGCCAGACCATCAACAAAACCGGCAAATCAAAATATGAAGATAAAGTCTATGGACTGATAGAAATTGACTATGACGAGCTGGATGAAGGCGTATTGCTGAAGTCTGACGGCTTCCCGACCTATAACTTTGCCAACGTGATTGATGATCATCTCATGGGCATTACGCATGTGGTCCGCGGAAACGAATATCTGCCGTCCACGCCAAAATATAATCTGATGTATGATACTTTTGGCTGGCAGCGCCCGGTTTATGTGCATCTGCCTCCGGTGATGAAAGATGCCCAGCATAAATTATCCAAACGCAACGGCGACGCATCGTTTCAGGATCTGGTTGCCAAAGGTTATCTGCCGGAGGCAATCATCAACTATATTGCGCTGCTTGGTTGGAATCCCGGCACGGAAGAAGAAATTTTTTCCATTGCCGAATTGGCAAAGATTTTTTCTGTTGAGCGTCTCAACAAGTCGCCGGCCATTTTTGATATTGTCAAACTAACCTGGATGAACGGCATGTATATCCGCGCGTTACCGGCGGAAAGATTTCATCAGTTGGCGCAGCCTTATTACAAAGATGTTCCGGCTTTTGTTGATCAGGAGGCGCTGAGCCGCACGTTGCAGCCGCGTATTGAAACTCTGACACAAATTTCCGAACAGATTGATTTTATTGTTGCTCTGCCGGCTTTTCAGGCTGAACTTTATGCCAATAAAAAGATGAAAACCGACGCCGCTGTGGCTCGGGCAAATCTGCCGGCCATTCGCGAAGTCTTGGCCGGCCAAATTGAATGGAATAATGACGCTTTGTTTGCTGCCTTGAAAGCTCTGGCGGAAAAGCTCGGGGTCAAAAACGGCCAGATTTTGTATCCGGCGCGCATTGCTCTGAGTGGCAAAGAAACCACGCCCGGCGGCGCCACCGAAATTGCGGTGATTCTTGGTCGGGAGGAAACATTGCGTCGGTTGGACGCAGCTATAGCGGCGCTGAATTAAAAACAGAAAACGGGGATTTTTCATAAATCCCCGTTTTCCCGTTCCTCACCAAATCAACGCCAGAAAATTATATTCCTTTTGTCGTTTATGGAGAAACGTCGGATGTTCACTCTAACCGGCAAAAGAAATATAATTTCTTTGTTTTGACAAACCTTCATCGTGAACACCTTATCATTTAATCCGGCAAGCCCCAAAAAACAACCGCCCCTCAACCAATTATCTAAAAAGGCTTTTATTCAGCGGCAAATTATGCTAAAGTAAAAGACAAAAGTATTCCGGAGGAAGGTATGGAATTTGATTCTGCAAAAGTTATCCGCTGTAATCGGGCTTATCGCCGCTGGACGGCAGACATTCCGGAAGAGAGCTACCAATATGAGAGCGATATCTGTTATTGCTTGGCGCATCTGATTGCCGTGCAGGCAAAGCAAGACGGTTTTCCGGCTTACAAGATCTGCGCAACCAGTTCCAAACGTAACGGGCATTTTACCAACTATGTCAGTGTCAACCTGCGCAATGCCGAAACCGGTGCTTTTGAAGAAATTCAATATGACTACCACATTGCCGCGGCCATTGAGGCATCGGTATACAAAGACAGCCGGCAAACCGAACTTCTTGTCGCCGATCCGATTCTTTTTGGGCGTGATCTGGTCACGCTCAAGCAATGGAAGCAGGCCACCGCTTGCCCGGATTATGATTTTCACATAGCCCCGCTTGGGCAGCCGCTGCTGGCTTCGCCGAGCGGTTATAATATCATGAAAGGCGATCCGCCGGATCTGACGGCCGATGCCCGCCGACAGATTGACAATGCTCGGCGCAATATTCATCGTTGTCGGAATCTGGCGGCAATTGGCTGGAAAAAGTATATGCCGAAAAAATATACACCGCTTGTTTCAATGCTGATGCGCACTCTGCGGATGAAGGAAAAACAAAAAAGCCCGCCCTCGCCGCAACGCTAGCTGCATAAAAAATATCCTGGCCGAAGCCAGGATATTTTTCATATACAACACCGGCAAAAGCGGCGTCTGTATGCCTATTTTCTCAAGATAGACTTACCGGCATAAACAGCCATATCACCCAGTTCTTCTTCAATGCGGATAAGCTGGTTATATTTGGCCATACGGTCGGTACGAGACATTGATCCGGTTTTAATCTGGCCGCAGTTGGTGGCAACGGCGATATCGGCAATCGTCGCGTCTTCAGTTTCGCCGGAGCGGTGCGACAATACGGCAGTATACTTGTTGCGTTGAGCCAGATCAACGGCTTGCATGGTTTCGGTCAGCGTGCCGATCTGGTTGACTTTAACCAGAATGGAATTTGCCACGCCTTTTTCAATACCCATGGCCAAACGTTTCGGATTGGTAACAAACAAATCGTCGCCGACAAGCTGGATTTTGTCGCCCAAAGCATCGGTCAGCATTTTCCAGCCTTCCCAATCATCTTCGGCCATACCGTCTTCAATGGAGAAGATCGGGAAGCGGTTACACAAATCTTTATAGAAATCAACCATTTGCTTGTTGGTGTAAGATTTGCCTTCGCCTTTCATTTCATATTTGCCGTTTTCATAGAATTCCGAGGAAGCGGCGTCAATTGCCAGAACAACATCGTCGCCCGGTTTGTAGCCGGCATCTTTAATGGAGTTAACAATAAAAGTCAAAGCTTCTTCGGCTGACTTCAGATTAGGAGCAAAACCGCCTTCGTCGCCGACATTGGTATTATGTCCGGCCGCTTTCAGGTTTTTCTTCAGTGTCTGGAAGATTTCAGCCCCCATGCGGATGGCTTCTTTGATGTTGGCCGCAGAAACCGGCATAATCATAAATTCCTGAATATCAATCGGGTTGTCGGCATGTTTGCCGCCGTTCAGAATATTCATCATCGGAACGGGCAGAGTACGTGCCATGGTCCCGCCAAGATAACGATATAGGGGCAGTTCGGCTTCCTCGGCCTGAGCTTTGGCCACGGCCATGGAAACGGCCAGCATGGCATTGGCGCCGAGCTTGCCTTTATTTTCGGTGCCGTCCAGATCAATCATGGTGCGGTCGATTTCAATCTGGTCTTCAGCCTCCAGGCCGGCCAGCGCGTCATAAATTTTGTCATTGACATTTTCAACGGCTTTCAAAACGCCTTTGCCGCCGAAACGTTTTTTGTCTCCGTCGCGCAGCTCAACAGCCTCATGCACACCGGTAGAAGCCCCGCTCGGAACAGCCGCGCGGCCGAAAGCCCCGCTTTGCAGAACAACTTCGGCTTCAACCGTAGGCGTGCCGCGGGAGTCCATAATTTCTCTGGCATGAATATCGATAATAGCACTCATTTTTCTCTCCTAAACAATTATAAAAAGCACTGGCTATAACTTGGTGTATTTTGCGGCCGATGTCAAGTAAAACCAGCAGATTTTTAAAGTTGCGCAAAAAAGATTGTATCTTGACAACAAAGGTTGTAAACTAAAGCCGGGAAAAACGAGTGACGGAGAGCGAAATGTTTTCAGAAAAATGGCACAATCGGTTTATGGAGTTGGCCGAGCTGGTCAAGACCTGGTCCAAAGATCCTTCCACCAAAGTTGGCGCTGTTGTTGTTGGGCCGGACCGGGAAATTCGTTCCACCGGCTATAATGGTCTGGTCAGAGGGGTCGATGACAATAAGTCGGAGCGCATGGAGCGCCCGACAAAATACGACTTTTTTGAACATGCCGAACGCAACGCTGTCTATAATGCCTGTCTGATCGGAGCCACGTTAAAAGGTTGTGTCATTTACGTAACATCCATGCCTTGTCCGGATTGTGCCCGGGCGATTATTCAATCCGGAATCAAAATGGTGGTAACCCGCCGGCTTGAGCCGGACCCCGCCGCACCGACGGGGACTTGGCGCGACAAACTGGTCTATTCGGAAGAAATGTTTCGTGAGGCCGGGGTAAAATGCCTGTATCTATAGGCAAGAAAAACCAATACGCCACTTTAAAATCTCAAACTTCGGCACTATATAGCGAACTAAGCGTTAACTTGATGTTAAAATTTACCCGGTAAAGTCAAAACACTGGACTTCGGACTGATATATGTTTTGATGCAGGAGAAGTCAGATGAAGATTCTTATCGCGGACGATCATGCTTTGTTTCGAGACGGTCTGAGCATGAATCTGGAAAAACTTGAACCCAGCGCCGTCATTTCTCAGGCGGCGAATTTTACTCAGTCATTAAAAATTGCTGCCTCCGAACCGGAAATTGATTTAATTGTAATTGACCTTGATATGCCCGACATGAGTTGGGAAGAAGGCATCCGTCAATTGCGAGAGGCCTCGCCTTCGGCCCGGATTGTTGTCATTTCTGCTTCAGATGAAAGTCGCAATGTCAAAAAGGCTTTGGAACTTGGTGCTGTCGGTTATATATCCAAGCAGACGGATACGCAGGTGCTCAATTCGGCGCTTAAGTTGATTATAGATGGCGGAACCTATCTGCCGCCTTCGGCAATTGAAAAAAGAACGACAGCGGAGATCAGCGGCAGACGGGCAAACGGTAAGCATTTGACCGCGCGTCAGGCAGAAGTCTTAAGCTATGTTGCCGAGGGAATGTCCAATAAGCAAATTGCCTATGAAATGGGTGTGTCCGAGGCCACGGTCAAGCTGCATATCAATGCTTTGCTGCGGGCAGTCGGTGCCACCAATCGGACTCAGGCGGTGGTTCTGGCGCAGAAAATGGGCATTATTTGAAGTCCGGACTTTTACGGGATTCAGACTTTTGAACAAGTATAAAAAAGCCTGCCCGAAAAAGGCAGGCTTAAGTAATCAGAACCGGCAATTTACAGTCCGTTATAAGGAATAACGCGAGCTTGTTTGCCATACAAAACAATACATTTTTGTCCCGGAGTCAACAGTTCATTGGCACCCTGAACAACAGTCACCAGTCCGCCGTTGTCCAATTGTACGACATATTCATAAGCAGCTTGTTTGGAAAGCTGAGCCTGAGTCGCGTCACCGGCAATGCCGCCGATCACAGCGCCGCCAATGGCGCCGAGAATATGAGCTGTATCACCGCCGCCGATGGTAGAACCGGCAACGCCGCCAGCCGCCGCACCAATCAGAGTGCCGGCATTATTGTCGTTGCTTTTGACCGTTACCTGGCGGACGCTGAGAATCACGCCTTTGGCCGCGCGGTTAACCTCGCCGGCCGAAGAAGCATAATAGTCATTGGTGCCAATATCAGCCGTGCAGGCGCTAAATGCCAGCAAAGCCGGCACAATTAAAATAAGAGCTGTTTTTTTCATCAATTTTTTCCTTTCCGAGTATATCTGATAATCAAATTTAATATGCTGAATAATGTTTGTCAATGCTGGACATCTGCTCAAACTTGTAATATAGTGAGCAACCGGTTACTGGCGGTAATCATGATGAATTGAATAAAATATGGACATAAAGAAATGTTAAAAAGAACAAAAATAGCTGATTTGCTGCAGGCGGAGGCGCCTGTACGGGAAGTATTGGTCAAAGGTTGGGTCAGAACCCGCCGCGATGCCAAGGATTTTTCTTTTATTGAGGTAAATGACGGTTCCTGTCTCAAAAATATTCAGATTATTGCCAATAACAATCTCAATAATTATGAAGAGGTCAAAAAACTTTCCACCGGTTCTTCGGTGGCGGTAAAAGGCGCGTTGGTGGAATCCAAAGGCGGCAACCAGAAATATGAGATTGCAGCCGCCGAAATAGATGTCTACAGTCTTGCGCCGGAAGATTTTCCATTGCAAAAGAAAAAACACACGGATGAATATCTGCGCACCATAGCGCATTTGCGTCCGCGCACCAACAAATACGGCGCGGCGTTCCGGGTGCGTTCCGAACTTTCTTTTGCGATTCACAAATTTTTCAACGAACGTGGTTTTCGTTATGTTCACACCCCGATCATCACCGGTTCCGACTGTGAAGGAGCCGGAGAAATGTTTCAGGTAACCACGCTTGATCTGAACAATCTGCCGCGGACCAAAGATGGCCGGGTTGACTATTCACAGGATTTCTTTGGCAAAGAAGCGCACCTGACGGTTTCCGGACAGCTCAACGGTGAGATGTATGCCTGCGCTTTGGGGGATATTTATACATTCGGCCCGACTTTCCGTGCCGAAAATTCCAACACCACGCGTCATGCTGCCGAATTCTGGATGATCGAGCCGGAAATGGCTTTCGCCGATATTCACGATGATATGGATCTGGCGGAAGATATGGTGCGTTATTGTGTCAGATATGTCATGGATCATTGTGCCGAAGACTTGGCTTTGTTTGACAAATATGTCGAGCCCGGCCTGCTTGCCAAACTGAACAATATTGTAGACAACGGCTTCGCCCGCATTACTTACGCCGAGGCGATAGAGATTATGCAAAAATCCGGTCGTAAGTTTGAATACAAGCCGGAGTTTGGTATAGACATGCAGACCGAGCATGAGCGTTTTCTGGCCGAAGAGCACTTCAAACGGCCTGTAATCGTTCGCGATTATCCCAAAGAGATTAAGGCTTTTTACATGCGGCTCAATGATGACGGCCGCACGGTCGCCGCGATGGATGTTCTGGTGCCGGGTATCGGCGAGTTGATCGGCGGTTCCCAGCGTGAGGAACGTTACGATGTTTTGGTCCGCAAAATCCGCGAAATGGGCATGCATGAGGAAGATTACGCCTGGTATCTTGATTCCCGCAAATACGGCTCCGTGCCGCATGCCGGATTCGGCCTTGGTTTTGAACGAATGATGATGCTCATTACCGGCATTGGCAACATCCGCGATGTTATTCCTTTTCCGCGGACGCCGAAATCCGTCAATTTCTGAGGAGGGGAAATGACGCGTTTATTTGTTTTTCTGGCCGCAGTGCTATGGGCAGGCAATAGCTTTGCCGCGTCCGCTGTGCCGGAGGAAAACAAAACGGAATATAACGTATTCGGCGTGCCGCAGCAGGTGATTCGCACCATTAAAGCTTCAGCCGAAACAGATACCCCGCCGGCTTCTGTTGTTGATTGCGGCGATAAAGAGCTGTGGCGGTTGGTGCGCGATAAATTGTCCGAACTCCAGACTGAAGTGATGGATGAAAATGTGATTGATCGCCGCCGCCGTTTGCTGGCATTAAAGCATATCGGCGATTTTTCGCCGTTGCCGGTAGAGGCATTTCAGCCTAAAGATAACTATCGTGTGGCCAACCGCATGATTTATGTCAAAATCAATCACGGCCTGAAAGATAAAGATTTGCAACTTTGCGCGGGGGATAATTCTGTTTTGTCGCGCAGAGTATATCTGCTTGCCTATCCGCTTCGCGGCCAAACCATTGTGGAAATCATCAATTACACCGCAACAATTGGCGAAGGCGAGCCGTTTATCGTATACGATAAAAATAATCTTGCCAAGACCGGCGGAAAATAATATAATCAATTTTTGTTCAAAAATTGACATATCAGATATTTTTGAGAAACAAGAGAAAGAGGGCGAAAATTTTATGGCAAAAGGTTCAGAGCTTATTGTAAGGACATCATCCAATCTGCCAGCCGTGATTAATGACAACTCGCTGGCGGCATATTTGGAGGAAATCAAAAAGTTCCCGGTCCTAAGCGAAGAACAGGAAGCTGCGCTTGTTCGTGATTTCCAGCAGAAAGGCGATATGCAGGCGGCCCAGACTCTGGTAACCTCGCATCTGCGCCTGGCAGCCAAAATAGCTTTTGGCTATCGCCACTATGGTTTGCCGTTACTGGATATCATTTCCGAAGCAAATCTCGGCCTGATGCAGGCTGTTAAAAAATTTGACCTGACCAAAAACGTTCGTTTGGCCACATACGCCATCTGGTGGATTAAAGCGGCGATTAATGATTACATTCTTCGCTCCTGGTCCTTGGTCAAAATGGGCACCAAGGCGGCACAGAAAAAATTGTTTTATAATCTTAATCGGATCAAAGCGCGTTTGGGTATATACGAAAACAAGGAGCTTGAGCCGGAAGTTGTCAAAGACATAGCCAAAGAACTGGTGGTGGATGAAAGCGACGTCGTTGAAATGAATCGCCGGCTTGGGGGAGATAAGTCGCTCAATGTCAGTGTCTCCGACGAGGATGAGAGCGAGCAGATAGATTTCTTGGTTGACAGATCGCAGAACCTGGAAGAAGCTCTGGCCAGACGTCAGGAAGCCGGTTATAAAATGCAAATTCTCAGACAATGTTTGAGTCAGTTAAGCGAGCGCGAACAATATATCATCAAAAACAGACTCTTAACCGAACATCCGGAAACTTTGGAAGAAATCGGGCAAAAGTTCAATATCAGTCGTGAGCGGATCCGCCAAATAGAAAAATCTTCTTTTGACAAATTAAAGTCGCTGGTTTTGGTTGCAATCAGCGCCAAAAGGTGATATACTGGCCGGACACACCGGGGGATAAGGGATGGAAAATAGCGCATCGCATACCACGCTTGATGCCAATCTGCGCAGTTTGGCAGAGAAGGTAGCCCTCGGCTGGGATTTTGACAGTATGGAGCAGCGCATGGCCGCCCGCTTGGCGAAGATTCGCCGGCAAAATCAGGGGGAAGGCAGCGAAGGGCATGACAGCCGCCTGCCGGAAAAAGAGCACGACCATTCTTAATTTTTATTGAATACAGATTTTTTATGAATTCTCAGATAGAAACGTTAATCAAACAAGCGACGGATAAATTATCTGCCGAAGGTGTCGTCTCATCCGCTTTTGAGATCAGATTGTTGCTTGCTGAAGCAATAGGTTGCGAACCGGGAGAAGTTCTTTCTTCTTCGGCTGCTTTGTCGCCGCAGCAGCAACAGCGTTTTGCAGAATTTATAAAACAGCGCTGCCGGCATATCCCGGCCGACAAAATTATAGGGCACAAGGGTTTTTATAAATACGAATTTGCGGTTAGCGGCGATGTCTTGTCGCCGCGGCCGGAAACGGAACTGCTGGTTGAGGCGGCACTCGAAGAAATGCGCCGTCGGCCGTGTCGCTCATTGCTGGAGCTGGGCGTCGGTTCGGGTTGTGTTATTTTGTCGCTGCTGGCTGAAATTCCATCCCTTTGCGGTATCGGTATTGATATTTCCGCTGCCGCATTGGAAATAGCTGCCCGCAATGCGGAAACACTTGGCGTGAAATCAAGGATTGAGTGGAAACAGGCAGACTGGTTTGCTGCTGATTTTGTGGCTCTTTTCTCGCAAAGGTTTGATCTGATTGTTTCAAACCCGCCATATATTGCGGCTCGGGAAATCCCGCTGCTGGAGGCAGAAGTGCGCGATTATGATCCGCGCCTGGCGCTGGACGGAGGCACGGATGGTCTGGCAAGTTACCGTTGCATTGCCGAAGTGGCGCCCGCGCTGCTGAATGAGGGCGGAAAGATTTTTCTTGAAGTAGGCGAAGGACAGGCTGGGGCGGTTGCCAATCTTTTTGCGGAGCAGGGGTTTGTTCCGGAGAACATCTTGCGGGACCTGGCCGGCACTGAAAGGTGTGTAATCCTCAAAAAATAGGTTGCAATCCAAAAATTATTATATAATATAAGCAATGTTTTAACGGCATATTTTTTTTGATGAAGCTGAATGCCGTTTTACTTTTCAGAAATAGACTTTGTATTTTATTTAATCGGTTCCCCTTTCAAATTTTTAATGCGGGGATCAACAAGTATGGTAATGAATTAATGAGAAAAAACAACAAATACAGAAACAACACCTATAATTCCCAAATTTATTCGCTCAACTATAAATTTGACAGCATTTCTTCTGCCGGCAAAATCAGCGGCACGGCGCTTGACTTGATCAAAAGATACAATGAACTGGCCAAGGAAGCTCAAGGCAACGCCGACTATGTCAGTGCCGAAAATTTCCGCCAATATGCCGAGCATTATCGTAAAATTGTTACGGAAATTAATGAACGCAAAGAGCAGCGTTTCAACAATGCACATGCCGAACCGACTGCCGAACCGGCATCAGCCGGGGAAAATGCGCCGCTGCCCACTGCCGAGCCGCATGATGCACCGGCAGACAAAGAACAGAAAATATCTGCACCCGAAGAAAAAACACCGGTCCGCAAACGGACATTCAAAGTTATTGACATCAGTTCTCCTTCGGCCGATAATGGAGCTGCTTCCGATGTGGTGACAACGGTTAAAAAAAGCGCGCGCTCGGCCAAAAACAAAGCCGGAGAACCGGCCGTCATCTGAGGGGCTTTGCCGCCAAAGGCAAAAGAGTGACGATAACAGCCGTGCATATTACAGAGGCCAAGGACCGGAAAATTGTTTTTTATCATTGCTTTTTTGATTATTTCCGTCGCGTGTTCTGCCATCACAATCAAAACGTTGATCGGATACAGCGACATGAAACTTTCACGCAAGATTGCCTTGTCGGGGCTGATTCTTGTCGGGTGGTTTTCTTCAATATTTGTGCGTTTGCTCAAAAACAATGAGGCTTTGGACGGCACCGTATACAATTTTCTTTATATTGCCTCAAACAGTTTGCTCGGTTTTGTTTTCATCCTGTTTTGTTTTTTGCTGATTCGCGATATCTTTTGGTATCTCATTTACGGAAGTGCGCGTTTGCTTGGACGCGACGCATGGTCGCTCAATCCCAAAAATATCAGTGTATTGGGGCATGCCAATATGGTGGTAATGGTGATCAGCTTCTTAGTCGGGGGCTATGCCGTATATGAAGGGTTAAAAATCCCTGAAATTAAAGAGCTGACTTTGGTTAGCTCCAAGCTTTCCCGCGACATGAAAATTGTGCATCTGAGTGATTTGCATCTGAACCGTACCACGGCCGTCGGCCGCATTGAAAAAATTGTTTCAACGGTAAATAACATCGGTGCCGATGCCGTCCTGATGACAGGTGATATCATTGATGACGACGCCACCAAAATGGAAGAACAACTGGCCGCGTTGCAAAAACTTTCAGCGCTTTATGGTGTATATGTTTCTTTGGGCAATCACGAATATTACAGTGGTTTGGGATCAGTCAGCTACCGCTATCGCAAAATGGGCTTCCCGCTGTTGGTGAACCGGGGCACGCATATCGGCGACAGCAATGTCTTTATAGCCGGTGTTCCCGATGCCTTCACCGCCAGCATCCATCCGACATTTAATATCAATTTTCCGCAAGCGCTGCAAAAAAGCCAGGAGACAGATTTTAGAATTCTGATGTCGCACACGCCTGATATTGCGCAAAATTTGCGGCGGTCGGATTTTGATCTGGTTTTATCCGGTCACACTCATGGCGGACAAATTTTTCCGTTCCACTATTTTGTAAAAAAAGCCAATAAATTTTTGAGCGGGGATTACAACGTCAACGGCGTTAAACTCCACGTTTCCAACGGGGCCGGCACATGGGGGCCGCAGATGCGTCTGTTTGCGCCTTCGGACATTACGGTCATCAATCTGCTGAAGAAATAATTTTAAGTCCTTGATTTTAGGGATTCAGGTTTCCTATATTCTATAGAGAAGAAGGAGATAACCATGGATTTTGAAAAATTAACCACACGCTCTAAAGAACTGCTTCAGGATGTCATCAATCTGGCGGCGGCCAACCGCAATCAGTATATTACGCCGCTGCACATGCTCAAAGCCATGCTGGACGGCAAAGATGAGGTCATTCTTAATCTGCTTTTGAAGGCAGGTGGCAGTATCACTCAGATTCGCGACCGACTGGAAACAGAATTTGCCAAATTGCCAAAAGTAGAGGGCAGCTCGGTGCAAAGTTTGATGAACCAGGATTTCACCAATATGATTATGGAGGCTGAAAAACTGGCAGACAAGTCGGGAGACAAATTTGTAACTGTCGAGCGTATTTTGCAGGCGATGGCGATGACCGCAGGCAACAGCGCTTCTGAAATTCTGACATCATGCGGCGTCAATGCCGTTAAGCTGAATCAGGCCATCAATGATTATCGCAAAGGGCGGATTGCCGACAGCGAAAGTTCGGAAGATAATTTTGAAGCGCTCAAAAAATATACAATAGACATCACTCAAAAAGCTCGTGAGGGAAAGCTGGATCCTGTTATCGGCCGCGAGCATGAGATTCGCCGTGTCATTCAGGTTTTATCCCGCCGCACCAAAAACAATCCTGTTTTAATCGGTGAGCCCGGCGTCGGCAAAACAGCTATTGTTGAAGGCTTGGCCATGCGCATTGTTAACAATGATGTTCCGGAAAGTCTGCGCGGCAAACGTTTGCTTTCGCTGGATTTAGGAGCTCTGATCGCCGGGGCTAAATTCCGCGGCGAATTTGAGGAAAGGTTGAAAGCCGTGCTCAAAGATGTTGAGGCCGGTAATGGCAACATCATTCTGTTTATTGATGAAATGCACACCTTGGTCGGCGCCGGCGCATCGGAAGGCTCAATGGATGCCTCCAATCTGCTCAAACCGGCTTTGGCCCGCGGTGAGTTGCATTGCCTGGGAGCCACCACGCTGAATGAATATAAAAAATATGTCGAAAAAGACGCGGCTTTAGCCAGACGTTTTCAGGATGTATATGTGGATGAACCGACGGTAGAAGATACTATTTCCATTTTGCGCGGTATAAAAGAGAAGTTTGAATTGCACCACGGCGTCAAAATTTCTGATTCCGCGCTGATTGCCGCGGCCACGTTGTCTGATCGCTATATCAGTGATCGTTTTTTGCCGGATAAAGCCATTGATCTGATGGATGAAGCGGCAAGTTCGCTGCGTATGGCAATAGATTCCAAGCCCGAAGAGTTGGATGAGCTTGACCGGCGGATTTTGCAATTGAAAATTGAACGCGAGGCGCTCAAAAAAGAAACAGACGATAAGTCCAAAGAGCGCAGCGAGCTGATTAATTATGAAATATCAGGTCTGGAGGCCAAGGCCAGAGCTCTGGAAGATAAATGGAAGGAAGAAAAACAAGGGCTGGCGGATTTTACCGGCTTGAAAGAGCAATTGGATAAAGCACGCATAGAAGTGGAAATAGCCAAGCGCGAAGGCCGCTTTGAGCGGGCCGGAGAGCTCCAATACAGTGTCATTCCCGAGCTCGAAAACAAAATCAAAAAGGCCGAGGCGACGGCAGCCAAACACAAAAACAGTTTTTCTGAAACCGTCACCGAAGAAAACATTGCCAGTGTTGTATCCAAATGGACCGGCGTGCCGGTAGACAAAATGCTGGAAGGAGAAAAGGAAAAACTCTTGCATATGGAGGAATATCTTTCCAAGCGGGTTGTCGGCCAAAAAGAAGCAATCGCCGCAGTATCCAACGCGGTGCGGCGTTCTCGGGCAGGTATTGCCGATGCCTCACAACCGATTGGTTCGTTTTTGTTTTTGGGGCCGACCGGTGTCGGCAAGACCGAGCTCAGCAAAGCTCTGGCCGAATTTTTATTTAATGATGAAACGGCCATGCTGCGTATAGACATGTCCGAATACATGGAAAAACACGCGGTGGCCCGTTTGATTGGTTCGCCTCCGGGTTATGTCGGCTATGAAGAAGGCGGGGTTTTGACCGAAGCCGTGCGTCGTCGGCCATATCAGGTGATTTTATTCGATGAGGTTGAAAAAGCGCATCCCGATATCTTTAATGTCCTGTTGCAGGTGTTGGATGACGGTCGTTTGACAGATGGTAAAGGCCGGACGGTTGATTTTAAAAATACCATCATCATCATGACTTCTAACCTTGGTTCGGAAATATTGAGCAATGCAACCGGTGCCGACGATCCGAAAAAGATCCGTGCCAAAGTTATGGAGATTGTCAAAGCATCATTCCGTCCGGAATTTATCAACCGTATTGACGAGATTACAATCTTTCATAAGCTTGATAAAAATAATATTAAAGATATTGCCGAGTTGCAGATTGCCGCAATAGAAAAACGCCTGGCACCGCGCAACATTCATTTCCGCGTGACCGACACGGCCTTTATCTGGATTGTCAATAACGGCTATGATTCGGTTTACGGCGCCCGTCCGCTGAAGCGGCTGTTGAAGACCCAGTTGGAAAACAAACTGGCCGTAAAAATTATTAACGGCGAGATCGGCGACAATGACACGGCGGATATCATTGTGGCCAACGGTGCTTTGGATATTGTCAAAAGCAAGAAAAAATAAGACTGAGGCCATAAAAAACAGGCTGCATGTGAGCAGCCTGTTTTTTTTTTGAAAATAAAGATTATTTTTTCAAAACGGCAACACCAGGCAGTTCCTTGCCTTCCATCCATTCCAGGAATGCGCCGCCGGCTGTCGAAATATAAGAAAATTTTCCGGCAACACCGGCATTTTCCAAAGCCGAAACAGTATCACCGCCGCCGGCCACCGACATCAGCTTACCGGCCTGTGTCAGCTCGGCAGCATGCGCAGCCACTTGGTTCGTTGCCTGATCAAAGGGCTTGAGCTCAAAAACGCCGAGAGGGCCGTTCCAGACCAAAGTTTTGCAGCCGTCCAGTTTTTCATTGATGGAAGCAATCGTTTTTTCGCCGACATCCATCAGGATCCAGCCGGTCGCCGGAATATTACCAAGATCGACGGTTTTGTGGTCGGCGCCGGCTTTAAATTCGGTAGCCACAACCACATCAAGCGGCAAAACAATCTCACAATTATTAGCTTTGGCGGTTGCCATAATTTCCTTGGCGGTTTCAATCATATCCGGCTGCACCAGAGAGTTTGCTTCATTAACGGTATCAACTCCGCTGGCTTTCATGAAAGTATGCGCCATACCTCCGGAAATAACCAGTTTGTCAACTTTTTTAACCAGATTGTTCAGCAAGTCGAGCTTTGTAGAAACTTTAGAACCGCCGACAACCGCCATCAACGGTCGCTGCGGATTGTTCAGACCTTTGGACAGAGCGTTGACTTCTTCAGCCATCAGCAGGCCGAAAGCAGCAGGTTTAAGTTTGGCTGCCGCCACCATGGAAGCATGCGCGCGATGTGCTGTTGAAAAAGCATCGGAAACATACACATCAGCAGGTTTAACCAGCTCTTTGGCAAAAGTTTCGTCGCCTTTTTTCTCTTCGCCGTAGAAGCGCAGATTTTCCAGCAGGAGAACTTCATCGCTTTTCATATTTTTTATAGCCGTTTCAACTTTCTCACCGATACAATCGTCAACAAAAACAACATGCTTGCCGAGAGCTTTTTCAAGTTCGGGCGCCACGTGTGACAAAGAATTTTTCATGTCGCCTTTGCCTTCCGGACGTCCAAAGTGAGAGATAACAACGACTTTAGCGCCTTTGTTCATCAGTAGGTTAATTGTCGGCACCGTGCGGTCGATGCGGGCAGTATTGGTGACATGGAAGTTTTCATCCATCGGAACATTCAAATCGGCGCGCAGCATGGCAACTTTGCCGTTCAGATCGCCAAGATCATCAATAGTTTTATATTCGCTCATCAATTTTTCCTCTAACAAAAAAACAAAACCCCCTTGTCAAAGCAAGAGGGTTTGTTTTCAATCAATTACGCTTTGTAACTTTTGGCCATGGCAACGGCAGTGTCGGACATCTTGTTGGAGAAGCCCCATTCGTTGTCATACCAGGAAACGATGCGGACAAAATCGCCGTCGACGATCTTGGTTTGACCCGCGTCGAAAATGGAGGTGTGGGAATCTGTGACAAAGTCCTGAGAAACCAGAGGCTCGTCATTATATTCCAAAATACCTTTAAGTTCGCCTTCGGCGGCGGCTTTCATCGCGGCATTGATCGCTTCAACCGTAGTCGGGCGCTCAGGAATGAATGTCAAATCAACCAACGAAACATCCGGCGTCGGTACGCGTACGGCAGAACCGTCAAGCTTACCGGCCAGTTCGGGCAAAACCAGGCCGACAGCCTTGGCAGCGCCGGTTGAAGTCGGAATCATATTCAAGGCAGCGGCACGTCCGCGATACGGATCTTTCGGATGGACAATATCCAATGTTCTCTGGTCACCGGTATAGGAGTGAATCGTGGTCATATAACCTTTTTTAATGCCGCAGACTTTCTGCAGAACATAGGCCACCGGCGACAGGCAGTTGGTGGTGCAGGAAGCATTGGACACAACCCTTTCCGAACCATCCAGGGTATTGCTGTTGACGCCGAAAACAATGGTCTTGTCAGCCTCTTTGGCAGGGGCGGAAACCAAAACCTGTTTGGCGCCGGCATTGATGTGAACCATGGCTTTTTCTTTGGATGTGAAAATACCGGTGCATTCCATAACAACATCAATGTTCAGGTCTTTCCACGGCAGATTGGCCGGATCTTTTTCGGCAAACACTTTAATCTTATGGCCATTAACGGTAATGGAATTATCATCGGCGGAAACTTCGCCTTTAAAACGGCCGTGAACAGAGTCGTATTTAAGCAGGCGGGCATTATCAATCGGTTTGCCCAGATCATTAATTGCCACGACTTCAATATCGGTGCGGCCGGATTCAACCATCGCACGGTGGGTCAAACGGCCGATACGGCCATAACCATTAATAGCTACGCGAACTACCATATTTGTCTTCCTTATATGTTATCCAAAGTGCGGAACGCCCCGCACGGGCTTTGTGATTTTATCGACCATAATTTATCACGATTTAAGCTATTTTCAAGCGAAATTTGCGTACTGTGATAAGTCGGTACTACCATTTTCCCCAATGAATTTTTTCGGGTTTATAGCGGTCTTCGGGCTGCTTGGGTGTTTCTGCCGGATAGCCGAGCGGCACAATGGCAAACGGCCGGATATTTTCAGGCAGATGCAGTCTCTCGCGCAGGGTATCAACCACGCGTTGCATCGGAGCGGCGCCGCAATAGCAGCTGCCGATGCCTTTGGCCCAGGCCGCAAGCATCAGACTTTGGGTGGCAATAGCGCAGTCAACGTCAATAAAACTCCATTTTTCGTCGTCTTTGTCGCGGTTGAATGATTTGTCGACATCGCCACAAACAATAATGACACAGGCCGCGTCTTTGGCAAAAGATGTCCAGCGCTGAATATGACGCAGATCGGCCATAAATTCTTTATCGTCAATAACCAGGAATTCCCAGGGCTGCTTATTATGCGCCGTTGGCGAAAACTGAGCGGCTTTAATGATCTCTTCCAAAGTTGTTTTATCGATTTTTTTGTCCTGATAACGGCGGACGGAGCGTCTGGTCAAAAGACCTTCCATTAATTCCATGAATAAAATTCTCCGATTTGTTAAAATCAAAATTCAATCGATTGATTGAATCAGAATACTTTTAAATTTCTTGGCGGAAATGTCAAGACTTTTAACTCAACCCCTTAATTGACAACGCGTCTGAGGTTTTCAATTCGTGGTAAGACAAATTGTTCGATCACAAAAGAGATCGATTTGTCAACGGCTTCGTCACAAGAATGCAGCGCCGGCCGGATAGTCTCGGCATTGGCGCCGCCGGCCGATTTTTTGGCCAGCGTGGCATAAGCGTCGGCCAGTTCGGAAAGCCGGTCGATTATCTCGGCCAGATACGCCGGGATTTTAACATCCTGCCGTCCGCCCCAAAAACCTTCGACATAGCCGAGTTCTACTTCTGCATAACGACGTTCGCAATACAAAGAAAGGTCGTGTCCGGGGACTTTTTCAAGCCGGAATTTGTTGTTTTTGATTCGCGTGAAGATATCATCCCAAAGTCCCATAAAAAATTTAAAAAACAAATCAGCTTCGTCTTTGGTTTGCAATCTGGGAGATTGTCCCTGCGGCCAGAAAGATGAAATCACGTCGCTCGGGCGCAGATCAAGATTCGGGCTGCAAATGGCGCCGGCAAAACGCATTTTGACAATTTCAAGCGGTGTCGGACAATGATAGTGTGCCAGCATTTTGGTCATTTTTTCATCGCCGATATATTTGTTTTCTTGCATTTTTGGTCTTCTTTGAGTATGTTGATATCAATTTTGCTACTAATGTAATGGAGTTTTTTAATTTGTCTAGGCAAAAAATACTGCCTCTGGTGCTGCTGGCGCTGCTGATTGGCTCATGCAGCCAGTTTGATGCTTTTGTTGACCGTCGCCGCGAGGCCGGGGCCAAAACGCCGGAACAAATGTATGTCGGCGCTTCCAAACCCGGCGCGCCGGCTATTTGCTATAACAGTCTGGTTACATCCTATCAAAAAGTCAAAAAAATGGCTGATGCGCAATGCGCCGCGGACTTGCCCGGCACGCATGCCGTCCCCGTTCGTCAGACTTTGTTCAGCTGTCGCCTGCTGGTACCGAACCATATTTATTTCAAATGCGAAAAATAAGGAATTTATCTTATGACATTGTCTCTTGAAAATATCATCAATCAAAAAATTTCTGCCGTTTTCAAAAAGCTTGGTTTGGCTCCGGAGTACGCTTTTGTCAAAATTTCTGACCGTCCGGATCTGAGCGATTTTCAGTGCAACGGTGCGCTGGCCTTGGCTAAAAGCGAACGAAAAAATCCGCGTGAAATTGCCACCCGCATTGCAGCGGAGCTGGAGCAGGATCATGATTTTGCCGCCATTTCGGTGGATGGTCCCGGATTCATCAACTTGTCGCTGAGCGATTCTCTAATTGCGCGCAACATGGATGAAATTGCCGCAGACAAGCGTTTGGGAGTGGCCTTGGTAGACAAGCCCAAAACGGTGGTGATGGATTTTGGCGGTCCCAATGTGGCCAAAGCGCTCCATGTCGGTCACCTGCGCTCGGCGGTCATCGGCGAGTCGATTCGCCGTATTGAAGAATTTGTCGGTAATAAGGTTATCTCTGATGTCCATTTTGGTGACTGGGGCACACCGATGGGGATGATTCTGGCTGAGGTGATGCGCCAAGACGGCTCGCTGGCCAAAATAAATACATACGGCATTGAGGATATCTCCGCTTTCTACAAAAAAGCCAACACCCGTTGCAAAGAAGACGACGCTGCCAAAGAAAACGCCCGCAAAATCACCGCGGAACTGCAGAATGGCAATCCGGAATATCGCGCGGCTTGGCAGCATTTGCGCAATGTGTCGGTGGCGGCGGTCAAAAAAATCTATGATGAGCTGGATGCGCATTTTGATCTCTGGCTGGGAGAAAGCGATGCGCACGAAACCTGTGCCGAAATTGTCAAAATTGCCGAACGCCAAAAAATTTCCGAGCAAGACGACGGTGCCGTGATCATCCGGCTGGAAGAAGCCAACAAACCCAAACCGCCGGTCATTTTGGTTAAGTCCGACGGCGGCTATGCCTATCAGGTCACTGACATCGCCACCATTAAAATGCGTGTGGATGATCTGCATGCCGACGAGATTATTTATGTGGTGGACAAACGCCAGTCTCTGCATTTTGAACAGGTGTTTGAAGTGGCGCAAAAATTGGGTATTGCGCCGCAAGTCCGCCTTCGGCATATAGGCTTTGGCACGGTAAACGGAGCAGACGGCAAACCTTTCAAAACCCGCGACGGCGGCGTGATGAATCTGGAAGATATGATTGCCATGTCCAAAGATAAAGTGCGGGAATCCATGCCGGAGCCGGATGCAAAGTATAATGCGGCGTATATTGAAAATCTTGTCTCTGAGATTGCCGTCGGAGCCATCAAATTCCAGGATCTGAAAAACAATACCGCTTCAGGTTATGTATTTGAGCTGGAGGACTTTGCAAAATTTGAAGGCAAAACCGGACCATATATTCAATATGCAATTGCGCGGATAAATTCCATTGTCCGCAAAGCTTCCGACACCGGGATTCATCCAGGAAAAATCAGCCTTTCTAACCGTGAGGAACGCGAACTGGCGCTCAAAATCGCTCAGCTCAATGCTGTTGTGATGCGTGCTTATGCCGAGGCCGAACCGAGTATTTTGTCAGATTATGCCTATACATTGGCGCAGACATTTTCAAGTTTTTACAATGTTTCCTCAATCATGAATGCCGAGGATAAAATTTTAGCATCGTCGCGGCTGCGTTTGGCAGGCTTAACCCGTGATGTGCTGAAACTTTTGTTGAAGCTGTTGGGCATTCGTTCGCCGGAAGTCATGCTTAAAAAACAATAATCCGGATTAAAAAATGAGAAAGATCATTGAAGCTTTGAAATCCGCAAAAGCGCTGGCCTCGCCCCTGACGGCTTTTTTTGCCGGGACGTTGTTTACATGTTCGGCATACGGGTTGTTGTCGTCTTATCTGGCGGTTCGGCTGAGCGCGGCCGAAGTGCCGACTTTTTATTCGGGCTTGGTGCTGTCTGTCTATTATGTCGGCTATATTTTTGCAACATTGACGGCTTATCGGATCATCAACCGGGTAGGGCATATTCGCGCTTTTTCCACCTATATTTCTGTTTTATCGGCTTTGGTTTTGCTGCATGCGGTTTATTTTTCTCCGTGGTATTGGGGCTTTTTGCGGTTGCTGGAGGGATATTGTCTGGCCTCGGGGCTGATTTGTCTGGAAAGCTGGCTGAACACGCGCTCCAACAACAAAAACCGCGGTCTTATCATGTCGATGTACATGATCACCACCTATCTTGGCGCCGCGTTCGGGCAGCTTCTTTTGAACATTCCCGACAAACTTGGCTTTGTTATCTTTACGGTTGTCTCAGTGCTCTATTCTGTTGCTTTGGTGCCGATTTCGCTGACGGCGCTGCCTTCGCCCGATGTCAGCAAACATAAAAGCATGTCTTTTCGCGAATTATACAAAATTGCGCCGGTTGGCGTGGTCGGTTGTATGGTCAGCGGTATTTTGGTCGGCAGCGTATATACGCTTGGCGCGATTTATGCGGAAAAAACGGGGTTGGATCTGATCCGCATTTCTTTTTTCATGTTTTTCACCATCTTGGGCGGTATGCTGGTGCAAATGCCGGTCGGACGCCTTTCCGACTTGATGGATCGGCGTTTTGTCATGATGTGGGCCTGCGGATTGCTGTTTTTGATTGCGCCTTGGATTCATCTTTTTATCACCGAAGGCTGGATTGAACTGATTGCCAGTGCGCTTTTGCTCGGTGCGGGAACATTTGTGCTCTACCCGATATGCGTTTCCCATGTAAATGACAAAATCAGCGATGACCAGCGCACCGAAGCCTCCGGGATGCTGATCATGTTGCAAAGCCTGGGGATGATTACCGGGCCGATAGTCATTTCATGGACCATGCAACAGTTTGGAGCAATTAGTTTTCTGCTGGCATTTTCGGCGGCATGCGGCTTTTTTGTAGTGTTTGCTTTGCGTTATATTGCGTTTCGCGATGCAGGTTACCTCAACATCACCAAAACCGATCCCGTACCGCTCACACCCACCCATATCTATACGCAGATCACGCGCCCCGACACATTGTTGGACAAAGCCAAAAACATTTTTAGCGGCAAGCATTAAGCCTTTGTCAACAAATTCCGGCTAAAATCTTCAATAGAAAATTATTCGAAATTTAGACAAAAATAGTTGTTTTTTCTTCTAAATTATGCTAATTTAAGAATAAGTAAACATTTTTATGCAAAAGGATTGAGGCCATGGCTAGGTTATATGAAATAGGTTTTGAAACTCCGGAAGATTACAAAGAAATTGCTCTGGAAAACGGCCGGCATATGCTGGAAAATGTTGCAAAATCTCCGCGCTATTTGGCAGAAGTGCGCCGTATGGGCATTTATGATGATTTGCAGACCGCAGCCATGGAAGAACATCCGGATATGGCGGCGCTCGGAGCCAAAATCAAAAGCAAGACATCGCAAATTGTCGATGATGAAACATTATTTGAGCTCTTGCTTGAAAAATATCCCGATGCCGAATTTTCAGCCAAAGATCTGGCCGCTCTGCGGGAGGAGATAAAAAAAGCCGGCTTGGCAAAAGAAGCCGATCTGCCTGCCATTGAAAATGAGGTTACCGCGGCTTATGCTCTGGATAATTTTGTTAATGCCAGCGATATTTGCAAAGATCCGCACCTCACCGGTCTGGATGCCATTGCCGAAGCGGTAGCCAATAATCCGAAGCTTAAAGAAAATCTTGAACTTCTGGTCGGGCATCATGAAGAAGTCTTCAACGGGAACAACGGCAGCGAGCCTTTTGCCTATAAGTTGAACGAGCCGCGCCCTGGAGCCAACCGGGCTGCTTTTTCTTATGATGCGGCACATGAGTCGCTCAGCCTCAAAGTAATGGATCTCAACGGCACCGGTTTGAACTTTGCCTTAAATACCAACAAAGCCAGTGAAAAACCGCAGTCCCTGGTTTTAACCAATGATAATTCGGAAATGTCGGAAGAGCAGATTCGTGAACTGGCGCGCTTTTTCTACAAAGGCGGTCTGATCAAAGATTCAGACACGCTCAATTTGCCTTCGGACATCAAAGTCATGGGCGACAGCAATAAATCTTTCCGCGAAGTTTTCAACGAGGCCTTTGAAGCTGAGCGTACCGCGCAGCAACACACGGAAACACAAGAACGGGCAGAGCTCTCGTCGCAAAACGAGGAACAGCCTGTCAGCGCGGCACAGGAGAGCGTGCGTTCAAACCATGTAAACAACGGCCATATGGAGAACGGCCATGTGGATGACGGCTATGATCGCTATTTGAATGATGCCCCGTCGTTGAAACCGAGTTATGGCAAAATGCGCGACGCCATGGAAAACCGCGCCGGTCTTATGGGTTTCCGGAGAGAATATCTGCACTGGCGGCGCAACCTTGACGGCAGCATGACCATGATCTGTTATCTGAATGAAGCAGACGAGGTGACAGACAACGAACTGGACAAAAAAGGCATCCAGGCGCGCAAAAAGAGCTTTGCCATGAAAGTTCATGCCGGCCCGCCGCCGGCAGCCTGGCTGTATATTGAGCCCGGCAAAGAGATTAAATCCGGCCATGCCAAAATGGCGTTGAAAGCTTTTCAGACTCAGGGCTGCAGATATTTTATCCCGCCCAAAACCACCGAGATCGGCGGTGCCGGAGGCTCGGCCATTTGGAAAGCGGCCGGCAGTATGGGTATATGTCCCAAACTCAAATGCAGCGATAAAGATGACGGCTTTGTCGGCTTTAGCAATGATAACCTTCAGGAAATGCTGAAAACCCCGAAAGAGGAAGATAAGCTGAACCCGAAAGATATACTGCTCTGGAAAATGCGCCTTGTCCGCGAAGTCAAAAATTATGTGGCTTATCGTGAGTCGAAAGGCAATGATGAGAGCAAACTCTCTTCAGCCATTGCTTCTGTGGAAGGTGACATCAAATTCAGCCGCTTCAACGCCAGCTATAAAGGCGTTATTGACAATTATATCCGCGAACAGTGTAGTCCGGATAACCCCAACAGATGGACAGAGGCGGATATGGCCAGTGCCGTTATGGCCTCGCAAGAACTGTTGCGGGTCATTGCTACCGGAAAGGATAAGAAAGGTCAGTCGTTTGATTACAATTATATTAATGAAAATCCGGAAAGACTGATTGACTTCATGGTCGTTAAAATGGCAGAAAACCGCCCGACTATCGATAAAATGATTGACGAGCGCTATGAAGTAGAAAAAAGAACCCCCAAAGACCCTGAAGATGAAACCACGCAGGGCGGTTCTTTGAAACGTGCGGCTCAGGCTATTTTGAAAGAAAGCAAAGAAAATATGCAAAGTTATGTGGACGGATTGGTCGGCGATTATGGCGAAAGCGCCAAAATCGAAATGAAACTCCCGGCCGGAGCGGCTCTGACGGAAGCAACGCGGTACCGTGCCACACCGCAGTCCGGGCAAAGCATCAATGGCCAGGACCGCCGGCAGCTCTACAACCAGCATCGCAGAGTGCCTCTGTCAGTGGAACGCGGCGGCCGCAACTGAGGCATCAGATATTAAAAAAACTTCCGGGCTTTGGCTCGGAAGTTTTTTTGTTCAAATCCGCTTCAGCAGGGTTTGATATGCCAAATCCGGTCAGCATATTCCATAACCGCCCGGTCAGAAGTAAATTTGCCGATACGGGCCACGTTCAGCAGGGCTTTTTTGGCCCAAATTTCCGGTTTGAGATAATCCTTTTCGGCTTCTTCCATTTTCTTGTCGAAGGCTTCCAGGTCTGCCAAAACAAAGAAATAATCGCGATTGACCAGCTCCTCAAAAATCGGTTTGAACAGCAGGACAAAGTCTTTCTCGCAAAACATGTTGGAGTTGACGGCGTTCAAAATCCGACGGATATAGTTATTATTTTCATAAATCTCACGCGGATTATAATTAGCGCGCTTGGCCTGAACTTCTTTTTCGGTCAGTCCGAATAAATAGAAATTTTCCGGGCCGACTTCTTCGCGGATCTCAATATTGGCGCCGTCCAGCGTACCAATGGTCAGCGCGCCGTTAAGGGCAAATTTCATATTGCCGGTGCCACTGGCTTCAAAACCGGCGGTGGATGACTGAACGCTCAAGGTCGCGGCCGGAATCAGAACCTCGGCCAGCGAAACCTTATAATCGGGCATAAAAACGACTTTGATCATGTCGTTGACCCGCGGGTCATTGTTGACAACATCGGCCACATTATTGATCAGTTTGATGATCAGTTTGGCAAAGTTGTACGAGGGCGCGGCCTTGCCCGCAAAAATATAAGTTTTTTTGCAGGCGGGTTTGATATTGTCTTTGATAATGTCCAGATAGTCGCCAATCACCTGCAGGATGGTCATCAATTGCCGCTTATATTCATGAATACGCTTGGCATGGACAATGAACATGCTGCTTGGGTCAACCACAATGCCGGTGGTTTTGAGGATAATCTTAGCCAGACGTTTCTTATTTTCGACTTTAACATCGCGAAAAGCCTGAATAAATTTTTTGTCATTGGCATATTTTTCCAACTGGCGCAATTGCTCCAGATCGGTCACCCAGCCGTCGCCGATTTTGGAAGTGATCAGGGCGGCCAGCGGCGTATTGGCATGGAAGAGCCAGCGCCGCGGCGTGATGCCGTTGGTTACATTGGTGAATTTTTCCGGCCACAATTCATAAAATTCCGGCACAAGAGATGTCTTGATCAGGTTAGAGTGAATTTCGGCCACGCCGTTAACACAGAAAGAACCGACAATTGAAAGGTTAGCCATCCGGATGATTTGATTATCTCCTTCGCCAAAGACAATCGTCACCTTGTCTAGTTTGGCACGGTCGTCGCCGAAGCGTGAGCGAGCAAAATCCATAAACCGCCGGTTAATTTCATAAATGATTTGCAAATGCCGCGGCAGCATGCGTCCGATAATGCGCGCCGGCCAGGTTTCCAGAGCTTCCGGCAGCAGCGTATGATTGGTATAGGCAAAAACCTTGGTTGTGATATCCCAGGCTTCTTCCCAGTCTTGTCCGTAAATATCAACCAGAATGCGCATCATCTCGGGGATGGCAATAGCCGGGTGCGTATCATTAAGCTGAATTACGACTTTTTCGGGCATTTGTTTGAAGTCTTCACTTTTTTCCATAAAGCGGCGCAAAATATCCTGAATGGCACAGGACGCAAAAAAGTATTGCTGTTTGAGGCGCAGCTCTTTGCCCGATTCGACGGCGTCAGAAGGATAAAGAACTTTTGAGACGGTCTCGGTTTCAATCTTTTCTTTCATAGCCTCGATATAGCCGCCTTCATTGAAGATGTTGATATCGAGTTCATCGTCGGTTTTAGCGGAGAACAGGCGCAAATAGTTGACGGATTTTCCTTCATAACCGACAATCGGAAAATCAAACGGCACGCCGTATATGGTTTTGGTATTCATCCAGACAAAGCTTTTTTGCCCGTCGGGGTTGTCCAAAATTTCCACGTCGCCGTAAATCGGGATTTTGACAGTTCTGTCATAGCGGGCAAATTGCCAGGGAGAGTTTTCGCCCAGCCAGCTGTCGGCCTGCTCAACCTGATAGCCGTTTTCAAATTTTTGCTTAAACAGACCGTACTGATAGTTGATGCCGTAGCCGAAACCGGCCAGCCCGAGCGAGGCCATGGAGTCCAGATAGCAGGCGGCCAAACGCCCCAAACCGCCGTTGCCCAGAGCCGGGTCATATTCGGTATCAAAAATTTCCGACAGCGGAATATCGGGAAAGCCTTCAATTTTAATGCTTTTAAGAATATCAAACAAACCAAGGTTGTGCAGGTTGTTTTCAAGCGAGCGCCCAATCAGATATTCGATTGAGAGATAATAGACTCTTTTCGAGTTACATTTATTATAACGGGCGATGGTCTCATACATCTTATCCATCGCAAATTCGCGCACGGCCAGAGCGATGGCTTCCAATGCTTCGTCTTTGTTGATTTCGCAGGTGCGCTTGCCGATAAAATATTTGATATAGTGTTCAATGGAAAGCTTGAGCCGCGCTCTGTCAATTTCGTTAATAATTGCCGAGTTTTTGTTCACTGCTGATTCTCCTCAATCGAAATTGTTTGTTATCTTGAAAAATAGAGAGAATTGTTTGAAATATGGTTAATATATCCTTCTTTTTTTGTCTTTCATGACGGAGTTATCAGTTTTTTAAGAAATGTGCTTGTAAATTTGAAGGCGAAAATATATAATCGCTTGCGAATTTGATATAAAATATAGAGGGTTAACCATGAAAAAAACTTTTGTTGCGGGGCTGATGCTGGCAACGTCGCTGAGTATGCCGCTGTCGGCGCGTGCCGCCACGATTTATGAGGCTTTGAGCCAAACATACAACAGCAATCCGACCTTGCAGGCACAGCGTGCTTATCTGCGCAGTGTTGATGAAAATGTGGCCATAGCTAAATCCGGTTTCCGCCCGAGCATCTCGGTAGAAGGCGGATATCAATATCAGGATACCGATGTTGACACCGATTCTCAGATAGCCGGTGTCGGCGGCGGCGACAGCGACACAACCAGTGTGGCCGCCAAAGTTTCGCAACCGCTGTTCAGCGGTTTTTCAACCGTAAATTCGGTGAAAGCCGCCGATCAGAATGTCCGGGCTGAGCAGAATAATCTTTACAACGTAGAACAAAATATTTTTCTTGAAGCCTCAACCGCTTACTTGGATGTTGTGCGCGACACCGCCATTGTCAAACTGCAAAAAAATAATGAAAAATTGTTGAAAAAACGCCTTGACGAAACATTGCAGCGCTTCAATGTCGGCGAAGTAACCCGCACGGATGTGTCACAGGCACAGGCACGTTACTCACAAGCCAAATCGGATCGTATTGCATCAGAAGGGACGCTGCAGGCTTCCAAAGCCAACTACGCCAAGCTGATCGGCAGCCAGCCTGAAGATCTGAGCGAACCTGAAAGCATTAAAGACTTCCTGCCGTCCAATTATGAAGAGGCATTAAATTACGCATTGGAAAAAAACTTTTCAATTCGCCAGGCCAAAAATTTGTTAAAAGCCAAAGGCTATGATGTTTACGCCAATACCGGCGCTTTATTGCCGCAGGTCAGTCTTGACGGTGCGGTGTCGCACAGCGAAGCTGACAATAGCGGCTACACCGGGGATGTCACCACCGATAACGTTGAGTTTGGGGTCAATATGTCTGTCCCGTTATATGAAGGCGGCGCCACGCGAGCCAAAATTCGTCAAAGCAAATATCTGAAATGGCAGGCTCAGGAAGCTGTTTTGGAAGCCCGTCGTCAGGTTGAGGCAACCGTATCAAGCGCCTGGGAATACATGAAAGCCAATGAGGCGCAAATTGTTGCTATTAAAGATCAAGTCAAGGCCAATGCCATTGCGCTGGACGGCGTCCAGAAAGAAGAAGCACTCGGCAATCGCACGGTTTTGGATGTTTTGGATGCTTACCAGGAACTGCTCAATTCCAATGTCAACGAGGTAACGGCGCGCCGCGATTACTACGTCTCGGCCATGTCATTGTTGGTTGCCATGGGCAAACTCACGGCAGAGGATCTGAAGCTTGATGTTGAGCTTTATGATGCCAAAAAATATTATAAAGAAACCCGCGATAAATGGCTGGCGCTGAACTAAGGGCTTGCTAATGCCGGATTTTTATGTAAAATAGCTTCAATAATCTAAACTGTTTTTAGGAAAACGATATGGCGGAAGACAATACTCAGGATATGGCGATGGAAGACATCTTGTCTTCAATCAAAAACATTCTCGAAGAAGATGAGGCCGGCAGGAAAGCCGAGGCACCTTCTGCTATATCAGAGGCTGAGCCTGCCGCTCTCAAAGAGGCGGAGCCGGACACGGATGATATTTTAGACTTGTCTTCGGACATGAGGGTGGATGCGGCGGAAGAACCTGCCGCTGCCGAAGGAGAGATCAATCTGGAACAAGAGCTTGATGAGGTCAAAACTCCGGAGTTGAACGAAGAAGGAAGTTTTGAAATCAAGGACGTCGAGCCGGATGAAAGCGGGCAGGGCGTGCGCGCCAATGTAAACCTCGGTTGGGAAGACCTTGAGTCGGATCCTTTTGATGCCGGGGAAAAAGAAGATGCTGAGCCCTCCTCAGAGGAACCTGCACCGCAGGAAGATCCTGATGCTGTGGAAATGCCTGCGGCGGTTGCGGATTTAGCACCTGAGGAAAGCATCTTTCCTGAAGCAGAGCCGGTTGTTGAAACAGAACCCGCTGACGAGCCACAGACAGAAACGACCTATAAACCGGAGCCAGAACCTGTTCTTGAACCGGAGCCCGCTGTTCGGGAGCAGCCGGTTGCAGACAGCGCGGTTGATGTTTCGGCAAATATCATCAGCAATTTCACCCGTATGTTCTCACACGCCGGTGCCAAAGCGGCGCCCGAGCCGGAAATTCCCGCCGAACCTATTCGGGAAATCGGGGATGCTCACAAGACGATTGAAGATATGGTGGCCGATGTTATCCGTCGCATTATTGGTGCGGAGGTTGAGCAAAACTGGCGTCAAAACGCTGACTATGATGCCTATGCCAGGCAAGTGATTGCCGAGCAGGCCAAATCTTGGTTGGAGGCCAATTTGCCTGAAATTGTCGAGACAATAGTCCGGCGCGAAATTGAACGAGTTATGGCAAAGGCCGGTAATAATCAGTGACTTTGGCTGTACCGACCTGAAAGTTTTATGCCCTTGAGTTTCCCTTGAGGGCTTTTTGCGGTCTTAAGAAGTTAATCGAGATAATGGAAAATAACAATGTTGGAAAAGAACTATAACCCTAAAGATTTTGAAGAAAAAATTTATGCCGACTGGGAAAATTCCGGAGATTTCAAGCCGGATATGCACTCAGACAAAGATAATTTTTCAATTGTCATTCCGCCGCCAAATGTGACCGGCGTTTTGCATATGGGGCACGCTCTGAATGACACGCTTCAGGATATTTTGGTTCGCTACAATCGCATGTGCGGCAAAAATGTTTTATGGCAGCCGGGCATGGACCACGCCGGCATTGCCACACAAATGGTTGTTGAGCGTAATTTAGCCAAAGAAGGTGTTTCGCGCCATGACCTCGGTCGTGAAAAATTTATTGAAACAGTCTGGCAGTGGAAAGCGCGCTCAGGCGGCACCATTACCAAACAGTTGCGCCGGTTGGGCGCTTCCTGCGACTGGAGCCGCGAGCGCTTTACCATGGATGAGGGGTTGAGCCGGGCTGTGCGCAAAATCTTTGTTAATCTGTATAAAGACGGCTTGATTTATAAAGCCAAAAAGCTGGTTAACTGGGATTCGAAATTTATGACCGCCGTTTCTGATCTTGAGGTCATCCAGAAAGAAACTCTCGGCAAAATGTACTACTATAAATATCCGATTGAAGGGGAAGCCGGACAATTTATCCACATTGCCACCACTCGCCCGGAAACTATGTTTGGCGATACGGCGGTTGCTGTCAGTGACAAAAATGAAAAACTCAAACATCTGATCGGCAAAAACTGCATCATCCCCATCATTAACCGGGCGATTCCGATTATTGCCGATGACCATGCCGATCCGGAAAAAGGCACCGGCGCGGTCAAAATCACGCCGGCGCATGACTTCAACGATTTTGAAGTTGGCCGTCGACATAACCTGCCGTTGATCAATATTCTCAATCCGGATGCAACACTGAATGAAAATACACCATTTGCCGGTTTGTCAACTCAGGAAGCCCGCGTCAAAACAATTGAAAAACTGACCGAACTCGGGTTCATGGAAAAAATTGAAGACCACCCGATGGTCATTCCCTATGGTGACCGTTCCGGCGTTGTCATTGAGCCGATGATGACGGATCAATGGTTTGTTGATGCGCCTGTTCTGGCTAAAGAGGCCATCCGCGCGGTTGAGCAGGGTGAGATGGAGTTTGTGCCTAAATCTTATGAAAAAACCTATTTTGAATGGATGCGTAACATCCAGCCCTGGTGCATTTCCCGCCAATTATGGTGGGGGCATCAAATGCCGATCTGGTATGGTCCGGATGAAACAATTTTCTGTGAGGAAAATGAAAAAGAGGCTCAGGTTGCCGCAGACAAACATTATGGACGCCATGTTGAGCTGCGCCGTGAAACGGATGTCTTAGACACATGGTTTTCTTCCGGATTGTGGGCATTCTCCACGCTTGGCTGGCCAGATAAAAGCGAATATCTTGATAAATTTTACCCGACATCGGTGCTGATCACTGCTTTTGACATTATCTTTTTCTGGGTTGCCCGCATGATGATGATGAGCATGTATATGATGAAGAAAGTGCCGTTTAAGAAATGTTATATTCATGGTCTGGTTCGGGACGAAAAAGGGCAAAAAATGTCAAAATCCAAAGGCAACACCGTTGACCCGATGGAAACAATTGAAAAATACGGAGCCGATGCGCTGCGTTTCTTTATGGCGGCCATGGAAACACAGGGACGCGACATCAACATGAGCGAAGCGCGCATTGCCGGTTATCGTAATTTTGCCACCAAACTGTGGAATGCGGCCCGCTTTTGTGAGATGAATAATTGTCAAAGCGTCACGAATTTTAACGAAAATCAAGTCTCACTCGGCATCAGCAAATGGATCATCGCCAAAGCAAAACAAGCCACGGCCGAAGTCACACGCCATCTGGACAACTTCCGTTTTTCAGATGCGACTAATGCTGTTTATCAATTCGCCTGGGGCACGTTCTGTGATTGGTACATTGAGCTGAGCAAACCGGTTTTTTATGGTGAGGACGAGCAAGCCAAAGCTGAAACCAGAGCTGTAGCGGCCTGGGTTTTGGATCGGATTTTGGTAATTTTGCATCCGTTCATGCCGTTTATCACCACCGAACTGTGGAATAACATTTCGGCAGAGCGCAATTGCAAACTGATTCACGCCCCCTGGCCGAAAAACGAACAGATAGATGTCAATGCTTTATCCGAGATTGACTGGGCGGTTGAATTGATCAGTGCAATCCGCTCGCTTCGTGCCGAGATGAATTTACCTGCCGGTGCCAAACTGCATATCATCCTGAAAAGTGCCAATGCGCAGTCTCGCGCCAATATTGCGGCTCTGGATAAAATAATATGCACTTTGGCGCGGTTGGAGAAAATCGAATGCGTCGGCGATGACTATGCCATGAGCCCGGATATGGTTCAGCAGGTGTTTAATGAATGTACTCTTTTACTGCCTTTGAAGGGGGTAGTTGATTTTGCCGCCGAGCGCGAACGCTTGGGCAAGGAGCTGGAACAGCTGAATAAAAACATTGAAAATTATGCCCGTAAACTAAGCAATTCAGGCTTTGTCGAACGCGCACCGGCACAGGTTGTGGCTGAAGAGCGCCGCCGCCGGGCTGAGGCCGAGGAGAAAAAAGCCAAGGTTGAAGAAGCATTGGCGCGGATTGCTAATTTTTAAGAAAAACTTCGGGGCAAATAGTCGCGGGCAGCTGTCATGCCCAACTTTGCCCCGGACATCTCTTAAGGCACGCCGCACCAATAAACACGGTCATGTTCGGACTTGATCCGGACATCCAGGTCAAATGATACAGCTTTATAAAAACCGCATAGAAACAGTTCTGTTTCTATGCGGGAAATTTTGACCAATAGCGACTTATTTAGTATACTCTAAATCCAAATTATCGTCTCGCACCAGTAAATCATCATTAATTAAATCGTCATTAATCCAATCATCTTTGTCTATGGTTGTGGCAGCGCATTTGGCATAACTGGAATCATACGGACAGCGCATTTTAAGCACTCCGGTCGCACAGGTTGGATTTTTGGTAAAGCCCAACGCGATGCAGTCGCTGCTGTCACCGCCGCTGACACATTTACCATAATTATTATCATAAGGGCAATATTCTACGGTAAAACCAGTTAAACATTTTAAGTTGTTAAGGGCGAAATATCCCTGCTCTTTACACTGTGTTCCGGTATCTGACGAGCCGGATGTTCCGGCATCTCCGACATAGATAATATAATTGATAACCAAAAACGGCATACGGTTTTCATGGTATGATGTTGCACAAGAGCTTGTTCTGTCGCTGGCACAAGAGGCAGATGTCGTCCAAGATTCACCTTTTTTAGTAGGGGCTTTTCTGTAAGAGGCACGGCTAACCATATAAGAAGAGTAATACCATTTGTTATCTTTATCATATTCACCGGAGCCGCGATTTCCCATCGTCGTAGACCCCCATGGTGCAAAGTACTCGCTTGTATATTTTTCCCCCCAGGGCATAATATGCTTATGATCGGGAATTTGATCTGAAGAAAGTTGTACAAAGTTTTCTCCGCCGGTTTCAGCCAGCGTATAGGTATAAGTGCTGCCGTCATAGACCTGACCCACACCGACAGGAACACGACCTTTGAAGTTTGGCAGATAAAAATTATTTCCGGATCCGCCATAAGTGGTGCCGATAACATTGTAAAGGGCCGAATAAGTATTTTTATCCAGGGCAGAGCCGTCGCAGATTTTCCAGCCGGCGGGCGGCGTGGCGCTCGGCCAGAGACGGATTTCGCCGACGATGGCCTTTTCACCACAATCGACATCATCGGCGCAATAGGCTTTGGTCTTGTCGAAAGGGCAATAAAGCACGGTTTTGCCGCTGCATTCAGAGGCAGATTTGG
>CALXTL010000006.1 GCA_944391445.1 uncultured Alphaproteobacteria bacterium | reverse complement strand
TTTTCCTTGTTTTCCGGCGTATCCGTTCCCGGTGTATCCGGTATCGTTGCCGGAGGTACAAAACTATGTCCGCCGCCACCTCCGCCACAAGCTGAAAGCATAGTTGATAAGGTTAATGCAGCCATAAACGATATCTTTTTCATTAGTTTCTCCATAGATAATGGGTATAAAATTATAATTTACTATACACAAACCAACCTTTGTGACCAACGTCAAACAAAACAAAGCTGTTTAAAACGGAAGAAAACAACATATTATTTTTTCATGATTTTTTTATGAAGACGGAAAAATAAAAATTGGTTGATTTTATCGTTCTAATAAAGTGACCAGTATTTTTAAGAAGATTTAAGGAGAAAACAATGGCTGTTATTGGTTATATTCGGGTGAGCACAGACAAACAAACCTATAAACATCAACGCTTTGAGATTGAAGAATATGCAAAAAATAATTTATTTTGTTTATTGTAAAAATTTTTCTTGTTTCCTGAATGAAAATTTGTTATTGATGACAGACAGGACGATGCGGGTGTGTAGCTCAGCTGGTTAGAGCGCTACGTTCACATCGTAGAGGTCACAAGTTCGAGTCTTGTCACACCCACCATTTTTAAGCCCCGGTTTAGTGCCGGGGCTTTTTACTTCAGCAATTTTTATATTTTGTTATATGAAAGCTGCTTTTCCACCCAAGTCAAAAGCGGAGAAAGGTATTTTCGGCTTTCTTTGAGATAAGAAAGGCAATAAGATGCTTTTAGCCCTTCGTCCTCAAGCGGAATTATAACGCGATCGGCACCGTCGTTGCGATAATGTCGGACAAGTTTGGTTGTGAAACACAGTCGGTTGTCATTGTTAAGCAACTGACGGAAAACAAAATAATCATTATAAGTTTTCATACCGAATTTATCGGACAGCCAATCGGTGAAAGGTTTTATCTGCCGAACATAGGCCCCGTCGCCGGAATAATTTATCAACTGCAAATCCTGCTCATTATGCAGGCAGACGCTTTTTTTTGTTGCCAAAGGGTGACCGGCCGGAACTGAGAGCATCAATTCCTCTTCGGCGAAAGGTATGGTGATGATATTTTCGTTTTGCGGCTTTTTGATGGAAATAACGGCATCATATTGATGTGTCAGCAACAATGTTTCCAGATTGTTTTCATCCGGCAGCAAAGCCGAAGTGATATCAATATTCGGATGATGTTTTTGTAACAGCGGAACGGAAAAACGCATCGGCCCCGGATCGCAAAAACCAAGCAACAGTACATTATCTCTGCGGATAAACTGATAAAATGTGTTTTTCATCTCATCGGCTTTGGCAAGTATGGCCTCGGCATAAGTCAAAGCCAGACGACCAGCATCGTTCAAACATATTTTATTTTTTGAGCGTTCAAACAACGGAACGCCGAGCTCTTCTTCCAGCTTTTTAACGGAAAGACTGAGCGCCGGTTGGGAAACATGCAGTCTTTCCGCAGCTTCGGAGAAATTATTACATTCCGCGGCAGTCTTAAAATAACGTAATTGCGTTAATTCCATGGGAAACTCACTATAAATTTAACTTATAGCTTTATAAAAAAACGGTATTGTATTTTGCTACAGGTGTCAAGCATAATATAAATAGTCTTTAACCAATTTTCGGAGGTGCGCATGAAATTTTTTCATTATGTTTTACTTATGATATTGGTGTTTCATGCCGGTTTTGTTAACGCAAAGGAGAATGAAAACATGACTAGAAGCGAGCGTGCCGATCAAACCTATGAACAACTTTTTTTGGACAAGCGATCGCCTAATCCGACTGATCCGGAATTTATGGAAATTTTGCAACGTAATATTTTCGGAGAAGTTTTTTATACCGGTAATCTGGATAATAAAGAACGTGAACTGGTGACGGTGGTTGCTTTGGCAACCATGCAGACACTGCCGCAGCTAAAAGCACATATTGGCGCGGCACTTAATGTTGGTAATTCCCCATTGGAAATCCGCGAGGCTATTTATCAATGCGCACCGTTTATCGGCTTTCCGCGGACATTGAACGCTATCGGCGTTTTTAATGAAGTTGCCCGGGAAAGAAATATTAAACTGCCGCTGGCAGATACCGGAACGACAACAGATGCCGACCGGCATGAAAAAGGCTTGGCTGTCCAAAAGGAGCTTTATGGCAATGAAGTAAAAAAAGCGATGGCATCTTTGCCGGGAGAATATAAAGACATTGTCCCCAATACCCTGACCGACTTTTGTTTCGGCGATTTTTATACCCGCGGCGGTTTAACAGTTCAACAGCGCGAACTGCTGGCGCTGGTTATTTTGACCACTCTCGGCGCGGAAAAACAGCTTCGCGCGCATGTTGTCGGTGCACTTAAAGCCGGTAATGACAAAGAATATCTGCTGGCGGTGATGGTGCAGGCCATTCCTTATATCGGGCTGGCCAATGCGATGACAACCATCAACCTGATTAAAGAGGCCGATGTTGACAATTATAAACCGATTTATGAGGAAAAATACGATGAATAAACTTTTTGCCGGACTGGTTGCCGTCATTGCCCTATGGGGCAATGCGGCGTTGGGGCATTATTTCTACTCGGCCCTTTTTCCACAGAGTGAAAATAACAGCATAAAGTTATTGACTTAGAGTCTACTCTAAAAATTATACATTTAATTGTTAGGTTTCAATCTTAAAGGACAGTAAAAGCATGAAAATGATGACAATTCTCGGTTCTGTGGCCGTCGGCGTCTTATTGACCAGTGCGGCATTTTATTTTTTCGGATTTTTCAAAGACACTGACAAACAACTTATTTTAAGCAAAGAGTGGGATAAAACTTTTCCGAAAAGTGATAAAGTCGATACGCATAAAGTTGTTTTCAAGAATCGTTTTGGCATTCCCTTGGCCGGTGATTTGTACCTGCCAAAAAATAAAGGCAACGCTCCTTTGCCGGGCATTGCCGTATCGGGGCCATTTGGTGCTGTTAAGGAACAGGTGTCGGGCCGATATGCTCAGACTTTGGCCGAAAGAGGTTTTATTACCCTGGCTTTTGATCCTTCTTTCACCGGTGAAAGCGGCGGCGCTGTCCGCGATGTGGCTTCGCCCGATATTAACACCGATGACTTCAGCGCGGCTGTCGACTATCTGCTCACCTTGCCGGAAGTTGATCCCGATAAAATCGGCATTATCGGCATTTGCGGTTTTGGCGGCTTTGGCCTGAATGCCGCCGCTCAGGATACACGCATCAAAGCAACCGTCACCTCAACTATGTATGATATGACACGCGTTACGGCCAGAGGTTATAACGACTCCATGTCTGATGAAGATTTGTATGAAATGCGCAAAGAGCTGAACAATCTGCGGACGCAAGATGCTCAAACTGGTATTCATGCCAAGGCGGCACCGCTGCCAGATAAGCTGACCGGTGATGAGCCGCAATTTGTCAAAGACTATGTTAATTTTTATAAAACACCGCTCGGATTTCATAAGCGTTCAATCGGTTCTAACGGAGCATGGAATGCCACTTCTGCTTTGTCTTTAATTACACAGCCGATTTTGTCTTATAGTTACAGCATCAAAAATCCGGTTTTGATGATACACGGCGAAAAAGCACACAGCCGCTATTTCTCGGAAGATGCTTTTAAAAAACTTACGGGCAATAATAAAGAACTGATGATTATCCCAAATGCCAATCATACGGATTTGTATTATAAAATGGATGTCATCCCTTTTGATAAAATAGAAAAATTCTTCAGGGAAAATTTGCACAAATAATTTTTCCCTCACACTTGTTTGATATAATCCGGAACGGCTATGCCATAAAGCTGTTTCGGATTTTATTTTGCCTGCCGGTTTCGACTTTTTTGCCCAAACTTTTCCAAACAATAAATTCTTATCATAAGCAAAGGAGGAGTCATGATATACGGCTATATCAGAGTGAGTACAGGGAAACAGAATCTTGATAATCAGGAATTTGAAATCATCAATTTTTGCCAACGGGAAAATTTTTTGATTGACTGCTGGATCCGGGAAACCGTCAGCGGCAGCAAAAGTTTTGAAGAACGGCGTTTGGGCGTCTTGCTGCGACGGCTGAAATCCGGCGATATTCTGATTGCTTCGGAGATTTCCAGGCTGGGGCGCAATTTATTTCAGATTATGTCTATATTAAACATTTGCATGCAGAAAAATGTTCAGGTACGGACAATTAAAGACAATTATAAACTCGGAGCCGATTTGCAAAGCAAGGTTCTGGCTTTTGCCTTCGGGCTGGCCGCGGAAATTGAACGAGACCTCATCAGCCAGAGAACCAGAGAATCCCTGCTGCGTCTTAAATCCTGCGGGCACAAGCTCGGCCGCGCTTTCGGCAGTAAAAACAAAAAACATGTTTTGGACGGTAAAGAAAATGAAATATTTCAACTTCTGGCTCAGGGAGTTTCTAAAACGCGAATCGCTGAATCTGTCGGGGTCAGCACGAAAACAATTTATAACTTCCTGTCCCGGGCAAAAGATCGGAAAATCTGACGGACGTTAGATTTTCTTATACTTTAGTTTAATTTTGTTTGCAATAAAAATTTCTCTGCCGCGCTTGTTTCTTCGGTTTCGCTTTTTTTCAGACTTTGCATTATAACTCGGAAATCTAACGTCCGTTAATTCGGGCTGTTTTGAACATGCATCAACCTTATGGTACGGGCTCAATGTATCAATTACTTGACTTCAAAATACACGGTGATCTCAGGGGAAATCTGGTCGCTTTGGAAGCAGGAGCGGATTTCCCCTTTGCCGTTAAGCGGGTTTATTACATTTGGGGAACATCTTATGATGCCATCCGCGGAAAACATGCCCACCGCCAGCTTGAACAGGTTATCCTCTGCCTGGCCGGCAGCTGTGATTTTGTTCTGGATGACGGCTGCCGGCGCACAGTTGTGCATCTTGACAATCCGGCGCAAGGACTTTATCTTCGGCATAATATTTGGCGGGAATTTACTCATTTTTCTGCAGATTGCGTTCTCATGGTGTTGGCTTCCGAACATTATGATGAAGCAGACTATATCCGGGACTACGCTCTTTTTTTGCATGAGGTTGCTCATGATTAGAATTTTTCAATATACCCAGGAATTTCATGACATATGGGATGATTTTATTGATCGTTCAAAATCACCGATGTTTATGTTCCATCGCAATTTTATGGAATATCATGCCGACCGTTTTACTGATTTTTCACTATTGTTTTATGACGATGACAAACTGGTTGCTTTGCTGCCGGCCTCGGTACAAGACGGCGTCCTCTGCTCGCACGGCGGGCTGACTTACGGCGGCTTTTTCACTGCGCCGGAAACCAAACAACATCATATTAACGATTGTGTCGACGCTTTGATAACTTATCTGCACGACCGCAAAATCCATGAATTTATTTATAAAAGCGTTCCTTATATTTATCATCTTATTCCGGCGGAAGAATATTTATGGCCATTGCTGCAACACGGCGCCAATTTATGGCGAAGCGATGTTGCTTCAGTTATTGATCTGGAAAATCCGCAAAAAATGTCTAAAGGCCGAAAAGCACAAATTGCCCGTGCCCGGCGGGAAAATGTTTCTGTTGCGGAATCGGAAGATTTTGAAAATTTTATCCGGCTGGAAAATCAGGTTTTGTGGCAGCATCATCAAACCAAAGCCGTACATACGGCTGCCGAGCTGGTATTACTGAAATCCCGCTTTCCGGAAAATATTCGTTTATGGACGGCAATGCATGGCGGACAAATGATTGCCGGCGCCCTTGTTTTTATATACTCAAACTGCGTGCATACGCAATATCTGGCTGCTAACGAAACTGCCAGACAAATCGGCGGTCTGGATCTTTTGATCAAGCACTTGATTGATTATTTTCAGGGGAAAAAGAAATGGTTTGATTTCGGTATCTCTACCGAGCAAAACGGTACTGTGTTCAATACCGGTCTGTGTGCCCAGAAAGAAAGTTTCGGCGCCCGCAGCGTTGCTTATAATTTTTACCGTCTGGAGTTATAAAAATGCAAACAAACGCTTTAAGCCTACTGCTTTGCTCCAAACGGTTTGATTTGATTTTTAAATATCTTTATTTGCGGTATAAAGATAAGAATCTCCCTTTTTTCCGGGAGATGTATCTTGAGCATATTCGGGCATTTAATCATTTTTTTGAGCAGGAGCCGAGCGACGGGCATCCCAAAAATTCACCCGAAGATTTTATTCGCGCTTTTGAATGTTTGTTTGCCAATATGCAGACTCATGGTTTTGACAAAAGCAAAGGTCTGATCCCGATCGGCGACAACGGAGAGATCAGCGACGGCGCTCACCGCCTTGCCTGTGCTGCCGTTCTCGGCCTGGATGTGGCACTTACTCCGGACGGCCGACACGATTTATATGATTATAAATTTTTCCGCGACAAAGGACTTAACCCTCTGTTTGCCGATTATGCCGCTCTGGAATATGTCAGGCTTAATCCCTACGCCTATATCGTCAATCTGCATGCTGTTGCAGACCAAGCCAAAGACAGACAAGTCGAACAAATTCTTGAAAAATACGGTTTTATTTTTTATCAAAAAGATGTTCATCTGACTTTTAACGGTTATGTCAATTTGAAAAAGCTTTCTTACGGCTCATTCTGGGAAAGAGAACCCTGGATCGGTTCGACGGAAAACCATTTTGCCGGTGCGCAGGCTCACGCCCGAAAATCGATGGGACGCCGGCCGCTCCGAGCCTATGTCTTTGTGTGCGACAGTCTAGAAAAAGCCGTGCAGGCCAAAGCAGAAATCAGAGAATTATTGGCCTTGGGAAACTACAGTGTGCACATCAATGACACGCGGGAAGAAGCTCTTTGGCTGGCAGAGACTTATTTTAATGAGGATTCTCTTCATTTGCTGAATTTTTGCCCCTTCGACTTTGAAGATAAAAAATTTGACGTCATGACTGAGCAGCTCAGAAAAGAAGCCAACGAACAAAATGTTGATCTTAACGATATCTGCTGCGTTGGTAGCACGCCGCTTAACCTGCTCGGTCTGCGGCAAAGCAGCGATTTGGATTTTCTCTATGCCGGAAATATGCCGTTTACACCGCAAAGCAATGATCTTTCCTCTCATGAAACTGAACTCGTCTACTATCCCTGCAGCAAAACTGAAATTATTTATGATCCACGACGGCATTTTTATTGGCACGGCATCAAATTCATCCGCCTGGATATTTTGGATGAGATGAAGAAAAAAAGAAATGAAATCCCTAAGGACAGAGATGATCGCAAACTCATTGCTGCCTTTCGCCGCGGCAAAAAACACTTTGGGCGAAGAAAATTTAAACTTTTCGCAAAAATCAAAAACGGCCGCCGCAGGACTTTGGTCCTGTTCGGAATTATCAAAATAAAATATACCAAAAGAGACAAACAATGCGACACCCCAAACTGACAGTGATTATGTCCAATTATAATCAGGCCCGGTATGTCGGACAGGCTATCGAATCCGTTCTGGCGCAAAGGACGTCTTTTCCGTTTTGCCTGCTCATTACCGATGACCACTCTTTGAAAGACAACAGCCTTGAGATTATCCGCGCTTATGCACAAAAATATCCAAACATTATCCGTGTTTTAGAAAATAAAGAAAACGGCCGCTATCTCCAAAATATTCTGCGGGCCAAAGCGCAAACAAAAACGCCTTATTTTACGTTACTTGATGCCGATGACTATTGGACAGACGACGCTTATTTGCAAAAAGCTGTGGACTTTTTGGAGAAAAACAAGGATTTCAGTATTTATTATACCAACGTGACGACGCTCCGTGAAAACGGAAGTTCGCGCCTTTATGTGCAGACAAAACTGAAAACGGCCGATTTTACTTTTGATGATTTTTTACATGACAAGATTTTCTTTTCACAAACAACCGGAATGGTGTTCAGAAATACGATCTACCGCAATGGCATTCCCGACATTGTGCAACACGCTGTCGGCACTGATGCTGAAAGATCTTTTGAAGGAGACGCCGACAGATTCATCATGCATTTGCACAGCGGCAAAGCACATTTTGTCAATGAAAGCAGCGGTGTTTACCGTTTGTTGTCCGGCGGCATATGGACGGGATTGAACGATTTTGAAAAAGCGGCAATTCAAGCTCGGTGTTTTATAGATTATGACCGCTATTTTGACGGCAGGTATCATCAATTTTTTATTGGCAAAGCCTGGAAAGAAATTTGTCATTGTCTTTCCTGTTTGAATCAGGCTAAAGAAAATCAAAGCTTCTGTTTGGAAGCCCGTGAAAAATTTTTTGATGTCTTAACAATTTGCTTAAATCACAAAAAAGAAATTAATCTGATATTGCATCCGCAATTAAAAAAGCTCAAATACCGTCTGATTAAAAAAATATATGACTGGGCGGCTTATAAACTTCGTAAAAAAGGAATCATATGATAAAGTTTTTGGATTTACATAAAATCAACGAACGCTTCCGAGACGAAATTGACGCCCGGTTCAAAAGTGTTCTGGACAGCGGCTGGTATCTGCAAGGAAAAGAAAATGAGCGCTTTGCACAAAATTTTGCTGCATTTTGCGGCGTTCGCCACGCGTTGGGCGTTGCCAACGGGTTAGACGCTCTGAAACTGATTATCCGCGCATATGGTTTTGGTCCAGGTGACGAAATTATTGTCCCGGCCAATACTTTTATTGCAACCATTCTTTCCGTATCTGAAAACGGTTGCACGCCGGTTTTGGTTGAACCAGACCCGGAAACCCGCAATATCGACCCAAAGCGAATTGAGGCTGCTTTGACTAAAAAAAGCAAAGCGATTATTGCCGTTCATCTTTATGGACAAGCCGCCGATATGGCTTCCATAAACAAGCTGGCCGCCAAGCATCATCTGAAAGTTATTGAAGATGCCGCGCAGGCTCATGGGGCAATTTATCATGGAAAACGTGTCGGCAGCCTCGGCGATGCGGCAGCTTTCTCCTTTTATCCGGGTAAAAATCTTGGCGCTATGGGCGATGCCGGCGGCATTACCACTAATGACACCGCCCTGTATGAAAAAATAAAAGCCTTGGCCAACTATGGCAGCGACCGTAAATACCATCATCTGTATAAAGGCGTTAATTCACGGTTGGATGAGTTACAGGCGGCCGTACTGGATGTCCGTTTGGCTCACCTGGATGCCGATAATAACAGACGGCGCGAAATTGCCACCTATTATCGGCGGCATATTAATAATCCGCTGATTTCATTGCCGCAAGCGGTAAATGAGACGGCACATGTCTGGCATATTTTTGCCATTTGCTGCCCCGAACGCGACAGACTGCAAAAATTTCTGGCTGAAAAAGGCATTCAGACCAATATTCATTATCCGACACCGCCACATCGACAAGAAGCATATCAGGAATGGCGTGAACAACACTTCCCAATCAGCGAAAAACTGCACCGCGAAGTTTTGTCTCTGCCGATTTCTCCGGTGCTGACCGATGAAGAAGCGGCGCAAATTGCGGAGGCAATTAATGCTTTTGTTTAGTTCTTTGCGCCGGCTGCTGCGACCACGGCATCAAAAATACTACGGTCATATCATTTCTCTTGGCTATAATTGCGAAGTTTCTTTTCAATTCTTTTTAAAATATCATTTTGTTGAAAGCAGTTTGTTTGCCTGGGCCAATTGTATCGACCTTGCACACCTTACCGCTGCTTTGAGCAATATTGAAACTATTGCCGCCGGCGGTCTTAAAAACACTAATCCGATGTGGCGCTGCCAGAATACGGGCATTTGTTTTCATGGAAAAGCGCCCGTCAGTGTGTGGCGGGAAAATCCTTTCGATGATGTCATCACAGCCGACCGGGAAGAACTTTTTTCCCGGCTTAACCACCTAAAACAGAAATTCCGCCAAACCGCGGCGGATGGCAAAAAAAATTTGTATATATACAAATTAGCGCCAAGCGACATTCTTGACACTGCCCTCGCCGATAAACTTCGCCTGTTGTTTGCAACCTTGCAAAGTCTGTGTCATAATTCGTTTGACCTGCTGTTGATTCTGGAACAAGGGAAGCAGCCGGATTTGGAAAAAAAATTGCAAGATCCAGGCTTTTTTATCCGCCGGGTGGCCTTTTTTACCGATGAAAACAATGTCACGGCCAAGTGCAATGATCATATTCACTGGCGTAAGATATTTGATGAATTTCGACCGGATTTTCGGCTGAAAAAAACTAAAAAATTCAAATTTGAGGAATTATAAAATGAACAATGATGCACCGCTTGTATCCGTTTGCATTCCCGCTTATAACCATGAACAATATATTCGGCAGACGATTGAATCCATTATCTTGCAAACATACCGGAATATTGAACTGCTGATTATTGACGACGGTTCTACCGATGGCACCCTGCAGCAGATATTTTCCCTGAAAGAAAAATGCGAAAACCGCTTTGTCCGCGTGGTGATGTTGACGCAGAAAAACAGCGGCACCTGCCGGACTATGAACCGGCTGATAGAATTGGCCAGAGGAGATTTTATTTATTTTATTGCTTCAGACGATGTGGCTAAAAGCCATGCTTTGGCCGTTGAGGTTAAATTTTTAACCTCACACCCGGAATATGTGCTGGTTGTGGGTGATAATGAACTGATTGACACGAGCTCCGAGCGCACCGGCTGGGATGCACACCAAAACAATGTGCCGCTGACAGTTGCAAAATATCATACTTTCGGTGCATTTTTGCAAAGTCTTTATCCTGATATAGATTTTCACTCAGAGTCCTTCGGCGCCTATGAAAATTTTGTCACCCGGAATTATGTTCCCAACGGGTATCTGATCACGGCAAAAGCACTGCGTCAAACCGGCGGATATAAACCAGAGGCACCGCTGGAAGACTGGTATATGATGCTGCAGCTTTCTAAAATCGGTAAAATGAAATATCTTGATGATGTTTTGTTTTCCTACCGCTGGCATCAGAACAACACTGTTAAGAAAAAAGCATACATGCGGCAAATTATTCTGCAGACAAAACGCTATGAAAAAGAAGTTGTCAGCCGTCCCGGCTTTGAACACTGGCAGGAAATTTTCTCCCGTTTTTATCCTTCAATCCGCTATAAATTCAGGCTCGGCAAATTTCTTGCCTATTATAAGCTGGTTGATATCGACTGTCGGACAAATATTTTGGATATCTGCGGCAGAAAATTTGTTATCAAGCGCAAAAGCCTGGCTTAGACCGCCTGAAAATTTACAATATCAGAACACTTTTTTCTTAAATGCCTCTGAGGCAAAAGGTCTCTTCTCAGACAAGATATTGGGGCGCACAAAGCTCGGCATAGCCAGACTCTCGGAATCGGCAAAGTCCACAATATTTTGCAGCCGCGGACGTTCCATACCCGCATTTTTACACATATAAACATTGCTGAAGCCGCTGATCTTTTCATAAAATTTTTCAACAGCCGGCACATGTTCGTTTTTACCCAGGTATAAAATACCGTTGGGCGTTTGAACCTGACTGACGCGGTTGAGAATTTGTTCCTGATATTCCGGCGCAAAGTAGCGCAAGACATTGCGACAGAACAAAATTTCGTACCGTGACGTGGTGGTCAGCCGGTCTAACAGATTGTAGCGGCGGAATTCAACCATTTTGGCAACATCCGGATTGATCCGCCACTGATCATCTTCCGGCGTGAAAAAATCCAGTATGCTGCGCGCATTCAGCCCCATCTGCACCTCAAAATTATTGTATAAACCTTTTTGTGCTTTGGCAATGGACAAAGAAGAAATATCGGTGCCGAGAATATGAATATCCCAGTTTTCAAGGCCTATCAGTTTCCGTTTCAGAGCAAAAGCTATTGAATACGCCTCCTGGCCGGTGCTGCAGCCAAGCGACCAAAAGCGCAATCTTTTGCCAGAACGGTTATTGTCAATAATCCGCGGCAGCAGAACTTCCTGAAACTGTTCAAAAATTTCATAATCACGACAAAAAGATGTGTCCGAAAAAGCCATGCTTTCAACAACCTGCGCAATCAAAGCTCTGGAACCGACCTTCAGTTCGGCCACCAGGTCTTCCACCGAAGGATAGGCCTTTTCACGGATAAAATTGGAAATTTTTTTATCCAAGATAAAATATTGCTGCTCGTCAAATTCCCAACCGGCATTACGACGAAGCAAATCAACCAAAAATTCAAAATCCTGCCTTTTCATTATTTATCCTCTTTACAGCAGTTTCATAATCGCGAGCTTGGACGCGATAATATCTTCATCAAACGGGCGCATAATAAAGTCATCGGCGCCGCCGTCCAGCGCCTGTTTTATGATTTCTGCATCTTTGACATACGAACAAAAAACAAAACGCGGTTGCTTGATTTTGCGATCGGCTCTGATTTTATAAAGCACATCTATCCCATCCATCGACGACAGATTCCAATCGCTGATGATCAGATCCGCCGGGGTCTGAGCATGGAGCTCTATTACCTCTTCTCCGTCTTCAGCTTCGTCGACTTCAAAATTAAAATTTTCCATAATTTTGCGCAGAAGCATCCGCATGATTTTGGAATCGTCCGCTATGATACAACGCAACATCAAATCTTCCTTCCGCTATTCAAATACAAATCCCAGTCCCGCTCTGTTTACCAGATAAATCCGCAGGCTGCCCTCTTTCACCAAGGCCAGCAAAGCGGCCAATGGCGCCAGCTGCGCATCTGCAGCCGTTTCCCCGGCATTGACACTGTCTTTTAACAAAGCAACTTTTTCAGCCGAAATCTGCGCGTCTTCGTTATGAACAACCGAGATGCCTTTCTGATACGGGCGAACGCTGATTGTTCCGCCGCGGATCAACGTGTCGGCGACCGTCATCACACCAAGCAGCGCCGCACGGCCGTATGCTGAAGGAATCGGAGTCCATTCCAAATTAATGGGCGTATTCCTGCTGCCTAACGTCGACAGATAGGCCGAAGCTGTCTCCCGCAAAACATCCTGATTTTCCAAATTTGCGTTATGCAGCCCAAAAGCAAGCCGAAAAAATTTCAGACGCGCCATTAATACGGCGGCATTATTTTTCAGAATAGACTTGATGTCATCCCAAAAGTCAACATCTCCTTCTTCCATAAGCTCCACCGCATTGGCAACCGCACCGACATTGCCGATGACATCATGGCTGAGTCTGGTGCTGATTAATTCGGAAAGATTTTGTTTCATGGCGGCAATTTCCTAAAAATTGTACAAATCAGTGTTCATGTATCGCTGATCCTCTCGCGACATCCGGGTATAATCCAGCTCGCGCAACATCGGATCTTCCAGTCGCAGCCACCCGGTTTTGGCTTTCAGATAAGGTTTATTACCGCCCAACCCCCAGATGACAGCTTCTTTGTCATCGGGCTTACCATACTTTTGGTTAATTTTTTTCCAAAAATCGTAAATTTTTATATTGCGCAGATAAATGGCCTTTTGACTATTGCCGGTTATATTGGACGCCTGAGAAGTATATTCGACCTTGTAAACTTTATTTTCGGTAAAATTACTGGTGAAAGTGACTTCTATTTCTTCTTTGGTGTCAAATTTGGCATATTTGGTGGTTTGAACATATTGATGATTATCCTTTTTGGCCTTCTGAACTACACAGGCTTGTGTCCGTTCATAGCCAACCACCCCCGTACCGCGGCAGTATTCCTCATTACGCCATTTAATAAAATTGGGAATCTGATATTTTTGCATGATTTTGCGAAATCCCCGGTTTTTCATGATATCATCCACCTGTTGTAAACTCATGCGCAGCATAACGCCGGAAATGTCAAACACTGAAGCATTGGACTTTTTTGAACCGGGCTGCTCCTGGCGGGCCGCTTTGACCATTTCTTCCAACTCACTGCTCTCATCCGCACTCTTTTTGATCAGTTCCAGCGGATTTGTTGCCGCCAGTTTATCAACCCAGGTCCCTTCAACTTTGGGCAGGGGAAGCTTCGGTGCCGACTGCCCCTGATCTTTTTTCAGCGTATCTGTCAGCCCTTCACCTTTTTCAATTTCAGGAATCGGGGCTTCGGCTGCCGATATATTTTCTACTACACGGCTTTCTTGCTCGGGCGCCTGAGTCATGCCGGCTACGGCCGCAGGCAGAGGCTTGTTGTCTGTCGGCTTTTGCCCTGCATTACCGGAAGCCGGCGGCAAAACCGGTGTTTCCGTCTCGACGACTTCCACCGGCGGCTCGGCTCCAAACATAAGACTGTCCATATCCTCGCTGGCCAAAGCCAGAGAAGCTGAAAACAAGACTCCCGACAGCCCGAAAAAAATCCGATAGCCCATTATTTTGTCCAAAAAAGTTTAAAATCTGTTTTACTATAGATGTTTTTATGCAGCTTGGCAAATATTTCCCTCAACTTATCAAATAGAAGTTTTTGTTTACATTTATGCGCAAAGCCTTTATAAAATGGATGTTTTAGCGGAGAGTGCGATAATGGACAGCCCCAAAATACATATTGTCGGCGCCGGGTTGGCCGGCTCGGAAGCGGCCTGGCAGCTGGCAAACCGCGGTATCGGCGTGGTTTTGCATGAAATGCGCCCGGCTATATTTTCTCCGGCGCACAAAACAGCCTATTGCGCCGAGCTGGTTTGTTCAAACTCTCTGCGTTCGGATGACTGCACCGCCAGTGCCGTTGGTCTGTTGCATCAGGAAATGCGGCTGGCAGGGTCTTTGATCATGCAATGCGCCGATGAGACACAAGTTCCGGCCGGCGGCGCGCTGGCGGTGGATCGTGACGGCTTTGCCCAAGCCGTTACCCAAAAGCTGCAGGCACACCCTAATATTAACTTTGTTTGTGAGGAAATTACTTCCCTGCCGGATACCGGGCGCTGGATCATTGCCTCCGGGCCGCTTACCTCGCCGAAGCTGATTGAAGCCATTTTGGCAGCCACCGGTCGTCAAGCCTTGAACTTTTATGATGCCATTGCCCCGGTTGTCTATAAAGAAAGTATTGATTTTAACATTGCCTGGTACCAATCGCGCTATGACAAAGGCAACCAAACCGACTATATCAACTGCCCGCTGAACAAAGAACAATACTATGCTTTTGTTGAAGAACTGCGCCGCGGAGAAAAAACCGAATTTCATGATTTTGAACAACCTCGCTATTTTGACGGCTGTCTGCCGATTGAGGTGATGGCCGAACGCGGCGCAGATACCCTGCTTTTTGGTCCGATGAAACCGGTCGGACTGACCAACAGCCATCACCCCGACGTCAAACCTTATGCGGTTGTGCAATTGCGGCAAGATAATCAGGAGGATACCCTGCGCAACATGGTCGGCTTTCAGACCAAGCTCCGTTATGGCGAGCAAAAACGTATCTTTCGCATGATTCCCGGGCTTGAACAGGCCGAATTTGCCAGACTTGGCGGCATTCATAAAAATACTTTTCTGAAAAGTCCTTTGCTGCTTGATGAGTATCTGCGGCTGAAGTCTATGCCGCATTTGAGTTTTGCCGGGCAAATCACCGGCTGCGAAGGTTATGTTGAAAGCGCCGCCACCGGTTTTCTGGCCGGATATTTTGCGGCCTGCGAGCTGAGCGGACGACCTGCCGCTCTGCCCCCGAGGACATCGGCTTTCGGCGCTGTCCTCGGCCATCTGTCAGATGATACCGCTCTTGACGATTATCAGCCGATGAATGTCAACTTCGGCCTGTTTCCGACAATCTCCGGCGAAACAACCGCCAACGGCAAGTTTCGAAAACTTAAAGGCTCCGAGCGCAAAAACGCTTATTGCCGCCGCGCATTGACCGATATCAAAAACTGGATTGCACAATTATGAACGCCGTTTTTTCCAAAAACATGAATGAAGAAAATTTTCCGGTTGCGGCATTGGCCGGCAGAAAGCTGCGTCCGACGGTTGAGGCTTATTATGCGGCGGCGCGCTATGCCGATGATATTGCCGATACGCCAAATTTGACAACCGAAGAAAAACTGAGCAAATTGAATAAGGCCGAAAAAGCTTTTTTTGCCGGCATGAACGGTCAGCAGTTCTCCGACGATAATGAAAATGCATATCGTCTCGGCAGGATATTTCATGACGAAAAGCTGGATGCTTCCTTGTATACAGATTTGCTCAAGGCTTTTACTCAGGACGCACGCAATACCCCGATTGCCGTTTGGGAGCAGTTGATTGATTATTGCCGACTTTCGGCAGCACCGGTCGGACGTTTTATTCTGGCGCTGCATGATGAACCGCCCTCGGCCTATTTGGCTGCGGAAACATTATGTGCTGTTTTGCAGATCAGCAATCATCTGCAAGACCTGCGCCAAGATGCCGAAAACCTGCGCCGCTGCTATTTGCCGCAGGAACTTATGGACAAACACGATGTGCGTTTCAGTGATATTTATCTGAGCGCAAGTTCCCCGCAGTTCAAAGCACTGATCGGTGAAATTGTCGACAAGCTCCAAAAAATGTTGCGGGATGCCTCGGTTCTGCCGGCGCTGGTTAAAAGCAAACGACTGAAAATGCAAATCGGCATTATCCTTTCTTTAACCAATTCCATGTTAAAAAAAATAATTAAACATGATGTGCTGGTTACACATGTACATTTGAGTATCACGGATTGGGCAAAAGCTCTGAGCATCGGTATGCTTCAAGGACTGATGCGCAAAACCGGAAAGGCGGCAAACGTTTTATGAACAATATTCAGAAAATGGTTAAAAAATCCGGCACTTCTTTTTTTTGGGGGATGCGCCTGCTTCCCTCTGCCAAAAGGAATGCCATGTATACAATTTATGCTTTCTTCCGGCATATCGACGATATTGTCGACGGCAATGCTCCCGTGGAAGAAAAGCTTGATCTTCTGGCTGCCTGGCGCCAAGAGATTGACAATATTTATGATAAAAAAGTGCCAACAACGGATATCGGCCGCAAAATATACAAAAACTGCATGCGTTTTAAACTGCCGAAAGAAGAATTTATCCGGCTGATTGACTGTATTTCCATGGATCTGCCGCAGCCGATTCAGGCTCCGAGTTTACAGCGGCTGCTGCAATATTGCCGCGGCGTTGCCGGCGTGCCGGGGAATTTATCGCTCAGAATTTTCGGCTGCACAGATCCGAAACTGATTGAAGAACTAGCCACCTCACTTGGCACGGCTCTGCAACTGACTAATATTTTGCGCGATGTCAAAGAAGATGCCCTGCTGCAAAGGCTGTACATTCCGGCAGAGTTTTTACAAAAAGCCGGTATTGAAACAACGGATCCGCTTAGTGCCGTCGTGCATAAGAATCTGGTGCGAGCACGACAGGAATTGGCCTCGGTGGCGGAGCAAAACTATACCAAGGCCTTTGAACTGATCAAAAAACTGGATAAAAAAACCGCCCGGCCGGTTAAAGCAATTGCCTATATATACAAGCGCTATTTTGATATTATGGAAAAACGAGGCTGGGAAGTTATTTCTCCCAAACCCAAAGTCGCTCGTTCCTCCAAACTTTATCTTGCGCTTAAGGCCTTCTTCGGAAAGTAGCCAAACGTGTCTGCCGCCATTCCGACATATCATATTATCGGCGCCGGCATTGCCGGATTGGCTTGCGCTTATGAAATCAAAAAAAGAAATAAAAATATCCGTACCGTGGTTTATGAAGCTGCTCATAAACTCGGCGGACGTGCTTATTCTTATGATGACAAAGATCTTGGCCGGCGGCTGGATAACGCGACACATGCGTTGATTGGCGCTAATAAAAACATGGCGCGCTTTATCGGTCGGACGGAATGGGAAAAACAGATTTATTTCTGGGATGCGGAAAAAGATATCCTCTCCGGGCAGATACAGCGTTTTGCGGCGCATGTCCTGAAATCGATGTGCAACACACCGCCCTCGCAAATCGCCCGTGATATTATCCGCAAGATCCTGTGGCTGACCTTTCCCTGGACCGGCGGCAAAAGAAAACTTTATTTCTCCCGGCAGAATTTGTCACAGAAATTTGCCAATTTTTTTCAATCTTCCGTTGATGAACTGAAGTTTGACCACAAGCTGCTTAAAATCGACTCTCAGTTTTGCAAAGTTGCGCAATTAAATTTTGGCAGCGAGATTATTGAGATCGGCCCTGAAGATGTCGTGATTCTGGCCGTGGACAACCGGAGTTATGCCCGTTTGATGAATGAACCGGAATTGCCGCATCATGCAATTATCAATATTTTTTACCAAACCTCACAAAAGATTACTCTGCCCAGAAATGCCAATTTCATCGGCGTGGTTAATGGTCTGGCCGACTGGATTTTTGTTAATGATGATATTCTTGCCGTGACGATTTCCGCGGCTGACACATTGGCTATGGATCTGCAAGAACTGGCCAGACAAACCTGGAAAGAATTGGATAAATTGCGCGGTGTTAATTCTGCATTTGTGCCGACATTTAAAATTCTCTGCCACAAACACGCCACCATCTCTCAGGATGAGGTCACCAACAGCTTACGCCCCGCTAATGCGCACGGCAAATACCCCAACCTGTTTCTTGCCGGTGACTGGACCATGCAGAATTATCCCTGTTGTATGGAAAGTGCTTATCTTTCGGCCAAACGTGCCGTTAAAACCATTTTCAAAGATAAGAAACGGTAACCGTAAAAATATTTTTCGTGACATAAAATGACATTTTTGTCAAATTTTTGTTGTACAGATATTTAAAATATGGTAAGGTACTTCTCGTTGAATCAAATTATTAATATTAATTTTGTAATGCAAAAATTGGATCACAACGGATGGCAAATATGCTTATTTGATATTTGTTAATTGGAATTCTGTTCTTCATAATGAAAATGCTTGTTGCATCAGAAGTTTTTTTTGACTAAGAGTCTTTCGCAGGACCGCCCGCTTGTTTTAAGTTTGAAGTCACGCACTTCAGGGATCAGTTAAAGTCAAAAAAACTTTGTTTTATCACGAACAGTCTTGCAGAAATTCCACAGTTTTTCGAAAACGGCATTACCTAAAAAACCCAAAGTAAAATGGAAAAATTCAAAAACAGCGAGTTGAGAAACATCCTGAAGTGGGCAGCTTTCGGTATTGGTATTGTGTTTATCATTATCGTCCTATTTGCGAGTATTTACTCAATTGCGCCAGGACACCGAGGTGTGCTCATTACCCTGGGCAAGGTCGAACCAAAATCCTACATTAACGGCGTGGGTGTCAAATGGCCTTTTATCTCCTCAATGGTGGAGATGGACATCCGGACTCAAAAGATGACGGCCAAGACATCCACTTATACGTCGGATGTGCAGACAGCCGAGATGGAATATACCTTTACTTATGATCTGAATCCGACTAACGTTCATATCCTCTATGAAACGGTCGGACAAGACTATGAGGCAAAAAAGATTATTCCTGTTCTGAATGATGTCTTGAAAGATGTCATCGGAAAATGGCAGGCTCAAGATCTGGTGAGCAACAGGGACAATGCCCGGGTTTCGGTTATTGCCGGTTTGCAGGAACGTCTTGACAAGCGCTTCTTCCAAAATATCAGTTTTCAATTTATCAATATTGATTACTCCGATAAGTTTGAAGGCGCCATTGAAGACAAAGTGATTGCCGAGCAAAAAGCTCAGGAAGCGGTCAATAACACCAAACGTATTCAAGAAGAAGCCGAACAAAAGGTTATCACCGCCAAAGCCGAGGCCGAAGCGATGGAGATTAAGTCCCAAGCTTTGGCAAAGAACAAAGGGCTGACCGAATATGAGGCTGTCCTTAAATGGGACGGAAAACTGCCGCAGTACATGCTGGGCAATTCAGTCCCGATGATCAACCTTGGCAAGTAATCCTTAATTTTCCCCCTTTCCCGAATTTTCGGGAAAGGGTTTTCTTTTGCGTTGACTTTAATAATCCATTAAGTCTAACATCTCACTGACAAGATTCGCCGTGCCGTCGGCAATTTCAACCATGGAACGGGCCAGCATATAACAAGGCGTGGTCACAATCTTATGCTCTTCATCCACACAGACTTCCGTGGCCTTTCTTTCTTCGGGGAGCGCTCCCATTTTAGCCAGACCAGCGGCGGTGTTTTTATCATTGCCAATTGTGAGTCTGATGTGCTCTTTGCCCAAAACACGGGCAATCACAACCGGCGCAATACACATGGCGCCGATGACCAGCCCCTGGCGATAACTTTCCTCCAAGGCACGGCGCACCTCTTCATTTACCTCGCATTCCGCCCCTTTGACGGCAAAATTGCTCAGATTTAGCGCCGCACCGAAACCGCCGGGGAAAACGATTCCTTCAAAATCACGCGCCTGAAATTCTGCCAAATCTTTTACCTGACCACGACAAATACGTGCCGACTCGGCTAAAACATTACGATTATCTTCATCTCCGGCAATGGCAATCGCGTTGCCGGTGAAGTGATCAATCGTCCGCGCTTGCCAGGTATTCGGCGCAAAACACTGGTACTGTGCTCCGGCTCGCTCAATGGCCAGCATGGTCAACACCGCTTCGTGAATTTCTGTCCCGTCAAAGACGCCGCAACCCGACAGCACAACAGCAAAACGCGGAATTTTCATTTCCATAAATTAAATCCTTTCCTTTTTTGAATTATGAGCTATAAATTAAAATCATATATAGCAGTATTCATTATAAAATAAAACGGAATCTATCAAATTATGCAGTCAAAAATTACTACTTTAGCCAATGGCCTGCGGGTGATTACATCTTCTAACCCTCAGCTTGAAACAGTTTCTTTGGGAATTTGGGTTAAGACAGGGTCGGCGTATGAACATCCGGAAGTCAACGGCATTTCGCATTTTCTGGAACATATGTCATTTAAGGGCACCAAAACACGCAGCGCGCTGGATATCTCCGAAGCCATTGAAGATGTCGGCGGGCAATCAAATGCTTATACGTCCCGGGAGTTTACCGCTTATTATGCCAAAATGCTTAAGGATGATGCGGAACTGGCACTTGACGTGCTGGCTGATTCTTTGATCAATTCCACCTTTCCGGAAGAAGAACTTAAAAAAGAGCGCGAAGTTGTGGTGCAGGAAATCAAACAGACCATCGACACCCCGGACGACATCATTTTCGACTATTTTCAAGAAAAAGCTTTTCAAAACCAGGCGCTCGGACGCTCCATTCTTGGTCCAAAAGAAATTGTTCGCGCTTTCACCCGGGAAACTTTGCAGGAATATCTACGGAGTAATTATGCGGCTGAAAATATGGTGGTTTGCGCTGTCGGCAATATTGAACATGAGCGTTTTGTCAATATGGTGCGGCAACGTATGAGCGGCATTCGCACCAATGTCAACTTTACACCGGAAAAACAGCATTACAGCGGCGGTTTTTATCTGGAATCGCGTCCCATTGAACAAGCTCATGTGATTTTGGGCTTTCGGGGCGTGCCTTACGCTTCTGAACAATATTATCCGATTGTTTTATTTTCCACTTTGTTCGGCGGCGGTATGTCCTCACGTTTGTTCCAAGAAATTCGGGAAAAACGCGGTTTGGTATATTCCGTTTACAGTTTTACCGGCTCGCATACGCAGGAAGGCGTGTTTGGAATTTATGCCGGTACGGGCGCCAAAGATCTGCCCACTCTTATGCCGGTTATTATTGATGAAATCAAAAAAGTCTGCAATGACAAAGTCCTTCCTAAAGAGCTTGAGCGTGCCAAAACCCAGCTTAAAGCCAGCATGCTGATGTCTTTGGAAAGTTCTTCCTCGGTTGCGGAAGTGCTGGCTCGACAGCATCTGATTTATCATCGGATTATCCCGATTGAAGAGATGGTTGAACGGATCGAAAAAGTGACTTTGGATGATATTCTTGCCATTGCGCAAACAATTTTTTCCTCGGTGCCGACCTACACTCTGCTTGGCGCAGTTGATCATCACATGAATTATGAAGATCTCCAGTTATGTCTCAAAAAATAAGCGCTCCTTTTTTTGACCTTTATCTGGCGCAGCCTCGCGGGTTTTGCGGCGGCGTCCGGCGTGCGATCAATCTGGTGGAGCAAGCCTTGCAAAAATATGGCGCACCGGTGTATGTCCGACATGAAATCGTCCATAACAAGCATGTGGTTGACTCTTTGCGCAGACGCGGCGTTGTCTTTGTAGAAGATTTTTCCGAAGTCAGAGATTGCCGCCGACCGGTTATTATTTCCGCGCATGGTGCTCCAGCTGATGTGTATCGCAAAGCCGAAGATCTTGGCCTGAAGCTGATTGACGCCACTTGCCCGCTGGTGGAAAAAGTACACAAAAAAATTCGCCGCCTGGCAGAAAACGGCCAAAACATCGTCATTATCGGCAAGGCCGACCACCCGGAGATTATCGGTACTGCCGGACAAATCGGTTCATACCCAAACTGCCGGATTATCCGTTCGACGAAAGAGGCCGAAGCGCTTGACTTTTCTGTTAATGCACCGCTCGGAATTGTAACTCAGACGACGCTTTCCATTGAAGACGTGGTCCAAATCAGCGCTATTCTGCGGCAGCGCTTTCACAACACAGATACACTTTCGGGTAGCGATACCTGCTATGCCACAACATATCGCCAGGCCGCCGTTCGCGAAGTTGTCCGCCATACATCGATAATGATTGTTGTGGGTTCGAAAAATTCATCCAATTCACGTCAGTTGCAAAAAATTGCACTGGAAGCCGGCGCCAAACAGGCTTATCTGATTGATGATGTTTCCGAAATGCCATGGGATATGCTGGAAGGCCAAACAAGTATCGGCCTCAGCGCCGGTGCTTCTGCCCCGGAAGAGCTCGTCGGCGAAATTATCAACGCTCTGAAAAAGCATTATGCGAATCTTAAGATTCATGATATTATAGTAGCTGTAGAAAACGTTAAATTCAAATCTCCGGCAGTCTAACGGGAGGTCGGCCATGTCGAGAGCGGAAGATATTTTTCAAAAACTGATTTATTTCGGAGAAGACGCCATCGACGAGTTCATTCTGAACCGGCAAACGGAAGAGCTGTTTCTTGATTTTAAGCAAGCTGTCTCCTCCGGCAAAAATTTTACCACTTTGCACCGCGATGACCGCAAAAATCTGGCCAAAGCCATTTCCGGTTTCGGCAATTCCGAAGGCGGTGTTATCCTTTGGGGGGTGGAGTGTTCCCGCGATATGGAAGCCGGCGATGTGGCTCAGGCCAAAGTCAAAGTGCAAAATGTGCACCGATTTTTAAGCTGGATTGAAAATGCTATTTCCGGCTGTACTATTCCCAGCCATAACAAAGTGCGCAACCATATTGTCAGCTGTGATGAAAACGGCGACGGTTTTCTGGCCACCTATATTCCCAAAAGCGATCTTGCCCCGCTGATGACCACCAGCAACAGTGCCATTTATATCCGTTCCGGTTCAAATAATGTGCCGGCTCCCTATGCGGTGATTGCCGGAATGTTTGGCCGCAGCCCGCAGCCAAATGTCGAATTGATTATGGGTGAAAGGCGACTAGAAGTGCTGGATAATGTGGATGAAGACATCCTTTATCCGAACAGTATTGACAATCCGCCGGCGCAATATGTCAAACTTTCTTTTTCCGTTCAGGCTTCCAACGAAAGCAACGTTATTGCCCGCGAACTTTATTTGTCCTGCTATACTTCGCAAAACGGCGGCGAATATAACAAAGTTCGTTTCAGTAATTATACTCAGATGGATGCCCTGCCCGGCGTCGGCGGCCAACTTAATTTGATGACACGTCCGGATCTGCGACTGCCGCCACGCGGTATCATCCGCTTTTGCAATGTGGAGCTGATTTTCTCACCTTATATTGACGATGATTTTTTGATTGAAGGCGTGATCGGCGCTGATAAAGCCGCACCACATAATTTCCGAATTGAAGTTCCGAAAAATAAATTGCGCTCTTTTGTGGCCCGGGTAATCCGCGGCGACGATGACGAAACGCTGCTTCTGAATGAATTTTTTAATGACTATGTGCATGGGGAAGTATGATGCCGGAAATTGAGATTTATACAGACGGGGCATGCTCCGGCAATCCCGGAGCCGGCGGCTGGGGTGTTATTCTGCGCTGCGGTGAGGTCGAAAAAGAATTAAGCGGCGGGGCGCCGACAACCACCAACAATCGTATGGAACTGACCGCCGTTATCGAAGCCCTGAAAGCGCTAAAAAAACAATGTCGCATTACTCTGTATACCGACAGTCGTTATGTGATGGACGGCGTCAACGAATGGATGCCAAACTGGAAAAACAACGGCTGGCGTACCAGTAATAAAAAATCACCGGTCAAAAATATCGAGCTCTGGCAGCAACTGGATACATTGCTCAACGGGCATGAGGTTAAATGGGTCTGGGTCAAAGGGCACAACGGACATCCGGAAAATGAACGCGTGGATGCGCTGGCCCGCGGACAAGCCAAAAACTTCGCTGAACTCAATACGTCAAATTCTTGAGTATTTCCTCGAACTGGCGCTCATATAAAATTTCCGGCAAAACCTGACCATCCGGCACGCGAGACGAAAACAAAACATAAAAAGGAAGTCCGCGGCGGCCGTAGCGCGTCATGAAAGATAGAACTTGCGGATTGTAGCTGCTCCAATCTACTTCAATCGGCACAACATGATATCGTTCGAACAAGTCGTTTATATTCGGGGTCTCAAACAACATAAAATCATTATAATGGCAAGTCAGACACCAGTCGGCGCCGATCTTGAGCAAAACAATATTGCCCTCTTTGACCAGTGCGTCTATTCGGCCGCGATCAATGTTTTGCTGAGCAATCGAAGTTTGCGCCGGCTCTTTGTCCGCGGCGGCCGAACGGGCAGAATAAATTCCCATACCGATTGTCAGCAATAACAAAAACAGAGCCAACAGATTAAAAATACGGCGGATCTGCAAAAAAGTTTCGGGATCCTGCACTTGGCGTTCCAATTCTTCAATCAGGACTTTGCGGATGAACAAAACCAGCCACACCAAAAAAACACACAGCGCACTGCGCCAAATCATGCCGCCACCGCACTGCGCCGCCAGTAATGAAATCAACCAAACCAGCGTCAACAACAGCATGATGATTATTATGGCTTTAACCCACAGCATCCAGCGCCCGGGCCTTGGCACATAATAAGCCGCACCGGGATAAACGGCAATCAGGATATATGGCAGAGCCAATCCTATGCCGATAAAGCTCAGAATAATCGCAATATCCGATGCCGTTCCGGCCAGAGCAAAGCCAAGAGCTGTTCCCAAATACGGTGCAGTGCATGGTGTTGAGAGCAATACCAGAAACATGCCGTTTAAAAACGGCATTGTTTTCTCGCCGCGATAGCGGTTGTTGTCCAGACGAAGGATGAAATCCGGCGTCCGCAAATTAACCAATCCCATTACCTGAGCCAAGAACAAAGTTATAACAAAGACCATAAAACTGATGAAACCGATACTCTGAAACTGCATGCCCCAACCAACAGCGCGGCCAAGATATTTGAGCGTGATCAGCATCACCCCCAAAAGAGCAAATGCACTGAAGATACCTATAATGGTAAAGATAAAATCATGACGGATTTTTTCCAATTTGACAGCGCCAAAGCGGGTGAAAGACAATATTTTCAATGACAAAACCGGAAAAACGCAAGGCATGAAATTCAGTAATAATCCGCCCAGAAAAGCAAACCAGAGCATTGCCAAATTCAGCCGCGGGTTTTCACTGCTGAGCAATGAGGGCGGTTCCAGCACAACTTTTTGCCGTAACAATACTTCCGGCGAAGAAGCCAGTAACAGATCAAATTCTTTGCCGATGTAATCGGTACCAGCCTTTATGCTGCGAAAACGCAAAACAATACGATTGCCGTCTAGACGAATTAAGGGGGCGGAAAAGGCATCAGCCGGTTCATTCAAAATAAAGGCATCCACTTTGGTGGGCGTTTCTTCCGTTTCTATCTCCAAGCGTGCAATTTGTACCGGCTCTGCGGCAGACGGGGCTTCCGCCTCAAAAGAAGCAATCCGCATATCTTTGCTTTGTGTTTTAGGATAAAACGGCGTCATCAGCCGTAAAAACGAGCCTACGGAAGAATCGGCATTTTTTTCCGTACCGGCCGCAACCGTCAACAAAGGTTCCAAGATTGTCAAACGACAGCTTTTGTCATGGCAGACATCGGCAGAAACTCGCACGGACAGATGGAACGGCCGGGAAGTATCTATGACTTCGGCCTGAAAAAGAACGGTTATGATACCGACATATCCGGCCAAATTTTTTTCACCGAGATAAAACCGATGCGGCAGCGGGAAATTAAGCCGGAAATTTTCCAGATTCTCTATACCCGTAAGCTCAATTTGCAGCGGCTTATACCCCGCGGCACCGCGTAACAGAACAAAATGCTCCCGCGGTATGCTGATCTGAAAAGCGCCCAAGACGTTGTTTTGATTATTAACTACTTTAAGCGAATTGACAATTCTTGCCCGAAAACCGCCTTTTTCCCCCTGCCAAGCGCCAAGACCGCGCATATCGTCCAAAACCTCTTTCCCGTCAAACAAACCGTATGTCAGCAAAGTTTTCCAGTCGCGCTCCAGCAGAGCTTTTTTCATTTGAGCCTGAGTTTCCGACGCATCGGACAGCCCGGCGTCATGCGCCAGCTTGGCGGCAAAGGCCTCCTGCTCGCGCGGATTATGCGAATAAGCAATTACTTTTTTAAAATCCTTGATAATTACCGCCTCGCCTTCTTTTTCAGGCTGACGATATTTTTCAGGCTTGCCTGACTCATACTGATCATCCGGCACAATCAACGGAACATCTTGTTTTAAGATATAATCCAGTACCTTTTTTTTGATCTTTTTATAAATACGGCGGATTTTGATGGTTTTGCGCAGCAGATTTTCGCGCAGAGCAGAATTTTCTATCTTATATTCCGGGTGGCGAGCCATGATTTCATCAATAAAATCTTCCTCAATAGCATCTCCCGGATAGGAGTGATCAAAAAAATCGACATCATCCCAGTACTTTTCATATTCCTGGCGCAAATTTACCAGAAGTTTATCTTCGTCAAAATCTATAGCGGCCGGCTCCTGCGCGGCAGCGAAATGCGGCAGAAAAAAGGACAGATATAGGCATAAAAACAGGGCTTTCAAGAGGCGGAACATCAGATAAATCTTCGCAAAAGTTTGAAATTTTGTTTTTAAATTACGATATAATATGGTAGAATACAAGTATAATCAGTTTGAAAATGGTGCGTTCTATGGATAACAGTAAGATTACATATCTTCAGGGAAAATGTCTGGTGGCCTCGCCTTCGCTGGATGATGAAAGGTTTAGGAATACGGTTGTTTATTTATGCGCACATTCACCACAGGGCGCAATGGGATTTGTTGTCAACCGCAAGATCACCGAATATTCATTTCTTGATCTGGTTATGCAATTGCCGGTCAGCTTTGGCCATGCGATCCCGCCGCTGGCGCTTTATCATGGCGGACCGGTTGACAAAGTGCGCGGTTTTGTGCTGCATACGACCGATTATCATGGCGGTGACTGCGTGGAAACCGGCGGCGGAGTTTCCGTTTCATCATCAATTGATATTTTGTCGGACATTGCCAAAGGCGCCGGTCCGAAAGAATCCATCATTGCCATGGGTTATGCAAGCTGGGCACCGGGACAGCTTGAACGCGAAATTGTGGCCGACGACTGGTTGGTGGCCCCCTCGTCTGAAGATCTGGTTTTTAAAACGAAAGATGAAGAAAAATGGCAACGCGCTCTTGATGAGCTTAAAATTGACGTTGTCCGCCTGAGCCAGTTTTCGGGACGAGCATAAGTCAAGCTATCTTATTGTTGTACATATTTTTAGCGCGGTTTGCACGCAAAATAAGGGCTGGTCAATCAGGGAAGCAACCCTTATACTTTATCTTGTTTTGACGGACTAATTTTGTGCAACAGAATCGGAGATTAGTGATATGACAAGACAAAGTCCCACCATGCGCTATGATGTTATCAGAGACGATCTTTCCATCATCCGTAATATTTATGACAGTTTTGAAGCTCTGGAAGAAACTCTCGGCGCCCTCAAACTGGAAGAACCCCTGTTTATGACTTATGCGGCAAAAAAATCTTTTGCCCGTATCATCATGAAAAGCGCCAGAAAAACGCACGGGCTCAAAAACTAAATCCGGATATTAAACCAATTTTCGACTTCTGCGCTCAGTAATTGTAACGGAGACTGCTTTTTCTTAAGTCTGGCTGTGCCCCCGCTGGAATTGCGCAATTTTTTTTCAATATCTTTGCGCACCTTTGACATATGATGCATGCTGCATTGCTCAAATATGTAATATCGGTTACCCGGCTGATACTGCAATTGGCGCGTCGGATCGCATAGACAGGGAAGCTTGTGATCCTTGCCATGACGGCTGAAGATATTAATCCGGCTGAAAAACGGCACAAAACATCCGCGATTATAGAGCCTTTTCTCCGTTGGTCTGACCCCGTATGTTTCCTGTTTGACACAGGATCGTGTGACATGTTTTTTGATGATTGCATATTTGGCGGCGGCCATTTCCTGCGGAAAATAAAATTCATCAACATCCATGGTCATATAATAGCGGACGCCGTCGCGTCGGGCCTGCTGCAAACCAAGGTTACGTTTGCATTGTTCATTTGTGCCCGCTGCCATTTTCAGGTTTGGCTCATATAAAATAATTTTATCGATCAATCCCTGTTTCAAAAATTTTTCCAGCAGCGGCAACAGCGGCTGCGATGAAGGCTCGCCGTACCAGGAGATATTCTGATAAACAACATTGATATAATCGACCTGCGGACGAATGCAGCGTAAAGACGCTTCTAACAATTCCTCGCCGTCAAAAACAGAATACGATACCCCCCAGCGAACGGATTCCATTTTCTGCCAGTAGTAGCGCGCCATATATATTCGTTTGTATTTTTTACGCAGTCTTTTGTCGCGTATGTGTGCGGCTTTGAGCTTTAGAAAAAAAGCATATAAAGATTCGATCATTTTGCCATCCGTTTGCAGAATCGTTTTATGAGTCGGCAAGTGTTTTGTTATTTTTGCTCGATATCGGCTTATTATACAGAAAAAATCCATATTATGTCAACAAATAATCATTCCCTGGGTTTAGCCAAAAATATTTGGCGGCAATCATGATGAAAAAAGCCTTCCTGTTGCAAAAGGAAGGCTTTTTATGAAATTGCCGGAAATCCGTGTCTGAAAATAATTATTCCGCTTTATTTCTTGGCCTCGTCCGGGTCGACCAAAACATAGCCGCGACCCCAGACGGTCTCAATATAGTTTTTGCCACCGGATGCTTTTTCAAGCTTTTTGCGCAATTTGCAGATAAAAACATCGATAATCTTGAGCTCCGGTTCGTCGATTCCACCATAAAGGTGGTTCAAAAACTGGTCTTTGTTCAGCGTTGAACCTTTGCGCAACGACAACAACTCCATAATACCGTATTCTTTGCCGGTCAGATGCAGAGCTTTGCCGCAGACGGTCACTGTCTGGTTGTCAAGATTAACCTCGACATCACCGGTTTTAATCACCGAATTGGAATGCCCCTTGGAACGGCGGACAACCGCTTGGATTCGGGCCAAGAGCTCCGCTTTGTCAAACGGCTTGGTCAAATAGTCATCCGCGCCGTATCCCAGCCCTTTGACCTTTTTATCGGGCTCGCTCAGACCGGAAAGAATCAGAACCGGCGTATTCACCTTAGACGCCCGCAGATTTTTCAGCACTTCATAGCCGTTCATATCCGGCAGCATCAGATCAAGTATAATGATGTCATAATCATAGAGTTTGCCGATCTCCAGACCGTCTTCGCCCAAATCGGTGGTATCAACAATCATTCCCTCCTTTTTGAGCATGGTCTCAATACTTTGCGAAACGGCATAATCATCTTCCACAAGCAACACGCGCATAGCCAGCCTTCCTTCCATGCAATCTTTTATTAATGGCTTTATCATATCCTGTTATTTCCAATTTGTTAACTTTTTTGACAAGGCTGTTAATAATTATTAACTTTAATGTTGATAACCGCAAAAATGACTGAAAAATAACTCTAGATGTGTATATTATAGATCTGAACAGCTAAGAAAGGTATTTGCTTGGGCGCTTATCTCGAAAATATTCTGCAAGAAATCGGCAAAATGGACACCGCCGCCTATTATGGCAAGGTCACCGGCGTGCAAGGTCTGTTTATTGAAGCAGGCGGTATTTTGGCCAAACTTTCCATCGGTGACCGCTGCAGCGTTGTCAACAACAACGGTCATAAAATTCCCTGCGAGGTTGTCAGCTTCAAGGATGACAAAATCCTGCTGATGCCCTATGCCTCCATGGAAGGGATCGGTCTGGGCTGCATCGTGGAAGTGGACGACGCCTGCCCGGTGATATATCCGCATCCGTCATGGCTGGGACGCATTATTAATGCTTTTGGTGAAGCAATTGACGGCAAAGGCCCGTTGATCAAAGGCGACAAACCCTATTTCATCAAATGTTCGCCGCCGCCGGCGCAATTTCGCGACAGGGTCAAAGGCAAGGTTGACCTGGGCGTGAAGGCCGTCAATACGTTTCTGACCATCTGCAAAGGGCAACGCATGGGCATCTTTGCCGGCTCCGGCGTCGGAAAGTCCACCTTGATGTCCATGATGGCGCGGCATACGGATTCCGATGTTTCGGTAATCGGCCTGATTGGCGAACGCGGCCGTGAAGCCAAAGAATTTGTTGAAGATGTTTTGGGCGAAGAAGGCCTGGCAAAATCAGTGCTGGTGCTGGCCACATCAGATGAAAGCCCTCTGCTGCGGCGGCAGGCCGCCTATGTGACTATGGCCGTGGCAGAATTTTTTCGTGACGAAAATAAAGATGTGTTGTGCATGATGGATTCGATCACACGTTTTGCCATGGCTCAGCGAGAAATTGCTTTATCCGTCGGCGAACCGCCTGCATCCAAAGGATATACGCCCAGCGTTTTTTCCGAATTGCCCAAACTGCTTGAGCGGGCCGGCCCCGGTGCGGGTAACGGCACTATTACCGGTTTATTTACTGTTTTGGTCGACGGCGATGATCATAATGAGCCCGTAGCCGATGCCGTGCGCTCAATTTTGGACGGGCATATTGTTTTGGATCGCGCTATTGCCGAAAGAAACCGTTACCCCGCCATTAATATCCTACGCTCAATTTCACGTACCATGCCCGATTGCGACACCAAGGAAGAATATGCTTTGGTGGCCAAAGCGCGTAAATATATTGCGGCCTACGAGGATATGGCCGAGCTTATCCGTCTCGGCGCCTATAAGAAGGGTTCTAACCGGGAAGTTGATGAAGCCATTTTCTATTATCCCAAAATAGAGGCTTTTTTGGCTCAGGGCAAACAAGAACGTTTTTCTCTGGCTGAGTGTTATGAAATTCTTGGTAATATTTTGGCTGTACCGTTTAGCCTGGAGGCCTAGGCCTGAATGAACAAATCGCTCAAAACCCTTACCCGAATCAAGAAATTTGATATTGATGAGCAGCGCAAACTGCTGGTTGAACAATTGAATGCGGAAGAACAAACCCTTCATGAGCTCAAACTGCTGACAGAAAAGTTTGAAAGTGAAAAAAAATTTGCGCAGAAGAATCCGAATCTGTGCAGCGACTTTGGTCTTTACACCAAGCGTTATCTCAAACTGCGCGCCGCTTTGGAAATCAAACTTAATGGCATCCGCCGGCGGATTGAAGAAATCCGCGATATTATCGCCGATATGTTTAAAGAACAGAAAACCTATGAAATTATTGATACCAACCGCGCCAAAGCCGAACAAAAAGAATTGGCCGAAAAAGAACAAAAGCTGCTTGATGAAGTCGGCACCAACAGCTATATAAAACATCATAAAGATCAGGATAATTTCTAAAACATCTGAGGAGGAAAACATGTTTGAAATCAAGGAACTGCCCTATGATATGAATGCTCTTGAACCTTATGTTTCCGAGCGGACGCTTTCTTTTCATTACGGCAAGCACTATCCCAATTATGTCAATACGCTGAACAAACTGATTGAAGGTACGGAATATGCGGATATGCCCCTTGAAAAAATTATCCGAGAAACCTCCGGCAAACCGACACAACAAGCCATTTTCAACAATGCCGGACAAGTTTGGAATCATGAATTTTTATGGCGGTCAATGTCGCCTTTGGGCGGTGCGCCGAAAGGCAAACTGCTGGATAAAATTACCCGGCAATACGGTTCTTACGACGAATTCAAAAAACAGCTCAAAGATGCTGCCGTCAGCCAATTCGGCAGTGGCTGGGCCTGGGTTTATGAAGAAAATGATACCATCAAAATTATGAAAACCAGTAATGCCGATACACCTGTTGCCCACGGGATTATACCGTTGCTGACTATTGATGTTTGGGAACACGCTTATTACCTGGATTATCAAAACCGGCGCGCAGACCATATTGAAAACTTTTTGGAACATCTGGCCAATTGGCCACAGGTTGCCGAATAATGACCGATGCCGCCTTTTCAGGCGGCTTTTTGTTCTTCCATCCGACGCAGATGCCCGTATAAGGTCATCCGGTTAACGCCCAGGCGTTTGGCAATGGCGCTTTTGGAAACTTTTTGTGCCAAAAGTGAGGTTATCTCTTCTTCACGTCCGCTCAGTTTAGTTTTTCGATTACGACTGCCAAAAGGGCGCCCGAGAACTTTCCCTTCCCTGCGCCTCTGCTGCAGCCGGCGACGGACGGACTGCGATCTGATGTCCGTTTCGATTTTGACAACCAATTCCATCGCTTCCAACAACTGATGCATTTCACTGTTTTTTTCAAAAATATTTTTATTCTGAATCACAATGATTTTAATATTTTTATTCCAACAGACAGATAGTGAACGCCAAACTTTTTTCAGCGATACGCCAAGACTGCTGAACCGGCAGACCAACAATGTGTCGCCGGCGTGCAACCGTACAAGTGTCTCTTCCGTATCAATACCCCGATGCCAGACATCAACTGTAAGATTGTTTTCACGCGTAAATAACTGTATGGATTGGTACTGGCAGGCCAAAGAAGCATCATCTTCTCCCAGAGCAGAGTCTTGCACATAGGCGCAAATCATCTTACCTGTCTCCGGTATGCAAACGGGCAACTTTTCTTATGTTTCATTGTTAATCCACAACAAGATTTCGACTTATGCGCCGTCACGTAGCTCCCCGTTTTTGCTGATATAATACAAAAAACCACCTGCATTGAGGTGGTCGGAGAGTTGACAAAGCATATTTAGTGAAATGCTCCCCACTGGTCTTTAAAGCTAAAACTTCTGAACATACACCACGGGCTCCCCGACCTTTTGATACTGTCGGGGATATATTATTAATATCGTCCTTTTAAATAACCCGATATTAATTATCGACGCCATATCCTAGCACCGCACTAAATTTAAGAGCTTGTCAAGGCTCCCTACCTGTCGCAGGTACACGGCAATCCTTTGCCGATTTTTTAAGCTAATACCTTATTCAAATTATGTCAAGAACATTTCCCTGTGTGTTCATATTTTGTTCTTTTATTTGCTGTTTTTGGTTGACTATTTGAAAAGTTTGTTTTATTTGTATTTGAGTATTTAGTGAAATGCTCTCTGTATTAAACTTTATATAGAAAGAAGGCCGGACTTTGACAACCGGCCTTCTTTTTTGAAACTTGTTTTTCAGATGTCGGCAATCACCTGCATGCTGATGATGGTATCCGGATCAGAAACCTCTCCATTGGCACCTGAACCCTTTTTGATGGCATCAACATATTCCATCCCCGAAGTTACCTGCCCCCAGACAGTATATTGTCCATCCAGCCAGCTGCAATCTCCGAAACATATGAAAAACTGACTGTCGGCGGAGTTAATGTCCATCGCGCGGGCCATGGAAACCGTACCGCGCTTGTGCGGCAGGGAATTAAACTCCGCTTTGAGCTTTTTGCCGGTGCCTCCGGTGCCGGTTCCATAAGGACAGCCGGTCTGAGCCATAAATCCTTCAATCACCCGGTGAAATTTCAGCCCGTTGTAGAATTCGGCTCTGACAAGCTCCTTGATTCGCTCTACATGATTGGGCGCCGCGTCGGGAAACATCTCAATAACAACATCGCCGTCTTTTAACTTTAAAAGCAAGGCATTTTCGGCATCTTTTACCTGATAGGCGTGTTTGATTTTTTTGGCACGTGTCTTGCTGAGCGACAATTTTTTGGTTTCGGCAGGTTTGATGCCTTTGGTGCGGCTGCCAGATAATTTTGGCGTTTTTTCCTTTTTCAGCAATTTTATTTCTTTGGCCATGACTTTCTCCCTTGATATTAACTTATTTGCTAAAATCTATATAGGTACGAAAAACCTATTTTGCACGTTTATTCAATACAAAGTCGACCCGCTGCGGCGCCGACAGCCCTTCCGGATAATGATTATCAATCTCGCGCAGACATTCCACCAAACCGATGCCGTTGGCAATCTGGATTGCTAAACCGGGACGTGCATTTAGCTCCAACATCATCGGGCCACGCTCCGCATCCAGCACAATATCCGCCCCCAGATAGCCAAGACCGGTCATTTCATAAGCCAATGCCCCAATCATCAGATGCTCGCGCCAAAACGGCACTTCAATCTTCATCAAATCAGCTCCGGTGTCCGGTTGCCGTGTTACCGGCATATCGCGGCAAACTCCCCGCAGCGCCCGGCCGGTCCGGATATCCAGCCCGACGCCGATGGCTCCTTGATGCAGATTGGCCCGGCCCCCGGACGCTTTTGTCGGCAGGCGGGTCATGGCCAGCGCCGGATATCCTTTATAAACAATCACCCGAACATCCGGAACTCCTTGATAACTGTAATCTTTGAAAATGTCGGAAAAATGGACCAGCTCTTCAATAATGGCCGTGTCATATTTGCCGCCGAGAGAATACAGTCCGCTCAAAATATTGGAAATATGCTGATAAACTTCATGATAGCCGATGGTGCGCCCCGATGCCGTGGTAAACACGCCGTCGCGATAGTCCCTGATTACCAAAACGCCTTTACCGCCGCTGCCTTGTGCCGGCTTGATGACAAACTCATGCCGGTTGCCAATCAGTTCAAGGATATTTTTAGCTTCATGCTGATATTCAATTTTGCCGATCAGATGCGGCGTATTAATCCCGATTTTGTTGGCCAGTTCTTTGGTTTTGACTTTATCATCAACCAACGGGTAAAGCCGGCGCGGATTGTATTTGGAGATGACGTCAAAATTGCGACGGTTCATCCCCAGGACACCTGCCTGAGAAAGCTGGCGCGGAGAAGCAAAAGATTTGACCCATTCAAACATTGCGCTAACTCTTCACCAAAGGACGAAAACGCTTCAACTCCATCAGGCGATATCCGGTATAAGTCCCAAGTAACATGACTATAAACAGAATCACCAGATTGAGCTCATTAAACGCAAACATGATATGACGGATATATTCGCTGCTGATGACAAAATATGTCGCTATCGCCACAATCAGACTGAACACGATTTCCCGGCAGGCATTCAGTGCACCATCTTCTTCCCAGGTGATTGAAGCCCGTTCAATAATCCACGACATGATGATGATCGGGAAAAAGACCGCCGACTGAGCAATATTAAACTCCAGCTGATAGCCAATGACCGTCAGAAACTGCATAATCAGTATGACGAAAATGACCACCGCCGAAATCCGCGGTACCAGCAGTAAATTAAACTTTGACATGAGAAAACGGATGCTCAGCCCCAAAACCATGATAATTGCAAAACACAACAGTCCCGGCCAAAAACCGGTTTTGACCAAAGACATGGCCAGCAACATCGGTGTGAACGTGCCCATTGTCTGCAGGCCGATGACATTGCGCATCAGGACAATCACCAAAATAGCCAGAGGAAAAATAGACAGCCATTTCAACGTGTTCTGCTGCGCCAGCGGCAGATTGTAAATCGAATATTGGAAATTGCGCTGCTGGTCAAACAATTCAGCCCGGCGACCGGCCAGCTTCATCGATGAGGTTATTGATTTGAGCACGGAAAACTTGATTACAGAATTTTCGCCGCCTTCAACATCAATCAACGATTGCCCGCCACGCTGGAACAAAACAAAATTGTCCGGCAACCCTTTTTTGCCGGTTTTGATGTCGTAAATCTTCCACAAACCGTCGATATAAGCCTCAATCATCAGATCAGGAGAAAGGGCTTTTTTGCTCTCTTCCAAGCGGAAACCTCGGGCGGTGCGGGAAGGAATGCCCTTGAGCGACAGTAAGTCGGTAATGATTTCAACCATAATCTGCTGGGTTGACTTCACCGGCAGATAGGCCTGAACGGCAGGCTGCAACGGTTCTTCGTTCAACAGACGGATAATTTGGCTGACGGCATCGCCATCTTGTTTTTGGGCAAGCTGCAATAACTGCTTGGCCGCAGCCAGCCGCTGTTCGTCAAAAATCGGCTGTTTGGGCGCTTTGGGCGCGTCGGCTTTGATCTTGCCGCGCGTGTCGATATTGTCAAACAGCATGATTTTATAATATATGTCCTGCTTATCCACCTTGGGCGCACTGGTCAGCACCAGACGAGATTCCTCTTTGTTTTTGCTGGTCTTATACCCTTCGGCCACAACATTTTCTTCCAGAATTTTGAAAGCATCGCTGCTGCGCGGCGTTGTCAGCGCGACTTTTATCGGCTCGCCGGTCGGTTCAAAAGAAATATGAGCCTCAATTGTCCAGATATTGGCACTTTGCCGCGGCGTAAAATGAAACCCCCAGTAAGAAACTTTGTAATAAATGCCATAAGCGGCATAAACGATTGACAACAACAGCAAAATTGACAGGATTCCCCTGACTGAAGCCAGTTTTTTCAGCATCACGGCAATATTCCCTAACGCAAAGTGTGTTCAAGCGACGGATCGACAATAAAGCGTCCGTTGAGGATGTTGCGGCCGATCAGTCCTTCATACTCGAACTTTGACCGGTCTGCCAACGTAAATTCGGCGGTGATAATTTCGTCACCGATTTTGACATCCAGATTAACAACAACGCGCTCTTCGTCTTTCAGCTGGCGACGAATGACTGTTTTACGCTGAATTCTTTTCTCAAAACGGGTGCCGCTTATTTCAAAACCGACCCATTTTTCGCCATCGCGTTCAAAAGTGCGCAAATTTTCCACATGAACAGATGATGTTTCCGCTCCGGTATCTATCCGCGACTCAAGCGGCGCACTCAGCGGCAGAAAATAAACCGGTTCGACTCCGCCGATAATTTCCAGCGCAGAATCAGCACACTGTCTGACCTCAACAGCCGGAACAATTGGAGGTCTGACATTTGACTGGCACGCAGAAACCATGAGCGATAATCCTCCGCATACGAAAGCCATAAGATTTTTTTTCATTTTCATTACACTTCAAGTTAAAATCTTTTTCAATTATCCTCAAAAGGATGTTTTTGTAAAGTTAATTTTAAATTTAATCATATATTTGATTGCATAATCTATTGATTTTATGATAATATATGTTTAGGGATTTTTGGTATAAATTTTAAGAAGAAAGAAAAAAGATGAGTCAGAATCTGGTTGAAAAGCTGCAAGAGATTTGGAACAACCTGCAACAGCAGCCTGCCGCACAGAAAGTCTCGGCCAAACTGGCCGAAGCGCGGCAGCAGAAAACTGTTGCCGCCGTGGAAGACGGACTGAAAAAGGCCGGGCAAAAAGTCCGACGGTTCTGGCGCAAGAATCATATGAATCTCCGATTATCCATTCTGTTGTCGGCGGTTGTCAGTTCCGGTCCGGTTCTTAGTAAAACGGGAACGTCCAATTCCGGCAGCCGCGACAAAGAAAGCCCGAATACAGAAATCGGCGTTTCACCAACCATGCGCCAGCTTCAGGTTAATTTGTCACAGGAAGAATTGGGCAAGATTTGCAGCCAAATGCTTTCTGACGATTTGACTTACAACCAAATTTGCAGCGAACGCTCGGCCGAGACCGGCGATGCGCTTTTGTCTATTGCCTCCGAAGTGCAAAAAGAAATTAAAAGTAAGGGCCGCAGCCGCGTCTTGCGCTCGCGCTGGGGCAAAGATGTTCCCGTCGGTTTGCACTGTCTGCGCAGCGCTTTGGAAGTGTTGAACGAAGCTGCTCAACAATCCGGCGCCCCTGAATTTGCCGATGCATTTATTCAAAAGGTTCGCGCATGCAACCCCAATAGTTATTACGGTTTGAAAAAAGCTTTCGGCAAACACCGGAATTACCGCAAAACAACAGCCAAAAAGAATCTGCTGGCACTGATTAAAGAAGAAACGGCTAAAAACCCCGACGATATTTTGATGATTGCGCAAAAAAGCAGCGGCAACCGCACTGGTTCCGGCTATCATATGGTGCTGGTGTATCATGATACCGTTATCAGCTTTAACCGCGAAAGAATCGCCAGCACGGATTCCTATTTCCGCTATACCGGCAAACAAGGCGATATGATCAATGTCAGCCGCACCGCACGCGAAGATGCACGCGAAGATATTGTCCGCAGTACTGTCAACGATATGATGGCCGAGCTCCAAAACGGCAAGCCGGAAAACCTTAAAGCCTTATTGGCTCAATATATGAGTATTGAGAGCATTCCGCTTGAGGACAGACTGATGGTTGGCAAGGCGGTACAAGACAATACGCCGCTGATTGCCGATTTGACGCCGGTTATTGACCCGGTCAAAAATTTGGAGCATTTGCGTAAAGTGCGTGCCAAAATGGACAACAGGGATCAAAAGAGCAAGACCGCCGTTGACAGCTCAACAAAACGATCATCCCTTGCGAACAGAACTTCTCAAGAATCCGGCCGCGAAAATAAAGTCATTATCCGCCGTGCCGGACGCGATCTGACTTCTTAGAAAAACAGCGACATACGGAGACTAGCCGCAAAGGCATGATCTGATTTCGGGTTCAAGGCCGGGTTGAAATAGATCTGAATGTCCGGAGTCAGCGTCATCCATTGAGATATACCCCATGACCAATATGCTTCCAAAACGGTTTCGGCGTCATGTGTCAGCGGCTCGCCGACTGCTTTTTCATTAATCTCATTATACGCACCGGCCAAACCGATTTGGTCAAGACTGTTGCGCTCAAAGGGGTCATTATATACCATACCCAAAACCCAGGAACGTTCTATTTCTTCCTGCGCACCCGACACGCCGTTGGCTCTGCCAAAAAAGGCCAGTTTTTCACCCAAATTCTGCAAAAAATTCAAAGACCAGCCGTTGGTTGTCTGCGGCTGCTTGCGGACAGAAGGCTGATTATAAAACATGAGAGAATATTGTCCGGCCCCCAGCTGTCCGATATCCGGGCTGTATGTCAGCGAAGCAAATGTTGTGTAATGTTTCTCTCCCAAATGCGAGGTTGAAATGCTCTGCCCGGTTGTATTGGTGGCATCCTGCGCTCCAAAGCTCAGATTCCACTCCCCCGGTGTCACGGACACATATCCGCCGAGCGATGCCGAAGGGTATGACGACGAGGCGTTTTGCGCCATTGCTTCATTAATAAAATACTGCTGCTGATTGGAATCATAAGTTGTACCGTCAAAATTTGCCAAAGGAAATTGTCCGACAGACATCGACAGCCAGTTCCACCGCCCCGGCAACTGATAGGTATAATATAATTCGTCAAACGTATTATCTGCCGTCATGTTGTCATTGATACCGGTGACGGCGCCGATGCGGTTGTTGATATTCTGACCGTTTGCCCCGCCGTAACGGACAATATTATAAGCGGCGGTCATTGTGCCTGCGCCGTATTCATTTTTAAATATATTCCAAGTGAGCGACGGATAGATGACGCTCTGAAATGCGGTTTGTTTGCCGCTCGGCGCGCCATATTGCGGCATGAAAGAAATATCCAGTGCAAAACCAATACCGTACTTCTTTTGCAGACTATCCTTAAAGTCGGAATATTTATACAAAAAATCTTTGACATCCTGCCCGGCCCGGCGCAAACGTGATGCGGCAATGCGCTGTCTGGCGCTTTTGGGCTGTTCGGCCAGATCTTCAAGAGTTGCTGAGGGTTCCTGCATTGATGCAGCGGCCGCCGCCCCTGCCCAAACAACTGTACTTAAAAGAATGATTCCGGATAAATAACGCTGCATGGCAAATCCTTCCAATTATTGTGAATTGCCCAATATATAACAGCGAAATATGTTATTTAAAGCCCTGCTCAATCGGCGCATTTGCGGCAGGCGGAGTTCCCCGGCTGGATCAAAAGTACCCGTCCCGACGCGCAAGCTCCGGTTGTTGTCGAATAGCCGGCGGCGCAGGGGATTCCCGAGCATTGCCCGCAGGAAGTGCCAGGCTGGCGTTCAAACGTCTGACCGTCACGACAATCAAAACGCGTTATGGATGTTGAAAATCCGCTGTGACAAGGCGTCGGCACACATCTTTTGCACTTGCCGTTGGTCTTTTGCACTTCCAGCTCCAATCCGGCGCCGCAGCTGCTTACCCTTGTTGTGTAGCCGTTTTGACACGGGCTGCCGACGCATTTTCCGCATTGAGAATTGTCATTCTGCCGATGCAGCGTTTGTCCTTCGGCACAAGCAGAGATCAGCTCATAGCCGGAAGCACAGGAAACCCCGGAGCATTTCTGACAAGCCGGGTTGGACGGCTGGATCTGCATTGTCTGACCGGAAGCGCAGCTGACATTCAACGTATAGCCGCTTTCGCAAGGTTCGCCTTCGCAATAGACGCAGCGCGGGTTGGTTTCCTGACGTTTTTGAGTTTGCCCGAAGCGACAGACATTATATGTCCGATATTTGCCAGTGCATGCCACACCTTCACATTTGAAACAATCCGGACGCTCGGGATGAGATACGGAAACTGTGCCATCCGGACAATTATTAAAAAAGGTGTAAGAAGCCGGGCATTCAATCCGGCGGCACATTTTGCATTCGGGCACATCTTCCTGTTCTGTCAGCTCAAAGCCGTCATCACAAGCATTTAAGACAGCCGAATATCCCGGCGCGCATTGCAACAAGCAACTTTCGCCAACCAGATGATAGCCCTGTTTTTTACAACCGGCTATACGATAATATTCACCGGCAGGGCATTTTTCATAACGATAAAGCTCATGGTTAAAACTGCCATAGGCCGGCAACGGATATTCGCGGCTGTCACACAGACAATCTTTATCCGGGCCATAGCTGCAGGAACAGGTTGTGGCGCCGGCATCCGGCTTGAAGCCTTTTTTGCAGCGGACGGCATGATATATCTCTCCGGTTGATTTTATCCGGCAGATGTCTCCGGTGGCTTCTGTGCCTCTGGGCAGCGCATCGGCAGGAAAATAGCGGCTGGAATTGCAGGTACAGTTGACGGCCGTGCCATAGGCGCAACGGCAATGATGATAGCAGGTAACACCGGGCAGCGGGTGCGCCTCTTCGCAATCCTGCCCGGCAGGAACAGTACTCAGATAGCCGGCAAAAGCTTCACAACGGGAATCCGGCAAGGGGCGACTCGGCGCATTTTCTGCCCGTCCGCCGCCGACATAGTTGTCGAGATCGGTAATGCTGGACACCTTGGCATGCAAGGGCTGCCCTGTCAGCAGGAACATGGCGGCAATCAACATTGTCCGGCAAAAAGAAAAAGACATGCCTGCTCTCCTTTATTATGCAATGTATTCATTTTGGCCGAATGAGTCTTGAAAGTCAATCTTGATTCATTAATATAGACAAATTTTTGTTTTTAATCCTTGACTTTTGTCTAAAAAAGTCTATCTTTGACTGCACATAGATAATTTTATGTCAAACCAATTAATAATTTTTTATTATGAATGTAAAACTGTTATCCTGGGATGAAACAGCAGCGACAGTCAGAGAGGAATTGTTGCGGAGATTTCCTAATTTTGATAATTTATATGTTATCGGAAAGGGTACTCTTTGCATCCTGAAGCATCCCAAACCAGCTTACCAGCTCGGTTTTGTTTTTCCGCTGCAGGAAATTGCATCCAAAGCACCGGGCACCATTGTTTATTACCCGGTTAAAAACTCCTTTGTGTATATGCCAAAAGCTCTGGGCGGCGCGCCAGTCAGTCAAACGACAGCTTTTGAGCCGACCAAACGCGGCAATATGCAAATTGTTGAACTTGGAAACGGAGATTTCGGCGTTTCCTTTGTCTTGATTCACTGATTGTTTCACTTAAAAAACCCAAGATTTATGAAAAAAAGAACAATGCTCAATACACCGCGTACGATGACGCTGTATATGAGTGAAGCGCTCGCTAAAAACCTACAACGGTATGCCGGTTTTTCCAACGCAATGCTCTGCACGATTGATTATGTTGAAGGTCCGGTTTGGGCCATGCAGGCATATGTCGGCAAAATTACCCATTGGGCCATTTTGGAAGAAACCGGTCAGCTTTTGTATATTTACGCCGGACCGCTGAAGCCAAAGCCGATTATTCCGCAAGGGCAGTTCTATCACAGAACCTTTTCTAACGGCGCGGGCAAAGCCGAACAAACCGGTGCAGTCATCTATAACGAACGGATGGAGGTTTGCATCCGCTGGATAGATGATTGACGCTTACAGAAAAACACCCCTGAAAAGCATTTTCTTTTCAGGGGCTTTTTTTAGGTTTGGAAAATATCCGAAAATGCTTTATTCCAGCCAGTATTCCACGGTTGAAACAACACGAACGGTTTTCTCAATCGACTGGCTTTCGGCAGCACCGGGGCTTTGCTCTCGCGGCAGGATGGAAAACACACCCTGGCTGGCACGCTTGATGCGGCCTACCCGGCTGTTTGAACTTTTGGCAAACTCCGCCGCAGCCGCCGCGGCATTGCGGGTGGCCTCTTCCAGCATGGCCGGTTTGACGGCATTGAGCTCGGTGAACAGATAAGCCACCGGCGAGGCGTATTGATTGTCTAAAATGATGCCGCGGGCAACCAGCTCGCTGCTTTTGCTTAGAGCGGATTCAATTTTATCAACATCCGCCGAACGCACGATAATACTCTGATTCACAATAAAACGCGCGCCGGTATCGTTGCCGTTGCGGTAGGGATTGGCCATGATATCATTGGTTTCAATCCGACCTTCGCTGATTTCTTCCTCGCTGATACCGGCTGTTTTCAAAAACTGAAAGATAATGTCTTTTTGCCGCTGAACTTCCTGCTGAGCCAGTGTCAGGTCATTGTTGGTGACGACATAGCGGATGGTCCAGATGCCGAGGTTGGCACGGACGGCTTTTTCCGACAGGCCTTTGACGGTGACAAAATTGGCATTGATTTTTGACTGATAATAGTAATATCCCGGGAAATATCCGGCCAAAGCCATACCGACGGCAAGCAGCAGTGCCGCAAGCAACTTTCCTTTGCCGCAATGGCATTTGCCGGCATTTTCCCCGCATTTGCATTGATCTTCCATGGTCTGCTCCTTTTTGGGTTGAAGATATATTCGTCATACACGAATATATCCGATTTGGCAAATATTATTCTTTTTCCTCTTCTTCATCATTGCCTGATGAAAACATGATATGCCACAGAGGCTTGCGATACATCCACAGGTTAAACACTCCCAAAACAACCGACAACATGCCAAAGAGAAACAAAATATAATACCAATTGAGCTGATTGGCATCCAGCATCACATCCTGCCGCGACAAACGGACAAAGCCCAAAGCGATTGATGTCATGATAAATGAAAAAATATAAGCCAGTGTCCAGATCTTGCGCAGTTTGTCACGCGGCAGCATCAGCGCGGTGATGACATACAACAACAAAAAAGCAAAGAAAATATACAATTCCATTGAAAAACTCTCCTCTCTCAGCAGGCAGATGACTCCTGATATAAGAGGCTTTGCGCCAAAAACAAGAGCGCCTGCCTTCCGGAAAACCCAGAAATACAGACGCTCTCGTTTTTTATTTTTCGCAAGCACAGGCTATAAAGCCGTAGGCTATTTTGCCCATATATCTTGCGAATGCGACCAATATCGCTCCAAACACCGCAGCGGCGATGAGCGACTTGGCACATATCATCATGTCCGTTATCCACCAGATTACGCCCTTGTAGAGGACGAAACCCAGAAAGATAAAAACTATCGACCGCCAAATGCTGCCGAAGTTTTTAACGAACCCCAATGGTAAATACATACCGCGGAGGATAATCCACAGCATGACCACCAATGGGACATATACGCATCCCGGATGCGAATCTCCCAGCTCATCCAAAATCAGATAAGCTATGAAAAACACAACCAGAACGCCAACGAGCATTAAAAGCTCGTTGATTATATTTTCTCCCCATTTTTTGAGGTTATGCAACAAACCGCTCAGAGAGAACGAATTTGCACCATAACACTCCACAAACGGGAGGAAAAAAGCTGCGACCGCCAAGAGAACGGCGATCAAAATTATTTTTTCCATATATATTAATATTTAACGGCCATTAACTTTCGTCTTCACCCCAAGAGGCCGCGTTACTCAAGATGAAGAAACATTTAATACTTTTACTCTTTTAGGATAGCACAAAACCGGCAGATTAGCAACAGATTATCAACCGCGGCTATTTTGCCGAAGCTTGAGCATTTGCGCCGTTTGCAATGACGCCGTTTTGGCGACGGGGCGTTTTTGAACCGTTTTGCCAGAAGTTTTCCTGGCGGAAGCAACCGGATTTGCCTTGTCGAGCTGAGATGCCTCATAGTTGCGCAGGGCTTTTTTGGCTTCTGTGCAGGCCGCCGTCAACTGTGCCTGCTTCCAACTGATGTCGTGGCTGCGGAAGCTGTCCAGCGCCTTCTTTTTCAAATAGGCATTTTTGCCGATATAGGAGGTGATGAACGATTCGCTGTTGACATCTTCCAGGCTGCGCGCTTTTTTCAACTTTGATAAAGGCAGCGTCGCGCTGGGATTTTTTACAAAAGAACGCGCAAATAAAGACAAAACCACCGGATGCATTTTGGTCAGATCAAGCGGTTTTTTGCCGGTGCGGCGCGCTTCCTGAATCAGTTTTCTTTGCAGTTTGCCAAAACACTCCGGCAGATAGACCTGGCACAAAAAATCTTCCTGCGCCCGGGTAAACAACTGCGGCTGAGCCTTGGCCAGCGCGCGCCATTTTTCCTTGTTGACACGATAATAGGTCAGGCCTTTTTTGGTCTTCCCGGTGGTGACGGAAAGCTTGCCGCGCAAAGCCGCATATTCTTTGTGCGTATTGATAAAATCAATCAGCCGGGAAACATTGTAGCCGCTCAGCTGATTGATACCATAATATGTTCCCGAAGCCGAAATCGTCGCGGCCGGATTGCGCATCCCGCGGGTTTCCGTGGTGGAGCTCAGCCAGGCCAGAGAACCATTGCATTTGTCGTTATATCCGCTCTGCCCGGACATCTTCAGCGAGCACAGCAAAGTCAGGGCCGACAGCCCCCATGTTTTCAAATCCATTGTCAAAATCCTTTATTCTATTTGAGGACGGGCCATTGTCCGCCTGCAAGCTGGCGCAGACTCGGATTATCAATCCCAAACCTCATGTTATATATCCAATAATTGGCCATGACGCGCTCAATATAAATCCGCGTCTGCGCCGAGGGAATTACCTCAATAAACAACAACGCATCATTGCGATAGCGGCTGTTTTTCTGCCATTTTACCAGATTCCCAGGACCGGCGTTATACGCCGTGATCATGTAGAATAAATTACCGTTAATAAACGGTTTGTCAAGAAGATAACTGATATATTGCTGCCCAAGCTTAAGATTATAATCCGCCCGGAACAATCTGGCCTTGTCTCTTTTAACCCTGATATCCTTGCTGACATGATAGGCCGTGTTGGGCATCAGCTGCATCAGTCCCCTGGCGCCGGCGCTGCTGACCGCATCCGGCCGAAAAGCGGATTCTTGCCGAATCAACCCCAAAACAAGCGATTTGTCGATTTTCCAGCCGTGAACCGGCAACCAGGCCGGCAACGGATAGGCAAAGTTATCATAGCTGCGGTTATCCGCCAAATTCTTTGTCTGATTTGCCAGGTAAATGGCCAAAGAATGCATATTATACTGTGCCGCAATGAAGATGACCGCTTCTTTTTGCTTTTCATCCATGGTCTGATAACCAAAGCGCAGCTCTTGTTCGGCCAGTTTCGGCTGTTTGGCATGAATCAGCAAAATAGCCCGGCGAATATAGGGAGAGGCCAAAAGATCATAAATGTAATCGTAATTGTTGAAGTCATTAAAATAAGCAATTGAATTCCAGTTATATTCCAATGTGCGTCCCAGCTTTTGCGCCGCCAAGATGCCATAAAAAGTGTGTTTGAACCGCATTGCGCTTTCCAGCATCTGACGTGCTTTTTTCTTGTTACCAAGCTGCTCATAAGCACGATGCGCCCAGTAGCCGCCGGCGGCCACCAGCCATTCATCCGAATTTTTTGACCGGCCGAGCCGCTCAAAATACAACGCGGCTTTTTTATAATTTTTCATCCGCCAGGAAGCCAGCCCCGCAACCCATGTGGCGGTGCCGGAATTGTGCCGGCGCATAGCTTTTTCCCCCCACTCCAGCGCCAGACGGTCATAATTATCAACCAGATATTTCTGTGCCAGCGTGGCTGCCATTTCGTCCCAAAGTTCATTTGGCGCTGTCTGTCTGAAACGTTTGTTTTCCAAAATCAATCTGGCAGGCTTGGTCTTGCCGCGATTAATGTAGCTGCGAAATTTGGCGCGCTGCCGGTTGACAAATACGCTGATCTCATCTCCGGCACGGGCATTATCATCCAGCACAACCGGCGCCTTCAGCTCAGAGGGTTTGCCTCCTTTGCGCAACGCCAGATGATATATGCGTTTGGCCTGCGGCAGAGAATTATATTCTTCAAGCCAAGCTTTAAGTTCCGATAAAGACGACTTGTATTTGGGATGAAGATATTTTGCCGCCAGCGCCGGACCAAGCAAAATGTTGTTTTCAAGATTTTGTTTTAGCCTGTCAAATTCTCGGAAATTGTTTTTCTCCAAAGAACGAAACATTTTTTTATACAAATCAATGTCTCGCGGCGAGACCAAAAGATATGAAATAATCCGCTCATAAGAGCCGGCATTGATAATCGGCTGCGGCGCGGCATAAGCCGACGAAAACGACAACCAAACGCCTATGGCGCATGTTGAAAGAAAATATCTGAAAAGATGCTTGCCGGTCATCGCTTTATATTGGTCAGCCAAATGATTTTATCTGCGCATTCCGCCGAACCCATTCCGCGGACACGGCAACGATTGACAATGATGTTCGGCTCTTTGTCCATGGTATAGCAGCCATCCCCCATCAGCGTATAATTATAAGCTGTCGGTGTATTGGGCATGACATTGGCAAAAGACAAAGTTGTCGAAATCCCCGGCCAAACCAGCTTGGTGTCCAGACTGACCAGCCGACGATCCAGATTTGTCAGAATTATAAAACGCATGTTGCAGGTCACCATCCCCCCGATTGAACGGGAAATGGCAAAATTATCCATATACATGAAGATGTTTGAATTGCCTCTGGTTTTGCCCGTATTATCCATCTCAATAATCGTCGCTTTACCCCGTATTGATTTATCCTGCGTGGGCTGCCGCAATTTTTCCGTCCCGCCGCCCGGCATAAAAATATCTTCTTTTTCTTTCTTCAGGCCGGCCTTTTCCTCAGCCAGAGCACGAGCGACATCTTCCGTTGTCTGCAACTTCTCAGCCGGCTTTGCCGTCTCCGGCTCAGGGTGATCTTCCGTCAGCAGGCCAAAAGCCGCCGCATTGGACGGTTGGGATGTTTCCTCATTGCCAAAAGACTGCGCCCGCAGCGGCGGCCCGAATGTCAGTAATGGCAGCAATATTGCAAAAACTATCCCAAATCTCATGGCGAACCTTTTATATGCGTTACTCCGAAGCTCCGTCCAATGTTTTATTCAGTGTGTCAATCTGCTTTAAGGCATCTTGATATACGGCATTTAAAGCTTCTTTCTTTTCCTGAAGAAGCGAGTTTTCTTGGGCGGTCTGCTCAGCAACGGAGATGGCCTGAAAATCATTATAATATTCGGGAGAAGCCGGCGAGATATATGTAAACAGACCATCGCAATTGGCTTGCTGCATCACTGAATTTCTGGATCTTTTATTATTATCGGAAGACGAACCGCAGCTTATGACATCAACCTCCATATCGTTCAGCAGCAGAAAGCACCGATCGGTATTGACTTTGGATTTGAGCGTAATCTGCTGATAGGATTTCAACGGCGGCAGGCGCAACTTCAGAAGAATGTCGCGGCTGGTATAGCTCGACGTATTATAGCGGGAGACACGGCGCCGGTTGGCTCTTTGCGCCTCTTTGGCCTCTCGCTCCTCCTGATTAATGGTTTCGCCGATAACTTCATCAGTCCAGATCAGATTGAGCGACGCGTTTTTGATTTCATTGGCGGTGCGGTTGTAAAAAGTGGCGCCGATGTCGCAGGCAATCACATTACCGTCGGCATTTTTGACCGGCACAATATCATGTATCTTAAACAGTACGGTGTCTTCAACCGCACCGGCAGCGCCGGCAAAAGAAAACAGGCCTATTCCGAGAGTGCTCCAGAGCAATTTGCTGATTTTCGTCATCTTTTTTCCTTATCCTTTTGCAAAATTCAGGTTCGCAGAATAATTGTATTGTATAAATTAACACCAAATAGTAAAGTTTTTAATAACGTTGTTAACCGTTTTCAGCCAGCATGCGTGCACGAAGGCGCAAAAGATCGGCCCAGGATTTAGACTTTTGCCCGGGCGTGCGCAGCAGATAAGCCGGATGAAAGCTGGCCAAAACGGAGGCCGTCTTGCCGTTTGATTTTGTGTATTCAAACCATTTTCCGCGCATTTTGGAGATTGTCTCGGCAGTCTCCAACAAGGCATTGGCCGCGCTGCCGCCCATGATAAAAATATAATCAGGATCTATCAGATCCAGCTGGCGTTTTAAAAACGGCAGGCAAACAGCAACTTCCGAGTCCAGCGGCGTACGGTTCCCCGGCGGACGCCAGGGCAAAATGTTGCATATATACACCTCTTTGCGCTCCAGCCCCGCGGCAGCCAGCATCTTGTCCAGCAGATGCCCGCTGCGCCCGACAAAAGGGATACCAACGCGGTCTTCATCGGCACCTGGTGCCTCCCCGATCAACACCACCCTGGCGTGAGGGTTGCCATCACCGAAAACGGTATGTGACGCCGTCAGTTTCAACGCGCAGCCGTCAAAACTTTCTACGGCCTGCCGCAGTTCCTCCAGCGTGTTGATACCGGCGCAAAGATCTTTGGCGCTCCGGCAGGCCGAATTTACCGCCTGAGCCAGACCGGTTGTCGCCCGGCGCAGTGCCGATACAGCCGCCGGCGTTGTCTGCTCGGACGCGGACGGCGGCGGCATAAACGGACTTTCGCCGCAGGTTTCATCTACGCCGGCGCACAGATACCACTCCAAAATTTGTTCCGATGTCAAATTTTCCATTTTCATATTTTTAAATTAGACAAATTATGCCTCTTTGCAAGTCAAAACATTTATTTACACAAATTTTGTGATATATTTAGAAAGTCTATTGTATGATTAAAAAAAACAGATATGATAAAGGGAGTTTAAAGCGATTTTTGGATTTGTGCTGACCATGGCTCGTTATGTTTTTCTGCTTATTCTTCTCGGATCCATCGGAATCTTCGGTTCCTGCGTGCGGACAACACCTTTGCCCGCGGAGCTTCCTGCATCCGGCGTGTCCTCGACACCGCAGGGAAAGTCTTACGGTTCGTATCTGGCCGGCAGAGTTGCCCATTTGCGGCGCGATTTCGGCACAGCCTCCGATTATTATATCCAAAGTCTCAAGGCCGATCCGAACAACAAAGAATTGATCGGCAAGCTGTATTTGATTTTAGTTTCGCAGGGACGGATCGACGAAGCGTCCGTCTATGCTGCGCAAATTGTGGATGGCGGGCAATCCGATAATTTTGCCAATACGGTGATTGCTGTCCAGCAAATGCACCACAAACGCTATCAGGACAGTCTTAAAACCCTTGACAAGTTTGACAATATTGCCTATCGCAATTTTATTGCGCCGCTGCTTAAAGCCTGGAATTATGTCGGCCTCAATCAACCGGACAAAGCGCTTAACCAACTGGCAAAGCTGAAAAAAGAACCCGGCTTTAAGAGCATTTATCATTTCCATGCCGGCATGATTAACGATTATTTCGGACGCAACGCAGAAGCACAGAAACATTATGAAACCATTGTGCAGAATGACGATATGGAAATGTCGCTGCGCTCCTTGCAGGTGATCAGTAATTTTTATCTGCGCACCGGGCAAAAAGACAAGGCGCTGCAGATTGTTGCCGCCCTCAGTGACGAAACGGTTACTCTCGAAATCCTGCGCTCTTTTGTTCAGGAAGTTCGCCAAAGCGAACCTGGCAAAGCAGCCGCGCTGATTACCGGGCCGGATACCGGCGCTGCTGAAGCTTTGTTCAGCATTGCCGCTACTTTCCGCTATGACGATGCTCTTGATGTGGCACATATGTTTATCAGCCTGGCCATTTATGAAAATCCGCATTATGATCTGGCCAAATTGCTGCTGGCTAATATTTTGGAAGATCGCGAAATGTACGCTGACGCCAATAAGGTTTATGACAGCATTGAAGAAGAGTCTCATTCTTATTACGCGGCGCAGCTTAAAATGGCCAATAATTTGATTAAGCAAAATGATTTTGACGGCGCGGAAATGTTGTTAAAGTCTTTGGCGCTGGACTATGACAATGCGCAGATTTATCTTGATCTCGGCGATATTTTACGCATGAAAAACCGCCCGCAAGAAGCTATCAAATATTATGAGCGCGCTATTAAAAAGACCAAAGATCAGGCCAGTTTGTGGGTGCTTTATTATGCACTCGGCGTTTCCTACGACCAAAACGAAGAATGGGACAAAGCTGAAGAGGCTCTTGAAAAATCCCTTAAGCTGAGCAATGAACATTATCTGGTGCTGAACTATCTCGGTTATAGCTGGATCCGGCAAGGGAAAAATATCGACCAGGCTTTTACCATGATTGTCAAAGCATACACTCAGGCACCGGAAGATCCCAATATCAATGACAGCCTCGGCTGGGCTCTTTATAACCTTGGTTATTATGCCATGGCGGTGCCGTATCTTGAAAAGGCCGCAGAGACAAGCCCGACCAACGCGGTTATCAGCGATCATCTCGGCGATGTTTATTGGTTTGCACGGCGCAAGAATGAGGCTCGTTTTCAATGGCAACATGCCCTGACGCTTAAAGATGACAGCGGCGAACTTGATGTGGACAAAATTCATACCAAGCTTGAAAACGGCCTGCTCAAAGAGCCTGATATTAAGTATAATAAAGAAATTGTCGAGCAGCAGATCCGGCTGCTTAATACTGAACGGAAACAAACAGTCCTTAACGACATGCGGCCGCGCCCCTAATTCTGCCAATCTGTTTTCTAAAAAAATCCCGCCTTAAACCAGCGGGATTTTTTAGAAAAGTAATACCTCAGGAAGCCTTTTGCGTCTCTTTACGCAGAATAAACTTAGGCTCTTTTTTCTCGTTAATCACTTTTTCATCAATAACGATTTCGCCAACATCTTTTTTATCGGGAATGTCATACATCAGTTCAAGCAAATTATCTTCCATGATGGCGCGCAGCCCGCGGGCACCTGTTTTGCGCTCAATGGCTTTTTTGGCAATGGCGGTCAGAGCATCATCGGTAAAGGTCAACTTTACGCCTTCCATCTCAAACATAGCCACATATTGCTTAACCAGGGCATTTTTAGGCTCGGTCAAAACCCGAACCAAAGCCTCTTCGTTCAGATCGCCAAGCGTGGCAATAATCGGCAAACGGCCGATAAATTCAGGAATCAAACCGTATTTGAGCAAATCTTCCGGTTGGACATCTTTGATAATTTCGCCGATACCGCGTTCTTCTTTGGAAGCCACTTTTGCACCGAAACCGATGGATGTGTCCTTACCGCGGCGGCTGACAATTTTTTCCAAACCGGCAAAAGCTCCACCGCAAATGAACAGAATATTGGTTGTATCTACATGCAAAAATTCTTGCTGCGGATGTTTCCGTCCGCCTTGCGGCGGCACATTGGCCACGGTCCCTTCAATGATTTTCAGCAGCGCCTGCTGGACACCTTCTCCCGACACATCGCGCGTGATGGACGGGCCGTCTGTTTTGCGGGTGATCTTGTCAATCTCGTCAATATAGACAATTCCACGCTGAGCTTTTTCAATATCGTAATTGGCATTTTGCACCAGTTTGAGAATAATATTTTCGACATCCTCACCAACATAACCGGCCTCGGTTAAGGTGGTGGCGTCGGCAATCGCAAAAGGCACATCCAGAATCTTGGCCAATGTCTGTGCCAAAAGCGTTTTGCCCGAACCGGTGGAGCCGATCAGGATTACATTTGACTTGGCAATTTCAACATCTTTATTGTTTTTGCCAGAATTCAGCCTTTTATAATGATTATAAACGGCAACAGACAAAACTTTTTTGGCATAATCCTGGCCAATGACGTACTGATCCAAAAACTCTTTAATCTTGGAAGGGGAAGGCAGTGTCTCCGCTTCTGATCCGTTGTTTTTAGCTTCTTCCGCGAGTTCGTCTGCCACAATATTGATGCAGACCTCAATGCACTCATCACAGATATATACGCCGCGGCCGGCAATCAGCTTTTTGACTTCATTCTGGCTTTTGCCGCAAAACGAACAATGCAGTTCCTCGTTTTCACTCATTTTGTTTTCCTACTTGGCAAGTTCTACTCGATTGGTGACAATATGGTCAATCAGACCAAATTTTTTAGCCTCTTCAGGCGTCATGAAATTATCTCGTTCCATTGCTTTTTCAATAACGGAAAGTTTTTGTCCGGTTCGTTCGGCATAGATTTTGTTCAGTCGTTTTTTCATGTCCAGAATCAGACGCGTGCGGATTTCCATATCCGTTGCCTGTCCCTGGAAGCCGCCGGAAGGCTGGTGGATCATGATCTGGGAATTAGGCAGAGCAAAACGCTTGCCCTTGGCGCCGGCTGTCAGCAGCAGCGATCCCATGGAGCACGCCTGACCGATGCACAGCGTGTTGACATCGCAACTGATATAATTCATGGTATCAAACATAGCCATGCCCGCCGTAACCGAACCACCGGGAGAATTGATGTAGAGAAAAACATCTTTTTTGGGATCTTCGGATTCCAAAAAAAGCAGCTGGGCGCAAACCAGAGAAGCAACATCGTCATTGACTTCGCCGGTCAGAAAGACGATCCGCTCTTTTAAAAGCCTTGAATAGATATCAAAAGAGCGCTCTCCCTTGGAAGTTTGTTCAATCACCATCGGCACCAAACTGCTGCCGGTCAGCGGATATTTTTGGGCATACATCAGCATTTCCTCATTCTATGTGACTAAAGTTTGATTGCAAGATAACACAACTTATTTGATAAATCATTAACAATCTTGCGTTTCCCGGTCAAAGCCGATTTTTTTCTCAACAATAAACAACGGTCGTTTTTTGACTTCAACAAACACTTTGGCGAGATATTCACCAATGATGCCGAGCGAAACAAGCTGCACCCCGCTAAATACGGTGATGATTGTTACCAAAGAAGCCCAGCCGACAATTGTGCCGCGCACCGACCAGCGGTAGATGACAAAGCACAGAAAAATCAGACTCAGGAAACATATGGCAAACCCCAAAAACGTGACCATCCGCAAAGGTACAATCGAAAAGTTTGACACACCGTTCCACGCCAAGGCCATCATTTTGCTCAGCGGATATTTGGTCTCGCCCGCCTGACGCGCGGTGCGGTCGTAGTAAACTGTTGCCGAGCGGAAACCGAGCAGTGGAACGATCGCCCGCAGGAATAAATTACGCTCCGGAAATTGTTTTAAGGTTTCTACCGCTCTTTTAGTCATCATTCGGAAGTCGGCATGATTATAGACAATGTTGACGCCGAGCCATTTGAGCAGGCGGTAATAAAGTGTGGCGCTGGTCCGCTTGAAAAACGTGTCGGTGCCGCGAGAATCTCTGACGCCGTATACAATATCACAACCTTCTTCTATTTTTTCGAGCATTTGGTTGATGCAGTCCGGATTATCCTGCAAATCGGCGTCAATTGTAACATAAATATCGGCACAGACTTCATACATTCCGGCCAAAATGGCCCCCTGATGTCCAAAGTTGCGTGACAAATTCAGCGCGCAGAACATTTTATTTTTGGCACAAGCCGCGGCGATGATTTCTGCCGTTTTGTCGCGGCTGCCGTCATTCACAAAACATATCCGGCTCCGCGGCGAAACTTTCCTGGCCTTGATTAAACCGGAAAGCAATGTTTTCATTTTCCGAATCGTTAGCGGCAAAATTTCTTCTTCATTGTAACAAGGCAGAATAATCGCAAGTGTTTTCAAAATATTCTCCTATCGACGCAAACGCAACTTTTCCAGATATTTTAACAAATCAGGCCACTTGGTAACCAACAGGCGCTTTATCCGGGATATTATATCAGCTCTTTCATTTTTATCAAGGGACAGATTTTCGAGCTTTTTCAGGTTGGCGACGGTTGAATCTGCCGAACAAAGACAACAACGCATGACATACTGCATGATGTATGACTGCCTGTCGGCCAAAATGAAAGACGCTATCTCCGGCGGGAGATCCGAAAGCGGGTGCGGTTGCCAGCCGTCCGGCGGCAGTGTGACGGCTGCGGCAGTTTCAATGGCAAAACCGCATTTTGCCAAAAAGGAGGCAATGCTGCGCGCCGTGAAAAAGTGCAGATGTGTTCGATCCAAAATACCGATGTCCGTATAGGTAAAGTCATTCAGCAACAAGTTAGCTTTAATGCTGGCATGGGCCACATTGGGCAAGGAAACCAACAGTTGTCCCTCTTTTTTCAAAAATCCGCGCAAAACCTGCAATGTTCTGTCTGGCGCTATCAAGTGTTCCAGCACATCGCCACAGATTACCGTGTCAAAAGTGCCGATATAGTCCGAAAAACCGGCTATTGTCAAATTATTCAAGTCAAATTGATCTATTTGCTTAAAAACATTCAGACGGCGGCACAGCGCCACGCTTTCAGGATTGTTTTCCAAACCACAGACCACACAATTTTTTTCCCGGTGCAGGGCGGCGGCCAGATCACCACAGGCGCAACCGACATCCAAAACCAAACTCCCCGGCGCAACAAAACCGTACAGCAGCGAAAGACTGTCGTTTTGATTTTGCGCAGAAAAAGATTTGGTATAAAGCATGGGATATCTTTCGATAAATCGGTTGTTTTTGTGGACAGCACCCTCCTGATTTCATATTATAGTTTTCGGAAAGAATGTAAAAAGTTTTTGCATCTATGTGTACAAGTAATCATCCATATGTTTCTGTCCTGGTACCTGTTTATAATGCGGCGCCTTTTATTGCCGCGACGATTCAGGCCGTTTTGGCGCAGACTTTTGAAAACTTTGAGCTCATTTTGCTGGATGACGCCTCCACCGATAATTCCGCAGAAATCATTAAAAAGTTTACCGATCCGAGAATCACTTTTGTCCAAAACAAACATAATCTCGGTATTTCCGCCTCGCGCAACAAACTGGCGTCTCTTGCCCGCGGCAAATATGTGGCTGTTTTGGATCATGATGATCTTTGTCTGCCACAGAGACTGGAAACTCAGGTGAATTTTCTGGATACGCATCCAGAAATTGCCATGGTCGGCAGTTGGTTTGAGCTTTTTTGTCCGCCGGAAGCTTCTTTTGTGCGGCGTCTGATTGTCAATCTCGGCTGGATTTGGTGTCAACCTGAATTTCCGACATTACAAGACGCCTGGCGCGGTAATGTGCTGATGCATTCAACCGCCATGTACCGCCGCACCTCATTTGCGGCACACGGCCTTTGCTATGATCCGGCGTGTTCTCCCGCAGAAGATTATGATCTGGTCCGGCAAGCGCTGGCTGCCGGATTGCGTCTGGCTAATATTCCGCAGGTCCTGCTGCGTTATAATTTTTACGGCGGCAATTTTTCACTTCGCGCCAAAGCCCGGATGCGTCATGCCGACAGACTGGTAAAAAGCCGAATCGCCGCTCTCCTTTATCCGCAGCCGCGCCGTCGGTATCCCTATTGGCTGGTAATGTTGGAAAAACTGCGTTTAAAATTTATGATTGCAAAACGGAAAGACAATGTTTGATACACCTTTTTTTCAAGATAATATCTGGTCTAACCTGCTTAAGTTCAATCTGACGACGCTGACCTCTCGCGGCTGGCTGCCGTGGATGCTGATTGTTGCATTGGTTCTGGCGAGCGCCGTCTGGTGTCTGCGCAAACAATTGCGCACTTCGCCGGCTTATTTTAACCTGTTTGAAAATAACACTTATAAATTTCACAAACATAATAAATCCGACTGGGGGGCTCTGGCGGCGCTGTCCGGTGCTCTTATCCTGACCGCCTGGTATATGTTTACAACCGAAAATTCTTTTTTTGAAAATTTTGATCTGATGGCGCTGGGAACCATGCGTAGCCTCAAAACCGGATTAATCCCCAATTTTGATTTTGCGCGAATTACGCCGCTGGCCTTTTGGAATCTGAGCACGCTTTATGCCATCACGCATAATATGTATCTGATCAAAGCTTTTGTCTTTATTCAGTTATTACTGGCGGTTGCGGCGGCATATTACTTTTTTGACAACATTCCGACTGCCCGTCGTCTGTCGTTTCTGGCCGTGTTTTTATTGACGCCGACCATGTTGCTGACATCAAAGGTTGTCTTTCCCGATCGTGAAATTATTATCCTGCTGATGCTGAGTTTGATCTGCATCCGCCGTTTCAGCCGAAGCTCAAGTCTGAAATGGCTCGGCGGATTTTTGTTTTTTATGAATTTTGCCATTTACACCAAAGAGACCTGTATTTTATTTTATTTTGGGCCGCTGGCCGCTTCCCTTTTATATAATATCTGGAACGAAAAAATTACGCCGCGCAGCTTTTTGCATCCGATGGACAGCATTCGTCAAATGCCGTTGGAATTTCTGATGGGATTGAGCATGTTTTTGTACGCGATAGTCTATTTTCTATTGCAAATGCCCAACGCCCAAAACATCTATCTGCAAACAAATTTTCATCCCTGGCAAGAGCTCCTTTTTTATTATAAATTTGAACTTGCCGTTCTACTGGTGGCACTCGGTATTGCCGTTGAACGACTGCGGCGCAATTATAATACCGCCGCCAATCCGATGTTTCGCAGCGGGTTGGTTGTCGGCGGGTTCTGCGTGGCGGTGACAATCATTTTCATTTTGCAAACAGCGCCCAATTCACCGCATCTGGCCGGAAAAACATATTATCTGCTACTACCGCTGCTGTTTTCTCTGGCTTATATTTTCCGCCATGTGCGCTCACGCTTGACTCTGCTGGTTTTAAGCGCGGCTTTGCTGCTTTATTCGGCGGTCGAAGACTATAAAGCGCGTCAGGGCGAAATCGGCGTTTATTACCGAGAGGTGGCGGAATTTATGGCTCAACAACTGCCTAAAGGCAAAGAGAAAAAAGATATCAGCTTTTTGTTTGTCATTGACAAACCTCAGGCTGAGGATGATATTGACAAATGGGTTATTGAAGCTTGGTCTTCGGCCTATTATTATTATCTGGAAGACTATCACATCGTCTTTAAATCAGACAAGCATATTCCGCGAACGCTGCAGGATCTGTTAAAACTCCGGATCTTCCGGCCGATTATTTATTTTCCGATTATTCCGCAGGAAAAACCTGCACCGGGGGATTGGGTTATCATCAACAAAAACAACCAGTTGCCCAAAACTTTGGAAATAAAAAAACAACTGCCGGACAAGCCGCTGTTTGAAAACAAACTTTTTGAGGTTTATCACGCCTGATGATACATTTATATCGTCAACTGGAAAACTGGTGGTTTCAGACCTGGCCGAAGCAAATCCGTTTTTGGGCTGTCGGTGGTTTTAACACCGTTTTTTCCTATCTGATATTTGTGGGGCTTGAGTGGCTGAGCAATTATCAGCTTGCTTTGCCGCTGACCTATTTGATCGGTATCAACGTTTCGATTTTCACCATGCGGCATTATGTCTTCCGCGCAGAAGGACATCCGGCCCGGCAATACGGACGCGCCGTATTGGTTTATGCGGGGCTGATTTTATGCAACTATGCGTTTTTGTGGCTGGCAATCGATTGTCTGAAGCTGGCCGCCTGGATTGCTCAGGCCGTCTTTGGCCTTGTTTCGGCCGTTTTGCTTTATTTTCTGCATGAACACGTCAGCTTTCGAGATTGAAAAATTTTTTAATTTGCGGTTTCAAAAAAAGCCTCTGTTCTCACCCGAAAACAGAGGCTTTTGTGTTGGTTTTGAAGCTTAAGCAGACTTCTTGGCAGCAGTCTTCTTAGGCTTTGAAGCATCTTCATTGAAGTTGTAGAGTTCTTCAACAGAGACAACTTTCTCTTCTACTTTAGCTTTGCTGATGATATAGTCAACAATTTTTTCTTCAAAAATCGGCGCTTTTAAAGCTTCAACAGCTTGCTTGTTTTTGAGATAATAATCCAAAACAGCTTTTTCCTGTCCGGGATATTTGCGAGCTTCCTTCATAATGGCTTCGTTGATATCCTCAGGCTTGATGGAAACGGATGCATCCTGGCCAACCTGCGACAACAACAAGCCGAGTTTGACCCGACGGACAGCGATGTCTTTATACTCTTTGAGCAATTCATCTTCAGTTTTTTTCTTTTCGCTTTCGTCCAGCTGATTGTACTTTTTAGCCTGCTCATACTGATCAACAATCGCTTTGTATTCGGCATCAACCAGAGAATCCGGCGTGGCAAATTTGTATTCTTTATCCAGCGCATCCAACAGTTGACGTTTGATCTTCATACGGGAGGCGTTTTCATAATCGCCTTTGATGCGGTTTTTAATGTTTTCCTTGAGTTTTTCAAGGCTCTCCTCACCCATGGATTTGGCAAATTCATCGTTGATCTCAACTTTTTTGGGCTCGCGCACTTCCTTGACTTCTACGGCAAAAACGCTGTCTTTGCCGGCCAGCTCTTTGGCGTGATAATTCTCGGGGAATTTGACTTTAACGTCAATTTTATCTCCAGCGACAGCGCCAAGCAACTGGTCTTCAAAACCGGGAATGAACGTGCCGGAACCAAGCTCAAGCGGATAATTGCTGCCTTTGCCGCCCTTGAACTCTTTACCGTCGACGGAGCCGACAAAATCAATCATTACAACATCGCCTTTTTCCGCGGCCTTACCGTCAACTTTGGCGGTCTCTTTGCGCGCTTCAGACAAATATTTGAGTGCTTTGTCTACTTCCGCAGCAGGAACTTCGGCGGTGTATTTGGTCAGAGCAATTTTTGAAAAGTCACCGACTTTAACTTCGGGAAGATTTTCGGTATCAATCTCAAACTCAAGATCTTTGCCTGCGGCAAAAGACGTAATTTTCACATTCGGCTGGACGGCCGGACGCAACTTTTTGGATTTGATAACTTCACCGGTTCCTTCCTGAACGAGAGTCTCTACCACCTCACCCATCACGGAATCGTGATACTTTTGCTTCAGCATTGATACGGGCGCTTTGCCGGCACGGAAACCGGGCAGCTTGGCCGTTTTGGCAATTTGAGCGATTCTGGCGTCAATCTTTTTTTCGATATCGGCGGCGGATACGACCACTTTGAACTCTTGTTTCAAGCCTTCGGATTTTAATTCGGTTATTTTCATCAATTTACTCTTTTCAGTTAAATTAACCATCTTTCCGCGCAAAACACGAAAAGATGGTGCGAGCGAAGAGACTCGAACTCTTAAACCTTGCGGCACCAGAACCTAAATCTGGCGTGTCTACCAATTTCACCACGCTCGCGGATTGTTAAAAAACGGTTAATTTGCTTGAATACTACATAATTATTTTCAGAAATCAAGCACAAATTCACAGAACAAACAAAATTATTGTATTATGACGCAAACTTTTATAATATACCTGCAAAAGCCGCTGAAACCGTTTATCATTTTGAGGAGTAACGCAGTGTTCTGCCCCCGCATTTTCAAAACAATCCTGCTGCCAACCGCCACTTTTGCCCTGCTTACGGGATGTGCCATTTTGGATAAGAAAAACACCGATGAAGAATCTAACTGGCTGGTGCGCCAATTTGAAAAAGACGGCAATCAGGAAGCGGCCGACGCCACCATGGCTTATTCGCAGGGGAATTTCAAAAAAGCACTCGAACTTTCCATGGACTCTCTTAAAGCAAACCCGCGCAACCAACAAGGGCTGCTGGTCGGCGCTCTGGCTGCCGAACAGCTCGGCCGGCTCAACCGTGCCCGGCAGAACTATGAAGATTTGATCATCATTGACAGTGCCGACACTTCCATTCTCGGCAGTTCCACCGGCAAACCGCAGAGTTTTGCCGATATTGCCAAGACGCGGCTGCGCAGTCTGACCATTAAACAAAGTGAACTGGTTGTTGAGACTCCGAACGGACAAATGAACTTCAATATTTCTCCGGCTGCCGGCAATGCTCAGAGCACAGCCACCATTAAACGCGCCTTGAAGGAAAAGCCTGCGCCGGTCGCAAAAAAAGCCCCAGCCATTGACAATTTGTTCTCACAACAGGAGCAGAATATCATCTCGCGTTTTCTGGTACTGAAAGAGCTTGCCGAAAAAGACTATATCACCAAAGAAGAGTTTTTGACCCGCCGCATGTCTAACCTCGGCGGATTGCTTCCCCTGACCAACATGCCGCCGGCGAAAGGAATTGACCAGCCCGTTCCGGCACCGGAATTGATTGTGGAGCGTATTAATGTTTTGAAAGACGGCGTAGAGTCCCGCGCCATTACCCCGCGTGAATTTTCCGCCGAACGTGATGTGATTATTGAAGCACTTTTGCCGCCGTCGCCACGCACAAGAATGAAGCCTAAAGCGCCGGCCAGAGATATTCTGGGCGCGGCCAAAGATTTGCGCAAATTGGAAGTATTATATGATCTGAACCTGATCACCGCTTCGGAAAAAGCTGCGGAAAAGAAAGCAATTGAGCGGTATCTTGGTATCAAACGCGACGTTAAAAAGGCCGCGGCTCCGGCTGCTGCTTCCGACGTGTCGGCGGTTTCCGCTCAGGCAAAGCAAAATGCGCCGGTTGCGGATAATGTTCAGGCAAACGTGACGGAAGTTAAAACAACCGTTGAGGAAGTTCCTATCCCGGTAACCCCAAAAATTAATACGGTCACCAAAGGAAACGAGGCCGTGGCTCTGATTTCCAAAACAGAGACTCTCACACCGGCTCAGGTTCAAAGCGGAACACCTAACGTCTCTTCGCCTTTCTGACGCGCTTATAAAAAACTCTTGTGCCTCCTTAAAATTTGTTTTATTAAGGAGGCAATTTTGTATGTAACTTGTAAAGACTGTCAATATGCCTGAGAATAAACCAAATCCACGTAAAACATTTGCAATTATTTCCCATCCGGATGCCGGTAAGACAACCCTGACCGAAAAGCTGCTGCTGTTTGGCGGAGCCATTCAACAGGCAGGTGCCGTCAAAGCTCGCGGCGAAAACCGCCGGGCACATTCCGACTGGATGAAAGTCGAACAAGAGCGCGGAATTTCCGTTGCCTCTTCTGTTATGACTTTTGATTACCGCGGAATCACTTTTAATCTGTTGGACACACCGGGACACGAAGATTTTTCGGAAGATACTTACCGGGTTTTGACCGCGGTTGATTCCGCCGTAATGGTGCTTGACGCCGCCAAAGGTATTGAAACGCAAACTAAAAAGCTGTTTGAAGTTTGCCGGCTGCGTGATGTGCCGATCCTGACTTTTATTAACAAGTTGGATCGGGAAGGACAAGATCCTTTCGCGCTGCTGGACGAAATTGAAAAGACATTGGCTCTGGAGGCAACTCCGGCCAGCTGGCCAATCGGAATGGGCAAGGATTTTGCCGGTTGCTATGATCTGATTAATGATCAGCTGATTCTAATGAATAAAACCGGAAACAAATCGCAGATCAATGACACTATTGAAACCTGCCGCGGCTTGGACGATGATAAGATTGACCGTTTGTTGCCTGCCTATCTGGCGGCCAAACTGCGCGAAGATGTGGAAATGATTAAAGAACTTTGCCCGCCTTTTGATCTTGAAGCTTATTTGGAAGGATCCATGACGCCGGTCTTTTTTGGCAGCGCCATTAATAACTTCGGCGTGCGTGAAATTCTCAACGGTCTGCATCAGATTGCTCCGGCGCCGCGCCCGCATCCGGCTAAGGAACGTATGGTTTTGGCCGATGAGCCTAAAGTCAGTGGTTTTGTTTTTAAAATCCAAGCTAATATGGATCCCAAACACCGCGACCGCATTGCTTTTATGCGCCTTTGCTCCGGGCACTTCAAACGCGGCATGAAACTGTTGCAAGTGCGCACCGGAAAAGAGCTTAAAGTGCCGACACCGGTTATGTTTCTGGCTCAGGAGCGCGAACTAGCGGAAGATGCTTTTGCCGGTGATATTATCGGTATTCCTAACCATGGGCAACTCCGAATCGGCGATACTCTTACCGAAGGAGAAAAATTTAACTTTACTGGCATTCCGTCTTTTGCGCCTGAATTGCTTAAATCTGCCCGGGCGCTGGATCCGCTCAAATCTAAACATCTGGGAGATGCGCTGAGACAAATTGCCGAAGAAGGCGGCGCCAGTGTGTTTAAACCGATGATCGGCGCCGAGTGGATTGTCGGCGTGGTCGGCGCATTGCAATTTGAAGTGATGGCAGACCGAATTAAAAATGAATTCAACCTGCCCGTCATGTTTGAACAGACACAATATTTCACCGCACGCTGGGTCAGCTGCGACGACAAAAACGAATGGAAAAAATTCTCTGACGCCAATCAGGCCAATTTGGCCGAAGATAATGACGGCGCGCCGGTGTTTTTAGCCCGCAACGCCTGGCATTTGAATAAAGCTCAAGAAGATTTTCCTAAAGTTAAATTCTCCAAAACGATCGAAAATCATTGATTTTAAATCACAAAAACCCGGTATGCGGATGCACACCGGGTTTTTATTAATCCTCGCTGAATTTCAAAGCAAAATGTATGCCCAGAGCAGCAAAAAAAATTAGAAATATCAGCCAAATCGTATGTTCCGTCTGCCAATCTTCCAACAAAAACATACACGCCAAAGCCAGAAGAGGGAAGCCTCCGGCGCAAGACATAAAATCTTTTTCTTTGATGCCTTTGGTTAGCAATGCACTGCCAAAGAAAGACAAGATTCCGGCTGCAAAAAACATACCGATAATCGTATTAATCCAGTACCATACCATAATATATATTTTTTAGCTAATAAATATTGATAATTTGAAATTTGTTTCAACTTAACATCAATTTGCAGGAAAAGCAAGTTTTTCTCCTAACAAAAAAACTCCGTCCGGCAGGACGAAGTTCTTTTGAAGCAGAATCAGATTTTCTTCCAGGTTGTGCCCTGAGGCGTATCCTCCAAAATAATTCCCTGTTCTTTCAGACGGTTGCGGATCTCGTCAGCCAAGGCATAATTTTTATCTTTTTTGGCTTGCAGGCGAGCTGCAATTTGTGCCTCTATTGCCGAGGTATCTTCATCATTGCCGCCCTTAAACCATTCTTCCGGCGACTGAAATAAAATACCAAGCAAATCCGCACTGCCCAACAAAAGTCCTTTATATTTTTCCTGCTCTTCCGGTTTTTCCGCTTTATTAAGACTGCCGACCAGCTCGTGTAGAAAGCTCAGCGCTAAAGGTGTGTTCATATCATCGGCCAGAGCCTCAACCACGCGCTCATCCGCCTGCGGCCGCGCAGCCACTTTTTCTACTCGGCGCAATGCATTGTAAAACTTATCCAGCATTGCCTTGGCCTGAGCCAGCCCCTCAAAGGTAAAATTAAAAGGCTGATGATAATGCGTGGTCAGAAACAGCAGGCGCAAAGCCTCGGCCGGCGTTTTTTCCAAAACTTCGTCAATGGTGTAAAAATTGCCAAGCGACTTGCTCATTTTGACGCCGTCAACCATCAGCATACCGCCATGTACCCAATAGTTGGCAAAAGTTTCCCCCGGGTGCGCACATAAAGACTGCGCACATTCATTTTCATGATGCGGAAAAATCAAATCTGCTCCGCCGCCATGAATATCAAACGAATTGCCAAGCAATTTAGAACTCATAGCCGAGCACTCCAGATGCCAGCCCGGGCGGCCGTATCCCCACGGACTCTCCCAGCCGGGCTGATCCGGATCGGAGGGTTTCCACAAAACAAAATCAGCCGGGTTTTTCTTATACTCGGCAATTTCAATTCTGGCACCGGCCAGCATCTCTTTCATTGAGCGGCCGGACAAACTGCCGTAACCCGGCATTGAATCAACATCAAATAAAACGTGCCCTGCCGCCTCATAAGCATGGCCATTTTGCAGCAAGAGCTTGACCAGCTCGATCATCTCTCCGATATATTCCGTTGCCCGTGGACGATAATCCGGCGCCTTTACATTTAATTTGGCCATATCGTCCACATACCAACGGTAGGTTTGTTCGGTGATTTCGCGGATTGGTTTGCCGGTCTCCCGATGTTTATTTAGAATTTTGTCATCAACATCGGTGATGTTGGATACATAAGTGACATGAGTTTCTCCATACACGTGGCGCAGCAACCTGTTCAGGACATCAAACACAACCGGCGTTTTGGCATTGCCGAGATGTGCATGATCATAAACCGTCGGACCACAGACATACATCCGCACATTGGCAGGGTCAATCGGCTTGAATTCTTCTTTGCGGCGATGCAACGTATTAAAAAGAGAGATTTTGGTCATTGTTTGTTGTCCTGATTACTAGAAAAAAATTTAGGCCGTTTGCCCGCGAAGACGCGCTTCCACTTTTGCGCGGCCAAGCAACGGCATTAATTTTTTGAGTTCGGGGCCGCTTTCAGCTGCGGTCAAAGCTTTACGAATCGGGTGGAACAACTCTTTCCCCTTTTTGCCGGTACGTGCTTTGAGCTCATTCAGCCACACCCCGAAAGTCTCGTCATTCCACGGCTCCGGCGGCAACAAATCGGCAGCAAGCGAAGTCAGCGCTTCATCTTCGATTACCGGAGAAAGGTTTTGTTTGCAAATTTTCTCCCATTCGCTGATATCGGCAAGCACATTGAGGTTGCCTCGCACTGCTTCAAAAAACTCGCGGTCAACATTGAGATTTTCGGCTACTTTGTCATAAGGCAGAGAGCGAACATAATGCGTATTGAATGTTTTGAGTTCTTCCTCGTCAAATTTGGGTTGCGCGCGGCCGAGTTTGCTCAAGTCCAGTGTTTGCGCCAAAGTATCCAGATCGTAAAAAGGTTCAATGGCTTCAGACGTACCAAGCTTGGCCAAAAAAGAAACAATGGCCATTGCCTCAATTCCTTCGGCGCGCAATTCGCGGACGCCAAGCGACCCGAGCCTTTTGGAAAGTTTACCCTCTTTGCCGGTTAAAAGCGGCAAATGCGCAAATACGGGCAACGGGGCTCCGAGCGCCTGAAACATTTGAATCTGCGAAGCGGTGTTGGTCACATGATCCTCTCCGCGGACAATATGTGTGATACCAAAATCGGCATCATCAATTACGGAAGGCAAATGGTACAGATAGCTGCCGTCTTCCCGGATGATGACCGGATCGGCAAGATTGGCCGCATCATAACGGCAATGACCGCGAACCATGTCATCCCATTCGATAACCACCGGTTCAAGCTTGAAACGGTAATGCGGCCGACGCCCCTCTGCTTCATAACGAGCGATTTCTTCCCGGCTGAGGGTCAGCGCATGGCGATCATATACCGGCGGCAAACCTTTGTTCATCAGTCTTTTGCGCATTATTTCCAATTCTTCAGCCGTTTCATAGCAGGCATAGACCCGCCCCTGCTCTTTGAGCTTGGCAACGACCTCGTCGTAACGTGCCAGCCGCGCCGATTGTCTGGCTTCTTCATCCCAGAAAAAACCAAGCCAGCGCAAAACGTCGCGCAAAGAATCTTCATATTCTTTCCTGGAGCGCAGCACATCAGTATCGTCAATTCGCAGCAGAAAGCGGCCGCCCAGCTTGCGGGCCAGCAGGTAGTTGAAAACAGCGGTGCGCGTATTGCCGACATGCATATAACCGGTCGGGCTCGGCGCAAATCTTACTTTGATGTTATTCATGAACAAATGCCTGTTTGGAACTGTAAAAAAACTTATTTTGGATATTATAGACTTTATCCCATAAATTCAAGGATATTTTAGCTTAAGCTTTCAGGAACCTGAGTTTTGCACATTGCGGCGCTCTGCGGAATAGACTTCGACTTCAAAATCTTCCAAAAACCAATCAATTTCTCCCTCCAATCCGGCCAATTGCGTGTAGAAACGGCTGCGCAGTGACAAGATCAGGCTGTTTTCGGCTAATTTGATGTCAACCAGACGAATTTCTCCGCCAACTTCGTGCAAACGAAACTGCAGCAAAAAATCCTGCGGGCCGTTTTGCGGGTTCAGTGTCACATGAGCCGTGGCGGAAACGATTGTATATGCGCCTTCTGCTATGGCGTTTCCCACTGTGTAAGTCATGCCCTCGGCAAAATCAAGCGGAAACCTTTTATAAGTGGCCAAAGCATATCTCTTGAAAAGGCTGCGATATGTTTGCTGTTGTTGGACAGTCATTGTCCGCCAGTATTTGCCCATGACGAACCGGGAAATATAATCAAGATCAACAAAACGCAGCAAAAGTTCATCCAGTTTTTGATATCGTGTCTTCAGGTCGGGCTCGCGGAATGTCTCCAGCAGCAAACGCCCGTTTTGTTCGGCCCAGACCCGCGCCTGCTCCGGCGTTACCGCAGAAGCTCTCACTTCCGGCGTCAAGCACAGAAAGAACGAAAGGACAATAATAACTCGCAAAAAAAAGTTACTTTTCATAAAATTTGCCTTATAGTATTGTTTATAAAATAGTTTAACATTAATTGGTTAACAAAATGAAACTTAAATTCTTTTTTATCAGTCTTTTTCTTTGCCTGATTAACCTGCCTTCTCCTGCTCAAAGTGCTGACCCCGGCTTAAAATATATCCGGAACCGGGGCAAAGTCATCTGCGGGACGGATTTGTCGGTTAAGACTTTTGCCTATACAGACAAGGAAAATTTTCGTCATGGCATTGATGCCGATATCTGTCGGATGTTTGCCCTAGCCATTTTCGGCAACAGTGAAAATTTTGCACTTAAAAATATTCCCGCAGACAAAATTAACCGCGCACTGGCAAATAATCAAATCGACATCATGCTTGGCAATACTTCGGTGGCGGCACAGACTGAAATCAGTTCGCAGATCAGCCCGATTGATGTTTTGTATTATGACAAACAAGTTTTTGCGGTTAACCATCCCAAAGACAACGCCACTTCCATGGAAGATTACCGCGGAGCAAAAGTCTGCGTGCTCAAAAACACTCCTTTTGAAGAAAATCTGCGCGGGTATAATCTTCGCTACGGACTTGAATTTAAGGTCCTTGGTTTTTCCTCTGCTCAAGCTTTGCGTGAAGCTTTTTACCTAAACCGCTGCGACTTGATTACCAGCAGCCAGATTTACCTGCGCGGTCTGGCCACGGCACCGATGACCAAAGATTCACAGATTGTTGTTCTGCCTGAAGAGATTGCGGTACAGCCGATTTATGCCTATGCTGATCGCGGTAATACCACGCTGCGGATTATCGGCAAGTGGATTATCAATGCGCCCAAACTTGCAGAGGCCATGGAAATATCCTCTAAAAACATTGACAGTTTTATCGGTATCAGAGACGTTTCTACCGCCAATCTGCTCGGGGTTAACGGTAAATTATGGATAAAATTCGGCCTGAAGCCCGATTGGGCCAAGCAGTATATTAAAAGCTACGGCAATTTTGGGGAAATCTATGAACGTAATCTGGGCAAAGATTCCGTTTTGCTGATTGAGCGTGACAAAAACTACCTGTGGGACAGAGGCGGATTGCTGACGGCTCAGCCGTTTATCTGAGCCCGAGACGCTGTCGCACAAAGCTTGAAGCCGTGCGCAATCCGTCGGCGCTGAGCTCATGCTCGCCGCGCTTGAACATATAAGTCTGAACTTTGCAGCCAAGTTTTTGTAATTGCTGTTGGGTGAACGCCAGAGCTTCCGGCCGCAATGATTTGTCGGCGTTGCCGTGGATCAATAATGCGTCGGGGTGGTTTTTGGCATGTTTCAATACATATTTTGAACCGGCCAAAATGCCGCTGAAACTGACGACCCCGCAGATTTTTGCCGGCCCCATAAGTGCTGTGTATATTGCGACCATTGCACCTTGGGAAAAACCGCATAAAATAAGATCCTGATAACCGAGCCCGTACGAAGACAGCGTTTGCTCAATATATGGCAAGAGATACTGATTGGTCTCCTCAAGCCCCAGGCTCATCCGGTCATAATAACGCAGAAAGTCATCAAACGTTTTTACGCTGCGGCGCTCGTAATGCGGATCAAAACGATACATGGAATACCATTGACGCATGCCTTTGCCGACCTCACATTTAAACGGAGCTTGCGGAATATGCAACGCAAAGTTATTCAGGTCGGAAACAAAAGGACGCAATTTTTCATCCAAAGAGGTACAGTCGTCCAAATAACCATGCAGAAATACTATCAGCTTTTTAGGAATGCCGCGGATATGAACGATTTCTTCGCGAATCATCATCTTAATCCCCAAGGATGCGTTTTTCTTTTTAATATCCGAAATGTTTAAACAAAAAGTTACTTTAAAAACATTTTTTCAAGCTGATAAATAATTTCCGCCGGCTCCGCCGCAAAGTCCAAACAAGGCTCATGATCTTTGGCGCAACGGTTGGAGGAAGCATCATAAAGGCAGTATGGCGTTATGAAATAGCGCAGATATTCCATGCTGTCGTCAATATGCAGATCAATTTTCTGCGCCAGGCAATATTTGGCTTTAGCGCTGTCCCAAAGTTCATCATCTACATGAAAACTGCCGTCAGCCCGATGCTCGACAATACCCAGTCCTTCGTAATGATCCAAAATGGCAAAGGCCTGCGTATAGGGAAAATTTATCTGTTTTAAAAATGCAGCAATGACATTGCAGGGGCCGCCGGTAATAACATGGACTTCGTGTCCGCGACGGATGAGTTCATCGGCCAGCCGCTTAAAATAAGCAGGATCCCGGTTGATGACTCCGTGAAAGTCCATGCCGATTTTAAGGTGCTTTGCTTTATTCATCTCCGTTTCCGAAAGTTGAGCTGACTAGTTCTTTCAGAGAATTCGGGCTAAGCGCGGAAAGAGGGTTGAACCCGATTTCCGGATCATCAACATCGCCCTTAATTGTGTAATTGGCGGCAAAAACCGTTCCATCCTTGCCGCTGAGCAGGCTGCCGACCAGAGGAATGCTGCCGATGAAAGTGTTTAGCCCGTAGGCCGGCGCAATCATCCCTTTGATATCAAAATCGCGGTACCGCATCGAATAAGTGCCACTGCCGCTGACGCCGACAACATTGCCGAAAATTTTGCCATCATTAATTTTCAGGGTTTTGTTTTCATATTCAAAAGGCGCATCAAAATGCGAGAAAGCAATTCCCTCACCGGTCAGTAAATCCACCATACCGGTAAAAGACGCCACCGTCAGCAATTTGGCAAAAACCGGTGTATTATAGATGTTAAAATCGCGAATCTTGGCATGGCCGACAAAAGTTTTGTCAGCATTGCGCTTGGCATTGATATTCAAACGTCCGCCGCGCATACTATCATATAAGCGCAAAAATTTTAATGTTGAGCCGGCATCATCACTTTCAATGGTTAGCAAATATTCCTGTTTCGGCCGCGGCACATAGTCCAGTTTAAGATTTGACATACGGTCATTTTTACGCGACGAAACAAAATTGCCGATTAAGTGCATTTCTTCCACGCCAATGCCGTTTTTCAACCGCGCCGTTCCGGCAAAATGGCGAATGGCAATGTCCTTGTTAGTCCAGAGGCTGTCCACCGCAATGTTGACATCGGTATCGGTGACATTTTCCCATTCATCCGGCTCTTTTTTCCCGACGTTCAGCGCGTCTTCCAAACGCAGCTGGCGGCGACGTTCTTTGTCAGCTTTGAGCTCTTCTTCATCTTTGTTGAAAAAGTCTGATAAATTATAACTGCGGCCGGAAACGGCGATATTGATTTTTTCTTTGGGCTCATAGCTCATTTCAATACGGGCGCCGGCATCTGTATGCGGCCCTTTGATATCGGACACATCAATCACCGAAACACGGCCTTTGTCATCCAGATCGATTTTTCCTTTCAAGTTGAAATTCGGCTTGGAAAGGGAGAAGGATGGGATTGATACAATTTTGCTGCCTTCGGTCAGAATTCGGCTGCTGATGACACCTTCCGTACCGCTTTTTTTCTTGAACCCGAGAAATGAATAGTCGATATTGGCATTTTGCAGATCGCCGTCAATATCTATTTGCATTTTTTCGCCTTCATAGACGGTGATGGTCGCCAGTGCCGGCACCGACCCCTGAACATACGGCGGATTCAATGCCGCAAAATTGATACCGGCCTGTTGTCTGAAGTTGGTATCAAAATTAAAACTCAGTCGATAGCGGCGCAGATAATCGCGGCTGGTAAAGTTTTCATTCCATTTCAGGCTCAGCGGGATCCCGTCAAAATTTGCCACGCCGGCAATTTCCATGCCTTGATTGTTTACCTTCAGATGCAATTGATTGGCCTCAATATTTTTGCCGCCGATGACTTTGACAACGGCCACATCTTTTAATCCGGCCTCCACATTGACATTAACCTCTTCCGGACGCAAATTCTTTTTAAGCTCAAATTCAAGTCCCAAGTCAACATCAGCCACCCCTTGGATATTATCTGGTGCAATTCCCATTTGCGAGGTAAAACCAAGCGGCTGATTATCAATCAGGCGCAGGATGTCGGGAATGCCACCAGTACCTTTGATATTGATTTTGGCAAAGTTGTCATACTTGTCCAGATCATAGAGCTCGATATACCCTTGATTCAGAACAACATCAGCCGAAACGCCTTTGTCAAAATACATTTGTAATTTGTCTTTAGAAAAATCTATTCGTCCGTATATATCGGTAACTTTGGGCATGCCGGTCAGATAATCCAGAGTGATCCCGGCGGCATATGCCGTGCCGTTTAAATCAGTCAGAATCAGGTTATGTTTGCTTTTGTCTGGTGCAAAATCAAATGTAAATGAAGCATCGCGGATCAGGCCAGACGAAAGGCTTGTGTGACACCAGTTCCATGCATTGTTAGCCACGAACTGCGGCCAATATTTGTCAAGCTTATCCGTTTCCAGTTCTTTGATCGCGGCAGAAAGTTTCAGATGCATATTTTGAAGAGACCCCTCAACCAAATATTCTTTCAGACCAATCGCTTCAGCTCCGATTTCTGCCGACAAACCGTCTATCTCAACAACGGCATCATGCACGTTGATTTTATCCAGGCCGCCGGTGATCTCTCCCGCAAAGATGACAGAGCTTATCGGATAATCCTGCGCGGCGTTGTCACTGAGATTGATCACGCCCTGCCCGCCTTCAACCGAGAAACGGATTTTTTCTATCGCCGAATCCACACTCTTCAACAGATTTTCTTTGTTTTTGGCAATGTTGTCCAAATTAACCAGCGCTTCTATCTGCCCATTCAGCGGTACGTTAACCTTATATGGTTTTGAGCGCCTGGATGAAAGTAGAAATTCAAGTAAATCTGCCGGAATTATGTCTGAAAAATATAATTGTAACGCCATCTTGTTAATCAGCGGCCGGTAGATGAGCTCAAGACCGACAGAAGCCGGCTGCCCATTAAACTGCAAACCCGCCCGGATTGAAGTTGACAACTGTGTAAAACCCCGGTCAAAATGATAATTTACATCGGATAAAACCCATTTTTTCCCCAGATCGACTTCATGAAATTCGACAGCGGCATCTTCTATGCTGATATTGTTAATGTAACTTTCGGGATAAGAATTGTCTTCAGAATTGAAACGCTCCAAAAATTCCTGAAGCACATCGTAATAATATTCGGCTTTTTTACGACTGATATTTTCAGTTTCTTCTTTTTTGGAGCCATAGTCCGTAAACAGATAAACCGTCGGGCTGTCAATTTCGACCGAGCTTGGCGCAATGACACCGTGGAGCAAGGCCTTGATGCTGAATGACACGGAAGTCCGTGGTGCATTGATCACTAATTCGCCACCGTCTTTTTTGTAGACAACGTTATTGGCAATAATCCGCAGTGGTTTGATGGAACGGACAAGTTCCAAATTCACGGAATCTACCGTCACCTGATATTGTGCATCATCGTGATTAAGCGCCTTGATGATATAAGGTTTGAGAAAAGGAACGGCAATCGACCCGCGGTACAATTGCCAAACAAACATCAGCAGCATCACCAAAAAGATTACGCCGATGTAATCAAACAGCTTGCGCAGCCGGTATGTCCGGTTATCGAGTTTTTTCATTGTCTTTCAGCCAGGACAAAATGTCTTTGCTATTGCCCAAATCAAAAAGATTGTTGTGTCCGCCCTGCTCATAAATAATTAGCTCTTTAGGCTGTTCGGCCGTTGCAAAAAGCGCTTTTGCCAAAGCCACGGGCACAACCCGGTCCTGAGCGGCCCCCATCACCAACAGCGGTGTTTTAATCCGGCGGATATTTTGCTGATTTTCATATTTATCCCGGATCATCCAGGCCAGAGGCAGCGGCACCCATACGCGTTTGCGCACGACATTAATCAGGCTGTCAAACGGCACTTCAAGAATCAGCCCTGCAAAGGAGCGCTTCTGCCCCAGTTCGGCCGCGGCATAAGTGGCGGGATAAGAACCGAGCGACATGCCGTAAAGCACAATCCGCCCGTTGGAATAACCAAGACGGTGTAATTTAGCCAGGGCCGCACGAGTATCCATCTCCAGTCCGGACTGGGTGATTTTGCCCTCTATGCCTCCAAACCCCCTATACTCAGGCAGAAACGTGCCATAACCTTCTTTGATCAACGGCAGAAGTTTGTGATAAAACGCCGAGACATCATAAGAATTGCCATGCAAAAATACAATAACCGGATAGCCGGCCTGCGGCTTGGTATACCAGGCATAAAGAGCCGTGTTATCCTCCGCTTTGTAATAAACCTCTTCGGCCGGATATTCCGTATCTTCGGGCAAAGAGCTTTTGAGAGAAGAAGGATTGTAAAAGAACCATTGCGGTTTGAAATATACCGTCAGACAAAAACCGGCATAAACCAACGCTGCAAAAATCAGCGCCAAAATCCATTTTCTTTTAGTCATGCGCACCTACCTTATCGGCCAGCGAAGCCGATAAAAACATATCAATATCACCATCCAAGACTGCGCGGGTGTCTGATGTTTCAACATTTGTGCGCAAGTCCTTGACCATTTTGTACGGCTGCAAAACATAGGAGCGAATCTGATGACCCCAGCCGATGTCGCTCAGCGCATCGCGCTGTTCTTCGGCCTTGGCTTCGCGCTTTTGCAGCTCAAGTTCATAAAGACGCGCCTTGAGCATTTTCCATGCCGCCTCCCGGTTTTGGAATTGCGAACGTTGATTTTGACATTGGACAACAATGCCGGTCGGTATGTGAGTGATACGCACGGCAGAATCGGTTTTATTGATGTGCTGGCCGCCGGCACCTGAAGCTCGGTATGTATCAACCCGGCAATCGGCTTCGTTGATATTGATCTCAATTTCATCATCAATCACGGGATAAACACCGACAGAAGCAAAGCTGGTGTGGCGGCGGGCTCCGCTGTCAAACGGCGAAATGCGCACCAAACGGTGAACCCCGCTTTCGGATTTTAACCAGCCGTATGCATTCCTCCCGCCGATACGCAGAGTTACAGATTTAATACCGGCAACGTCGCCTTCGGTTTCCTCCACATATTCGGTTTTATAAGAATGCGCTTCCGCCCAGCGGACATACATGCGTACCAGCATTTCTGCCCAGTCCTGCGCTTCTGTCCCGCCGCTGCCGGCATGAACCTCCAGATAAGCGTCATTAGCGTCTACTTCACCGGAAAGCAGCGCCTCCAGCTCGCTATGTTTAACCGTTTCACGCAGAGTTTCCAACTGCTGCGTCACATCGACAAGAACGGCTTCATCATTCTCGGCTTCAGCCAATTCGGCAAGTTCGGCCAGATCATTGAGATTTTGCATCATCTCGCGGAAATTGCCCAGAGCATATTCCAGATTATTCTTTTCGCTCATCAGTTTTTGCGCCGACTGCGGATTTTCCCACAATGCGGCATCTGCCGTCAAAGATTCAAGTTCCTCCAGACGCAAGCAGGCATTATCATAGTCAAAGAGACCTCCTCAGCAGCGCCATGGACTGCTTGATTGTCTCAACAAGTTCGTAAATTTCCGCGCGCATTTTTTCCTCTGTCGAAATACATTATGCCTAACTTAAACGTTTGCGACTTTAAAAGCAAGAGTATTTTCCAAAGCCTTATAAATAAATTGACTTTGCCCGAAATCAAATCTATTGTCTTCTTATGTAAAAAAATAAGGCAGATACGAATGAAAATTGATTATCAAATAACTTCTGCGTTTGCACTTTGGCGCGCTAAAAAAGTGCTTTACAGCCTGATCCCCTCGCGTCAACTGCGCAAAAAACTTCGCGCTAAGCTGCCCCGCAAATGGGATGTTATTTCTTATTCTCCGCGCGCATTGGAGCAATATGGCCAAATTTTGCAGCGCTACCCTGATGTTGCCTCGCCGGAAGAAACTTGTAAAACAGCGCTGGAAATTCAGTCTTTTTCGCGTATCGGCGACGGCGAATTTAACGTGATTATCGGCGGGCGCAATTCTTTCAACCAGTCTAATGCCGCGTTGGCCGAACGACTGAAAGATATTTGCGAACAAGGCACGGACAGGCATTGTCTGGTCTGTCTCAATAATTATAAAATAAAGTCGGAGCACCCTGCCTATACATGGTTTTTGTATCACGGAGCCCGTTATCTGGATGATGTTTTGCACCGGGTCTCTTTTGCTTCCGCAGATTACGGCGATGCTTATTTTCTGCTGCGCATTTCGCAAGATCAAAACGGATTGAAACCGGAGGGCCTTGCCCGGCTGAAAGCATTGTGGAACGGCAAGAAAGTGTTGTTTGTCTGCAACCGAAAGTCGCCGCTTGTGTCGGACAAGCTCGGTTTTTTTGCGGAAATTGCAACAAAAGAATTTTTATTTGTTCCCGATAAAGATGCTTTTGATTCATACGACGATATTTTGACAGATATCAAAAAGTATGATACCTCTTGGCAGATTTATCTTGAAGTCGGAGCCACGGCTTCGGTGCTGGCCTGGGACTTGTCGCACCAAGGATACCACGCGCTGGATATGGGAGATTTTTACAAACGCAGCCTGTGTACCTGCGGTGAAGATGCCGACTGAGTTCTCAAAATCCCGCAATTGGCCGAGACAGCCGTTTTTTTGGAAAAAAGATTTTAATATTCTGACCCGAGCTGGACAACATCCTCGTCGTCATTTTTAAATTCGGCCACAGCAGAATCTTTTTCTTCCGCCTCTGGCTGCGGAGAGCCGATGACGCGCTGCTTCTTCTCATCCAGATCAAATTCCGGCTTGAGAGCTTCAACAATCACGGCTTTGTCCTCCGGACGAGCCGGACGGCCGGTTTCATGATTCACACGAACTAATTTGATTCCCGCCGGGATGCGGAACGGAATGTCCGGCTGGCGGGCCAGCGCCTCGCGCATAAAATTCTGGAAAACAGGCAATGCGGCCGAAGCGCCGGTTTCATACCGGCCGAGAGAACGCGGCTCGTCAAATCCGACATACACGGCGACCACCAAATCCGGCGAAAAACCGACGAACCAAGCGTCCTGATTCTTATTGGTTGTACCCGTTTTGCCGCCCAGGTGGCGTTTTAATGACCGGAGACGGGCACCGGTACCGTATTGCACGACACCTTCCAACATGCTGACCATCTGATATGCACTCAACGGATCAATCACCTGTTCGCGGTTGTCGGTAAGTTCCGGCACTGGCTGATTTTCCCATTTGGATACAGAACAATCCTCGCAATCGCGCCGATCATGGCGGAATATTGTTTTGCCGTTTCGATCCTGAATACGCTCAATCAGATAAGTGTCTATTTTTTTGCCACCGTTGACAAACATTCCAAAAGCCCGCGCCATATTGATCAATTTTGTTTCCCCGGCGCCAAGAGACATCGACAACAACTCCGGTAAATTCGGGTTGACGCCGAGTTTTTTGGCATAATCAGAAACTTTGTCCATACCGACATCCTGCGCCAAACGAACCGTCATCAAATTGCGCGACTTTTCCAGACCCTGGCGCAAAGTCATCAGTCCATAAAAACGTTTGGAATAATTCACCGGCTTCCACAAAGGCTGCCCTGGTCCCTGATCCAGCACAAACGGTGCATCCAAAATCAGATCCGTCGGCGAATAACCGTTTTCAAGCGCGGTGAGGTAGACCACAGGCTTAAATGCTGACCCGGTCTGACGCATGGCCTGCGTCGCGCGGTTAAACTGCGACTTGCGGAAAGAGTAGCCGCCGACCATGGCCAAAACCTTACCGGTGTGCGGATCAAGCGCAATCATCGCCCCTTCGACATTAGGTACCTGACGCAGCGCATAGGTGCCGTCTTTGGCATCCTTTTCCACCAAAATGACATCGCCCGGTTTGACAATATCGGCCGCAGATTTTGGCGCGCCGCCGACACTTTGATTGCGCAGATTTTTACGGGCCCATTTCATGGAAGATAACGGCATCGTGCCGGTGTTTCCTGCTTCAGTTTCAATCTCGGCCTGCGTTTGGCTAACCTTCATGACAACAGCCTTAATCCAGTTATCATTGCGACCGGCCGGAGCCTGAACTTCCTGCAGAGTTTCGCGATATTTTCCGGTTGTGTCAATATTGGCCAGCGGCCCGCGCCAACCATGGCGGCGGTCATAATTCAGAAGTTCTTTATCAAACACGCGGGTGGCAATTTCCTGCAATTTCGGGTTCAGAGTCGTGCGGATCAGCAAGCCTCCCTCATACAGAGCATCTTCGCCGAATTTTTTATTGACAATGCGGCGCACTTCTTCACTGAAATACTGTGCATCCTCAACAAAAGCACCGCGACGCTCGACCACCTGCAGCGGTTTTTCTTTGGCGGCAGCACCGTCTGCCTCGCTGACATGCTCATCTTCCACCATTCGGTCAATCACCCAGTTGCGGCGGGCAACAGCCGCCTCATATTTGGTGCGCGGATTATAATTGTTCGGTCCTTTGGGCAATGCCGCCAAATAAGCCACTTCTTCCAAAGACAACTCATCCAGCGATTTGCCAAAATAGTTCAGCGCAGCCGCGGCAACGCCATAAGAACGGTTGCCAAGATAAATTTGATTGAGATACAATTCCAGAATATGCTGCTTGCTGAATGCCTGCTCCATACGCATGGCCAAAATGGCTTCTTTTATTTTGCGTTTGTATGACAATTCGGATGAAAGCAAAAAGTTTTTGGCCACCTGCTGCGTGATGGTCGAGGCGCCGGACGGACGGCGGCCGGTGCCGATATTTTTCAGGTTGTCCAAAACCGCGCGCAAAATACCCAGCGGATCTACGCCCAAATGATGATAAAAGTTTTTGTCTTCCGCCGAAATAAAAGCATTTTTGACCAATGCGGGAATTTTTTCTTCCGGCACAAACAAACGTTTTTCAGCGGCGTATTCCATCATCAGCTGGCCATCACCGGCATACAGGCGCGTGGTCACGGCCGGCTCATATTTCTCCAGTTGGTGATAGTCCGGCAATTCTTGAGAAATCTGCCACAGCGAAGTAATCAAAACAATCAGCGCGATGACCGCAAAAAAGAAAAACGTGCTGAGCAAAGAAGATAAGGTTTTGAACATATTTAACCCGACAGAATCAAAAGATAACCATATAGTTGAACTTTTTTACTTAATATAGAAAAAAAACAGTGAAGTCAAACTTTAAAATACGGATGCGTGTTTCATATTTTGAAAATAGCGGTCAATTGCACGGGAAGCAGAAATTGCCAATTTTTTGCGATAGGATTTTTGCTGAAGCTGCTTTTCTTCATAGCGGTTTGACAAATAGCCCAGTTCCATCAAAACAGAGGGAACATCCGGTGCTTTTAAAACGGCAAAACCGGCAAAGCGATGCGTGTTGTCAAGCGTGTGAGTAGACTTGCGCATTTCCGCCACCAAAAAAGTTGCAAATTCAGAAGAACGGTTGAGCGTCTCACGCTGGGCCAGATTGAGCAGAATGTCCGACACTTCTTTGGAGTGTTCCGCAAAATTCAGACCGGCAACAATATCGGCTTTGTTTTCTTTTTCGGCCAGAGCTGCGGCTTCTTTGTCGGAAGCTTTTTCAGACAAAGTATAAACAGAGAGCCCCGTTGCTTTGCGGTTGGCGGCGCTGTCCGCATGAATCGAAAGGAACAGATCCGCATCATAGCGGCGGGCAATTTTGACCCGGTCGCGTAACGGGATGAAGATATCGCGGTTGCGGGTCAGATATATTTTATAGTTGCGGTTCTTTTCCAATACGGCCTTGAGTTCGCGCGCCATGGCCAGTGTGATGTGTTTTTCATAAACGCCAGACACACCGATTGCCCCGGGGTCGACACCGCCATGTCCGGGGTCCAGCACAATTACATATTTTTTCTTGGTATTTTTGGGCGCCACTGCCGATGATTTGGAACTTTTGGCTGCCGTTTTGACATTTTCTTCATTTGTGAAAGCATGTTTGTTCCCGACAAGGGAGGCAAATTCCCGCGCTGACGCCACTTCCAAGTCGACGACGAATCGCCACCGAAAATTGCTCTGCGGCGGCAGTAACAGCATTTTTTTGACAACGGCCGGTTTCTGCAAATCAAAAACGACACGCACGCCGTCTGCGCCGGCGCTGCCGATGCGGGCTCCAGAAATCAGCGAGTTTTCCTCGTGAATATTTTCAAGTTTTTTATCAACGACAGCATTTTTCAGGTCAACCACCAGACGCTCGGGATCATTCAACAAAAAAACTTTGTAGTCGACCTTGGAATCGGCATCAAAAACAATGCGCACTGTGCCGATCCCCTGACCAAACCGTAGATTAGTCACCTGCGCACAGGACGCATTGCCCGCCCACAGAAGGCCAAAACCGCAGATCAACAGACCGCACAGCTTTCCGATATTAAAAATTTTCATCAGTCCCGACATTGTTTCTTTTTTATCCCTCAGGTTCCTGTTTTTGATTATAAGGACAAGTTGGTTACCAATCTCTTAAAATGCTGCGCAAATAAATTTTCTTGTTGAGTTTTAAAACAAAATGTATATGCTGAAAATGATTAAAGCAATTTTTGCAGTGAATGCGCCCCGAGAACGTCTTGATACATCTGTTTAATCTTCAAGGGCAAAATCCGCTGCCGCCGCCTGCTCATTATGACAGGTGCGCAATGCTTTGAATCATTGGCAAAATTTTGCCGGACAGGTTTTCGGACCGGGCTCCTAATCAACAGCAATAACAAACAGCTCTGTCCAAGAAAAGTTTTAGTCGAAGGCGCATGACAAACCAAAAGAGATGAGCCGTCTTCGAAATTTTTGAGCATCGCACGCAGCCTTTATGCGAGGTTGTTTGGTATTTGCGCATCTTTTCTCTTTCCCTCTCCGGCAGCAGTGTATCAAATCCGGTCTATTTTAGACCCTGTGGAGATTTTAATTCATGACCAAAAGAATGCTGATTGACGCAACCCAGCCTGAAGAAACCCGGGTTGTCGTCGTAAACGGAAACAAACTGGAAGACGTTGAATTTGAAACGACACACCGTCGTCAGATCAAGGGTAATATCTATCTTGGAAAAGTGATGCGGGTTGAGCCCTCCCTGCAGGCCTGTTTTGTCGACTATGGCGGGAACAAACACGGTTTTATGGCTTTTGGTGAAATTCATCCCGATTATTATAATTTGTCGGCAGATGAACTGAGCGAAGTCGACAATGAAGTCAATGAGATTATTGAAAACCGCAAACAGGTTTTGAAAGAACGCGAACAAGAACGCGAAAGAATCCGTAAAGAAAGAGCCGCCGCAAAAGAAGAAGCTTTAAAAGCCCGTGTTGAAGCCGCCGCACAAGTTGCTGCCGAGGCTGCTGCACAAGCCGAAGCAGAATCATCTTCCGATGCCGCAGCACCCCAAACACCCGAAGAAAAACCCGCGCCGAAACGCCGGGGACGCCGGCGGGTGAAAGCATCTGCAAACGAGCTGACCACCGCCGGGACAACCGACGCTGCAGCCGGCCAAAACGAAACTTCTACGGCTGCTGTTTCTGCCGTGCCTGACCAACAAACAGCCGAAGCCGCTGTGCCGCAAACACCTGCGGCGGAAGCCGAGACCGTTGTTGATAAAAAACATCAACCCAAAAAACGGGTCTTGAAAAAAAGAATCCGCAAGCAGGCCGAAGCCGAACAGGCAGAAGAAAAAGCGCTCAAAGTTTTGAGCGAGGACACAGGCCTTGAAAGCGCAAGCATCAGCGAAGAAGCCAATGAGGCAGAAGATGAAACGGAAGAAGATGAAAAAAATTCTGCCTTTGAAAATGCTGCCGGTGAAGATGACGTTGACGATGATGACGACGACACCGAAACAGATTTTGAACTGCAACGCAAATTACTGCGGGCCCGCAAGTTGTTTCACCGTCATAAAATTCAAGACGTCATCAAAGAAGGGCAGATTGTTTTGGTGCAGGTTGTCAAAGAAGAACGCGGCAATAAAGGCGCGGCACTGACAACGTATTTGTCACTGGCCGGACGTTATTGCGTTCTGATGCCTAACCGCATCAAAAGCGGCGGTGTTTCCCGCAAAATTACCAATGCGGCTGATCGGACCCGTCTCAAAGGCATTGTCAAAGAATTGCCGTTGACCAGCGATATGTCCATTATTGTCCGTACTGCCGGCGAGGAAAAAACCAAGGCAGACATCGTGCGTGACTATAATTATCTGATCCGTACCTGGAACCAAATCCGGCTTGACTCCCTCAAAGGGAAAGCTCCTTCTCTGATCCATGAAGAAGGCAACTTGATCAAACGTGCACTGCGCGATATATACAGCAAAGACACCGCGGAAATTCTGGTGGCCGGAGAAGAAGCCTATAAGTCGGCCAAAGACTTTTTTAAGATCTTGTCGCCGCATAACCTTAAAAAAATTAAGTTGTACCGTCACAATGACATGCCTTTGTTCCAACGCTTTCAGGTTGAAGGTCAGCTGGACAAACTGCATGAAGCCAATGCACAGTTGGAATCCGGCGGTTATCTGGTGATTAACCCGACCGAAGCCTTGATCTCTATCGACGTCAATTCCGGGCGAGCCACCAAGGAAAAAGATCTGGAAGAAACCGCGCTCAAAACCAATTTGGAAGCATGTGACGAAATTGCCCGTCAGCTCCGAATGCGCAATTTGGCCGGTTTGGTGGTGATCGACTTTATTGATATGGATGATCCGGCGAATAACCATGCTGTTGAAAAACGGATGAAAGAGGCTTTGAAAAAAGACCGTTCGCGGATACAGGTCGGGAAGATGAGCATGTTTGGCCTGCTTGAGCTTTCGCGGCAGCGGTTGCATTCATCCTTTTTTGAAAGCAATTATCAGGTTTGCCCGCATTGTCAGGGCAAAGGCATTATCCGGACAATTGAATCCAGCGCCATGTATATTCTGCGCATGATTGAAGAAGAAGGAATCAAAAACCGTTCTTCCCGAATTAATATTTACATCCCGTCGGAAATTGCCATTTATTTGCTCAATCAGAAACGGCAAATGCTTTCCGAATTGGAACAGAAATATAAGATGTGCGTTGTCATCAGCGCGGATGATTCAGTCAAGTGCATTTCCGATTATCGGATTGAGCGAACAAAAGCCGTCAAAGAAAAAGATGATGCTCCGGTTGCGGAAACAAAAGTCCGTGCTGCAGAGCAAAGCAGAGAAAATATCGAAGAGGATGCGGCTGAACGCGAAAATGCAGATACTCCGGCAGAGCCCGACGAGCGTCGCCGCGGGCGCGATCGCCGCCGCGGACGCAACCGCTTTGATCGACGCAGACGCTTTGACCGGAAAGATTCTTTTGCCGGTGACGGAGAACCAGCCAAAGAGAAACAAGAGGCGGTGATTTTGTATAACAGTCACGAAGATATCAAATCAAATGCTCAAGCTGCTCCTGCCCAAGCAGAGAGCGAACCGACAAAGGAAAAATCAGCTTGGTGGAAAAAACTCATCAAAGGATAATCTTGTTGCCGTGTATGAGAAAGGCTGTCGCCACAGTGGCAGCAGCCTTTTTTTTCCTTATGCCTGCTCTGAGCCATGCCCAAGAAATCAGTTTGATTTCGGATGAAGAAACGGAAGCGTTGCTGGAGAAAATTGTCAAGCCGCTGTTTGCGGCGGCAGGTCTTCCGTACAATCGCAATGAAGTTCATCTTGTTAACGATCCAACGCTGAATGCCTTTGTGGCTGACGGGAATCATTTGTTTATTCATACCGGGACAATTCTCAATGCTTCTTCACCCAATGAACTGGCCGGCGTGATTGCGCACGAGACGGGGCATATTCAGGGCGGACATATTTTGCGGCAAAAACTTAAGAATCAATCTTTGCAGGAGGTTGGTCTGGTTTCGGCCATTTTGGCAGGGACTGCTGCGGCCGTTTCCGGACGCGGCGACGTGGCTATGGCGGCCATGCTCGGCAGCCAAAGCTCCATGCTGACCAACTACCTGCAATACCGAACCGGCGAAGAGCGGGCCGCCGATGAAGCCGCTCTGGCTTTGCTGAATAAGACTAAACAAAGTCCGGCGGGCATGCTGGCTTTTATGAAAAAAATCTCCAGGCAGAATCAGATGAGCGGCCTTGAGGAAAGCCCCTATTTTCGGACGCACCCGGTGACGACAGAACGCATCCGTTTTTTTGAACAGGCGGCGGCACAGAATAAATTTTCCGAGCAAAGTTCACTGCAGCCGGCGTTTGATCGCGTTAAAGCTAAATTATATGCTTATCTGTCGTCTCCGGAGCAGACTTTGCGCGCTTATCCGCAGAAAAGCATCCCGGCCTTATATGCCCAAAGCATTGCTTTTTTTAAACAACTCCGTTTTGACCGGGCGCTTCAAACTATTGACCGGCTGATTGCCACAGAGCCGAAAAATCCGTTTTTTTATGAACTCAAAGCGCAAATATATCTGGAAACCGGCAAGATTGCCCCGGCCCGGGAAAATTATTACAAAGCACTTTCTTTGATGCCGTCTTCCGCATTGCTGCAGATCAGTTATGCGCAGGCGTTGCTGGAAGATGCCCCTGGCCATGAGCAAACGACCGAAGCCATTACCCTGCTTAACAAAGCCTTGCTCAGCAGGCCCGGAACCTTTGCCTGGATGCTGCTGGCAAGAGCCTATGGTGAAAACGGCGATATGGCCGGTGCCAATTATGCCGCGGCAGAATATTCTTATCGGCTTGGTCAATATGAAGCTGCCAAAGGACAATTGAAAAGCGCGGCAGCCGCCAATCCCTCAAAACAAATGAAACTCAAAATTGATGATTTGAATAATCGCCTAAAACAGATTGCCGATCAACGCGCCCGTTCTTAGATTTTGTCTAATTTTGTATTGAACAGCATAAAAAATTATGCTATACTTTCAGCAGATTTGATCTTTAAGCGAGGCTGTAAATGGCTGATAAAGTTGATGAAAAACGCTCAGGCAGACGATATCCCCTTGTGCCGATTCAGGAACTTAACCTAAAAGCGGCTCCTTTTTTTGAAGAAGCTGCAAAATTGGACCGGCAATCGCCGCAAGCGCGGATCCTGCGTCGCAAAGGTATGAATGTTTTGCGTACCGGCGCCGAAGCTTATATCCGGGATAATCATCTTGAGGCAGAATATTTGAAAGAACTGCGCACCTCAGAGCTTGTTTTTTTATTTTCTAATCTGCAAAGCAGCAAAATTCCGGAAATTTCCGAAACAAATTTGTTTCATGACATCTGGGATGAATGTGACGAGCGTATTGGTCTGGCTTCGGACCGGAAATGGAAAGTTTCTCCGCGGGAACGGGCAGCTTTGCTGAAATATTGCCACGCGGCGCAGAGATTCCTGCCTTCGCAGAATTTCAGCGCCGATTGCTACCACAGCCAAGTCAAACATTACAGTGATGCCATCCTTGCGCTTGAGGCATCGCGTCGACCTCAGAAAAAAGAAGAAAGAATTGACCTCAAACCGCAAAAAACAATCGTTAATGCTACGGCTCCACTGTCTGATCCGGTTTCTTCGGTCCGAGAAAAAAATTATGGAGACGCTTTGAGCCAAAGTTTCAAAAAAATTGCGCCGGCTTATGGTATCCGCCTTAAACGCACGGATACGAAACAAGATGATTTTATCCGATATGATCTTTATCCTTGGACAAAACGTGAGGAAGATCATCCAACCGGCTCGCTAACTATTCATAATGACAAAAAAATTACTCTGGCCAGCGAAGAATTTGAACATTTTATCGCCACGGCCAAAATGCTCAAAGAAGCCGGACATGACGAAATTGTTCTGCAGCGCCTGAGCAAAAACCCTGATGAGGCCATGGCTTTTGCCGCTAATATGGTGGCGGCCGGGCAGATTGCCGGCATCAAAGTTGAACAGCCCTATTCTTTGCAAGAGTTGCAAAAATATAATCCACGTCTTGCATCTCCGAGCACGCCGGAAAAAACAGGCAATACTTTGTTGATTTCCCCTTCGGCCAATACGCGCTGAGATACGTTTGCTTTCTTTCTGTTTAGCAGATTATTGCTATCGGCGCATTGATCTACAGGCATCCCTCCCTGCTGGACATGCTTAAACCTGAAGATGGCATTTTTATATCTGTTATACTCAAACTTGATCCGGACATCCTTTAGCGGCACCGTCATGTTCGGACTTGATCCGGACATCCAGGTTAAAGGATATAGCCTTATTAATCCCCTGGATCCCCGGGTCTATTCTTCGCTTCGCTCAGGCCCGAGGATGACAAAAGAAAGAAGACTCGCTAAAGCTCGGGTTTGATGATGACATAGAAAAGAAACCTCGCTAAAACTCGGTCCGAGGAGGACAAAGGAAAAAATGCTCGCCGGCACTTAGGGCTTAACAATAGCAAAGAGAAAAATGCTTAATTGGTACACTCCCAGTATTTTCCTTGATCCGTACGCCGGACCATCCGGTCTAATTCACTTCTTGCCATAGAGTCGGACATGTTCCCCATGTTTGGGCTCAAGAAACTTGAACAAGGGCCATAATAAACACGATATCTTCCATAACTTTCGACATGGTAAACTTCGCTGCTACACAGATAGTTAAACTGTTTGACACTGCCGTTAACAGTAACTGTACGTTCGCCGGAATCCGTCCACTCATAAGTCCGGCTGCCGACAGTTACTTTACCATTGCCATAAGTATCGCTGGACAGGCAAAGAGCCCATGTATAGTCTTTACCACTCACAAATTCCGTGTCTTTAATGGTAACATCGCCGTCTGTCACGGTAATGACCAGCGGTTCAATGTTGTCATCAAAATCAATAGAGGCGATGTTCCAGATTCCGGCATATATGTCAAGCAAAGTCGGACCACGCACAAACAGTCTTCGGGAAATATCGACCGTCGGATCTCCATGTTCGAAACCGGCATACGGCACACCGTTCCAGTTTACATAAATTCCGTTCAGGTTTAATTGGTCGACTTCAAGATTTATGCCGGCCATGTCAATTGACTCAATCGTTAATGTTGAAAGTTTCAACGTAGGCATTTTAGTGCATACCGGACTGACAAAAGAAGCTCCGTATATTCTGGCCTTATCTTTTAGAGTGATTGAAGTATCCGTATATGTTTGATCCGTATCAAAATAAACACTGTTCGTGTTTGAGGCATTTCTCAGATAGCTTGACGTGATGGTGTCATAGTAAATACTCCCGGTTATGCCGGCGATAACCTCGCGACAGGTTTTTGTGGGCTCCTTAGCTTCAGAACAGAAGTAGTAATCCCCGAAAGGGCATTTCAAATAAGTCTTGTCCTTGCACTTGCTTGACAAGCTGCTTGACGGTGTTGTAAACCCGATAGAAGCGCAGCTAGGCAGGGTTCCGCAGGTATCTGCGGCCACGGACACCGGGAGCAGGATTGCTG
>CALXTL010000005.1 GCA_944391445.1 uncultured Alphaproteobacteria bacterium | reverse complement strand
GCAGCTGCCCGAAAGGGTATGTCTGCGACAACAGCGGTAAGGTTTGTCCCGGTGAATATATCATCACCGGATGCGCCGTCGATTATGCTTATTTTTGTGATGAACCGGAAATGGATTGCAGCTATCTCGGCTATGATTCTACGGATTCAGACTGCAATGATTTTGTAAGATGTCCGTATGATCTAGATATGGTTCATTGTTTGGAAGGGTAACGCTTTGACAAGGAGAATGAAAATGAAAAAAATGGCATTGCTGATGGGAAGCATCACCCTATTTGGCGTCGGCGGTGCATGGGCGACTATTGAATGTACACCCACGCCGGATTGTTATGATCTGGGGTATGATTCGGATGAAAGCGATTGTGATGATGATTTTTTAAGATGCCCATTTGATGCCGATTATGTGCACTGTATTCAAAGAGAGGATAAGTGCAGCGGATATACCAAAGTGGCAACCAACGGAAAATATACCTGCGCTGATGGACAGACGGTTGAAAAATGTGCCGATAATAAAAATAAATACCGATGCAACGGTACAGCTTGTGCTTACGGCTATTATACATATAACAATATGCCGGCCTGTCCTTATGACGAGTGTTGCAGAGCCCGGGCAACAAGAGGGAATACCAATTGTTATGAATGGCGAAATAATGCTGCTCATAAAAGTTATACTTCCGATTATGCGGCTTGTAGAGCAATGTCTGCAGGTTATGTATGTTATGGAATAAAACCCCGCTTATCTTCGAATAACTCTTATATAGAAGATGCTTGTGGAAGTCCAACCTATGTTGCTTTTGAAGATACGGCGGATTGTTCTTATCAGCGGGAAGATCAATGGCATTCTTATATTAATTCCGGGTATAATGGTGAAGGCTCTACAGCGCAGTGTTTTTGGAGCTTTGGCAATAGTGTGTACAATGGAGACTGCACGTTTGATGATCCAGATTGTTACAATCCCAAATCCAAGCAGTATTGCGATGAATATGGCACTTGTCATAATGTTACCTGGGCAACATTTTGCTATAACAAATATGGTATACAGATTAATTGCAGCGGATATAAATATCAATTTATCGACAAGATTCCCGAAGATGTTGACCGATATGAGAGGTTATAGTTTTGCAATAGTACCTGCACCACAGAAGGAAATTTTCTGTTGTTTATTATAAGTTTTTTTGTCATCCTCGGGCCTGAGCGAAGCGAAGAATAGGCCCGGGGATCCAGAGAATTAACAAGGCTATATGGTTTGACCTGGATGTCCGGATCAAGTCCGAACATGACGGTGCCGGTGGGGCGGCGTGCCCTAAATGATGTCCGGATCAAGTCCGAACATGACAATTAAGAAACGTCATCCTCGGGCCTGAGCGAGGCGAAGAATAGACCCGGGGATCCAGAGAATTAACAAGGCTATATGGTTTGACCTGGATGTCCGGATCAAGTCCGAACATGACGGTGCCGGTGGGGCGGCGTGCCCTAAATGATGTCCGGATCAAGTCCGAACATGACGGTGCCGGTGGGGCGGCGTGCCCTAAAGGATATCCGGATCAAGTCCGAACATGACCGTGCCGACAGGGGCGACGTGCCCTAAAGGATGTCCGGATCAAGTCCGAACATGACGGTGCCGGTGGGGCGGCGTGCCCTAAATGATGTCCGGATCAAGTTTGAGGATGACGGGTGCCGGTGGGGGCGACGTGCCCTAAATGATGTCCGGGGTTGGTTTGAGGATGACAGGTAAGGACGGTCGGTGTTTGCGCGGTGTTCAGTTTTTTTCTTTTGTTATGCAAAAAAAAGCCTTTCAACCAGAAAGGCGTTTTGAAATGGAGCGGATAACGGGAATCGAACCCGCATCCTAAGCTTGGGAAGCTCACGTTCTACCATTGAACTATATCCGCATTGCTCATAAGCAATAATACAAAAAAACATTCTTGGCAAGCTTTAATTCATCGGGTCGTCAACAACCAAGATTACTCCCAGAATAATCAGGATAAAACAAAACAATTTTTTCATCAGTACTTGCTGTGATATCTTTTCATTCAACGGTATATGAAATTTCTTCAGCATGATATAACAAAATCCGAGCAGAAAGATCGGCTCAGTTGCGCCGATGGCCGAACTGACCACAGGAGAAAGGCCTGACATGCCGTATACCTGTGCAACAATTTCCAGAAAACAGACAAGCTCATTGACCATGAAAATTTTAAATCGCCCGACATAAGGCGGAAAATTTTTGACAATATCTTTGCGCCATTTTTTCCGAAATAAAAATAACAGCGGGATTAATCCTGAAATCAGGTTCGGATATATGACCATATTAATCCAGTTGACATCTTCCAATAAAACATATTTTTCCAAAACGGCATATCCGGCGCGCAGCAGCGATGCCAGAACCATATAATAAAATGCCCGGCTCAGTTTTGGAATTCTCGTTCCTTTGACGCTGAGCGCTACCGAGGCCAGAATAATCACCAAAAAGCCAATATATTGCTCCAGGCTCAGCACTTCACCCAAAAATAAAAATGACATCAGCGGAATGGTGATCTGTCCGAGAGAAAAAAGTGCGGCGACAATAGAACTGTCAATTACTTTCAGAGCGGTGTAAAACGGGTATAAATACAATACATCAATCAGTGCCAGCCCCAGATAACAAATCAGCGCCGTTCCCGTCGGCAATGTCGGCAAGCCGAAAACAAAGACCAACGGCAAAAACAAACAATTCATCAGCGAGACATAAAAAATCATGGTTGTCTGACGCTTAAAAGTATTGTTTGACAAACGACTTTCAGTAATGCAGGCAGAAGCGCCAAAAGCCGGCGCCAGAAATGCAATTAAAATAAAAAACATCAATTTTTTTCCAGACTAAGCATGTGGCCGAAAATATAGCAAATGTTTATTAAACATTCTTTAAAAAATGCCAAGCGGGTACATCTTTTATTGGTCTTCGAGCCAGTCTATGCCGCTGTTCAAGGATTGAATCCGGCATCGTAAAAACTGCATATTTTTTTTGGGGCTTGACAATTTGGGAACAGGCTTATATATTCCGCCTCACTTATGTATTTTTAGAGCAAGATTTAGATAGAACACAAAATTGAATGTTTAACGCTAAATGTATTATTTATGATGGCACAACAAAATGTTAATGCCCGGGAAAAAGATTTTATTGCCAACGGCAAGTTTTCCCAGGTGGTCGAGTATCTGTATGAACATCGACCCAGTTCTCTGAGTGAGAACGCTCTTATTTCTCGAGTTTTGCGCTGTATGTTATCCGCTCGGGACAAACAGCCCGAATTTTCTCTGGAATATGAGACTCTATTATTTTATATCAGCAAATATGGTTTTTATGAAGAAAACGAATTGCTGATGCTGCAATCCCTTTTGCCGGATCAGAATACTGATTGGAGCGGGTTCCCCGGAGAACTTAAACATCTGGTGAGCGCGTATATCCGACGGCAGGAGCTTTCTGAAAAGGGACAATCCCTGCTGGAGACGTTGCGACGTACCGGCCGTTTTAACGAGCCTGTATTGGCGTTTTCTTCCGAGGAAAGAAAATACTTTAACGGAAAGTATATTCATCAATATGTGAAGTGCATCCGTTTTGTGGGGATTTGTCTTTTAGACTGAAAAAAAAGCCGCTGTTTCAAACAAACAGCGGCTTTTTTTGTTTATTTTTTACCTGGTTTGACATAGGCAATTGCGGCATGTTCTTCGCAATAAGTTTGTCCCAGACGTACTTTTTTGCCGCAAAAATGGAAATTGGCATCTTTGGGATCGCCAACCGGCCAACGGCAAGTGTGATTGTCAAGCTCGGTCAGCGGCAGGTTGCCGTAGTGGTGTGGTTTGTGTCTGATGTCTGCCGCAGAAAAGGAAGAGGATGCTGATTCTTTTTTATGCACTTCAATTTTCGGCGCTGCGGGAGTCATAACAGGCGCTACTGACGGCTCTTTGGCAGGAGTTGCTTTTTTGGGAGCGCTGTTTTTATTTTTTTCTGCCGACGGCTTGGCTGTTTTGGGTGCAGAAGGTGTCGGCTTGCTTCCATCTTTCTTTTTAATCGGCGACGGACGTCCGGAAAGCCCCAGACGATGCACTTTGCCGACAATGGAATTTTTTGATACGTTCAGCCTTCTGCCAATCTCACCGGTTGTGAGACCTTCTTTCCACATTTTTTTAAGGTCTTCGACCATTTCATCTGTCCAAGCCATTGCACTGTCCTCCACATTAAAGAAACTGAACGGATATGCTTTATATTATGTTAATATTTTGGCCGAGTCCAGTTTAATTTTTATTTATGGCTTCTTTTTTATGTTTTTTTAGATTATATTATGCGCAGCAGGAATCGAAAATAAGGAGAGAAAAATGAACAGATGTTTGCTGGCCGTTTTGTCAGGGCTGTTTATAATATCGTCCGTTCAGGCAGAATGTGCGCCGAAAAACAATAAAAAAGAAACAGATATTCCGGAGATTGAGTTGGCACCGGTTCAGGCCAAAAAATTATTTTTGACGGTTTATTCACAGAATTTGGCTCAGGTCAAAACAATTTATTCGACAAAGCTTCCGTCCGGCATTTCTTTATTGGCGTTTGAAGGCGTTTCCGAGCAGCTTCAGCCGCAGACGACACTGATTGAGGGAAAAGATCTCTCCGTTTTGGAAAAAATATATGAGTATAATTTGCTGACACGCGAAAATCTTTTGGATGCCTATGTCGGCCGCGACGTAATTACCGTGACCGAAGATGAAAAATCCGGTACGGAATATCTTGATGATGCCCGCTTGCTCAGCGTCAGTTACGGCACGCCGGTTTTGAAATTTGATTATGGCGTTGATCCTTCTTATCCAGGACGGATTGTGTTTAAAGACGTGCCGGATAATCTGCGTACCAAACCGACAGTGACGGCCCGAGTTGAAACGGAGAAAGCCGGGCTGAGGGATTTGTCTTTTGATTATCTGACCGGCGGAATGAGCTGGAGTGCCAATTATGTGGCCGAAGTCGGGCACAATGATCAACTCTCGTTGCAGGCATGGGTTGAGATCAGTAATCAGTCAGGAACGGATTACAAAAATGCTGCTGTGACCCTGATTGCCGGCGATGTGAAAAACATCAATATGCCGTTGCAGCCGCGGCCGCTGATGTTGTCGACCGCAAGATCCGCCAAAGCCGAAGCAGATGCGGTTCATTCAACTCAGATTGCGGCGCAGAGTTTGGGCGAATATTATCGCTATGAGTTGCCCCGGCAGACAGATATTCTGGACAAGCAAAACAAACAGATCAGTTTGTGGCGCGCAGATGCTGTTAAGTATGAGAAAAAATTCAAACTGGTGTCGCCCTTGAACACTTATCGGAAAATGTTTGAACGGCAGCATGCCACAATTGTTTATAAATTGAACAATCGTACAGAAAACGGGCTGGGACAGCCGATGCCCCAAGGGCAGATTCGTTTTTATCAGAAAAATGATCAGCGCAGCGCAACTTTTATCGGGGCGGCAAATATGCCGCGGCTGGCAAAGGGCGAAACGGCGGAACTTGCCGTCGGAGAAAGTTTTGACATCTATGCGACAGGCAAAATGACAAGTTTGAAAAAAATTGCCGACAAAACAAACGAAATGTCTTATGAAATTGATTTTTTCAATGCCAGTGACAAAGATGCCGAAGTTGTTTGGGAACAGCCTTTTGACGGTGAAACAGAGGTTGTTGATGAAAATGCTTCCGTAACCGGAGCCAATGCCGGAGAATTGACCTGGACGGTTAAAGTCCCGGCCGGCGGCACAAGCAGTCTGACTTATAAACTCAGGACGACAAGGAACTGATGCGCAGACTGGCTTATATATTTCTGGGAATGTTTTTTTGGTTTTCGACCGGCTCAGCAGATGCCGTTTCGATGGCTGATTATCGCAAAACTTTTGAAATTGATTTGGAAAATGATCGCTTTCCAACTTTTGCCGAACTGGAAAAAGCTTTTAATCAGGAAAATAAACTGTATGAACCGCGGTATCATACAGTGTGGCAACTTTTGGGCGAATTTGATCGCGATTTTTATGCGCGGACGGCCACATATGGTATTAATGAAAAACGTTTGAAATGGGAAGATGAAGATGAATTACTCGCCATCATCAATGCCATGCCTGAGGATATGTATCCTTATATCGGGCCAATGTTGTTTCTGATTCCAAATATGTCTGATAAAATTCTGAATCTGCCCAAAATCAGAGAAACTAAAAATAAATTTCCGGAGCGTATTGCGCCGCAGCTTAAAGATGTTCGGGATTTGGAGTTTTTATCGCCGTTTTTATATTATATTCTGAAGCCGGAAATGTGGCCTGAGAATCAGCAAAATATAGAGATGCCGCGGATGACGCCGTATCATCCGAAAGTGGTTTATGACGAACAGTTTTATCAGAAAGTTAAATCTGTTGTGCGGCCGGAAGCTTATATGCTTGGTGGCAGTTTGAAAAACAAAATCACGCGCAGCGATATGCGTACCATCAGCCCCAAACGCGACACGGTTCTGACTTCGGCCGATGTGCAGGCTTTTGCCAACACGATTGACGCGGTGGAAGACTGGTATCGCAGCGGGGATAACCGATATCGGATTGCACAGGTTTCGGCCATGTTAATGAGCCTGGAATACGAACAAGACAAAACGGTGGCACCCGGCTTGCGCGATGTGGTTAATCCTTGTGCACGGCTGGCGATTAAGGCCAAAATTCTCGGCCGGGAGCGCGATCTGGCTTTTCGGGTGGCCAAAGAAGGATTCACACTCCATGAATGGGCCTATACCTGCGATAAGGTCATTAAGGCTTACCGGACATCACTGATGTCACGCCACATGCTGCAAGCTTTGAAAAGTTATCAGAACGGCACTTATGACGATGAAATCGACAAATTGAGCCCGCGGCATCGCGGTATTCGCTATTCAACCATGCAGGCCTTGACAGAGATGTATCGGGTGCCTTTGATTGATCTGCACGAAGTGCGCAAGAATCGGAGTCTGCTGGAAGATAAATGGCGTAAATATAATTTTGAATTTGCAGAGACTCCGTTTATGCGGAGCAATTAGTTGAAAAACAACGAAATTTTAATTTTTTTCTTGCTTTTTTTGACAGATGTATTGTATACATGCTCAGAATGTTGATTTAACTTTTTTTAATAGGTGGAAAAATGGCTCGCGTTACCGTAGAAGACTGTATTGATAAAATTCCCAATCGTTATGAATTACTGATGGTTGCCGCACAAAGAGCAAAAGACATTGCCGCCGGTGCACCGTTGACGGTTGCTCGTGACAATGATAAAAATTCGGTTGTTGCTTTGCGCGAGATTGCCGAAGAAACTGTTAGTATTGAGGAGCTGCAAAAATCTTTGGTTATGGGATTGCAGAAGTTTGTTGAAGTTGAAGAACCCGAAGAAGAAGAGCTTGAAATTATGGCTGCAGAGAAAGAACTGGCTGATTTGGATGAGCAGTTTACCGGTTTGTTGCCGGATGCCGAGATTGACGATAATATGCAAATTCACGGCGGGGACGATGATGCTTTGGATTTGGACGGTGAAGCCGATGTCGATCTTGATGCGGATCTTGATGAAGGAATGGATGCCGGAGACGAGGGTTTTGACGGCGGTGAAGATATAGAAGAGTAAAATCTGCCCGAAAGATGCAAATTAGTTGCATTTAGAGTTTCGAAAGTTTAGACTTATTTAAGAATAGCATGTTAGTCTGAAACAATCGGAACTCTTTTTTTATGATTTAGCTGCAGAGGTTTTATGCTAAGACAATATGAATTGGTTGATTTGGTCAAGTCCTATGATCCGGACGCTGATGAAGACGCTTTGAACCGTGCTTATGTGTTTGCCATGAAAAAGCACGGCGCCCAGCTGCGTACGTCCGGTGATCCGTATTATTCGCATCCGGTGGAAGTTGCCGGCATTCTGACCAAGTTTAAGCTTGATTCCACGTCAATTATTGCCGGTTTGCTGCATGATACGGTGGAAGATACCGATACAACCATTGATGAAATCAGGAAATTGTTTGGCGACCAGGTGGCACAGATTGTCGACGGACTGACCAAGCTGGCAATGATTGAGCAAAAATCTTCCAATAACAAACAAGCGGAAAACTTCCGTAAATTGTTGCTGGCTATGTCGGAAGATATTCGCGTGCTGCTGATTAAACTTGCCGATCGACTGCATAATATGCGTACGCTGCATTTTTGCCCGCCAGAAAAAAGAGCCAGAATTGCCCGGGAGACTTTGGATATTTATGCGCCTTTGGCTGAACGTATTGGTATGCAGGAGGTTAAAACCGAGCTGGAGGGTATTGCTTTTGCCGAATTGCATAAAGAGGCTTATGAGTCTATTCAGGCACGATTGAACTTTTTGCGCGAGCAAGACAGCGATTTGGTGCCGAAAATTATTGCCCAGTTGGAAAAAGACATGAAAGAAAACGGCATTAAGGCCAGTGTTTCAGGCAGGGAAAAATCACCGTATTCCATCTGGCGTAAAATGCAGCAGAAAAATGCTTCTTTTGAGCAGCTTTCAGATATTATGGCGTTCAGAATTATTGTTGACGACGTGGCTTCTTGTTATCAGGCTTTGGGGGTGGTGCACAGCAAGTATCATATGGTGCCCCGCCGTTTTAAGGACTATATTTCCACGCCGAAACCAAATGGTTATAAATCCATTCACACCGGTGTTATCGGGCCGGAAAATACGCGTATTGAAATTCAGATCCGTACGCATGAAATGCACGAGGTCAATGAAAAAGGCGTGGCCGCGCACTGGGCTTATAAACAAGGTGAAAAAGTTGTCGGCAAAAACTTCCGTTGGATCAGAGAGCTGCTTGAGATTTTGGAACAGGCATCCAACCCGGAAGAGTTCTTGGAAAATACCAAGCTTGAGATGTATAATGATCAGGTGTTTTGTTTTACGCCGAAAGGCGATCTGATCGGGTTGCCGGTTAATTCTACGCCGGTTGATTTTGCTTATGCGGTGCATTCTTCTGTCGGCGATACCTGTGTCGGTGCAAAAATCAACGGCGAAATCCGGCCACTGCGCACCGTTTTGCAGAACGGCGATCAAGTGGAAATTCTGACATCAAAAGCTCAGCATCCTTCAACCGAATGGGATCGGTTCGTGGTGACGGGAAAAGCTAAAGCCGCTATTCGCCGCTATGTGCGCGCGCATAAACGCGATCAGTTTATTACGTTGGGGCAGCAGCTGTTGGAAAGAACTTTCAAAAATGAAAATCTGGAGTTCAGCGAAAAGGGACTGGTTAATGTTTTACCCAATTTTGAAGCCGAATCAATAGATGATATTTATGCTAAAGTCGGCGAAGGGTTGGTGACAGCCTGGGATGTGATGAAGGCCGTTTATCCGGCTTATAAACAGTCCAAACTTGGAAAGGTTGTCCAGTCGCTGACATTCAGCAAAACGCCACGCAAGGATAAATCCAAGGCAGAGCCGCTTAAAATCAAGGGATTGATTCCTGGTATGGCGGTGCATTATGCCGGGTGTTGTCATCCGTTGCCGGGAGATCGGATTGTCGGCATTGTGACAACAGGGAAAGGGGTGGCCATTCATACGATTGATTGTAAACTTTTGGAAAAGTTTGCCGATGAACCGGAACGCTGGCTGGATATTTCCTGGGGTGATGCCGTTGATGATACGCCGCATATAGGCCGCTTGAAATTGATGCTTGCCAACGAGCCGGGGTCTTTAGGAGATTTATCTAATTTGATCGCGCGCAATAACGGAAATATCTGCAATTTGAATATCGTTAATCGCACCGTCAGTTATTTTGAACTGTTGGTTGATATTGAAGTCAAAGATTTGAAGCATCTGACCGATATTATTTCGGCATTGCGGGGATCAAAAGTCGTTTCTTATGTCTCACGTGCCGGCTGAGTATCGGTTTGGGGGCGAAACCGGCCAAGGAAAGAAGAGGGGAGCCGTATGATCATCGGAATGGGGGCAGATATTGTCAATATTGCCCGAATTGAAAAGATACAGGAACGTTTCGGCATGCATTTTGTCCGGCGTTGCTTTACCGAAAGCGAACAGGCTGACATTGCGGCGATTGACGATAATAAACGTTTGCGTGCCTGCAAAACAGCAAAGTATTTTGCCGCCAAAGAGGCTGCTGCCAAAGCTTTGGGTACGGGATTCAGCTGCGGAACAGGGTGGCATGATATAATCATTTCTCATGATGCGTTAGGAGCGCCGCTGCTTACGTTAGGCGGAGCGGCTATGACCCGCGCTCTCAAACTGAGCAATGGCGAAAGCTTTCAGACCCTGCTTAGTCTCAGTGATGATTATCCTTTTGCGCAAGCAGTTGTTATTATTGAAAAAATATAGTTGTCAACTCTGAAAAAACGATTATTATGACAGCCAAAGATTCAGAAGGGAAAAGAAAAGAGAAATCTGATGGATAAAGAAGAAAGTCTGGGCGATACCCTTAAAACGATTTTTTATGCAATTTTGATTGCCATTGTTATTCGGACGCTTTGGTTTGAACCTTTTAAGATTCCGTCCGGCTCGATGTATCCGACTCTGTATATCGGCGATTATTTGTTTGTATCAAAATATACTTATGGTTATTCCAAACATTCACTGCCGTGGAGTTTGCCTTTGTTTGAGGGACGTATTTTTGATGCGGCGCCGGAACGTGGCGATGTTGTTGTTTTCAAATATCCCAAAGACAACAGGACGGATTTTATTAAAAGAGTTATCGGCTTGCCCGGGGATAAAATTAAACTGGTCGAGGGACGGCTGTATATTAACGGCCGGGTTGTTCCGCGGGAGCGTTTGGAAGATTTTGTGATCCGGACAGCTGACGGCAGCGCCGAGAGGTATCGTCAGTATGAAGAGACTTTGCCCAATGGTGTCAAGCATCGTATTTTGGAAGTTTCCGACAGTGAGCCGAATGATGATTTTGCCGAGTTGGAAGTGCCTCAGGGCAGTTATTTTATGATGGGCGATAATCGAGACCGGTCGGATGACAGTCGTGTTAACGTCGGTTTTGTGCCGGCCGAAAATCTGGAAGGAAAAGCACGTTTTCTGTTCTTTTCGCATAATGATGAAGAAGCTTGGTATTTGCCTTGGACATGGCCAAAGAAAATTCGCTGGTCACGTTTGTTTTCCGGGATAGAATAGAAAACGGGTGGTGCCGGATGGTGCAATTGGAAAAACTTGAAAAAATTTTACAACACAATTTTAAGAATAAAGAATTGCTGCATAAAGCACTGGTGCACAGTTCGGTGAATTCGCATGCTGATCATAATTATGAAAGACTTGAGTTTTTAGGCGACCGGGTGCTCGGTGTATCAGTCGCGTCATTGTTGTATCGCCTTTTTCCGCAAGAGCCGGAAGGGAGTTTGTCGCAACGTTTTACCGGGTTGGTTTGCAAAGAAACCGTGGCGCAGGTCGGTCGTACTTTGCAGCTGGGTAAGTTTATGTTTGTTGCCGATGACGATATTCGTGAAAATGAAAATGTGTTGTGTGATGTTTGCGAAGCGGTTATTGGTGCTATTTATATTGACGCGGGGGTTGAAGGAGCCATTAATTTTGTCAATGTACATTGGCGCGATTTGATTGATCGCCGTGTTGCGCCGCGGAAAGATTCAAAAACGCTGCTTCAGGAAACGGCGCATGCCAAAAATTTGGGGCAGCCGATTTATGAGCTGATCGGGCGCTCCGGCTCAGAACATGAGCCCGTGTTTGAAATAGCGGTTCGGCTTGAAGGTATGCCGGAGGCCGTAGGTTTTGGCCACAGCAAGAAAATGGCAGAATTTGCCGCCGCCGCCAAAATGCTGGAGCAGATTTCGTGAACACGACGGAAGGAAAAACAACCCGCTGCGGTTTTGTGGCGCTGATCGGCGCGCCGAATGCCGGTAAGTCAACCATTACCAATAATTTTGTCGGGTCAAAAGTTTCGATTGTTTCGCCTAAAGTGCAGACAACAAGAACTTTGGTCCGGGGTATTGGTATTTTTGAACAAACGCAGGTTATTTTTATTGATACCCCCGGTATTTTTAAGCCAAAACGCCGTTTAGACAGGGCAATGGTCGGGTCTGCATGGAGCGGCGTTGATGATGCAGATATCATTGTTTTGGTGGTGGATGCCAAACGCGGATTTGACGACGAAACGCGCAGTATTATTGCCAGATTGCGCAAACGCAAACGTGATGCTGTTTTGGTTTTGAACAAGGTTGATCTGGTGCCAAAAGAGAAGCTGCTCGGGTTGAGCGCCGCACTGAATGCTGAATTTCCTTTTCAGGAGACGTTTTTTATTTCGGCGCAAACCGGACAAAATACCGAGGATTTTTATCGGTATTTAGCAGAAACTTTGCCAGAAAGCCCGTGGTATTATCCCGAAGAGCAGATGTCGGATATGCCGCTGAAACTGTTGGCCGCTGAAATTGTCCGTGAAAAACTTTTTTTGTTTTTGCGGCAGGAGCTTCCATATGTTTTAACCGTTGAACCGGAATTATGGGAGCGCCGCGAAGACGGCACGATCCGGGCTGAGATAACCATCTACGTGGAACGCGACAATCAAAAAGTGATTGTGCTTGGCAAAAACGGGATGATGATCAAGCGTATCGGGCAGGCTGCGCGTAAAGAGCTGGAGGCGTTGTTGGAAACGCGGGTTCATTTGTTTTTGTTTGTCAAAGTGCGCGAAAACTGGCAAGAAGATGCCGCCCGTTATCATACCTGGAATTTGGATTTTAATGCTTAAAACAAAACGCTGTCTGCTGGCAGCGTTTTGTTTCTTTCTCGAAGCAATGAGATGTTAATCTTTGTATAATGAGCTTTCTTTGTAATTGATGATGGCATGGCGGATGAGCACACCGATAATGGCGGCAACCGGCACCGCAATCATCAATCCCAAAAAGCCTAGTAAGACACCTCCCGTCAGCAAGGCGAACATGATCCAGACCGGATGCAGCCCGACGGAATCTCCAACCAAATTCGGCGTCAGAAAATTTCCTTCAATAAATTGGCCAACCACAAAAACGCCGACCACCTGGAGAATCGGAATAACCGAATCAAACTGGGCAAAGGCAATCAGGATGCTAACAAGAAAACCGGTGATGCTGCCGACGTACGGAATAAATGAAATGATTCCGGCCAAAAAGCCGACCAGGACGCCCAAATCCAAGCCGACAATGTATAAGCCGACGGCGTAAAAAGTGCCCAGCAAGACGCAGACGGAAAGCTGTCCGCGGATGAAGGAGGAAAGAATGTTGTCAATCTCGCGGGCTTGTTTTTCAATATTTTTTTTGGATTTTTTAGGCAGCAGACTGTCTACCTGAGCGATGAATTTATCCCAGTCACGAAGCATATAGAAAGCAACCACCGGCGTTACCAACAAAAGAGAAATGATGTTGACCAGCGCAAAACCACCGGTGATGAGCCGGCGGATGAGGTTGCCGGTCAGTTTGAGCGCATTAGCCATGTTGTTGTTCAGATACTCGCGGATTTTTTCGGGTTCAAGCGCCGGAAAATGTGTTTGCAGATTGGCAATAACCGGTTCGATTTTTTTAGCAAAGGATGCCAAATATTGCGGAATAACACTGACAAAATGCCCTACCTGCGTGTCTATGACGCTGAACAGTGCAATCAGGGCCGGGATCAGCAGCAGAATCATTAAAAACATAACCAGTAATGAGGCAAATGTCCGGCTTATGCCAAGTTTTTCAATCTTGCTGGTCCAGGGGTCCAGCAGGTAGCCAATGATGATGCCGGCAACAAACGGCAGCAGTACGGATCTCAAAACATAAACGGCTGCTCCGAAAATGCCGAACAGAATCAGCCAAATGATCATATTGCGGTTATTTAAACGGTGTGAAAGCATCGTTTTTCCTTTTTTATAATTTTTCCAAGGTGTGGTAGCTGCCCTGATTACGCAGAGTGTATCCTTGCGTGTTGAGCAGGCGGTTTAATTTTGTTTCGGAGCCGGTATAGGTCAATTTCAGCTGTGCGCGGTTGCTGGCAAAAGCCTGGATGTCAACTTTGTTAACCACCGGCGTGTCGGCCAAGGCCTTTTCGGCCAAAGACCATTCGGCGAGATTGGCAAAAGTAAATAAAACCGTCATGGTATTTTCCAGCGCATTTTCACTAATGTTTTGCGCGGAGATTTTGCTTTCAAGCTGTTGTTTGACCGCGGCCACGGCTTTATTAAACAGCTCCGCGCCAGAGCTGCGGGCTCCGGGTACGCGAATGGTCTGATTATCTCCATTATAAGAAGCTGCATGGATAATCAGCCCTTCAATACCATCGTAGGATGCATCCAGTACATAGGCGTCTGATGCATTATTGGCATTGATGATTTTGGAGAGGGCTTCGCCGTCGAGCGCAAGAGCTTTTTGCGCATCAATCGCCGCATAGTTGAATGCATTGGCGGGCAGGGAAACAAAACTGACCGCAGAGGTGTTTGTTGCCGCATCCCAAGCCTGTTTCCAAAGATTGGCATTTTCCCACAGCAGCGGCGGGTCGCTGCTGAATTCGCGAAACACAGGAACGACAAGGATTTTGCTGCCGCCGGCCAACAGCAGAGGAATGTCACGCTCTTTCATGTATTGTTTGAGAATGTCTTCATTCAGGACAATGCGCAGTTGGGCTATATAGCGCACCGGGGAGCTTTTTTCCTCAATGACGGAAACTTCTTTGATAAAATTGATCAGTTGATTGGCATTGAGCGCACTCATGCGGGTGACACCCTCGGCGGTTGAAATGCGTCTGACAACAGCCAGGACAGCTGCTTTATTTGCTTCATTCATCGCTTTTTCACGCGCGGCGGAAGCGTTGATATCGGTAACGTCGACGTTAATGTCAACGCTGAAACGCTCATCTGCCGCTGCGGCCGTTTGGCTGCCGGATAAGGCAATCAGCAATGCAGCCATCAAACAAAGTTTTTTGAACAAAGGATACCTCATCGTTTATTATTATTCGTAAATTTCTGTCTGACTGAAGAAAAAGCCGACTTCACGCGCCGCGCTTGCCGGCGAATCGGAGCCGTGGACGGAGTTTTTGTCAATGGAGAGCGCAAAAGTTTTACGGATGGTGCCTTCTTCAGCAACGGCGGGGTTGGTGGCACCCATAATTTTGCGGTAACGGGCAACAGCATCTTCTCCTTCAAGAACCTGCACAACAACCGGCGCTGAAGTCATAAAATCAACCAGGCTGGTGAAAAAAGCTTTATCTTTATGTTCGCGGTAGAATTCTTCCGCCTGAGAAGCCGTCAGGAGGATCCGCTTCTGGGCAACGATTTTCAGGCCGGCATCTTCAATCATGGTATTGATCTTGCCGGTGATGTTGCGGGAAGTGGCGTCCGGTTTGATGATTGACAGCGTTCTTTCCATTTTAAAATCTCCTTATTTTGATAATTTTTTTTAAGATATAATACTTTGTACAAAGAATCAAAAGATATTTTGACTTTTGACAGCGAAGAGTGTAAACCTTTATAAAAAATTAATAAAGGTAAAGGAAATCATCATGAAAATCAGCCCTTATATTGAAAGCCTGATTGAAAAGGCATGCAAACTCAACAAGACCATCGTGCTTCCCGAAGGTGAAGATGTGCGCGTGCTGCAGGCAGCGCACGAAGCAGCCGAGCGGCATCTGGCTAAATTGATTATTCTCGGGTGTCCCGAAGAGATTAACGCTTATTTTGACAAACAGGGATGGGCGATGGACGGTATTGAAACACTGGATCCCGCCCGGTCTCCAAAGCTGCAAGACTATGCCAAACTTTTGTATGAATTGCGCAAAGAAAAAGGCATGACCGAAGAAGAAGCGGCCAAAACGGTTTTAATTCCGAATTATTTCGGCACGCTGATGATCAAGGCCGGCGATGCCGACGGCATGGTTTCCGGCGCTAATCATTCCACGGCGGATACGGTTCGTCCGGCATTGCAGATTATTAAATCCTCACGCAAGGACCGGATTGTTTCCGCTTTGTTTATTATGGCGGCACAAAACGGCCGGATTTATTATCTGTCGGATTGCGCCATTAATATTAATCCAACGGCTAAAGAGCTGGTTGATATTGCGCTGAGCACAGCCGAAAGCGCCATGCAATTCGGCGATAAACCTCAGATTGCCATGTTGTCTTATTCAACCTATGGATCCGGCAAAGGCGAGGGAGCAGATAAGGTTCGCGAGGCAACGGCGCTGGCTAAAGAGGCATTAAAAGCGCCGGAATATGCGGCCATGGATATCAAACTCGACGGCGAGCTGCAGGCTGATGCGGCTTTGGATGTGGCGGTCGGTCAGAAAAAAGCACCCAGTTCCGAAGTCGCCGGAAATGCCAATGTGTTGATCTTTCCGAATATTGAAGCCGGCAATATCGGTTATAAGCTGTTGCAGCGTTTGGGCGGCGCCGAAATGTACGGACCGTTGTTGCAGGGGCTGAACGCACCGATTAATGACTTGTCTCGCGGTTGTTTTGCCGAAGATATTGTCGGCGTTATTGCCATTACCGTTTTGCAAACTCAAAAGAAAGGATGCTAAGCCATGAAGATTTTGGTGCTTAATTCGGGGTCCTCCTCCCTGAAATATCAGTTGTTTGATGTTAACGGCGAGGAATATGAAGTTATTGCCAAAGGGCTGGCCGAGCGCATTGGAATTCACGGATCAATGGTCAGTATCAAATATCTGACCAGCGGTGCCAAGAAAACGGTTGAAGTCGATCTGCCGACGCATAATGAAGCTTTGCGTGAGGTTTTTGCTTTGTTGCTTGACGGTGCCATTAAAAGTCTGGATGAAATTGCCGCGGTTGGTCACCGGGTGGTGCACGGCGGAGAGATTTTTAAGGAATCCGCTTTGGTGGATGATAAAGTAATTGCGCAAATAAGCGAGCTTTCAACACTGGCGCCGCTGCATAATCCGGCGGCGGTTCTCGGTTTGGAAGCGGTGAAAAACGCATTGCCGAATGTGCCGCAAGTGACGGTGTTTGATACCGCGTTTCACCAGACTATGCCGAAAGAGGCTTTTTTGTACGGTTTGCCGTTGGAGCAATATACCAAGCACAGAATCCGCCGCTATGGCGCGCATGGCACTTCGCACCAATATGTGGCTCAAGAAGCCGCTAAGATTATCGGTGCCAATAAAAAAATCATTACCTGCCATATCGGCAACGGCGCATCCATTTCTGCGGTCAAAGACGGCAAATGCATTGATACGTCCATGGGCTTTACGCCGCTGGCCGGTGTGGTGATGGGGACGCGTTCGGGTGATGTTGATCCTTATATCCCGCTGCATATCATGAAATATCAGAATAAATCGGTTGATGAAGTCAATGTCTTGCTGAATAAACAAAGCGGTATGCAGGGATTGTGCGGTTTTTCGGATATGCGTGATGTGGAAGCGGCTTATCTGAAAGGCGAGGCCAAAGCGGTGGATGCCTTGCATGTTTATGCTTATGCCATTTTGCGCTTTATTGGTAGTTATATTGCTGCGCTCGGCGGTGTCGACGCTATTGTTTTTACCGCCGGGGTTGGTGAAAATTCGCCGATTTTGCGTAAAATGCTGCTGGAACGCCTGAGTTATCTTGGTATTGAATTGGATGAGGAAAATAATAACAAACGAGGCGAGACATTGGAAATTACCAAACCGGGGTCAAAAGTTCGTGCGTTTGTGATCCCAACCAACGAGGAATTGGTTATTGCCCGGGATACTGTGGCTAAAGCTCATTTGAGTTGAAAATGCGCGACAGTTTTTGACGGTTGTACTCATGCCTTGGTTTTCGGGGATGTTTCCCGCTGACGCTTAAAATTTGATGAGGGCAAAAAACACACCCGACCGGTTTTCCGGCCGGGTGTGTTTCTCTGAATGGTGTAAAATATTTACCAACTGGTTGGGCAAGTGCCGGTTTTCTCCGTGCAAACGCCGGCGTTATTTCCACCGCCGTCATTGTCGCAGTTGAAGATGACTTCTTTGTCGCAACTGCCACCGCCGGCATATTTACTGCAGTAAGTGACATCGGCGCCTTGCTGGTAAATGTCTACCTCGCATCGTCCAGATAAATTGGCGTTGCACTCTGGAGAGCATATAAGGGAAATTTCATTGGTTGTTTTTTTATACGATGTGCCTGTCTCGTCAAGTTCTCCATAAAAATCCAGCTCTAATGCAGGCGTATATGAAAAATCAGATTCAATAAGCACCTGCATTCTGGTGTTGCCGTGAAATTCGGCAGACCAGTGTTGCGATCGAGTGTAGGAAATACGATCGATATCCACATCCGTATGAAAAATTGCTGTTCCTCTGATAGACAAAGTGGTTAAATCAAGCCTTGCCCGACCGTTCATTTCACTCTCACAAACAGGCCAGCGCTTACCGGCATCCCAAACCGTTGCCCGATTGAGAGTTACCGAGGATCCTGTGACCGTTCCGAATAAGCAAATATCCTGATGAAAAGTTCCTCGGATGGTGTCTCCGTCATTATAGCGGAGACAATTATTTTCCGCCAGTAATTCGTCGCAAGTTCTTTCACAGGAGCCATCTTCTTGTCGGCAAAAGACTTTTGACTTGTCAAACGGGCAATAAAGCACGCCGTTATCGGTGCAGTCGGCAACAGAGTCAGTATAACCGAGCTCGGCGCAGGACGGCGCCTGAACACATTGCTGGGCGAGTGCCCCGCCGGCGGCCAGAATAGCCGCGGCGGAGACGAAACAGGGTAAGAAATAATTGTAGTTCATCGCATGACATCCTTAAAAAAGAAATATGACGACACAAGGCTCTGTATTCAGTATCGCTTATTTCGCCAATGATGTCAACATATAATCATACCTCGGTTTGACAAAAAGTCCTTTTTCCTTTGTCATTCTCGGGTTTGAGCTTTAGCGAGGAACAGCCCCGGGGATCCGGGGGATTAATAAGGCTATATCATTTAACCTGGATGTCCGGATCAAGTCCGAACATGACCGTGCCGGTGGCGGCAGCGTGTACCTTAAGGGATGTCCGGATCAAGTCCGAACATGACCGTGCCGGTGGCGGCGGCGCGCCTTAAGGGATGTCCGGAGAAAACCGGGGCAAAGAAAAGACCTCTCCATGTGGAGAGGCCTTTTTGAAGGTTTGGCTTCTTATTTCCAGAAGCATTTGACGGCGCCATTACACCAGTAGTTTAGCAGATCAATGTAACCGGTGTTACATGTGCCGTATTTGTAATATTTGGTGTTATTTTCATCACAGGGGTCAGTGCAGGGCGTGCCGCAGTTGGCATTGGCCGGGCATGTTGTCTGTGTGTAGCCTTCGGCTCGGCAATCGCGCGGCGAGCAGGTTTTGCCCGTTTCGCATTTGGACGGGCAGTCAGCCCAATATTTCTGACAGCCAAGTTCCGTGCTGTTATCCTTGCGGTTGCGACAGTTGTCTTCATAGCATTTGGCGCATTTTGAAGTGCAGATGGTGCTGGATGTTTCTTCACAGCCATATTTACAGCTGGAAACCGGCGGGTCATCATACAAATGGCAGTCATCCGTATAACAGGTGCTGGCTTTGCACTTCGGACAGTCAGGATCAACCCAGCTCGGGCAACCCCATTTACAGGTGGCTGAGCCTTTTTCCACCAAGTCTGTATATTTCCAGCAAGTGTCGGCATAGCATTTTTTGAAATGCAGTCCATCATAATATTGCTGCACTATGTGGCTTCCGCTTTTTTTGTCACGGCAGGTTCCTAAAGATTCATCGGGGAAACGACAGGTCGTGCCATTGTAGCTGTAGGGGAATAACCTGGTGTTGCACAGACATTGCGTTGCGCGTTTGGTGGTGTCTGAACAAAAACTGCCGGCAAGCACGTAGTTGCCATTGCAGTTGGAGGAGTCATAAATGAATTTGGTTGTATCGCATTTACAGTTGCCGACGCAGTTCTTGCCGATGACGGCGTTCGGGTAGCGGGTGCAAACCTGACCAGAGGGAATTTCACTTTGCGCGCGCAGCGGGTTGCCGGCACTGTCTTTAAACCTGGCGCATTCCGTGGCGGCCAAGGTCGGTGTGTCGGCATCATTCAGACGGTCGCGGTACGTATTGGGCAGTTTTTCCATATAATCCGGCAGAAACCAAGTTTTGGCCGCAGCCGTGTCAGTCAGGGCAAAAAAGCTAAGCAGCGCAACGCTCAGCAAGCCCCACGATTTCCCGTTCATAATACTTACTCCTCAAAAAATCATACCTAATTCTATTTTATTATAAAGCTTAATCAGTGTCAACAAATATACCAATCATCAGAAAAATTTTTATACACATGACGACCGTGATATGCTTGTAAAAATAAAGCAAAAACAATATAAATTTTATATTGATTACGGGAGAAAAGCATGTTGTTTTCAAAATTTGAGCGATTGGTGGCGCGGCGCTATCTGCGTGCCAAGCGCAAAGAAGGCTTTATTTCGGTGATTACCGGCTTTGCATTTACGGGAATTGCGCTCGGCGTGGCGACTTTGATTATCGTGATGTCGGTTATGAACGGTTTTCGCCATGAGCTTTTATCCAGAATTTTAGGCATTAACGGGCATATCGGTCTGATGTCGCCGTTGGGCTATCCTTTTAATAATTATCAGCAGGCGGTTAAAGAACTGGCTGAAACGGAACATGTCAGCATTGTGATTCCGATGATTGAAAATCAGCTTTTGGTCAGTGCCGGGAAGTCTGCCGAGGGAGCCATGGTACGCGGTTTGTCACGCGAGGATTTACTCAAGAAACCGATTTTGAAAGACGGTGTCAGAAATGTGGATATGAAAGATTTTGAAGGCGACAATGTGATCATGGGTGTTCGACTGGCCAGTAAAATGGGGGTTGTGCCCGGCGATAAGATTACGTTGATTTCGCCTAACGGTAAAGTCACTGCTTTCGGCACCGTGCCGCGAATGAAATCTTATCAGGTGATCGGCACGTTTGATTTGGGGATGTATGAATATGATTCCACCTATATTTTTATGCCGCTTGCAACGGCACAGACATATTTTGGTTTGAAAGGTGCGGTGACCAATATTGATGTGACGCTGGATGACGAAAGCGTGTTGGCGCCTGTGCGTAAAAGTATTGAGCAAAGTGTCGGCGCCGGGGCGTATGTTTATGACTGGAAACAGTCTAATGCCGCGTTTTTTAACGCAATTGACGTTGAACGCAACGTGATGTTTTTGATTTTGACTCTGATTATTTTGGTGGCGGCATTTAATATCATCACCGGGTTGATTATGCTGGTTAAGGACAAAGGCCGTGATATTGCGGTATTGCGGACAATGGGAGCCACCAAAGGAATGATTATGCGGATTTTCTTTATGGACGGCGCTTTTATCGGGACGGTCGGCACACTGCTCGGATTGATGCTGGGACTTTTATTCTGTCACCATATTGAGGCTATACGTCAGGGATTGCAAAATTTGCTCGGTCAGGATTTGTTTTCGGCAGAGATTTATTTCTTGTCCAAACTGCCGGCAAAAGTAGATAATTTTGAGGTTATTATGGTGGTTGGCATTTCACTGCTGCTTTCGTTTCTGGCGACGCTTTATCCGGCGTATCGCGCCGCAAAACTTGATCCGGTGGAGGCTTTGCGTTATGAATAAAAAATCAGCTCCGACTTTGGAAATAAAAAATGTGTATCGTTCCTTTAAGCAAGGCTCGCAAACGCTTGAAGTTCTGAAAGGAATTAATCTGGATATTGACAAAGGCGAGGTCATCGCCCTGATCGGCCCTTCGGGAGCGGGGAAGTCTACGTTGCTGCAGATTGCCGGATTGCTTGAGCGGCCGAGCAAAGGCGAGATCTATCTTGACGGGCAGAAATGCAGCAAACTCGGCGATGCCATGCGGACAGTTTTGCGCCGGGATTATCTCGGGTTTGTTTATCAATACCATAATTTGCTTCCTGATTTTGATGCGGCAGAAAATGTTATGCTGCCACAATTGATTGCCGGTGTACGGCCGAAAGTTGCCCGGGAAAAAGCTCAGTGGTTGTTGTCGCGTTTGGGACTTGGCAAGCGGTTTAAGCACCGTCCGGCCGAACTTTCCGGCGGGGAGCAGCAGCGCGTGGCCATTGCCAGAGCTCTGGCTAATACGCCAAAACTGCTGCTGGCCGACGAACCAACCGGAAATCTTGATCCGAAAACATCGGAAACTGTTTTTGCCGAATTGCTTTCCATTGTCAAAGAAACCGGGCTTTCGGCTCTGATTGCCACGCATAATCATGATCTGGCCAATCAGATGGACCGAAAGGTTGAATTGGAAGACGGCAAACTGGTTGATTTGCGTGCATCACTCAGTGTGAGCCGGGAAAATTTTTATTGAAAACGGCGGTAAAACACAAAATTAAACAAAAAATGCTTGCATTTGGCAGATTTAAAGTGTATAACGCGCAACGAACAGGTTCGTTCAGTGCTGATCGGCATGCCTGACGAATCGTATCAATCCAAACTTAAAATGATTTTAGAAAGGGATTAAAATGCCAAAGTTGAAAACCAAGAGTTCCGTCAAAAAACGCTTCAGCGTTACCGGAACCGGCAAACTCAAAAGAAATTTTGCTTTTAAGAGACACTGCCTCTTTTGCAAATCTCCCAAGATGAAAAGACAGGCTCGCGGCGCTACTCTGCTGGCGAATGTCGATGTGAAAATCATCAAGAAATTTTTACCATATTTGTAAGAGGAATTAGACAATGTCTCGTATGAAAAGAGGTATGACCGCTCACGCACGTCATAAAAAAGTTCTCTCGATGGCCAAAGGCTACAGAGGACGCAATAAAAATGTTTTCAGAGTTGCGGTTGAAAAAGTTGAGAAAGCTCTTCAGTATGCTTATCGCGACAGAAGGGCTAAGAAAAGAAACTTCCGCGCTTTGTGGATTCAGCGCATTAACGCCGCTGCCCGTTTGCACGATATGACCTATTCCCGATTTATGAACGGGCTCACCCTCGCCGGTATTGAGCTTGATCGTAAAGTCTTGGCTGATATCGCCGTTAAAGAGCCCGAAACTTTCACAAAACTGGTTGACCAGGCAAAGGCTTCTTTAAGCAAATAAGCGTTAGGAAAATTATGTCAGAAGAGTCTGCTTGAGAAATCAGGTGAGGCTCTTTTGACATTTTAAATCATGGTGGAAAAATGGAAAACATCGAAGATATAAAAAAACGGATTTTGACTGAAATTGCTGCTGCCGAGAATCTGAAATCTCTGGAAGAGACAAGGGTTTTGGCTTTGGGCAAAAAAGGCTGCATTACCGAAATGATGAAAAGTCTCGGCGCTTTGTCTCCGGAAGAGCGCAAAGAAGCGGGGCGCGTGTTTAATGTTTTGAAGATGGAAATCGAATCTGCATTGGAAGCGCGGAAAAGTCTTTTGGAAAAGGCGGAACTTAATGCCCGGCTTGCTGAAGAGAAAATTGACGTGACATTGCCGGTGCGTCCGGAAACTCAGGGGCGGATTCATCCTGTTTCAAAAATATATGAAGAGGTAACGGCTATTTTCGGCGAAATGGGTTTTGATGTGGCTGAAGGTCCGGATATTGAGGATGATTTTCATAATTTTACGGCTTTGAATATTCCGGCTAATCATCCTGCCCGGCAGATGCATGATACTTTTTATCTGCCTAAAGAAGCCAATGGTTCCAGAGATATTGACGACAGTTATGTCATTCGGACGCATACCTCACCGGTGCAGATCCGTACTATGGAAAAACAGCGGCCGCCGATCCGCATTATTGCGCCGGGGCGGACTTATCGTTCGGATTATGACGCGACGCATACACCGATGTTTCACCAGATTGAGGGGTTGGTGATTGACCGGAATATCACCATGGCACATTTGAAAGGGTGTTTGTATGACTTCATCAAAGCTTTTTTTGAAGTGGATGAAATTCCGGTACGTTATCGTCCGTCGTTTTTTCCATTTACCGAACCTTCGGCTGAAATGGATATCGGTTGTAAAAAATCTAAAGACGAATTGAAAATCGGTGCCGGCACCGACTGGCTTGAGATTTTGGGTTGCGGGATGGTGCATCCCAATGTTTTGAAGGCTGGCGGTATTGACCCTGAAGAATATCAGGGGTTTGCTTTCGGGCTGGGACTGGATCGCCTTGCGATGCTGAAATACGGCATTCCCGATTTGCGGACTTTCTTTGAATCGGATGTGCGCTGGCTTAAACATTATGGTTTTGTGCCGTTGGACGAATCTTCAATGACCGGCGGATTGAGCAATAACGGAGGATTGGCACGATGAAGTTTACATTATCTTGGTTAAAAGAACATTTGGAGACGCAGGCCGATGTTGACGAGATTGCGAAGACGCTGACACGCATTGGTTTGGAAGTTGAGGAAGTTGTTAATCCCGCCAAAGGGTTAGACGATTTTGTTACAGCAAAAGTTGAAGATGTGCAAGCTCATCCGGATTCAGATCATCTGCATGTGTTAAAAGTTAATGATGGGCGCGAGGTTTTGCAGATTGTTTGCGGCGCGCCAAATGTCCGGCTCGGTATGGTCGGTGTTTTGGCTCATGTCGGGGTCATGATTCCTGCTTTCGGTGAGAAAATTGAAATCGGCAAAATTCGCGGCGTTGAAAGTTTTGGCATGATGTGTTCGGAAAAGGAGCTTGGTCTGGGTGAAGACCACAGCGGCATTATCTCTTTGCCGGAAAATACGCCGATCGGTGTGGCCGTGACGGATGTCATTGCCGCTGATCCGGTGATTGAAATTTCAATTACGCCGAATCGTGCAGAGTGTTTGGGTGTGCGAGGTATTGCCCGTGATTTGGCGGCTGCCGGGCTCGGCAGACTCAAACCGCTGAAAATTTTAAAGAAAAACGGGGCGTTCAAGAGTCCTATTAATATAAAGGTTGAAGATTTTGAGGCCTGTCCGACTTATGTCGGCCGCTATATTCGTCATGTCAATAACAGGGCGGAAACGCCGAAGTGGATGCGTGACCGGTTGACGGCAATTGGTTTGCGCCCCATTTCTCCGCTGGTTGATGTGACCAATTATATTAACTATGATATGGCGCGGCCGCTGCATGTTTTTGATGCGGACAAGCTCAAAGGCGATATTTGCGTGCGCATGGCCAAAAATGGCGAGAAATTTGTGTCTCTGGAAGAAAAAGAATATGTCTTGGACGATAAATCTCTCGGTATTTGCGATGATGAAGGCGTTCAGTGTTTGGGCGGCATTATGGGCGGCGCGTCCAAAGGTTGTTCAGACGAGACCAAAAATGTTTTTCTGGAATGTGCTTTGTTTAATCCGGTTTGCATTGCGCGGACAGGGCGTCATTTCCAGATTGATTCCGATTCACGATATCGCTATGAACGTTGGGTTGATCCGAAGTCAAATGTGTTGGGATCGGATTATGCCACGCAGTTGATTTGCGAAATATGCGGCGGTGAGCCGTCGGATGTGGTGATTGCCGGTTCGGAAGATGTGACACCGCGAGTGGCTTATTTGCGGCCGGAACGGGTGAAAAGTCTGATCGGACTGGATGTGTCACAGGATAAGATTTTAGAAATTCTTACGCATCTTGGCTTTGAGACTTCTTTGGAAAACGGTCGAATCAAGGCTGTTTCTCCGACTTGGCGCGGCGATATTGAAGGGGAACATGATCTGATTGAAGAAGTCGTGCGCATGATTGGCCTGGACAAAGTGCCGGCTGAAAGCCTGCCGCACGGGAAGTTTCCGAAACAGACACTGACGCCGTCGCAACGCCGGGTTGTGACAGTTAAACACGAATTGGCCGATCGCGGTATGTATGAAACGGTGACTTGGAGTTTTACCGATTCAAAAATTGCAGAGATGTTTCGCAAAGGTCAGGAAAGTATTGTTCTTTCCAATCCGATTGCCGCCGATTTGGATGAAATGCGGCCGTCGGTCCTGCCAAATTTGTTGTTGGGGCTGAAAAGTAATATTGCCCGTGGGTATGGCAATGTGTCTTTATTTGAGGTCGGGCCGGAATTTTATGGTCGTAAGCCGGGCGAGCAATATATGACGGCGGCTGGTATTCGTTCCGGACAAACCTCAAAAAAACATTGGCTGAGCGAGCAGCGAGGTTTTGATGTTTTTGATGTCAAAGCTGATGCGCTGGCTGCGATTGCTGCGGCGAACGGGCCGTATGACAGTGTCCAGATCAGTCTGGATGCGCCGGAATATTATCATCCGGGGCGCAGCGGGGCTTTACGTTTGGGCAAAAATGTGGTGGCTTATTTTGGTGAGCTGCATCCGCTGGTTCTGAAGAAGCTGGGTATCAAACAACGTGTTTATGCTTTTGAAGTTGTTTTGGATAAGTTGCCGTTGCCGCGGTCAAACCGGGACAAAGCAAAAAAGAAACTTACACTTTCCGCTTTTCAGCCGGTAGACAAAGATATGGCTTTTGTGCTGAATAAGGATGTGCGTGCAGATGATGTGATTGCGACAGCCCGTACGGCTGATCGTGCGCATATTGCCGAAGTGCGTATTTTTGATGCGTATGAAGGTGAAAATTTGCCGGCCGGGAAAAAGTCTTTGGCTTTGTCAATTACATTCCAACCGGTTGAAAATACCTACAGTGATCAGGATATTGAAATTCTGATGCAAAAGGTGGAACAGGCGCTTAAAAACAAGTTTGGCGCGGAATTGCGTAAAGGCGCTTAGCCTTTTTGTAAAAATTAAAAAAAACAGCCCGTTTGTCAAAGCGGGCTGTTTTTGTATTTAGTTTCTGCATTATATGGGATAAATAAGATGATTTTCAAATATAAAAATTAATATCTAAAAATTTGGCACGACTTTTGCATATGATATGGCAACATAATTTATATCCATACTATTAAGGGGAAAATAAACATGGATAATACAAATTATATTGCTTTATCTCGGCAAATGGCTTTGTGGAAGCAGATGGATATCATTTCCAATAATATGGCCAATATGAATACCTCCGGGTATAAGCAAGACGATGTTTTGTTTACGTCTTATTTGGTGCAGACACCGGAAGCAGAGGGGATCGGCCGCGCACCGCTTTATTTTACGCAGGATTACGGTTCAGTTCAAAATTTTGCCGAAGGCGTGTTTACCACAACGGGAAACACTTTTGATCTGGCCATTAAAGGCGATGCCTTCTTCTGTGTGGATACGCAAGGCGGCGAAAGATATACGCGCAAAGGCCAGTTTTCTCCTGACAGCGAGGGAAAACTGGTGACTAGTGAAGGCGCGGTTTTGCTTTCGGAAAATGATACGCCGTTTTTTATTGCTCCCGGTGAAACGGAAATTACCATTACCGAAAGCGGCGATGTCATTACGGAAAACGGTTTAATCGGCCGGCTTAAGCTGGCTTCGTTTGAAGATAATCAGAAGCTGTTAAAAGTTGCAGGAACGATGTTTGAAAACGTCAATGGCAATACCATGACCATCGGCAATGATGATGTGCGGGTGAAACAGGGTGTGATTGAAAAATCCAATGTCAATGCCATTGCGGAAATGACTAAGCTGATTAAAGTTCAGCGCTCTTATGAATATGTGCAGCAGATGATTGACGAAGAACACGACAGAATATCGAACACTATTTCAACTTATGCCCAGCTGGCTTAACAAAAAGGGGAAAACTTATGAGATCTTTATATATCGGTGCAACCGGCATGCTGGCTCAGCAGACCAATGTTGACGTTATTGCCAATAATATTGCCAATATGAATACCACAGCCTATACCAAACGTCGGGCTGAGTTTAATGATCTGCTGTATCAAAACATTATCCGTCCGGGAGCTTCGTCGACGGCTGACAATACCATTATTCCGTCGGGTATCCAGTTGGGACTTGGGGTGCAGACCGCGGCGGTTTATCGCATTACCGAAGGTGGCGGTTTGGTCAAAACAGATAACAGCCTTGATTTGGCGATTCAGGGACGCGGTTATTTTCAGATTGAACTGCCTGAGGGAAAAGGCATTGCCTATACACGAGACGGTGCTTTTCAACGTAATGGCGACGGCATTATTGTGACACATGACGGTTATGTGGTTCAGCCGGAAATTACCATTCCCGATGATGCGGTTGAAGTTTATGTCAATAGTTCGGGCGAAGTCTGGATCAAGCAAGACGGCGAAACTGATGAGGTTAATGTGGGGCAATTGGAATTGGCCACCTTTGTAAACGAAGCCGGTTTGGAAGCTATCGGTGACAACCTGTTTATGGAAACGGAAGCTTCCGGCGATCCGGTCTTGGATAACCCGGATACGGAAGGTTTCGGTTCAATTTTGCAAGGGTATCTGGCAACGTCCAATGTTAATGCTGTGACGGAAATTACCGAACTTGTTTCTGCTCAACGCGCCTATGAAATGAATTCCAAAATTATTTCAACGTCGGACCAGATGCTGACAACTATTAATCAGCTGAAGTAGAAATCATATGAGGAAAGAGAGCTCCGTGTTGTTGAAACTTAGTAAAATCTTTTTTCCGGTGATATTGCTGACGGTGATGTGTTCAAGCCGTTTGGCTGCGGCGGCTGTGTTTGATGAAAATGATATGGCGGCAGCTGTTATCGACGAGTTTGCAGAGCAGGGGGTTGAGGGAACCCTTGAAGTAGAATTTTTTGGCGGCAAAACCAAGTTTGTTTTACCGGATGCGCAAAGGGCGCGGATTATGATCTTTAATCTTAAAGTTGATGAAGCGCAGAATAAGTTTACGGCCGAGGCAGAAATTTTTGCCGATGGCAAGCAAGTTGAGCAAACGCAGCTCAGTGGTCGTTATTTTCTGATTGTTCGGGCGTATGTGCCTCATGCAACCCTTGAAAAAGGCACGTTGATTACCGAAGATGATTTGAAAGAAATCAGTATAAGAGCCAACCGAATCCGGGATAACAATATTGTAGACAAGGATAAGCTGGTTGGTTTGCAGGCCAGAAAGACACTTAAAGAAGGGCGTTTGATTGCCGAAAGAGATGTCGGCGAGAAGCTGGTGATCCGTAAGGGGGATATTGTTACGGCTGTTTATAAAAGCAAAGGATTGCAAATTACGTCCAAAGCCGAAGCGCTGGAAGATGGGGCCAAAGGCCAGAGAATTGAGGTTGAAAATACGAAAAGCGGCAAAAAATTCATGGCCAAAGTTGCTGACAGCGGTGTGGTCGAAATTGATAATGAATGAGTCGGGGAGCAGTCAAATGATGAAAAAATATGGAAAATTAAGTAAAGGTACGGTCCTTTTGATGCTGGCGACTTCACTTTCGGGATGCGGTATGTGGAATCGTCTGCAGCAAGTTGGGCAAGAGCCGCCGTTGACGCCGATTGAAAATCCGACGGCCAGCGCCGATTATCAGCCGGTCAGCATGCCGATGCCGCAGACAGTGAATGCGCAGGCTGCTCCAAATTCTTTATGGACGCCGGGATCAAGCGGTTTCTTCAAAGATCAAAGAGCTTCCAAAGTCGGCGATATTATCACCGTGATTGTTTCAGCCAAAGATAATGCTCTGATGGAAAACGAAATGGAGCAGAACCGTGATGACAATAAAGATTCAATGGGAATTACCGCCTTTGCCGGCTACGAGACCTATTTGGATGATTATCTGCCGGATGCGGTCAACCCGTCAGCTATTCTTGACGTTAATTCGAATCGGGAAATTGCAGCGGACGGCAAAGTTGATCGTCAGGAAAAGATTGAAATGACCATGGCGGCGATGGTGACTCAGGTTTTGCCAAACGGCAATTTGGTGATTGAAGGAACGCAGGAAATTCGCGTCAGCTATGAACTGCGCCGTCTGACCATGAAAGGAATTATCCGGCGGGCGGATATTACTTCTAATAACACAATTGAGTCCAGCAAGATTGCCGAATTGCGCGTTTCTTACGGCGGACAAGGGGTTGTCAGCGATGTCCAGCAGCCGCGCTATGGCCGGCAGATTCTGGATATTATTGCGCCGTTCTAAAGATCCCGGCGTAAGATTGATTGGTTTTTTATTATTATGTTATTCCCCAATTTTTAAGAAAAAATCTCCCCAATTTTTTCTTAAAAATACCGTACAGAGCTTCTTCAGCCCTGTACATTCCCCGAGAAGTCTGTCCCCGCGTTTTTCCCCAATCTGCGGGGGCAGATTTTTTAGTGGATGAAAAATTTTTCATGTTTAAACCATAAATTTAGACGTTATATTACTAAATGTAATGGAATTTTTTTTATAAAAAGGAAGCGAAATGAAAACCACGGATAATCAAATTAAAGAGACTGAAGAGCAGGCTGTTTTGTTGATGGAGTATTCTCAGGCTTTGTCAAAAGCGGCAACGGCCAAACAAGATGGTTTTAAGCTCTTGGTTTTGGATGAAAATTTGAAATTGTGGGTAGAGATAGAAACCTCGCTGAAAAGCGCAAAGAATTTGCTTCCCAAAGATATTAGAGACAATTTGCTCAAACTGTCGAAGTTTGTGGAAAGAATAACTTTGTCAAAAGGCGTTTCGATGAATAAGAGCGATTTTGATTGTCTGGCCAATATTAATATGCAGATTTCAGAAGGTTTGCTGGCTGTTGTGAAAAATTCTCTGGCTAAAGAAGAAGCTTATTCGCTGTTGAAATGCGCGGTTGATTTGTCCAGCGCACGTGAGGCGAATAATTCTCATGAGATGGTGACGGCACTGGATAATAATTTGCAATTGTGGGTTTATATTAAAACTTTGGCCAGCGCCAAAAACAGCAAACTTCCGAGCGAGACCAAAGGTAATTTGGTTAAGCTGGCAGATTATGTTTCGGCTAAGACACTTGAGCTTGGCAAAAATATTGAAGATATTGATGACAAGGTTTTGGACAGCATAATTAATACCAATCTGCAGATCAGCGAAGGTTTGATCAGCAGTCAGAATAATACGGCTGCCGCTTAAGTCTTATTTTGTCAATGATATGAAAACCCGTTTGCTGAAAAGCAAATGGGTTTTTTCTTGTGTTTTAAGATTTGCGACAAAACATCAAGTTATAAAAATCAGATATTATTTGCCGATAAAAAGGGCTGCCTCGTATAAAAAAAACTGCCGCTTTTACGGCAGTTTTTTGCATTTGAAAAATGCTAAGCTTTTTTGGCCGGAGCCTTGGGCGCTTTAGCCGTGGCGGTCTTACTGACTGAGGCGCTTTTGGCTGCGGTTTTGCGGGGAGAGCTTTGAGCGGCTGTTGTTTTTTTGACGGCCGGCTTTTTTTTCTCTTTATGAACCACCGGCGTTGCCTCGGCTTTTACCGCCGGAGTTGCCGGTAGAACAATGTCGGCAGCTGTTGCCGCTTTAGCTGTTGGAAGCCGAAAGGTATTCACATATTTGATGTTAAAGCAAACAAAGACAAATGCGAATAAGTTGACCACCAGTATGTTCAACACCGGATTGGTGATGACATAGTTGAAAACAACGTAAGGCATATATAACAAGAATGCGACAGACATCCATTCTTTATATGAACGGGCGGTATACTGCGAAAAACTTTTCAATGACGGCACTTTATTTTGAATAATCAGCGGAAACAGAATGCTGAAGCGCGCCAGCAGGTAGATACCGACGAACATATTGAGCACAAGGGCAACAATGAAAGAACTCAGGCTCGACATGCCGACGGCTATTAAAATATATCGGAACAAGATGATCGGCGCCGAGGCGACCAAACCAAGCGCCAATTGCGTGAGCAGATAGAGAAAGTATGCTTTCAGGCTGCACAGCGGGTTGATGATACTGTAATTGAAAAAACGGCGATACAGGCAGATGTCTGTCGCGACGCTGACCAGCGGCAACAAAATAAATAATGCATAGTAAAAATAAAGCGTTTGCCGAGTTACGGTCTCGGATGATTCAATCCAGATTGAAAAAACAGACAGCAGAAGCAGCGGTATTGCAAACAACAGGATGACAGGGAAACTCCTTAAAAACATTTTATATGAGTCGAGAATCAATTTAAACATGGCTTTATCCTTTTGTTTTGTTTGATATGGTTAATTTATCGCCATAATTGCTTTTTGTCAAAAAGAATTATTTTGTTTGGGGACGCAATTGCTTTTCTATGTCTTTGAAATAGCGTACGGTATCTGCTTTGAGCTCATTGGTTGCCGGTTCATCACAGACGATGATGCCGTGCTGGTGCATTTGCAGGACGCTGATCGGCCACATGTGATTGATGCTGCCTTCAACGGCATGATGCAAAGCGCGGGCTTTCTTGTCGCCGGTGGCAATAATCAGTACTTCTTCCGCATCCATAATCGTGCCAATGCCGACGGTGAGAACCGTGGTCGGCACTTTGCTTTTATCTCCTCCAAAAAAGCGAGAATTGGCCTCTATGGTTTCTGAGGTGAGGGTTTTGACACGGGTGCGGGAAGAAAGCGACGAGCCAGGTTCGTTAAAAGCAATGTGTCCGTCGGAGCCGACACCGCCGATTTGCAGATGGATTCTGCCATAGCGTTTGATATTGGCTTCATAACTTTCGCATTCGCTCAGATAATCTTTGGTCAGGCCGTTCAACAAATGAATGTTGGCCTTGGGAATATCAATGTGGTTAAAGAAGTTTTGGTACATATAGCTGTAATAACTTTGCGGATCATTCGGGCCAAGGCCGATATATTCATCCATATTGAAGGTGACTACATTGGCAAAAGAAAGTTTTCCGGCCCGGTGCATGGCAATCAGCTCTTCATACATACCGAGCGGTGATGAGCCGGTGGCCAATCCGAGAACAAAAGGTTTTTTGGCCGTGGGGCGAAAGGATTTTATTTTATAGGCAACGTAATTTGCCGCCCATTTTGAACAATCCCGGTCGTTATTTTGAATAATGAGGCGCATGTCTATTTCTCCTTAATAAATCTTCCGCCAATGATGGTTTGCGGATGTTCCAGCCGTGTGTCCAAAATGACAAGATCGGCGTCGTAGCCAGGCAAAATCAGCCCTTTATTTTGTTGTTTCAGAATTTGTGCCGGGTTTGTGCAGGCCATGCGGACTGCTTTTTCAACAGGGACGCCATATTCAACCAGATTGCGGAAACCGTCAAGCATGCTGATGGCCGAGCCGACGATGATCTTATCTTCTTTGCGGTGGAAGCATTTATCAAGATAGTATTCCGAATCTTCGGGCAATGTAGTTTTGGCCAGTTTGAATGCATCCGTGATCAGGACAATCTGACTGAGAGGTTTGCTTTTGAGCAAAAGTTGGAGCAAATTGGGATTAACATGAATGCCGTCGCCGATGATCTCACATGAAATTTCCGGGTGGATTAAAGCTGCTCCAACAACGCCTGGTTCACGATGATGTAACGGGCGCATGGCATTGAACAAATGAGTCACATGCATGATATTGGCCTGCATGCCTTCAATCATCTGGTCATAGGTGGCGTTTGTATGTCCGGCCTGAAGAATGATGCCAAGCCGATTACATTCAAGCGCCAATTCGCGCATGCCGTGCAACTCGGGAGCTACCGTCATGTTGATGATTTTGCCTTTACCCGCCTTCCATAATTCTTTCATATAATTGATGTCAACGGGAGAAAGACCTTCTTGCTCCTGCGCGCCGATACGTTCTTTGGAAATGAACGGACCTTCCAGGTGAAGGCCGAGAATCCGCGCACCTTTTTCTTTGCCCATGGCTTTGACAATGGCTCTAATGCGCCGGAGCAGCTCTTCGCGCGGTGCAGTGCCGCAGGTCGGGATGAAGGAGGTAACGCCATAACCGGCTAAAATTTCTGACATCTTCAGAATGGACGCACTGTCGGCGTCTTCTGTGCCAAAACCGCCGATGCCATGAATGTGTGTGTCCATAAAACCGGGCATGACATATGCGCCGCCGGCATCAATGATTTTGACTCGGGAAGGAAATTTTTTGTTGCGAAAGCGCTGCTCATTGTAGACATCGACAATTTTGTCTTTTTTGATGTAGACTGCGCAATTGCGCATGATGCTAAGGCCAGTGAGAACTGTGGCGTTGTGAATGCATAGAGCGGTGTTCATACTTTGACTTTCACACTAAAAAGGGGCCATATTTATTAAATATTAGCCCCTTAAAACTAAATGTATAGTAAAATCGATCAGTTTTTGACCGTTTTTTGGGTTTTGAGCAGCGAACAGACAATTCCGCTGCCGAGCAGCGCAAAAGTAACAATCAGCGACTGCCATGGTTCAACCTTGAAACCCAGATAGGGGAAGAATATTTTACAGCCAATGAATATCAGAATGACGGCCAGCGCCGGTTTGAGATATACAAAACGATTGACCGCCGCCGCAAGCAAAAAGTATAGCGAGCGCAGGCCGAGGATGGCAAAAATGTTGCTGGTGTATACCACAAACAAATCCTGCGTGATCAGGAAAATGGCAGGAATGCTGTCTACCGCAAAAATGACATCCATCAATTCAATGACGAGCAACGCAAAAAACAGCGGCGTGATATAGTGGCGTCCGTTTTGTTTGACAAAGAAGTGTTCGCCATGCAGTGTTCGAGTGACATGAAATCTTTTTTCTACAAAACGGAATATCGGCGAATCCATCAGGTTTTCTTCTTTTTCTTTAACCAAAAGCATGTGGGCTCCGGTATAAATCAGGAAAACGGAGAAAACGTAAAGAACCCAGTGGAAATTGCTGACCAGACTTTCACCCAGCAAAATCATAATTGCGCGCATGACAATGGCACCGAGAATTCCCCAAAATAATACACGGTGCTGATATTTTCCAGGGACAGACAAACTGGTGAAAATCAGCGAGATAACAAAAATGTTGTCCATGGAGAGGCTAAATTCGACAAGGTATCCTGTGTAAAACAGCATACCGGTATCCAAACCTTTTTCATAGATGACGAAAAGGCCAAATAGCAAGGCTATGATCATGTATCCGATACAGGCACCAAGCGAGCCCCTGAAAGAAGGCTCTTCGGACTTTTTGTGAAAAACGAATAAATCCAAAAACAGGATTGTGAAAACGATGACGGCAAAGATGATCCACATCACCGGCGTTGACACAACCAGCGGATGCGACAGCAAATTATTGATAATGTCCATGTTTATAACTCAATACGAATAATGACACGGCGATTTTTAATGCGATTTTCGGGAATCGGCTCGCCGTAGGGGTTAAGGTTAGGATAAGCGGGAGAGATACCAGCCAAACCAACAGCCTTAAAGCGGCTGTCTTCCATGCCGTTGGCCAACATCGTCCGCACAACGGCTCCGGCTCTGGCGCCGGAAAGCTCCCAGTTGGAAGGAAATTCCGCAATTTGAGATTCACGCGTGTCGTCGGTGTGACCTTCAACCACAATGCGAAATCTTTTATATTTGTTAGAATTGAGCAAACGCGAGATTTTTTTGATGACCGGAATGGCCGACGATTTGATGTTGGCACTGCCTTTGTCAAACAGGTTCATTGATGTCATTTCCAGCGTGGCTCCCTGAGAATCCGAAGATATAATCACTCCGTCTTCTTCAAGCTGCATATCTTTGGCATCATTTAAGAAATTGATGATGTTGCTGTTTTGCGATTCCACAGATGCATTGCTGAAAGCCGCTGCCAGAGCATATTGGATTTGTGCGGCTTTGTCTTTATCCAAACTGGAGGAGGCAAACAACACAATAAACAATGCCAGCAGAAGCGTCAGCAGATCGGAATACGGAATCAGCCAGGTTTCGTCGGCATGCTCTTCCTGATGCGGAAGCTCCGGTTTTTTCTTAACCATTTTTCCCATGGGACGTTCCTATTCTCTTTCGCGGAGCGATTTGCGTTCGGATTGCGGAATGAATGCCTGCAGTCTGGTTTCCATGGCAATTGAGGAAGCTCCTTCCTGCAAAGCCAGCGCTCCTTCCAAAACCATCTTGCGAAGTTCAACTTCCTCTGCATTGATTTGTCTTAATTTATTGGCAAAAGGGTGCCAGCAGACATAACCGGTGAAAATACCAAGCAGCGTTGCCACAAAAGCTGCGGCAATTGAATGACCGAGCTGGTCAATATCCTGCAGATTGCCCAGCGCGGCGATCAGGCCGATAACCGCACCGAGAACGCCCAGGGTCGGCGCGTACATACCGCATTGGGCAAAGATCTGCGCTCCGGCTTTATGACGCTCTTCCATTTGTTTGATTTCAGCGTCAACAACATTGTTGATAAATTCACCGTTGAATCCGTCGGCAACCATGGTCATGGTGGCGCGGATGAAAGGATCGGCTATTTCATTGGCGCGTTTTTCAATTGCCATGACGCCTTCTTGTTTGGCAGACTTGGCGACACTGACAAATAATTCAAGAATTTCTTGTTTGGAAGTAAATTTCTTGCCAACAAAAATCACTTTCAACAATGTCGGAAATTTTTTGAGTTCTTTCATCGGGAAAGCGTTAAAAATAGCAGCGGCCGTTCCCGCAAAAATGATCAGAAAGGCGGCCGGGTTGATCAGCGCATGCGGATCGGCGCCTTTGAGCGCCATGCCGAATCCTACCGCCAAAATACCGCCGATAAAACCGATAAAAGTAGACTTTTCCATGATTTCTTTGTCCTTAGCAAATTTATTCTAAATTTATTTTGATTATAGACAAAGATATTTTAATTTTAGGTTAAAATCACAAAAAAGAAGGCTGTTTTCATAAGGAAAGCAGCCTTGGCCTGACAGAAGCGTTTTATTGGACAGCTTGAATTTCGGTGACATCCAGTTCTGTGACATCGCCGTTTTTATCAACCTGACCGCTGATCATAACGACGGCTTCCGGGTCAAAAGTTGTACCGTTCCAGTCTCCGGCCTCAATAATGACATTGATGTTGCCGGTGCTGTCGGTGAAGACGTAAGTATCGTTGCCGAGATTTTGAGTCAGATTACCCTGCAGCGTAACTATGCTGTCTTCTTCAATATTGCCGATCTGACTGACAGTCATGATTGCGGTTTCTTCATTTTCGCCGGAGGCGGCTGTGTTATCGTCATTTTGTGCCATACTCAGAGAGTAAACGCCCAAGAATGCGATGCCGAGCAGGCCCAGAAATAAATTTTTGTTCATGATGATCTCCTTTAATGCTAAAGACACAAAATATATATGTCGATTGCTTCGGCTTTCAACGCTCTTAAAAAAAGTTATTGACAAAGCAGTTCAGAACGATTATTAAATACGAGAATTTTAACGGCGGGGTAGCTCAGTCGGTAGAGCAGAGGAATCATAATCCTTGTGTCGTGGGTTCGAATCCCTCCCTCGCTACCATTTGAAAGTCGGCTGTCTTCGGACAGCCGTTTTTTTGTCCGGGCAGAAATAACGGAGGCCGAAGCGGATGCATGATATATGGAATCCTTGGCACGGGTGCGTTAAAAAGAGCGAGGGTTGCCAAAACTGTTATATGTTTTTTTTGGATAAAATGCGCGGCGCTGATGGTGAGCGTATCTACCGGGTGCGCAATATGTTTGATTATCCGCTGCAGAAAAACCGCCAGGGGCAGTATAAAGTCCGGAGCGGCGAACAGCTGCGGGTTTGCATGACATCGGATTTCTTTCTGGAAGAGGCTGACCAGTGGCGTTCGGAAGCCTGGAAAATTATTCGGCAGCGTCCGGATGTGGTCTTTTTTCTGCTGACTAAAAGACCCGAGCGGGTGGAAAAATGTCTGCCGAAAGATTGGAATGACGCCGGCTGGGAAAATGTTTTTTTTAACGTTACCTGTGAGAATCAGCGCCGGGCGGATGAACGATTGCCTTTGCTCCTGGAGCTGCCGTTTAAGCATAAAGGTGTGATGGCTGCACCGTTTATCGGCCCGATTTGTCTCAGTAAATATTTGTGCACAGGGCAGATCGAACAAGTGATTGCCGGCGGGGAAAACTATGACGGATCACGACCGCTGGATTATGTCTGGGTTAAGTCTCTTTATGATGAGTGTGTTGCATATGACATTACTTTTTGCTTTATTGAGACGGGCACAAACTTTATTAAGAACGGCAAAACATATCATCTGCCAGATAAGCGTCTGCAGAGCCGGATGGCCTATAAATCCGGTTTGCAACATTCGGGGCGGAAAATCAATTTTTGCTTGTCTCCGGCACAGCCAGGGTTATTTGGCAACGAAGAAAGTTATCGCAAATATTTCGGCACAATCTGCCAAACCTGCGGCAGCCGTCTGATTTGTAACGGATGTTCACGCTGCGGGCAGTGCAAGGGTTAAAAATCTGCTTTTTCAGACAGAGCATTATATCTTTTGCGAATACATTCAATTGCTGTTTTGTGGACGCCGTTGGTGATGGCATAATATACAAAACGACCATCGCGGCGGCAAGTGACGAAGCCGTCATCACGCAGTCTTTTGAGATATTGCGATACTTTTAACTGCGAACTGCCAATCCCGTTGATGATGTCCGTGACATTGCTGTTTTCATTCAAAACAAGGTATTCCAGTATTCGCATTTTTTCATAATTGGCAAACAGCTTGATCTGGTTGGCGACCATAGTGGTGTAGTCACGCGGGAGCAGGGCTTTGTATCCGTCGGCCAGAAAATAAAAATTATTGGTCATATAGCCGAAAAGTTTGCGAATGCAAACAAAAATGCTGGCAGGATATTCTTCACAAATTTTATAATATATAAATAAGCCGCGGCGTTCCGTTTCAACCAAACTGGCTTCACGTAGTTTTTTGAGACTCTGCGAGACAATGACTTGTTCTGCGCCAAGCCCTTTGGTGATGGCAGAAACCGACGAAGCACCATTGACATCCAGAAACTCAAGAATTTGCAATCGCAGCGGATGCGCAATGTAACTGATGCCGACAACGGCTTTTTTCATGATTTCGACGGGAAGTTGTTTGGCCATAGGCAGAATCCGGTATTTATGAATATTTTTTAGTATATAGCAGAAACGTCATCTGTTGTAAATAAAAATATGTTTTATTACCGCGGAGAGAGGTTTTATTTGAGGAAAGGTTTGATATCCCGGTCAAACTGTTTGGCAATTTCCGGCGACCAGCCCATCAGATATTTATCTCCCATGCAGAACAGCGGTGTTCCGATCCGGTTGCCGAGATTAAATTTTTGCGCACATTTGAGCAATAGTTCGTAGCCCTGATTGTTGGCCACATTGATCATGCTTAATGACAGTTTTGGGTATTTTTTATTGATTTCGTCCAAGGCATCATGACAATGCGGACAAGAATTGGCGTAGAAAAAATAGACTTTGTCCGGTGCGAAGGTAAATTCGTCCTGCGGTTTATTGCAGGCTGTTAGGCACAGGACAAAGGCAAATATGCGAAGTATGTTTTTCATTTTGTTCCCTTTTTATTTATAGCGTGTTTGTAATATATCATTATCCATATATATTATAATAGTCAAGTGTTATTTTCATTGACAGACGAAAAAATCGGATATTCACTTAAATCATAAAAAAAAGATTATGCCGGGGAGACATTTATGAACCGCAAATTTTTGATTGTTTGTTGTTTGCTATTGTGGTGCGAGACATCTCAGGCACAAGGGTTTGGTCCGCTGCAATTTGAGCTTTTGTCGCCGGGATGGCAGTCCGCCGAAACAACGCCATTGTATACCTCGTTTGAGAATCCGTCGGAAGGTTTAAAATTTTTTGTGTATACCGATCCTTTGGCGTTTAACGATGGCTGCGGCCGCGGGGCACCGCATAAAGATGTCCGCTTTGACGTCGTGCTTTATAAAACGGCTCTGGCTGGTGAACCTGATGCAGCCGGTGCGTTGGATCATATGCTGCTTGAAGTTATTAAAGGCAAACGAATCTCTCGTGTGAAGGCGGGGGTGATTGACCGTTATCATCCGGAAAATTTTGAAACAGAGACGGGCGTTGTTCGTTTGGGTCGGGTCGGTTTTATTTCTCCGTACTCTTGTCAGGATCTTGACGGAAGCCGATTTGTGTTTTCCGGCATGAGCGTCAACGGTGCAAAGGTGTCTCCTTTGGAGTTGTTTTTGCGTTTTGTGCCATAAAGGCTATTCGGCTTTGCAAACAAAAGAGCTCATCAGCTTTTTTATGCCGGCGTGTTCAAAGCAGACGGTGACGGTGTTGCCGTCCTGCGCAACAACTTTGCCGTAGCCGAAAGTCTGATGATATACTTTTTGCCCCATCAGATGTTCATCAGTAGAATGATGAACATGATTGTCATGGGAATTCCGACGAAAAATACTGGTTCCATAAGCGTTCTCCTGATAAGCGGCTCCTGAGCCGGTGTTTTGGGAATATGAATAAGCAGAGTCATAAAAATTGCCGCATTTGTTGCAGATTTCGATATGAGCCGGCGGCAGTTCATTGACAAAGCGCGACGGCAGGTTGTTTTGCCACTGGCCGTAAACTCGGCGGCTGGCGGCCATGGTGATGTATAATTTTTGTTTGGCGCGGGTGATGGCTACATAAGCCAGGCGACGCTCTTCTTCCAAAGCTTGAGTTCCGCCTTCGTCCAGTGCACGCTGATGCGGGAATAGTCCTTCTTCCCATCCCGGCAGAAAAACAATTTCAAACTCCAAGCCTTTGGCCGAATGCAGCGTGATCAGCATGACCTTATTCTCATTGGTCATGTCGTCTTTTTCCATGACCAGGCTGACATGTTCCATAAAGTCAGGCAGCGTCGGATATTTGTCGGTGTCGCTCATGACGTTGATTAATTCCCGCAAGTTTTCAAGACGGCCGGGGGCTTCGGCGGACTTATCCGCTTTAAGCATGTCTATATAGCCGGAATCTTCCAACACGCTGGAGGCAAGCTCATCCGGTGAGACAGCGGGCAGCATTCGGCGCCATTGGGCAAAATGCTCAAATAATTCCCGCAGACTTTTGCCGGCTTTGCCGGAAAGCGTTCCTTCATTGAGCATTTTTTCAACAGCACGATACATTGAGGTATGCAACAGACGCGCCTCATTTTGAAATTTTTCAATCGATTTGGCGCCAATGCCGCGAGCCGGTTTGTTAATAATGCGTTCCAGCGCCAGATCGTCATCCGGTTGCAGAATAATTCGAAAATAAGCCAGGGCATCGCGAATTTCGGCGCGCTCATAAAACTTCAGACCGCCAATGACCTGATAAGGGATGGCCTCGGCCATGAATTTTTCTTCAAATTCCCGGGTTTGAGCCGCGGTGCGGACAAGAATGGCCATGTCGGCATAGCGGTAGCCGCTTCTGGCCAAAGCTTCTATTTCACCGATAATGTAGCGTGCTTCTTCTTCGCCGTTAAAAGTGCTGATAACTTTGATCTTGGTATTTTCTGCTTTTTGTGCAGGGGAGTTTTCCGCTACCTTCAACGTTTTGCCGAGGCGGCCTTCGTTATGGGCTATTAGGTTGGAGGCTGCGGCCAAAATATGCGCCGTAGAGCGATAATTACGTTCCAGACGGATGGTCAGGGCGTCTTTGAAATCTTTGTTGAAACGAAGAATATTTTCAATTTCGGCACCACGCCAGGAATAAATCGACTGATCATCATCACCGACACAGCAAAGATTGCGGTATTTCTGGCATAGCAGGCGAATCAGCAAATACTGACTGACATTGGTGTCTTGGTATTCGTCAACCATGATATATTTGAAGCGGGTCTGATATTTGCTCAGAATGTCGGCATCGGACATCAGAATGGTCAGCGCAAATAAAATAATGTCACCAAAGTCAACGCAATTGAGTTCATGCAGCCGCTGCTGATAAAGCCGGTAGACTTCGGTAACGGTGTTTTCTTTGAATTCGCTGCCGATTTTGTCAACACTCAGGCCTTTGTCTTTCCAGCGTGAGATTTTTTCCAGCAGCGCCTGAGGCGGATATTTTTTGTCGTCAATGTTGTTGGCTTCAAGGATTTGTTTGATGACGCGTTTCTGATCATCTTCGTTTAAAATGGTGAAGTTGGAGTGCAGACCGACAAGCTCGGCATGGTTACGCAGAATTTTGACGCAGATACTGTGAAAAGTGCCGAGCCAGACTGAAGAGGCCGCATCGCCGATCAGGTTCTGGACCCGCTCTTTCATTTCGCGGGCAGCCCGGTTGGTGAATGTGACAACCAGACATTCCCACGGGTTGGCGAGATGATTGGCCAAAATATATGCTAAGCGCGAGGTAAGCACTTTGGTTTTGCCGGTGCCGGCGCCGGAAAGAACCAAAACGGGACCTTCAGTCGTCTGCACGGCTTTTTTTTGCTCGGGGTTGAGCATGTCCAGCCACGGACACTGCGGGCGCAGCGCCGAGATGTTGTCAAAGGTCTGAGGCTCAGGTATTTCTTCCAGCTCGAAAATATCGTCCATTGCTAATCTTCTTGTTTTTTTAATCTTTAGGAAATATATATGATATATGCTATTTGTCAAAGCAGAATCTGTTTGATAACAACAAAAAAGGATGATGAAAATGTCGGAGGCCAGAACAAAAATTATTGCTTTGAAAAATTATATGGATGCACAGATTATCGGCCAGGAAGATCTTGTGAATAAGCTTATCATTACGCTGCTGGCCGATGGAAATGTCTTGGTTGAAGGCGCGCCCGGTCTGGCCAAAACCAAAGCTGTTAAAACACTGGCTTCTGCCATTAATGCCCGGTACAACCGCATTCAGTTTACGCCGGATCTGCTGCCTTCGGATATTACGGGAAGTGATATTTATGTGGCCGCTAAAGGCGAATTTGAATTTCGCGAAGGTCCGGTTTTTGCCAATTTGGTTTTGGCCGATGAAATCAACCGGGCTCCGGCCAAAGTTCAGTCCGCACTTTTGGAAGCCATGGCCGAGCGTCAGGTCAGCGTTGGCGGCAAAACTTATGAACTGCCGCAGCTTTTTATGGTGATGGCGACGCAAAATCCGATTGAGCATGAGGGGACCTATAACCTGCCCGAAGCGCAGCTGGATCGGTTTTTGATGTATGTTAAAATTGATCAGCCGGATGCTGCCGGCGAAAAGAAAATTTTAGAGCTGGTTCGTCGCGAAATTGCCGGCGGCGATACATCGTTACCGGTCAAACTCGATACAAAAGATATTTTGAACGCGCGGCAAGAAGCTGCCGGCGTGCATATGAGCGATGCCGTGGAGGAATATATGGTGCAATTGGTGCTGGCAACAAGGCATCTTGAAAAATATGACGCGCGTATGTCCGGTTATATTATGTACGGCGCCAGTCCCAGAGCCACACTGGCTTTGGATCGCTGCGCTAAAATTCACGCCTGGCTGCAGGAGCGGAATTATGTGACGCCGGAGGATATCCGGGCAGTGGTTTTTGATATTTTGCGGCATCGTATTATTCTTTCGTTTGATGCGCAGGCGGAAGGCGTGACGACGGAAGAGGTTATTGCCCAAATTCTCAAATTGGTGCCGTTGCCTTAGGAGATGCTCATATGAACCTTAGGTTTTGGCCCCGACATAAAAAGAGAAAAGAGGAGGGCAACGGACTGTTTGCCTCTTTGGAAGAATTGGCCGGAATGCGCCGTTGGGTTCATTATGCGCGTCATTTTAACCGGCAAAAAACTTTTTCTGCCCGCAGCGGTGACATAAAGTCCGTGTTTAAAGGACGGGGAATGGAGTTTGAAGAAATCCGCGCGTATAATTTCGGCGATGATGTCAGGGATATTGACTGGCGGGTGACGGCGCGCAAGCAGCAGCCGTATACCAAAATATTTGCCGAAGAACGGGATTTGGAGATTGATATCTGGCTGGATTTGTCGGCGCCGATGCTTTTTGGCACGCGGAAAGAACTGAAAAGTGTTACGGCCGCCAAGTTTGCCGCTTTGATCGGCTGGCTGGCGCTTGAGAAAAAAGATCGTTTCGGCGCGATGATTTTTGACGGAACAAAAACATTTTGGTTCAAACCGCAAAGCGGGCGAGCGCAGTTGAGCGCCGTTTTCAAAAAAATTGCGGCAATCGGGCGGGATGTTTTGCAAAAATCCCGTTATGATGCCGGTGAACTCAAAAAGTCTTTTCGCCAGATGGAACAATGTGCCGGCAACCGGGCGACGATTTTTGTCATCAGCGGTTTCGGGGGTAATTTTGCACAGATGCGTTCGGAACTTGGTTTGTTGGCCAAACGGCATCGTTTATGTTTGGTTGATGTGTATGATATTTTGGAAGAAAAGGCTCCGAAAGCCGGTGAATATCTGGCACAATACGACGGGCAAAAATTGATTTTTGACAGTCGGTCGCGCGATTATCGCCGCAATTATGAGAAATATTTTGCAGAAAAACGCCGTGAACAAATTGATTTCTGTCGACGCAACGATTGCCGGCGAATCGAACTCAGAACAGGAACCGATTTTTATGAAGCCGTATCTGCTTTGTAAAAAATATATAAACTTCCGCCACTTGACACTGGGAAAGAGATATGCTAGCGTATCTGAAGCAATTATTTTGAACTTATAATTGAAGAAGAGAAAAATCATGGTTAAATCAAACGAAAATACAGCATATAAAAGAGGGCAAGAATTGCTCGATCAAGGCATGTATAGAGAGGCTATTGCTCAATTTGACGCCGCTATTGCCGAACAGCCGGATTCATGGAAATCGCTTAATTCGAAGGGTTTTGCTTTGCAAAAACTCAGCCGCTATACCGAGGCTGTTGAATGTTTTGATCAGGCTTTGGCGATGAATCCTAATTCTGTCGAGGTTTTGAATAACAAAGGCGTGACTTTGAGTATGCGCGGTTTGTATAAAGACGCTATTCAGTGTTTTAACGAAGCCGTGGCTTTGGATCAGACGTCTTTGGAGGCGCTTAACGGCAAAGCCATTGCTCTGCAGCATATGTTTGCGTATAAAGAAGCTTTGGATGTGCTGGAACAGGCCATGAAGATTGACAACAAACATGCTCAGACCCTGCTCAGCGTGGCGGTGACGCTGCAGAAGCTTAAGCAGTATGACCGGGCGATTTCTTTCTTCAAAAAAGTTTTGGCTGCCGACAAAAACAACATCAAAGCATGGAATGGTGTCGGCGTGACCTATCAGCTGATGGGTGACAATAATTCTGCCATTAAGTGCTTTACCAAAATTCTTAATATTGACAGCCGGGAAATTCAGGCGTGGATTTCCATTGGTTTTGTTTATCAGAAAATGATGAAATTTAATGATGCGCTTAAATGTTATAAAAAAGCGCAAATGATTATCGGCAATCGTTATCACCATAAATTGTATGACGGTTTGGCCAGTTGTTTGACCAAACTTTCCGAATTTGATCAGGCTTTGGAGGTCTATCAGCAGATTTTCCAGCGTGAGGAAGGTAAAAAGAAATGGGATGCCCAGCGCTCAATGAAATTTGTCAATAAACTGAAGCGCAAAAAGGCTATAGGTACATTGCAGAGCCTGGTGCCGGCGGATGGTGATTCCGCACCGGTCTCGGTTTCAACAACGCCTGCCGGGGATAATGCCTCTCAGGCTTGAGACTGAACAATTAAGTTAAGAACGGCTCTGTTGCAGAGCCGTTTTTTTATGATAAAAGACAAACGGTTTGGCCGGTTGTTTCAAAAAACTCCGTACTTTTTTAGCCAATATTCGAATGGTTGCAGACGGAGACGGAATTGTCAGAGATATGTTATTGCCTAAAGTTTATGCGGAGATAACCGGCAACAGCTTTTGTTTTAATCTTATATTTCTGGTCACTTTATTAGAACGATAAAATCAACCAATTTTTATTTTTCCGTCTTCATAAAAAAATCATGAAAAAATAATATGTTGTTTTCTTCCGTTTTAAACAGCTTTGTTTTGTTTGACGTTGGTCACAAAGGTTGGTTTGTGTATAGTGAAAAAGTCTATCAAGACAAATTAAAAATTTTTAATTGCAATTAAGATAAGGAAACAAGTCTTATGAAAAATAAACTTTTATTTACAACAGCTTTGGTGGCCGCCGCATTTGTTGCAGGTAATACAAACGCAGCAGATTATCTGGTTAAGGATGGTGATAGTCTCAGTCAATCTATCGTTGATGAGAAGATTGGGTCAAACTACATCAAACCTGACAGCCGTGTCTTTTTTACCGGAGAAAAAGCTAATGTTACATTGCTTGATGATGTAACTATGAATGCTTTCACAAATATGGCCGCTCCCACAACCTTGACCGGAGATAAGACCTTAACGATTCAAGGGTATCTGACCGCAGGTGCTAAAGGATCAGATTTGTCCGGCATCAAACTGGTTATGGACAAAGGTAAGGTATACAACAGCTCAGGTTCTTCTGTTGAGGAAGGCGAGCTTGTTTTGGCTAATGATATTAAAGTCGGCGATGTAGAGTTTAAGGACGGAACTGGAATTTGGCTGCATACCGGCGAAGATTATGATGAGGATACTAAGGTCTTGACTATTGCTGACGGTAAAACAGTTACTTTCGGCGAAGGTAAAACCTATGTTAAAGGCGGAGATGCTGAAACAAACGAAATCAACATTACCGGCAATGGTAAGGTTAAAAATGACGGTATTTTGGTTTTAGCAAAAGATACGATTTTAGATACTGATTTGGAAAACAATGGTCGTATTGCACTAAGTGGTGACGACACGACCTTGACAGCCAACAAAAAACTGTCTTTTGACGGAACTTACGAACCGGGTAAATTTGTCGGTATTTCTTCCGCCGATGTTACCGAAATTAATGGCGGTGACGGTTCCGAAGGCAAGCTGATCCTGAATAATGGTATTGATTTGAAAAATGGCGCCGGCGTTTGGGTTGGCAGTTTGGAAATTAACGGCGGTGAAGTCAGTCTTGATGGTATTATGGCTGAGCCCAATCCGTCTCAGGATGAATGGCGTGCCGGCTCTATGTTGGGTGCTAACAATTCCATCAAAGTTAGCGATGCTGTAGTTAATGTCGGCGAACATGGTCAATTTTCGGCAGGTAGCGGCGGACTGACCTTTACAGACAGCACAATTAATATGAACGGTTCTGATGAAGGTCCGGCTCTGTTGCGCGCCTGGGATGACGGTAAACTGGTTATTGGTGCAGATGAGGGAAGTTCCGTCCTTAATGTTGACGGTGCGGCGACAATTGCCGCTAACAAAACCGAAATCAGCGGGACGACAATTAATTTAAACCATGACTTGAAAGTGGTTAAAGAGGACAATGGCGAAGAAGCAGGTGCGCTGACTTTGGGTGAAGGCAACAAAATCGTCACCAAAGTTTTTGATGCTGAGAATTCTGCCAATATTATCGGTGATGTCACTTTGGCGAGCGAAGTTGAAGTTGAGGCCAAATTTGCCGCCGGTATTGATTCCTTTGATACGTCAAAATTCTTGGAAGGCGCCGAAGGTCGCGACGAAAAACTCAAGTTTGCTGATAATAATGCTCTGTTTACGTATGACGCAGAAAACGGAAAATATGAGAAGAAAAACGGGGCTGAGCTGGCGGCAACCACCGGGGCTACGGCTTCTCAGGCAACAGCTTTGCTGGCGGTAACAAGCGGGGCTGAGTCTGATAATGCCAATTTTGACAAAGCAGCCGAGGCTATCAACGATATGTTCCAAACTCAGGGCGGTGAAAGAGCTGCTTTGGAAGAAGTCGATGCCATGGGTGCAGATACGGCTCCGGTTGTCAGAACAACCCAGACCAATATTGCCAATCAGGTCTTCAGCGCTGTTACTTCGCAGCTTTCCGGAGGTTCTGTCGCATCAACCAGCGAAGGCGCTTCTTCCGGTGATGCTTTTTCCGGTGTGAAAACATGGATCCGTACTCTGTTTAACCATGGTAAGCATGACAGTACGTCTAAGACCAACGGGTTTGACAGTGATACTTATGGTGTTGCTTTTGGTGCGGACAAGCAAATTGATGCCAAGACCAAAGTTGGTGTCGGTTATGCTTATAATCAGACGGATATTGACAGTCATCGTCGCGATATTGATGTTGATACCCATACGGCTATTTTGTACGGAGAATACAAACCGTCGAATTGGTTTGTCAACGGTATTGCCACTTACAACTGGTCTGAATATGATGAAAAGAAAAATGTTGCCGGGGCTAATGCTGACGGCAAATACGATGTCGATACCATCGGTCTGCAGGCCATGACAGGATACGACATGCAGGTTAACGGCTTTAATCTGACGCCGGAAGCCGGATTGCGTTATGTTCGGATTGATCAGGACGGTTACACCGATAATCTTGGAACTAAAGTCGGTTCGAATATCAGCGATATTCTGACCGGTGTTGTCGGCGTTAAAGCCAGCAAAGACTTTGCTCTTGACAATGGTATGAATATCAGACCGGAAGCTCGCCTTGCCGCGACTTACGATCTGATGGACGATGACAACAACGCCGCCGTAACTCTGGCCAATGGTCAAGGTTATGTTGTTGACGGTGAAGACTTGGATCGTTTCGGTATTGAAGCCGGATTAGGACTGGCCGCTGATGTCTCTGATAATTGGGAAGTTTCGGCCGGCTATGAAGGTCATTATCGTTCAGATTACACAGATCATACCGGTATGTTGAATGCTAAATATAAATTTTAGGATTTAACAAATAGTTTGATTTTATGTGATTTCCTTTATAAAGGGATACCCCAGAAGCAATTTTGGGGTATCTTTTTTTATGTGTTTGTTTCAGAGCAATTTTCGGAAAACAAAAGCGCGTCTACTTGAAAAAATTTTTGCAACGCTTATCTGGAATGTGAAACAAGCATATCGGGAGATAGAAGATGGGAACATTTATTAAATATGTGTTTTATTTAATTGTGCTGGTGGTGGTTTACCTGATCGGGCGGGGAATCTATGAAGGAAGCATCACGCAGGAAACAACGGTTGGCAATGTGGCCGAGCAGGTTGATTCGGGCAGTCGTGAGCTGGCTAAGGAAGCCGGGCAGGGAATTAAAAAAGGCTATGAGGGCGTTAAACGCGATTTGAGTCAGAAAACGGAAAACTAGATATTGTTGATTTATGAAGCGGCCAGTTTTCAGACTAATTCATCGACATCTTTCAAATGTTCATTTTTTTCATAAAAATGTTTTAGATAGTTGCGCCCGGTTTTTTCAAGTTCTTCATCGCGGATAATGGACTGGTTGTTATCATAGACACCAACTTTATGGTTGTCCGATGCTTCCGAGGCAGGCTCGCTTTCATCAAAAACGCCGCTGACAGCCAGCGCTTCAATGCTGCTGGCTACATAAGCCGTATCGGGCGAGATTTCTGAGGAAAAATGTTTATCCGGCGCTTCATCCGCAAGAGGCGGCTGGGCATGATGTTCATTATTTTCATCCCGCACCAAAACGTTGTTGTTGGTATCTATCATTTCAACAAACTGAGTGTTCAGGCGGGCGGCAGCATAACTTTTATCAGCACGCGGGGCTGAGGTTGAGCTGCCTACTCTTCTGGTAGGGGCAATGCTCATTGGTTTTCTCCATCCAAAACAAGATTAAGATTCTTCAATCTCTTTTTTTATCATAGCACATAAAAATTTAATATGCCATATTTATTTGTTTTTGCGGAGTAAATGCGCAGCCCCAAACCGAAGAAGCCGAAATTATTTGTTTTCGTTTTTCTTGTTTTTGAAATCTTCAATTGCTTTTTTGACTTTGGGCAGATACTGATTGTAGTATTCAATCAGTTTGGCGCGGACTTTGTCCACATTGATATAGCCCAGCAGGGCAGCGACGATGATGGCCAGTAAAATCCAGGTTAGCATTTGTGTTTCTCCTTGAGTAGTTTGTTTAAGACTTCAGTTGCGTCATAAGTTTCATGATAAGACGGAATTTGTCCCATCAGTTGTTGATAATTCTGAGCCGTTTTATCAATATTTGCAAATAAAACTTTTTTATTCCACACTTTTTTTAGTTTTTCAAACCGTTCGAGTGCTTTATCCGACATCGGCGGGCAACTTTGGGCAATGTCAGTCATTTCTTTCATATCTCCCAAAGCATAACAGACACAATCGCAACCGGCTTTCAGGGCGCGACTAGCCCGGGTACCCGGCGTTCCTTGCAGCGCCTGCATGTCAATTGCGTCGGAAACCAGCAAGCCGTCAAAACCGATCCGGTCGCGAATTAAGGTCTTGATGGCTTTGGCACTGTGGGTGACGGGTGCGTTTTTATCAACGGCAGAAATAATAATATGCGCCGTCATGGCCAGAGGAGCGCCATGAATTTTCCTGAACGGGAAAATATCTTGCTCCAATTCGGCCAGAGAAGTATCAATGCGCGGCAGTCCCAAGTGCGGATCTTCCGCGGCGCGGCCGTGTCCCGGCATATGTTTGATACAGGGCGCAATGCCGTGTTCCCGATAGGTATCAACGCATATTTGTCCAAGCCTGAAAACTTTGTCCGCGTCGGCGGAAAAACAACGGCTGAGCAATGCCGAAGAGGTCTGCGGGTAAGCAATATCCAGAACCGGCGCATAATTGACATTGATGCCGAGTTCTTGCAGATCCGCGGCAATCAGCAGGGCATGCATCCGACAAGCAAGTTCGGCTTTGTCATCCGGCAGCGCGCCTATGTCGGCGGCAGCCGCGTAACTGCGAAATTCCGGGTCAGGCAGCCGGCGGACGCGTCCGCCTTCCTGATCAACGGCAATGATGACGTCATCGCGGCCAACAGCATTTTTGAAATCGGAGATCAGCTTTTTCAGCTGAGAGGCGGAGTGGATGTTGCGTGCGAAGAGATTGAGGCCAAGCGGGTTTTGCTCGGCAAAAAATTTTTTCTCCTCATCAAGGAGCTGAATACTTTGGCAGGACAGGATTGCGGGCAGAATGGCTTTCATTTTTTTCCTATAAGAAAAGTGAGATCAAAAATTTCGAGGTTTTGATCATATAGGTGCCGAAGGGGTTAAAGTCATACCCTGCACAGCGCAGCAGTATAGGCAGTACAAAAGCCACTCCAATGATAAAAAGCGTGCCTTGGCGTTCTGCCTGCAGAAATTTTTGAATATACGGATTATCCGACCAGCCGAAAAGTATTTTTGAGCCGTCAAGAGGAGGAATCGGCAAGGCGTTAAAAACGGCCAGTACAATGTTGAAAATGACCATGTTCATCAGGAACAAAGAAACAATTCCGTGCAATAATTCTCCCGAAATATAAGCTACGGGGGTGAGCAGCAGTGCCGCGGTTAATGCCAGCAAAAGGTTGGCGGCAATTCCTGCTGTCGAGACAATAAACAGGTCTCTTTTGGGGCGGTGCAGATTGCCATAGTTTACAGGAACCGGTTTTGCCCATCCAAACACAAAGCCTGTTTTGGCCAGCAGAAGCAACAACGGCAATATAAGCGACCCGAAAATATCAATATGGCGTAGCGGATTGAAGGACAATCTTCCGGCTCGTTCAGCCGTTTTATCGCCACAGTATCTGGCCGCGTAACCATGAGCCATTTCATGCAGGACAATGGCCAGAATAATAGGGACAAAGTTGACAAGAATGCTGAGCAAAAGGCTGGTGATCATTATTTTTTCTTTACAATGCAGGTTCCGCCGAGCGCTTTGATGTCGGCGCAAAGTTTATCAGCCCCGGCGCGATCTGAAAAAGCACCGGCTTTGAGACGATAATAGGTTCCTTTGGCGCCCAGATCGGCTGTTTCAATTTCTTGCGGTTGATTTTTGAGAACCGGATATTTTTTTTGCAAATTGTTCCAGGCGGCGTCAACCGAAGCGCGGTTGGTTGAGGAAAGCAGCTGGACCTGCCAGTTTCCGGCAACGGCGGGTGTATTGTTTTCTTTGGGGGCCGGTACGGTAACTTTTGCCGGGATGGCCACTTTTTCAACCGTCGGTGCCGGTGCGGCAGCGGCCGGGGCAGGTGCGGCAGCGGCCTCTTTAATGGTTACTTCTTTAATTTCGGCCGGTTCGTTTTTGACCTCAACTGCCGGCGCGGCGACCGACACTTTCACGGTTTCGGCAGGCTGTGGCGCTTTCTTTTGTTCTGCGGCTTTGATGATCTCTTCGGCTTTTTGGGCTACTTTCGGATTGCCGATTTCTGTCTGCGCCGGGGTTTCCACTTCGGCCGTTACAACAGGGAGCTGCGGCACCTCGGGCGGCGGCAGCAGATTTTCGACAGCCGGCGTTTTATCCTGCTTTTTTTCAATGATGTCATAAACGGACTTGTCCTGATTTTGAATTTCCATTCCGCCCGGATCACTCGGCTGGACTTTAACTGCGCTTTGTGGTCTGCGGATGACCGGTATTTCCGTATTTTCCTGCGATGCGTACCGCGGTGACAGTACAAACCAGCCTACGACGGCAGCCAAAGCTATTCCGGAAACCGTGCCGACAAAAACGTTTTTGGAGCGGTTAATTTCATTTTTGCGTTCTTCAAAAGCTTCCACAGAAGAAGAATTCAGTTTTTGGCGGAAATCTTCCAAATAATCTTCGTTATTGTTGTCTTGTTCAAAATCAGCAAACATATTCCAGCTCCTTGCATATTTTCTTTCTGATATGCTTATGGTAGCGGAAAATCATTTATAATCAATTAACAAAAAGCTTAGAAACGGCAATGGACGTCAAAAAGTTTTTGATGTTCTTCAATGGCCATCATGTCGGTCATGTTGGCAATATAGGTGCAGACACATTCAGCCAACTCTTCATCCGTGCTGGCGGAGCTCAGATGCGGACGCACCTGCATCGGCAACAGTTTGTAGTTGTTGACTAAAATTGCAAATAAATCTTCAACCAGGCGCTGTGATTTGATATCCATGCGGGTGATTTTGCTGGATGTGTAGAATCTTTCTTTCAGAAAAATGTGCAGTTCATCAATGTTTTTTTGCATCGGTTTTGAAAAACAGGCCGTGAAACTTTTTTGACGGCGGATATCGTCCGAGGTGCTGATTTTATGTACGGCTATGTTGCGGCGAGTTGTTTCCAGCAAGTCGTGAATCATTGCCGCAATCAGGCTGCGTGTGATGGCGTATATTCGGACATTGTCGCTGCATAGCGGATTTTCTTTGTCAAATTTTTCGATGATGTCACGGATAAAACCAAGCTGGCAAAGGTCTTTGATTGAGAAAAAACCGGCGCGAAAACCGTCGTCGATATCATGGTTGTTATAGGCAATGTCATCGGCGAATGAAGCCACCTGAGATTCTAATGAAGAAAAATGTTTCAGATCCAGGTCAAAAAGTTTGTTGTATTCGCGCAGGTAAGTATTGCCGGCTTTTTTGAGCGGACCGTTGTGTTTGACGGTTCCTTCCAGCGTTTCCCAAGTGAGGTTGAGCCCGTCAAATTCTGGATAGTGCTGCTCAAGCCTCGTCATGATTTTGAGCGAATTGACATTGTGATTGAAACCGCCGAAACGGGACATGGCATTGTTCAACCCGCGTTCGCCGGCGTGGCCGAACGGCGCATGGCCGAGATCGTGCGCCAAGGCTATTGCTTCGCCAAGTTCTTCGTTGAGGCAAAGGTTTTTACATATGGTGCGCGTTATCTGGGCAACCTCAATGCTGTGAGTCAGACGGGTACGATAATTCTTGCCTTCGTGGTATGCGAAAACTTGTGTCTTACCGTCAAGACGGCGGAAAGCGGCTGAGTGAACCAAGCGGTCGCGGTCGCGCTGAAACGGCGAGCGAACTGTATCAGGATAATCGGAATACAGTCGTCCGCGACTGGTTGCCGGTGAAGAAGCATAAGTTGCCAAATCCATGTTTTTTTGCTTTCCAACATTATAATTTTATTATACTCTATTCGCATATTCATAAAAAAGGGTTAATGATGCTTGTTGCGACTTATAACGTTAATTCGGTTAATGCCAGATTAGAGAATCTGACCGCGTGGCTTGCGCAAAATCAGCCGGATATATTGTTCTTGCAAGAAATAAAATGCGAGTCTAATGCTTTCCCGTTCTTTGAATTGCGGGCGGCCGGGTATGAAGCTGCCGTTCTGGGACAGAAAAGTTATAACGGTGTGGCCGTGCTCAGCCGGAATAAAATATCTGTTCGTCAGGAGGGGTTGCCCGGTTTTGAAGATGGCGGGGCTCGTTATCTTGAGGTGGAAACGGAAACGTCCCGCGGCAGATATATTGCGGCGTCGGTTTATCTGCCCAACGGCAATCCGCCGTATAATGATCCCGATGATGACAGCCGCTATGCATACAAACTTCGTTGGATGGACGGGCTTCTGGTTCGGGCAAGGGCTTTATTGGAGCTGCGCCGGCCGGTGGTTCTTGGCGGAGATTTTAACGTGATTATGACGGATATGGATGTTTATGCGCCGGAGGATTTTCAGCGTAATGCGCTGTTTCGCCCGGAGGTCAGGCAAAAATTGGCGGCTTTGCAGTATCTGGGGTTTTATGATGCGTTTCGCAGTCTGCATCCGCAAATGCCGGGATATACTTATTGGGATTATGCCGGGGCAGCTTTGGCCCGAGATTTCGGAATGCGCATTGATTATTTGTTTTTGTCGCCGGATGCGGCCGATTGTCTTAAAAACTGTGATGTAGACAAAGCGCCGCGCATGAATGTCAAGCCGTCTGATCACACCGTTTTGAAGGCAGAATTTGTCTGAATGAGTAAAAAACAAAAAAAGAAAATTAATGAGCAAACTTTGCTGCTGACGGTTACTGGCATTGGCAGAGAAGGTGATATGATTGCCCGCGCGTCAGGTGTAAAAGCGCCGATTTATGTTTTGTCCGGAAGACGCGTCCGGCTGGAGGCTGGGGATGAGTTTGTCGGTAAAGTTTTTAAGAACGGCGGTGATTATTGGGTTAAGCCTCTGGTTAAAACCAAAAGTTCCGTGCCGGCGGTGACAGAAACTCTTTACGGTGTTGTCAAAAAACACGGCGATAGATATTTTTTGCAACCGGCGGAAAAAACGCATCGGACTCATTTGTATTTGAGTCGCTCCAGCAAAGTCAATGACGGCGATTACGTGTGTGTCGAGCTTAGCGGCGGCAAAGAAGCCGAAGTGGTTAAAAATTTCGGATCGTTTAATTTGAACAAAGCAGCCGCTACATTGATTCTTGATCGATATGATATTCCGTATTTACCTGACAATAAAGCGGAAAAAGAACTTGCCGCGCTGCCGGATTTTACATCTGATCATCGGGTTGATTTAACCAAAGTGCCGCTGGTGACGATTGATGGTGATGATGCCAAAGATTTTGATGATGCCGTCTGGGCCGAAGAAACATCTGCCGGTTTTAATCTGATTGTGGCGGTTGCCGATGTCTGTTTTTATGTGCGGCCGGAAACGGAGCTTGACCGCGAAGCGTATCGGCGCGGCAATTCAGTTTATCTGCCAAATATGACCATACCGATGCTGCCGGAAAAAATTTCCAATGAACTGTGTTCGCTGATGCCGCTCAAACGCCGCGCGGCTATTGCGTGTTTTTTGAACATTGATAAGCAGGGACGGATTATTCGTTATGATTTTGCCCGGGCCGTTATTCAGTCAGCGGCCAGATTGACCTATCGTCAGGTTCAACAATATCTTGACGGCGAAAAGTCTGCCTTTTTAAATAAAATTATTCCGCCTTTGTATGGCGCTTATCAGGCCTTGCGTTGTGAACGCGGACGTCGGGGGGCGCTGAATTTGGAAAACAGCGAAACAAAACTGCGGATTGATTCGGCGGGGCGTGTTTTGTCGGCTATGTCGGCGGAACGCCCGGAAAGCTGTAAAATTATTGAAGAATTTATGGTTGCAGCCAATAATGCTGCCGCTTTGGTGCTTGAAAAAACAAAGTTGCCGGTGATGTTTCGCGTGCATGAACGGCCGCGTCCGGAAAAACTTGATGAGGTTCAGCCGCTTTTGAGCAAACTTAAATTGAAATTGCCTGCGGCAACGGCACTTAAACCTTCGCATTTTAACCGATTAATCGAAACCTGTTGCAAAAAAGGAATTGCTGGCGGAGCTGAGGTTCTGGTTTTGCGGCTGCAATGTCAGGCTCAGTACAGTCCGAAGAATATCGGGCATTTTGGCCTGGGGTTGAAAGATTATGTGCATTTTACTTCACCAATCCGTCGCTATGCCGATCTTTTAGTGCATCGTGCGCTGGTTCGTGCTTTTGGTTGGGAAGAGGGCGCGCTGCCGGCAAAATTTTCTGCCGCGTGGTTTGAAAAAGCCGCCGTGCATTTATGTGATACTGAGCGTCGCGCGGTTGCGGCTGAGCGCGATCTGACGGCGCGTTTCTTATCTGCGTATCTGGAGCCTGCGGTCGGGCAGGTGTTTGAGACGATAATGACCGGCGCTTCGTCTGCGGGGCTTTTTGTCCGTGTGCCCGAAATTGGTGCCGAAGGTTTGATCCCGCTCAGAATGCTGCCCGGAGATATTTATACGCCGGGGGTCGGCGGGTTGACACTGGAAGGCAGACGTTCGGGGATGTCTTTTTCGTTTGGTGAAAAAATTCAGGCTCGACTGGAAGAAGCCTCGCCGATTTCCGGCGGGTTGATTTTTTCTTATTGCGGCGGCGGCAGAAAAATACTGGAGCATTCCGCCCAAGTGCGTTCGGGCAAAAAACAAAAAAATAAACGGAAAGGAAAACCAAAATGCGCTTGAAAGCAGGGATCGGTTTGCTGTTGTTAATAGCTTTTCCCGCATTGGCAGCGGAGGAAGACAATTTTGCAACACTGTATTTACAAGTGCCGGCGCAATATGTGCGGCCGATGACAACAGAGGATGCTGCCGTTAATGTTCTGAAAGGGTTGACGGCAGCAGATGCACGGCTGCGCGTCGGCGATGATGCAGAGCGTGTCAGTTTGTATTATCATGGTCGGCTGCTGAAAATTTTGCGCAAACCGGTAAATAAAGATGATATAACAGCCTGGGTGCGGCTCAGCGGTGATATGGTCGATGCGGCGACGGAGAAGTCGGCAGCGGCTTCACAGCATGATTTTGAATTGTTTGACCTTATGATGTCGGAAGCGGTTAAAAAACTTGACGGCGACAGTAAATATTATGCCAGCGCGCAGGATCTTGAAACGGAGAAGGCCGGATTGCGGCGCCAGTTCGGCAGCCGTATGGAAGGAAAAGATTTGTATTTAAAAATTGTTGCTTTTAATAATTTTACAGTTGAAGAAATACAACGTGCCGTTCAGGAATACCCGGACAGCCGCGGGATTATTCTTGATTTACGCGGTTGTTCGGGCGGAATGCTCGGAGAAGCCGTCAAAACGGCGGATTTGTTTTTGGATGAGGCCATCATAACTTCGGTCAGAGGGCGCGCTCCCGATAGCCTGACTTATTATACGGCGCATGACGGCGATATTTCAGGCGGCCGGCCGATGATTGTGCTGGTCGACGGAAAAACAGCTTCGGCGGCGGAAGTATTGGCGGCGGCTCTCCAGGAGCAGGGACGTGCCAAGGTTGTCGGTACCCGGACTTTTGGCAAAGGCAGCATTCAAAATCTGATTCATTTTCCGGGCGGGGGCGTTTTGTCTTTGACCAGCGCTTATTTTTATACGCCGTCAGGGCAAGCTTTGCACGGGAAAGGAATTGTTCCCGATATTTGCACTTTTGAAATGCCGGAAAATAAAAATATTGCTAATTTGCTGGCGGCCGGTCGGACCGAGGAATGTCTGCGCGAATCGCGCGAAGATACGGAACTTGAGCTGAAAACGGCCGCTCAATTGTTGGAATTATGAAAAATCTATGAGATTCTAGTTGACAGAGGCCAAAAAAAATGTATAGTACGCCTAAATGTGTGAATCTTAAACATTAAGCAAAGAGTGAAGAACAATGGCAAAAGCAGTAAAAGTTAAAGTTAAATTGGAAAGTACCGCCGGTACGGGAACTTTTTATCTGGCAGAAAAAAATCCGAGAACTCATCCGGAAAAGCTGACTTTGAAAAAATATGACAAAAAGTCGAAAAAGCACGAAGAGTTCGTTGAGAAGAAATTGAAGTAATTTCTGGAAAGATAAAAAAAGCCGGCCGCAACAGCCGGTTTTTTTATTTTTCCAGCGGATGTGCCTGATGATACTCTTTTTGCAGAGTTTCAATCTGCACATCGGTGTAGCGCTGGGTTGTCGAGAGGGACGCATGACCTAATAATTCTTGAATGGCGCGTAAATTTGTTCCCTCAGCCAAAAGGTGAGTTGCGAAAGAATGACGAAGGGCATGGGGCGTCAATGTATCGGGAAGGCCCAGACAGCTCCGCATTTTTTCAAGAGACCGCTGAATGATGCGCGGACTCAGACGATCACCTCTTGCTCCAAGGAAAAGCGGATCGCCGTTTTTGATATCGTAGGGGCAGGCCCTGAGGTAGGCATTTATTTTTTCAACAACAACAGGCAGCAACGGAACAATGCGTTCCTTATTGCCTTTGCCTTTGATTTTGAGGAAATTGTTATGGTCGATATCGCCACAGTTGAGTGACAGGGCTTCAGAAATTCGCAAACCGCATCCGTAAAGTATTGTAAAAACGGCGACATCTCTCAGTCCCTGCCACTCTTTTTTTGCCAAGTGCGCAGATTCTTGCGCTGCATCCAGTAAGTTGAGTGTTTGATCAATGTCCAGTGCCCGGGGCAGTGTTTTGGGCAGCCGGGGTGAAGCGACAATGCTGATGGCGCTGTTTTTGACAATGTTTTTAAGCGCCAGATATTTGAAAAAATTTTTGAGCGCAGATAATTCCCGTGCCAGAGAAGTTTTTTCAATATGTTTGTCGGCTCGCGCGCTCAGATATGCACGAAAAGCGCGAATCTCCAGTTTTTCAAGATCGGAGAGGGTCGGCAGAGTGCGCCGGGTATTGTTGAGAAATTCAAAAAAAAGACTAAGGTCTCGCGTATAAGCATCAACCGTATGCGCCGAAAAACGGCACTCCTTGGCCAGCCAGTCACGCCAGGCGCAAATCTGTTCCATCACATCGGGCGCTGCCCGGTATGTCATTTCTTTTTTCATCTTTTTTATCATAGCACCGTCATCTTAATAAAAGATTGACAAAATTTATAAACAAAAGAATCAGTATGTGGATTCATGGCCTTGAAAGAACAAAATATTTTTTTTGGGGATTGTCGCCAGGGCCTTATTTGCTTTTGGAATAAGAACTGGTATGATGTGCAGCCGAGGAGAAAACATGTGATTATTGGTGTTTTGCTGCCATTACCGTTTAATGAACCGTTTGATTATCAGACCGATGAGGATGTTGAAATCGGTGAGATTGTCCGTGTGCCGTTTGGCCGCGAGGCGCATGTCGGCGTGGTCTGGAAAAAAGGGCGAAGCAGCAAGCTGGAAATACATAAGATCAAGCCGATCATGGAAAGAATCAATTTCCCGCCGTTACATCCTGAATTGATGAAATTTATTGAATTCGTCGCCGCTTATAATATGGCTTATACGGGTCTGGTTTTGCGTATGGTTTTGAGCGTGCGCCAGGTGTTTGAACATCCGAAAATGAGCGTGTTGTACGAATTGTCCGGAAAGACACTGGCAGAGGCCAAGCTCAAAAATTCCGATGCCCGCTGGCGGGTGATGGATTTTTTGAAATTTGCGCCGTTTAACCGTCAGGAAATTGCCGCGGGAGCGGGGGTTAGCCAGAGCGTGATCAAAGTGATGATTGAAGCGGCAGTTTTACGCCCGGTTTTGGTGGAAAACAAGCGGCTGTTTGCAGAGCCGGATCCCTGTTTTCAAAATGTTAAACTGACTTCTGAACAACAAGCGGCAGCAGACGCTCTTGTCCGCAAAATCGGGCACGGATTCCGGGTCAGCCTGTTGAACGGCGTTACCGGATCCGGAAAAACTGAAGTCTATTTTGAGGCCGTGGCCGAGGCGTTGCGCCAGGGGCGCCAGGTTTTGATCATGGTGCCGGAAATCGGGCTGACGTCACAATGGCTTGACCGCTTTGAGAAGCGCTTTGGCGTCCGACCGGCCAAATGGCATTCCGCTTTGGGAAACAGTGAACGTGTAGACACCTGGAAAGCGGTTATCCGAGGCGAAGCAAAAGTGATTATCGGTGCCCGGTCGGCTTTATTTTTGCCTTATGCCAATCTGGGACTGATTGTGGTTGATGAAAGTCATGATCAGTCGTTCAAACAGGAAGATGTGGTGAATTATCAAGGGCGCGATATGGCGGTTATGCGCGGGAAGTATGAACAAATTCCGGTTATTCTGTCAACGGCCACACCGGACTTGGAAACGGTGGTTAATGTCGAAGAGGGCAAATATGACGAGTTGCGCCTGACAAGCCGTTATGCCGAAGCGGTTTTGCCTGAAATTAAAATTATTGATCTTAAAGCGGACAAACCGCTGCGCGGATCATGGGGTGTCTCGTGGCTGGCGCCGACTTTGGTCGAACAGATTAAAGCGAATCTGGACAAAGGCGAGCAAACCATGCTGTTTTTAAATCGGCGCGGTTATGCACCGCTGGTTATCTGCCGCGATTGCGGTCACCGTATTCAGTGTCCGAACTGCACGGCCTGGTTGACTGAACATCGTGCCGCCGGCAAGCTGATTTGTCATCATTGCGGTCATATGATTCCCATTCCCAAAGAATGTCCGGAATGTCATTCCGAGACAGGGTTAACGGCCTGCGGCCCCGGTGTCGAACGTGTGGCCGAAGAAATCCGATATCGTTTCCCATTGGCCAAAACGAAAGTTCTGTCCAGCGATTTTACTACAAATTTTAAAGAGATTTCTGCGGTTGTCAAAGAAATGGAAAAGGGAGAAATCGACATCCTTATCGGTACGCAGATTTTGGCCAAAGGGCATCATTTTCCGGCACTGACTTTGGTGGGAATCGTTGATGCCGATCTGGGGCTGATGGGCAGCGACTTGCGTGCCAGCGAACGGACATTCCAACTTTTGTCGCAAGTTTCCGGACGTGCCGGCAGAGGGCACAAAAAAGGAAGCGTTTATCTGCAGACGCTTTATCCTGAGAATGCCGTTTTGCAGGCGTTGGTTGCGCATGATGCCGAAAAATTTTTGGGTCTGGAAAAAAAGACAAGACAAATTTTGAAAATGCCGCCGTTTGGCAGGTTGGCCGCGGTGATTGTTTCCGGCGCCAAACAAGAGGAAGTTGAGAAAACAGCTTTGCATCTGGGACAGTGTGCTCCAAATGGAAACGGTATGTCGACCCTTGGGCCGGCTCCGGCGCCGATCTTTATGCTGCGCGGAAAATATCGTTATCGTCTGCTGCTGAAAACAGCAAAAAACATCAAAATTCAAGAAGTTGTGCGGCAATGGCTGCAGCGGTTCAAAATTCCTGGGACCGTGCGGGTTGAAATTGATATTGATCCATATTCTTTTTATTGAGAAGATAGTTTGAGCTGCCGTTTTTTTGTCGGTAAGTTTGCAAAAATCCTTTTTATTTTTAAACAACGAACTATTATTATTAAGAAATTTGAAACTATTGGCGACTAAGATAAGGCCAATTAAAAGACAACAGAGTTAAAGACGTGAAAAAAATTTCCAAAGCCAAAATCGCGACAACTTATGCAACGGCCTTGTATCAGGCAGCTCTTGAACAAGATTGCTCGGACAAGGTTTTTGAGGATGTGCAAAAACTGGCAAAAGCATTGGAAAAAGAGCCTCAGTTTATTGCTTATATGGCTAATCCGCTGCACAGTGACAAAGATAAAATTTCTTTATTGGTTGACGTGGCTCAAAAAGCAAAGCTTGACAGAGAAACGCAACGCTGTCTGAATATTGTGCTGGAAAACGGGCGCTTTGCGGAATTGCCACAGATTTTGAAGTCTTTTGAACATTTGTACTATCAAAAAAACAATATAGCCGAAGTTGAGGTTGACAGCGTCAAATCTTTATCGGTCGAGCAAGACAAAAAACTTAAAGAAGCTTTGGAAAAGCTGCTTGGCCGGAAAACGGTGGTGACATATGCCATTAAGCCGGATATTTTGGGCGGACTGCGTGTCCGGTTCGGATCGGATATGATTGACGATACGTTGGCCCGCAAATTGAATCGTTTGGAAATTATGATGAAAGGTGAATGAGAATGTCGGTATCTGCCAGTGAAATATCTTCCATTATCAAGGATAAAATCGCTCATTCCGATATCGGCGCCGATGTGGCGCAGGTCGGTCAGGTTTTGTCTGTCGGTGACGGCATTGCCCGTGTTTACGGATTAGACAAGGTGCAGTCCGGCGAACTGGTTGAGTTTGAAAGCGGTGTCAAAGGAATGGCGCTGAACTTGGAGGAAGATAATGTCGGTGTGGTTATTTTCGGCGCCGATGAAAAAATTAAAGAAGGCGATACTGTCAGACGCACTGATCAGATTGTGAATGTGCCGGTGGGTAAAGAACTGCTCGGTCGTGTGGTCGATGCTTTGGGCGCGCCGATTGACGGTTTGGGGCCGGTAAAAGCAAAAGAATTCAGCCGCTCGGAAGTGAAAGCTCCAGGGATTATTCCGCGGCGTTCGGTGCATGAGCCGATGCAGACAGGGCTGAAAATTGTTGATTCTCTGATCCCGATCGGGCGCGGCCAGCGCGAGTTGATTATCGGTGACCGCCAGACCGGGAAAACCGCCATTATTCTTGATACCATTATCAATCAAAAGAGAATTAATGATGCGGCAAAGTCCGAAAAAGAGAAACTGTACTGTGTCTATGTGGCGGTCGGACAAAAACGTTCGACGGTGGCGCAGGTTGTCAAAACTTTGAAAGATTATGGTGCGCTTGATTATACGATTGTGGTGGCGGCAACCGCTTCTGACCCGGCACCGATGCAGTATATTGCACCTTATTCGGGCTGCGCGATGGGTGAGTTTTTCCGCGACAATGGTATGCATGCGGTTATTTTTTATGATGACTTGTCTAAACAAGCCACGGCTTATCGACAAATGTCGTTGCTGTTGCGCCGTCCGCCAGGGCGCGAGGCTTATCCGGGCGATGTGTTTTATCTGCATTCACGTTTGTTGGAACGTGCGGCGAAGATGAGTGATGATAAAGGTGCCGGTTCGCTGACGGCGTTGCCGGTGATCGAAACGCAGGCCGGTGATGTTTCTGCTTATATTCCGACCAATGTTATTTCGATTACCGATGGGCAGATTTTTTTGGAGACAGGTTTGTTCTATCAGGGAATCCGTCCGGCCGTGAATGTCGGTATCTCGGTTTCGCGCGTAGGGTCTGCCGCGCAGATTAAGGCTATGAAACAAGTGGCCGGTACAATGAAGCTTGATTTGGCGCAATATCGTGAAATGGCTTCATTTGCACAGTTTGCTTCTGATCTGGATCAGGCAACCAAAAACTTGCTTGCTCGCGGTGCGCGCTTGACAGAGATGCTTAAGCAGCCGCAGTACCGTCCGATGCCTGTGGCCGAGGAAGTGGCCGCTATTTATGCCGGTGTCAGAGGGTATCTGGATAATTTGCCGCTGGATCAGGTGCGTGCTTTTGAAGAAAAAGCTCTGAGTGATATGCGCGCCAATCATCCGGAATTTCTGGCTGAAATTGAAGAGAAAAAAGTGATTTCCGATGAGTTGGAAGCAAAATTGGCCGAGTTTTACAAAAACTTTTCCCGACAGTTTTGCGAGACAGTAGAAAAGGCGGCATAAAGCAATGGCAAGCTTAAAAGAGTTACGAACCAGAATCGGCAGTATTAAATCGACGCAGAAGATTACTTCCGCCATGAAAATGGTGGCAGCGGCCCGATTGCGCCGGGCTCAGGAGACGCTTGCTCATTCGCAGGTTTATTATGAAAATCTGCAGACGGTTACCGGACGGCTGCTGAAAGATATGCTGCAGGAACAGACCGCGGGTAAGGCTGATTATTTTTTCCCGCGGATTGTGCAACCGCTGCGCGAAGATGCCCAAGTGTACCGCTTGGTTGTTTTTTCATCTGACCGTGGTTTGTGCGGCAGCTATAATGCTTATGTCTTACGCGAAGCTGTTCGGCGAATCCGGGAGTTGCGCCGGGTGGGCAAAATTGTCCGGGTTTTGGCTATTGGTAAAAAAGTGGCCGACAGTTTACGCCGCCGGTTTGATGATCTGGACATGGATGTCCGAAGCGGAGTTGCCGCCAAAGGCGCCGATTATCGGGAGCTGCGCGAAATTGCCGAGCAATTGCTCAATGCTTATACAGACAAGCAATTTGATGTTTGTGAAGTGATTTATACGCATTTTTCCTCGGCTGTCAGCAGAGAAGTCCGGCTGCAACAATTTATTCCTTTGGCGCTGGATACCTCGGACCCTCGTTATGCGTTGACAGCCGACGCGGCGTTTTATGACTATGACGCGCCGAAAGATGTTGTGCTGATGGATTTGTTATTACTGCTGGTGACGGCGGTTTTGTTTCAGGATCTGCTCAATGCGCAGGCGTCAGAGCACGGTGCGCGAATGACCTCAATGGATAACGCAACCAGAAATGCCAAAGAGATGATTTCGAAACTGACACTGAAATACAATCGTCTGCGGCAAAATGCGATTACGACGGAACTGATTGAAATTATATCCGGAGCTGAGGCTCTGTAATTATTTTTGCAACGAGTTGCACTGACGATATAGAAGGAGAAACAAATGGCAACGGCAAAAGAAAAAACAGTCAAAAAAACAGCGACGACAAAGACGCCGCGTTCGGCAGTCCGGCCAAAGGCAGAAGCGGCTGTCAGCCAGGTGAAAGCCGAGCAGAAAAAAGATGCGACGGAAGTTCGGAAGGCCCGGAAAAATGAAAATTCCGGTGCATATGGGCATATTTCTCAGGTTATGGGTGCCGTTGTCGATGTGCGTTTTGATAAAACCGAAGATCTGCCTGCAATCCTGACAGCCTTGCGTTGTGACAACCATGGACAGAATCTGGTGTTGGAAGTGGCGCAGCATTTGGGTGAAAATGTGGTGCGTTGCATCGCCATGGACAGCACGGATGGTTTGGTCCGCGGACAGGATGTGGTGAATACCGGCGCTCCGATTGAAGTTCCTGTCGGGCCGGCTTTGCTGGGACGTATTGTTAACGTGATCGGTGAACCTGTTGACGGGAGAGGCGATATTAAATCTGAATTTCATTATCCTATTCACCGGCCGGCACCGTCTTTTGTTGATCAATCGACAGAAACGGAGGTTCTGACAACAGGGATTAAGGTGATTGATTTGCTTGAGCCTTATGCCAAAGGCGGTAAAATCGGTTTGTTTGGCGGTGCCGGCGTTGGCAAAACGGTGTTGATTATGGAGCTGATTAATAATATTGCCAAAGGGCACGGCGGCTATTCGGTTTTTGCCGGCGTTGGCGAACGTACCCGCGAAGGTAACGATTTGTATCATGAAATGATCGAATCCGGCGTTATTGATCTGAAAGGCGCCAATTCAAAAACAGTTTTGGTATACGGACAAATGAATGAACCGCCCGGGGCTCGTGCTCGTGTGGCTTTGACAGGGTTGACACAAGCTGAGTATTTTCGCGATGAAGCGCATCAGGATGTGTTGTTCTTTGTTGACAATATTTTCCGTTTTACTCAGGCCGGTTCGGAAGTTTCGGCATTGCTCGGACGTATTCCGTCAGCGGTTGGTTATCAGCCAACGCTGGGAACGGATATGGGCGCCATGCAAGAACGTATTACTTCTACTAAAAACGGCTCAATTACTTCAGTGCAGGCTGTTTATGTGCCGGCTGACGATTTGACCGATCCGGCGCCGGCCACGACATTTGCCCATTTGGATGCAACGACCGTTTTATCCCGCTCTATTTCCGAGCTGGGAATCTTTCCTGCTGTCGATCCGTTGGATTCAACTTCACGTATTTTGGACCCGCAGGTGGTGGGTGAGGAGCATTATCAGGTGGCTCGCCAAGTGCAGGAGGTTTTGCAAAAATATAAATCTTTGCAGGATATTATCGCCATTTTGGGTATGGATGAGTTGTCTGATGAAGATAAATTGGTGGTTTCCCGCGCCAGAAAAATTCAAAGATTCTTATCGCAACCATTCCATGTGGCGGAAGTCTTTACCGGAACGCCGGGCGTGTTTGTCAAACTTGAAGATACAATCAAAGGCTTTAAGGGAATTCTGGAAGGTAAGTATGATGATATTCCGGAACAGGCTTTTTATATGGTCGGTACGATTGAAGACGCGCTGAAGAAAGCCGAAACACTTAAAGCCGCTTAAGCCGGTTTTTCGGAACGGAGAAAAAAATGAGCAACGAATTTGATTTAAGCATAGAGCTGCCGATGCGAACGTTTTGGCAGGGAAAGGTGTCGGCTGCGATTTTGCCTGCCGTGCGCGCCGATGTTGAGATCCTGCCGGAGCGGGCTCCGAGTGTGTTTGTGCTGGATTATGGTCTGTTGCAAATCTTGAATGCGAAAGGCGAAGCCGTAAAGCGTTTTTTTATCTATTCGGGCGTGGCTGATATTGCTCAGAATAAATGCCGGGTGATGACGCAGAATATTCTTCCTTATGAAGAAATTAATATTGCGCAGGCCAAAGATAAAATGGCAACGGCCGAGGATGAGTGCGAGCGCTTGTTTTATAAGATGATTGTTAATTATCTGGTGGGCAGCCGCAAACGCTATTTGCGGACGCTGAATATTTTTTCCCGCCGAAAAGATGGTAAAATTGTTTTAAATAAACCGCATTCTCCGGAAGACCCGGCAACGGAGGAGAGTTCTGTTAGCGCATAAGATGGTTAAAAAATCCGCCTTTACAGAGAAGGCGGATTTTTTGTTCAGAGGCTGCGGTTTGATTTTGCGTTGGCAAGGCCGGCGTAAGCAACCGGGTGGTCGCTTTTGGCGCGGTCATTGATCTTTCTTTGGACAACTTTTTCATAACGTATAGCAATTTCATTAATGCCATTGAAGCGTTCAATTTCGGCAGAACTCAAACGAGAAAATTTGTAATTAATATGTTTGGATGCCGTGTCGGCAAACATATCAAAGTCAGCCGGCAGTTTGCCAATCAGCCGCAAATAGCAGAGTTTGTTGAGATCAGAGGCAGCCGAAAAGTCTTCTTTGCCGTTGAACGGCTGATAGGACTCCGGCATATATTCGGCATTAATAAACGAGCGGCAGCGATTATAGGTGCCGTCGGCATTTTCCGGCTCGACACGCAGCGGACGGTAGCCGTCATTTTCAATCCGGTAGGCTTTGTCAAGAACAATCATATTATATTGATGAATAAAGGCTTTGTTTATCTGTGCAATACGATTGTTCAGAATCTTGATTTTTGCTTCGTTTTGGCGGATTTCAGATTCATCCATCTGCGCTCTTTTTTTGGCCAAAAGTGCTTCGGTTTCCCGGATGTCTTCATAAATTCCGTGCGTCAGAATATCTCCCTGATAAAGCGTATTGATTTTTAACTGAGCTTCAACATCGAGAATTTTGCCGTTGGGCATTTTGTGGTGAATGATTAATTTGATGTCATAATATTTTTTCTCGTTTTGAGACAGAGGTTTGTTGAAGCGATCGCGGATTTCGTTCGGCTCAATATAGAAAGATGCAGATTTGTTTTCGACCAGTTTACGTTTGATGCGTTGGACATCTGTCAGATATTTGCAGGTGATGGTCAGCCGTAAAATATCGTGCAGACTGTTGGTGGTTTGAGGAATATCTTGTATTGCCTCGCAAAAGCTGTCGCGATCTTCATCGCGAAAAAGGCGGTTTAGCATTTGATTGTATTTCTGTTGATATTCAATGCCATATTCCGACTCAATTTTTTCAATCGCGCGGCTGGCTTTTTTCATCTTCGGCATAATGACAAAAATCTGGTTGATGTTTTTATCGCGATATTCCAAGCGCGTATTGACGAAAGGGGTAACGACTTTCAGGCCATAGTTGATTTTTTGGCCGTTTTTGTCGGTGTCGACTTTGCCGGTGACAGGATCATAGGAACAGGTCCTTTCGGGTTGGCCAAAAGTTTCGTATAAGGTGCGGTAGACTTCGCGTTCAACGCCCATCCCGTCATGGAAAAATTCCAGCAGGTAGTCTCTTTCGGAATAGTTGATGCGGTGCTGACGGAAAGCTTTTTCGATTGTTTCAAGATTGTGCGCGTTTAAGGCATTTTGGATCTCATCGATTTCTTCAAATGTCATATTGTAAAGATCTTTGGCTTCAATATTCTGAAAGTCATTCTCATTCATTTTTTGATATTCCTATTTGTCGTTTTTTGTCCATTTTGTAAATATGCCATAAAAGCACCGGTTTATCAATAGTTTTTTATGAAAAAAACAAAAAAAGTCTCCAAAACCAGAGAGGTTTTGGAGACTTTAGCCGAGATTTTATGAGCAATACTCTTCAGCGGCTTTGAGCAGGATGTTGAACGCATTTAAGCGTTCCATCTTGCGCTTGACTTGCATTTCGCGCTCTTTGCCTTCCAGCATCTGGGCAAATTTGAGACGCTCCACTTCTTTGTTGCGCTGAGCTTCAATCAGGGGAATGATGCTCTGAATGAAACTTGGGGCAAACAAGTTGTCGATGTGGCGGCCGTCTTCTTTTTTGACCAGCATCAAACGGATGGCGTCCAATGGCACAAAATCGGGGTCTTCCCACAGTGTGCCCCAGAAATGATAATCCGTAAAATACGGGCCTTTTTTGTTTTCCTGAACAAAATTGCTGCAAAAGCTGTTGAGTTCTTTGTCAGGATAGCGCAGGCCAAGGATCAGCATCTGGTTTACAAGCAGACGGTAACTGTGAACGTTTTCTTTAACGTATTTGTAAAAAAGGTTGCGTTCTTTGTCCGTCAGTTGGGCTTCATTCGAACGGTTGGCAATGTAGTCGTTGATCTTGCCGCGCAGTTTATCAATAAAAACCTGCATTTGTCCTTCCCGGACGGTGCGGCAGCAGAAATTGCTTCTTTCCAGCGTTTCATTAACGCGGCGACGGAGCGGCGCATTGGCATTGATGATTTTTTTACTCTCTTTCTTGATCCAGAGATTGGAAAAATGTTCAAATGCGGGCTGGTCAATTTCCTCGTTTTTCTTCCACTCGTGCAGAAGATTCAACTTTTCTTCCAACGACAAGCCTTTGAGGCTGATGTTTTGCTCATAAGTTAACTTGGGTTTAGTCATAACTTTATTTTTTTGGTTAATAATAATATATAAATTTTTCTCAGTGAGGTTTAATATAGCCTGTTTTTGTCTCTTTTTCAACTATATTTTAAACATTTATGTTTAAATTTGACGAAAAAGGTCATATTTTTAGGGCAGGAGCGCAGAATGAAGAATTGGAAAAAAGCATTGTTGATCGGAACCGTCTTGGTCGGGGCTTCATGGTTTGCGCTGAAACCCGGAGCTGAGCCGGATGTTTATGTGCTGGCCAAGGTGGAAAAAGGTGATATCATCCAAAAGATTACCGCCTCCGGAATTATTAATCCGAGTTCAACCATTGCCATTGGTACACAGGTATCTGGCACAATCTCGGAAATTTTTGTCGACTATAATACACTGGTTAAAAAAGAACAGCTTTTGGCGCAGATTGATCCGGCTTTGTTTGAAGCAACCGTTGCCCAGCGCAAAGCGGCGCTTGATATTGCCAAGGCGGAGCTGGATGTGGTCAAAAACGATATTGTCTATTATAAAAAGCATTTAGACCGTATTAAAAAGCTGAACACTTCCAAGTATTCAACCGACAAAGATCTGGAAAGCGCCCAGCGTGATTATGATAATGCCGTGGCGCAGAGGGCTCTGAAGGAAGCTCAGATATCTCAGGCCGCCGCTGCTTTGAAACAAGCTGAGGTCGATTTGCATTATACAAGGATTGTCTCGCCGGTGGACGGAATTGTCATTTCCAAAGAGGTGGAAGTCGGGCAGACAGTGGCTGCCAGCTATCAGACGCCGACATTGTTTAATGTGGCCGAAGATCTGACCAAAATGCAGATTGAGGCTTCGGTGGTGGAGGCGGATATCGCCAAAGTCAGGGAAGGGCAAAATGTTGATTTCAGCGTCGACAGTTTTCCTGATGAGGTTTTTCACGGCGTGGTTACACAGGTGCGCAATAATCCGATTACAACATCAAACGTTGTGACTTACGAGGTTATCATCGAAATTGACAATCATGATTTCAAACTGAAGCCCGGAATGACCGCCAATGTGGAAATTATTACCGCTCAAAAAGAAAATGTTTTGCTGGTGCCGAATAAATCTTTGCGCTTCTTTATCGAAGATGAGTACGGCAATACCAAACGCTATGCCGACCGCGGTATCTGGGTTTTGAAAAACGGTCAGCCGCAGCGTGTCAGCGTGACAATCGGTGTTTCAGACGAAGATAAAACCGAGATTACTTCCGGTCATGTGGATGAAACCAGCGAAGTGATTGTTGAACGGAAATTGAGCGGTGAAGATGCCCGTAACTTTAGAATGAGAATGCCGCGCTGATGAGTCTGATTGAGCTGAAAAATATTCATAAAAGTTATCCGTTGGGCAGCGGTGAATTGGAAATTCTTAAAGGAATTGACCTGTTGATTGAAGCCGGTGAATTTGTGGCAATCATGGGACCTTCTGGCTCCGGAAAGTCTACGCTGATGAATATTTTGGGGTGTCTGGACAAGCCAAGCAAAGGACAATATCTGCTTGACGGCAAAAGAGTCGATAAAATGGATTCAGACGAGCTCGCCGAGATCAGGAATCAGAAAATCGGTTTCGTGTTTCAGGGTTTTAATTTATTATCTCGGGTTTCGGCTTTGGAGAATGTTGAACTGCCAATGATATATGCCGGTGTCGGCGAGGCTGAGCGTGCAGAACGCGCTAAAAAGGCTTTGGAACAGGTGGGGTTGAAAAATCGTATGTACCATCAGCCGAATCAGCTTTCGGGCGGGCAACAACAGCGTGTGGCCATTGCACGGGCAATTGTCAATAATGCGCCGATTATTTTTGCCGATGAGCCGACAGGAAACCTGGATACCAAAATGAGTGTTGAAATTATGGATTTGTTTACAAAACTGAATCAGGAAATGGGGCGGACGATTATTTTGGTGACGCATGAAGAAGATATTGCCAAATATGCACAGCGGATTATCCGAATTGTAGACGGTGAAAAGCAATGATTGAGATCAAGACCATTGGTAAAATAGCTATCCGTGCAATTCAGGCCAACAAGATGCGGTCGATTTTGACCAGTCTGGGCGTGATTATCGGTGTTTCAGCGGTGATTATCATGCTTTCTATTGGCAATGGTGCTCAGCAATCCATTCAGGAAGAAATGAAAACCATGGGTTCGAATCTGATTATTATCCGCTCCGGCGTGGCAACATCCAGCGGTGCACGCGGCGGGCACGGATCGCAGCCGACAATGAAAGGCAGCGACGGTGACGCCATTCAGGAAAAAATTCCCGCAATCAAGCTGGCCGCACCGGTTTTGGAAGAAACGGCTCAGATTGTTTATGGCAATGCCAATTGGTCTACGGGGATTACCGGCACGGATAACCGTATGTTTGAAATTAAAGAGTGGAACCTTGCTTACGGACGCTATTTCAGCCGGACGGATATCCGGAACGCGGCCAAGGTGGCTATTCTTGGGCAGACAGTGGCCAAAGAATTATTCGGGGATATGGACCCTCTGGGCAAAACGATCCGTATCAAAGGTATTCCTTTTGTGGTTATCGGTGCTTTGGAAACCCGCGGTCAAACCGGGATGGGGATGGATCAGGATGATGTGGTATATATTCCGCTGTCGACTGCGCAGAAAAAAGTAATGGGCGTTTCTTTTCCCGATCAGGTGAAAATGGTGATGCTGCAAGCGGTTGACGCCGACAGTACTTATACTTCGCAAGAAGAAATCCGCGCGCTGCTCCGGCAAAGGCATAATCTGGGGACGAATAAGGAAGATGATTTTGTTATTCGTAATCTGACACAGATGATGGATATGATGAAAAATTCTACCAAAATCATGACAATTTTGCTGGGGTCGATTGCTTCGATTTCTTTGTTGGTCGGCGGTATCGGCATTATGAACATTATGCTGGTTTCAGTGACCGAGCGCACGCGCGAAATCGGCATCCGTATGGCTATTGGCGCCAAGACGTGGGATATTCGCTGGCAATTTTTGACTGAAGCTCTGGTGTTGTCTTTAATCGGCGGTTTGATCGGTGTTTTGGTTGGGTTGCTTGGCGCGCAATTGGTGACGCATTTCAGCTCTCTGACGGCGAAAGTATCGCTGCTTTATGTGTTGCTGCCGTTTTCTTTTTCCGGTTTGGTCGGGTTATTTTTCGGTTTTTATCCGGCCTATAAAGCAAGCCTGTTGAATCCGATTAATGCGCTTCGGTATGAGTAGGAGGCTGCAAAAAAAGTTTTCCAGAGGCATTTTGTCGAGCTTTGAAAAATTCACGTACTTCTTTGTACGCTAAAATTTTTCTCACTCTAAAAACACCTCTATAAATTCTTTTTATCAGCCTCCTTGGTCTTAGTTTATTTAAACAGCAAAACGCTCCGGCTTTGGGAAAAGCGGGAGCGTTTTTTCTATTATGCCTTTTTCCAGAGGCAGTGCGTGAACCAATAAGCCACAACTGCGGAAATAACCGCCGTCAGCTCAAAATTGATCAGATCCCGCACACACCACATATGACTTCCAAAATAGATGCAGGCGCTGCCTAAAGCAACTTCCACCAGGAAGAAGCCCAGGAACAACCACAACGGCCAGCCGCGATGCATCGGGGAACCATCGGCTCTTTTTTTGGTCGGATGGTCGATTTTCAAAGCGACTTGCTTTGAAAATTTGATCAAACAATATACCGCGCCGATAGCGCCGGCGAGATACATCAGCCACACAGTAGCTATCAGCCGAACGGGGGCATGTTTGAACTCACCGGATATTACTTCTACTGCGGCAAATGCCAGCGAGACCATCGCGGAGGCGATGATCATGAATTTAAAAAATTTTTTCATTTTTTTTATTTTTAAAATTATACATAAATGATTTTTTTCTGTTCTTCTGTATAGCATATTTTTACAGGGCACGCAAGTATTTTTTTTCGAAATTTGACAAAAATGTTGCAAAATTGTCAAACACGTGCTAGGGTATGGCTGAAAATATAAGTTTAACAAATTATTTTAAGTGTTATGAAAAAGAAAAATATACAACGGGATTTTGCCGCGGCAGCTCTTTTGAACGAGCGGCTGACGGTGCCAAGCACTTGCTTTGAGTTGAGCAATTTGCCTGAAGTTAAGTACATTTGCTGCCATGAGGATGTTTTTGCGCAGCTGCTGGCCGAGCAATTGCAGACAGCTTTGCGTAAAAACGGCATTGATGCGGAAATCATCATGTCGGAAGAGTTTAAATATCTGAGGATGAAAAAGCCCGATATTCAGGAATGGCTGCATTTTAGCAAAGCTTTCGGCGCTTATGCGTTTGATCCGCAAGAATGCCTGCTGATTTGTACCGAAGCTGCTGCCAAAGCCATTAAGGCAACATGCTATGGCAAAGCTTATTTTGCTGTGGCTGACTGGCTGAGGAAGACAAATCTTTCGCAGAAATATTTTATTCTTTCCGGTGATGAGCATTATGGTTTGCGGCGGCTTAAAAACGCGGATTTTGTCGTTTGTTGTGACGATGATGTTACGTCGGCTTTCCAAGCGGCGCAATTGTGGTGGTCTTTGAGCACGATGTACGGCGATCTCGGTCCGTCCGGCTGTCGGCGCAAGTTTTTGTGCGTCGGTGGGAAAGGGGTGATGTCGGGATTGTTGTATAAAGAACTGATGGCCGGCGAAGAGCGGCAAACCGAAGGCATGATGCTGCGGAAAACGGCTCTGATGCTGTGGTTGTCTCCAGAAGATATCATTGTTTGCGACAATGGAAACAATACCGGTGAAAATCTGCGCGGGATGGCCGAAACAATTGGCGATAAAACCGCCATCGTTGCCGTGACTCAGCGTTTGTCTCTGGTGTTGTATATGTCACAGAAAAAACAGCAACCGCAGCTGAAGCTGGATTATTTTGTGATTTGGCAGGATCTTTCCGATACGTGTCAGTATTTGAACGGGATGCGCTTTTGTTCGTCCAAGCCAATTTTGCATTACTGGGCGCATGTGTTGCGGCGTTGGTATCTTTATGCTGATGCCAAATATGGTTTTATGCTTCCGGTTTATGGGGTTGATCAGGAAACAAAAGAGGCGGCTGAACAATTGGAAAGAAAATATGTCGTCAAACAACGCAACTCGCCGCTGAAGGCTTTTCTGCAGATGTTGCCTTTTATGGCGGTATTGCTTTTTTACAGCCGACGTGCACGTCAGGAGTACAACATTACGGTGCGTCAATGGCGTCGGCAACTGCGGATATATGGCGAAGCAACTTCCTTGTCTCGGCAGGAAAATGCTCAAAAATAGTCTGCATAAAAAAAGAGATTGTCTTGAGAGACAATCTCTTTTTTTATGGGTATCAAATATGAATAATACCACGGGAAAATGCATATAGTGCCCACAAAGCTGTTATAATCAGCGCTGCGGCCAAAAAAGCCTCATCCCGGGTAAAAGCTTTTGTGTCGTTTTCCCGGCAAGCCCATAGATAAACAGGGATGCCGAGGGCAATGATGACAACAGCCATCAACAGGTAATTCAGACCGGCGGCATAGATCAGCCATAGGGCATATATTGCGCCGAAGACTGATGTCAACAGAGCGGTGGAACGTTTGTAGATGATGTTGTCCGGATATTCCCCGTCTTCGCATAATTTCCACAGATAGGCACAAGAAGCCAGATAGGCAGGCAGAACCATGACACTGGTGATGCTTAGCATGGTATTCCAGGCATTGCCCGCAAAATAAACCAGCAACATGAATATCTGCATGGCACCGCTGGTGACCCATAGTGAGACCGACGGCGCGCCGTTGGGGTTTTCTTTTTGAAAAGCTTGGGGAAAGGTGCCATTATTGGCTGCCGCCTGCGGAATTTCGGCCGTAACCATGGTCCAGGCCAGCCAACTGGTTAGCACCGAAACCAAGAGACCGATGTTCATCAGCCAGGCACCCCAGGGGCCGACAACTTCCTGCAAGATACCGGCTGTGGACGGATTGGCCACATGCGCCAGTTGTTCTTGCGACATGTAGCCAAACGGCAGCAGCGACAGCAGCAGATATATGCCCAGACAGCAAACAAAACCAAGTATGGTTGCCTTGCCGACATCGTTTGGTGTTTTGGCCCGGTTGGACATGACGACGGCACCTTCAATTCCGATAAAAGCCCAGAGCGTGACCAGCATGGTGCTTTTGATCTGACTTTCAAGTCCGCCCAATTTTGCTTTGGTGGCGACGGCTTCTCCCCAGAAATCAAAATCGAATTTGGTATAGTGAAAAACAAACAACATAATCAGAATAAACAATATCAGCGGCACAATTTTTACAATGGTGCCGACCAGATTTATGAAGCTGGCTTGTTTGACACCGCGCAAAACCAGATAGTTAAATCCCCAGATGATTATGGATCCGCCGATAACCGATGCCAGAGTATTGCCGCCGGCAAAATGCGGCGGAAAAAAATAATTGAGCGCATCCATGGTGATGACGGCATAGCCGACATTGCCGCAAACCTGACACAGCCAATATGACCAGCCGATGGTGAAGCCGATGTATGGTCCGAATCCGGCCCGGCTGTATGAATAGATACCGGTGGTCAGGTCGGGTTTGGCCATGGATAATATGGAAAAAGTCCGGGCGATGAAAAAAATGCCCAGGCCGGTGATTAGCCAGGCTAGAAGGATGGCACCGGCAGACGCGCCGGCAGCCATGTTTTGCGGCAGACTGTATATGCCGCCGCCTAGCATGGAGCTGACGACAATCGCGGCCAGGGCAAAAACACCCAGTCCTTTGTCGTTGGCAGCGGTTGCCGCCGATGTTGATTTTTTAGCGGTCATGTGCTTATTCCTTGTCATATGGCCGGCATGCCGGCCGGATGTGAACTTATCATACTTCTGCCGGTGCGGCGTGTTCAAAATTTAGGAAGCCGAGCGCTGTCAGACTATAGCCGAACTGATGGGTGATATTGATATAATTGTGCCACATCTGAAATTCGGAATGTTTCTCTACGCCGCGGATAGACAATTCATGGTTCAAAGATTTATTGAGCCACATTTCGGCATGCCCCCGGGCAATATCATCGTCAATCTGCGTGTCGAAAAATTCGACATATTCGGCCGCCCAGCCGCCAATCAGCTCGCCGTTTTTGTCTTTTCCCCAGCAAATGCCAAGACCAGTGGCAATAGCTTTGTGCTGGTCGCGGTTGGCACCATGGCCGGCCATAATGACTTCCAAAACGGCGCCGTGTTTGAACTGGCTGATGATTTTGTCATTGAGCGGCACAATCTTGCCATAAAGTTCTTTGGGTAAAACCGAGGTATAGGGAATGACGTTGAAATTTTCGATCTTGGCTTCCATTAAAGCCGAGTCATAACAAAAGGTTTCAAACGGCTGTGGTGGAATGCCGTCGTCAGCCTGACCGGCGCCGCCGGTAATAAAAGCAAAAGTGGGATAGCGTACTCCTTCAGTCATGTTTTTTCTCCTTGAGCAATATTTTTTTCCGCTGTTATACCTAATCCGCACATGCAGGTTTTCAATGTGACTATACTTAAGATTATTATTGTCAAAACAGATATTGTGTTGTAGCGTTGAACAAGTTTTTAGTATGAGGGATCAGACATGAAAAAAGCAAATTATCTGATGTTTTCCGCGGTTGCCTTGTTTTTGCTGAGCGGTTGCAAGGACGAAAAACAACCGGAAATTACCACGGTGCCGACGGTTGAAGCCGTCCGCGTTTCGCCGCAGAATGTTCCGCTGGATTTAGAATATTCGGCTCGTACACTCGGTTCAAAAGAAACGGCCGTGCGTGCCAGAGTCAGCGGTATTTTGATCAAGCGCAATTATGTTGAAGGAACGCAGGTTAACGAAGGCGATGTTTTGTTTGAAATTGATCATGAGCCTTATCGAGTGGTGTTGGAGCAGGCCAAGGCTAAACTTGCTCAGAGCAAGGCGCAACTGACGGCGGCCGAGGCACAATGGAAACGGGTTTCAAAACTTTTTGAGGAACGCATTGTCAGTGAAAAATCGCGCGATGATGCCAAAGCCAATTTGGATGCTTTGCGCGCGGCGGTCAAGTTGGCACAGGCAGAAGTTGATTCTGCGCAGTTGAATCTGGATTATACAACGGTGACGGCGCCGATCGCCGGGATTACCAGTATGGAGACAGTTTCGGAAGGAAGCCTGGTTGCGGTTAATGATCAGCTGACCACAATTACTCAGTTGGATCCGATGTATGTGCTTTTTTCGGCTTCGGAGAACGAATTGTTTAAATTAGCTTCAATGGTGGAGAAAGGTTTGATTGTCAATACCAGCAATTTTTCATCGGAAGGGTCTCGTAAAATTACGGCTCGAGTTCACTATAACAACGGTGCTCTTTATCCCGAGGAAGGAGAAATTGACTTTATTAATCCTTCCATTGACGAGACAACGGGAACGCTGAGACTACGCGCGACGTTTCCCAATAAGGATAAAAGATTGATTCCCGGACAGTTTGTGCGGCTGAGTATAGGCAATATTGTGCGCAAAGATGCTATTGTCATACCGCAAGAGGCGGTGATGCAAGGAGCCAAAGGTGCGTTTGTATATCGTTTGAGCTCGCAGAATATGGTGGAGAGTGTTCCGGTTGAAACAGGCGCACAGATCGGCGACGGTTATTGGATTATTGATGAGGGTCTCAAGGACGGCGACGTTGTCATCACCAACGGGTTGATGAAAGTACGGACCGGTTCTCCGGCGCAGGCAACCATCAGCGTGCAACAACCTGTTGCAGAAAATGCCGCGACAGATGAAGATATTCAGAAGTAGTCATTATCCGGAGAGTGTGTCCGATGTTTTCTAAATTTTTTATTCAAAGGCCTATTTTTGCGACGGTCTGTTCATTGGTTATTCTGCTGGCCGGATTGGTATCTATGCGGGTGTTGCCGGTTGAGCAATATCCCAATATCGTTGCTCCGGAAATCCAAATTTCTGCGGTTTATCCTGGCGCAACGGCCGAAGTTCTGGCTGATACGGTGGCCGCACCGCTTGAGCAGGCAATTAACGGCGTCAAAAACATGACTTATATGTATTCAACCGCAACTTCCAGCGGTTATCTGACTATTGGCGCGGTCTTTGAAATCGGGACAGATCCTGATCAGGCCACTATTGATATTAACAACAAAGTACAGTCGGCCATGTCCAATCTGCCGGCCGAGGTGACCAAACAGGGTGTGACGGTGCAGGAAAAATCAAACAATATTCTGCAGGTTGTGACGATGATGTCGTCTAATGACCAGTATGACACCGTGTATGTTTCAAATTATGCTTTGCTTAATGTGTTGGATGAGCTTAAACGCGTGAAAGGTGTCGGTGACGCATCGTTGTTTGCCAGCCAGGATTATTCAATGCGAATCTGGCTCAGTCCGGATAAGCTTGCGGATTTGAACATGACGCCGACAGACGTGATTGCCGCCATTCAGGAACAGAACTCGCAGTTTGCAGCCGGACAATTCGGGCAGGAGCCGATGGATGAACCTGTTTCTTATACCTACAGCGTCAATACCAAAGGGCGGCTGGCCGATGCCGAAGAGTTCGGTAATATTATTTTGCGCTCGGACAGTACCGGTGCCGCACTGCGCCTGAAAGACGTGGCGCGAATCGAACTTGGTGCGCAGGATTACAGCGTGCGGGCAACTTATAACGGTGAAGAAGCGGTGGCCTTTGCTATTTATCTGCAGAGCGGTGCCAATGCGTTGGAAGTTTCCGAACAGGTAAAAGCAACGATGGAACGTCTGTCCAAAAACTTTCCCGACGGTATTACTTATAAAATTTCTTACGATACGACTAAATTTGTTAAAATTTCAATTGAAGAAGTCGTGCATACGTTTTTTGAAGCGGTTGTTCTGGTTATACTGGTTGTTTATCTGTTTTTGCAGAATTTTCGTGCGACGCTTATTCCGATTTTGGCCGTGCCGGTGTCGATTGTCGGCGCGTTTGCCGGAATGTATCTGCTTGGTTTTTCTATTAATCTGCTGACGCTGTTTGGCTTGATTTTGGCCATTGGTATTGTGGTGGATGATGCGATTATTGTGCTGGAAAATGTTGAACGCCTGATGAGCGAAGAGCATTTATCGCCTAAAGAGGCGGCGATTAAAGCCATGCAGGAAGTTTCCGGTCCGGTTGTGGCGGTGGCTCTGGTGCTGTCTTCGGTTTTTCTGCCGATCGGGTTTTTGGGCGGCATGACCGGGGTGATGTATCAGCAATTTGCCGTGACTATTGCCATTTCGGTTTTGATTTCGGCTTTTGTGGCTTTGACCTTAACGCCGGCATTGTGCGCTTTGCTGATTAAACCAAACGCACATGAGCCAAATGCTTTTTTCCGTGCATTTAACCTCGGGTTTGAAAAGCTAACGGCTCTTTATCTGACCGGTGTGCGCTATTTTCTGACACATCGTAAAACGGCATGGGCCGGGTTCGGTCTGATTTGTCTCAGTATTGTGATGATGTTTAAAATCCTTCCGAGCGGTTTGGTGCCAAATGAAGATCAAGGGTCGTTGCTGATGGCGCACAATATGCCGCCGGCGAGTTCTTTATCACGCACGGCTGCTTTTACCGATACGCTGAGTGCGGCCATTAAACAAAATCCGAATGTGACTGATGTGATGACTATCAGCGGTTTTGATATGCTGGCCGGTGCACAGAACACTTATTCGGGGATCAGCTTCATTGTGCTTAATGACTGGGATGAAAGACAGAAGGACAGCCAATCAGCCGCCAGTTTAGCCCGGTTGTTTACAGCTATGGGGATGGGAATGGTGCCTTCAATGCCGGCGTTGCAGAATTTGCAAGGAATCGGCTATGCTTTTTCCCTGCCGCCTATCATAGGGATGAGCACGACCGGCGGTTTTGAAGGTTATATTCAGAATAAAGCCGGTGATACGCCGCAAGAACTGATGGCCAAAACGGAAGAATTTTTGGAAGAAGCTAACAAGAATCCGGCCTTGTCCAATGTTAAGACAACATTTTCGGTTGGCACACCGCAGTATCGCGTTGATCTTGACCGTGAAAAAGCGAGAGCTCTCGGTGTGGCCATTAATGATGTCTATACGGTGATGCAATCGACTTTTGGCAGTTTGTATGTAAATGATTTTACCTATATGGGGCGGAATTTCAGAGTGACGGTGCAGGCAGAATCAAAATTCCGGCGCTCACCGCAGGATCTGCGTTATGTTTATGTTAAATCGAGCAACGGCCAATTGGTGCCGCTGTCAACACTGGTGTCGGTCGAGCGGGTGCCGGGGCCTGAATTGATTAATCGTTTTAATATTTTTCCGGCGGCCAAAATTATGGGAGATCCGGCTCCCGGGTATTCTTCAGGGCAGGCGATTGCGGCGATGGAAGAGACGGCAACCAAAGTGCTGGGCAATGATTATTCCCTGGCCTGGATCGGATCGGCTTATCAGGAAAAACAGGCCGGCGGCGCCTCAATGCAGGCTTTTGTCTTTGGTCTGATAATGATCTTTTTGATCTTGTCGGCGCAGTATGAACGTTGGTCTTTGCCGTTTGTGGTCATTTTGTCGGTACCGTTTGCGGTGGTGGGGGCTTTGTTAGCCACTTGGCTGCGCGGTCTGGAGAATGATTTGTATTTCCAGGTCGGATTAGTGACTTTGATTGGTCTGGCTGCCAAAAATGCTATCCTGATTGTGGAGTTTGCCGTGATGAAAGTGGAAGAAGGTCTTTCTTATGCCGAAGCGGCGGTTGAGGCGGCAAAGCTGCGTTTTCGCCCGATTGTGATGACGTCATTGGCTTTTACGTTTGGTGTTTTACCTCTGGCTATTTCGACCGGTGCCGGTGCGGGATCGCGTCATGCCATTGGTACGGGGATGGTCGGCGGTATGATCGCTTCAACATTTATCGCCACATTATTTGTGCCAATGATGTTTGCTTTTATCGGCGAGCTGACTTCCGGCCGCAAAAAAGGTGAATAAAGATCAGAAAAAATCCCCGCTTTGCAACTAAAGCGGGGATTTTTCTGTAAAAAAAGTTCTTAAGCGATTATATTTGGCATGATACGCGCTTCAACATTTTTAATTTTTTTCTGAACGCCGGTGCGCAGCGTGTTTAACTGTTTGGCTTGAAAAAAGTCAATGGTTTTGTTTTGAGAGACAAGATGTTTGATGTCGGAGCATACACGTCTTTCTTCCAGCCGTAATTCGCAGAGTTGGTGTTGCAATTTGGCGGTGGGATTATGATTAAACATAAAATACAGGTCCTTTCTCTTAAAAAAACATCTGTTAAAATAAACTTTTTACTGGAAACTATCTCAAAAATCTGTATTAGTATACATCAAAATGAAGAATAATGCAACTCAAAAGGAGAATTTTTACATGAGTTCAATAAAAAGAATTGGCATTTTAACCAGTGGCGGCGATTGTGCCGGTTTGAACGCCGTTATCAGCGCGGTTGTCAAAGCGGCAACCAAAAAAGGCTGGGAAGTGTATGGTATTCATAACGGAACAGACGGTATTACCGAAAAGCCGCACAGCTATGAAATTTTGACCGTGCATGATTTTTCGGATTCTCCCTGGCCGCGGCTCAGCGGCTCATATCTGGGGTCTCTGAATAAAGGGGTCAAAATGGAATCATTGGAAGAAATGACCCGAAAATTCTCTATCGGTGTTAAAGAACTTGGTTTGGACGCCATTGTGGTTGTCGGCGGCGACGGCAGCATGAATATTGTTTCTAACTATTGCCGCGGCAGCCTGGCTAAAGTTGTCGGCATTCCGAAGACAATTGACAACGACACGCCGATTACCGAGTTCTCTGTCGGGTTTCAATCGGCTGTGCAGGTATGTACATCGGCTATTGACAGCCTGGAGCTGACGGCACGTTCACATAATCGTGCGCTGATTATGGAAGTGATGGGGCGTGATGCCGGACATCTGGCGATGCATTCGGCTCTTGCCGGTGCAGCGGACGTTTGTTTGGTTCCGGAAATTCCCTATACGATTGACGGCGTTATTAACAAATTGAAAGAAATTAAGGCCAGCGGCCGCAATCATGCCGTGATTGTGGTATCTGAAGGCATTAAAACCGAAGACGGCGCACATTTGTCTAACAAGAAAAATATGGTCGGTGAAGCTGTTTATGGCGGCATTTCGCAATATCTGTGCAATGAAATTACCGCTCGTTACAATGATTTTCAGGTGCGGACGACAACGCTTGGGCATGTTCAGCGTTCCGGCGTGCCTGTCGCTTTTGACCGATTGCTGGCTTCGCTTTATGGTGCAGAGGCAATAGAGATTCTGGCACGCGGCGAAGACAACAAAATGGTCGTTTGGCAAGCCGGAAAAATTGCCGCGGTGGATTTGGCCGATGTGGTCAAATCAGGGACAACGCTGCTTAATCCGAAAAGCGAATATGTTAAAGCGGCCAAAGAGCTTGGCATGTATATCGGTGAAATTTAAAAACTTGTTGCATTTTGATGCAAGAAATGTTACAAGCTATGCACAGAATCGGATTAATACTATTCAAACTGTTGAAAAGAGGTGATTTAAGTGGTTCAGGTTACTGTTATCGGCAATGATGTTGGTCAGTCTTTGAAAGTTTTGAAAAAGAAGATGCAACGCGAAGGAATCTTTCGTGAAATGAAATTGCGTCGTTGTCATGAGAAAAATTCTGAAAAGAAAGCTCGTCGTCAGGCTGAGGCTATCAGACGTGCCCGCAAGCAACTTCGGAAGCGCTTAGATACCGAAGGATTCTAGAGCAGCTTTGTTGATTAGAAAATCCCGTTCCCGACAGAACGGGATTTTCTTTTTGTTTGGGTTTAGCTATTATTGATGCAGAAAGATTTATTTTTATATTTGCTTTGTCAGTATACGAATAACGGAGGAGTTAGTGATTAGAAGTTTTGCGCCGGTTATTGACCAGAAAACGCGTTTTCTGATTCTCGGAACCATGCCGGGAGAGGTTTCGCTTGCGGCCGGCGAATATTATGCGCATAAACGAAATATTTTTTGGAAAATGATGAGTTTATACTTTAACAATGGTCGTGTATGGGCTGATTATGCCGAAAAAATCAGCATGTTGCTTGAGCACGGAGTCGGGCTGTGGGATAACTTGGAAAGCTGCGATCGGGTAGGGAGCCTTGACAGCCATATCCGCAATGCCCGGCCAAATGACATCGGCGGTTTGTTGCAACGTTATCCCGGTGTTGAAAAAGTTTTGTTTAACGGCCAAAAATCATATGAATTTTTCAAAAAATACCAGCATTTACCGCCGGAAAAAAGCTATGATCTGGTTGCTCTGCCATCGACAAGTCCTGCCAATGCGGGAATCAGTTTTGAAGAAAAATGCCGTCGATGGGCAGAGGCTTTGCAAATTGCGTATTTTTAATGTTTGGCCGTCATCAGTTTTTGTAAAAGAAGCTCAGCCGAAGAAAGGCCGGAGGCCAGAGCTTCGACAATTGTTGAGCCGCCGGTTTTGCAGTCTCCGGCGTAGATGATTCGTTCATCTTCATATTTGGGATCGGCATAGCTTCCTATTGCTTTGATAATCAAAGAATATCCCTGAAGCAGCGTTGCCGAATCGTGGATGGGTTCCGGGTGATCGTCAATCCATTCGTTTCGGTGGACAAACAGGTTGAGGCCGTTTGTTCCGGGAGTTATTTTTTCAGGGGCGGTCAACGGTAGAATGTTGATTTCGGCGTTAAGCAGGCGCAAGTATTCGTCATGAGAAATTTTCATGTCGCTTAGGCGCCGCCGAACGTATATTTCAATCTGGCTTGCTCCGTTGGATAATGCGGTGAAAGCGCAGTCGACGGCAACATTTCCGCCGCCGATGACAGCAATTTTCCCGGCGGTTTTGTATTTTTCCGGTGTGCGCAGATAATCCATGTAGGAAAGGCATAATTCTTCGCCAGGAATATTGAGACTGGCACAATTCGGTTCGCCAGCGGCAACAATGACACCGGCAAAGCCTTTTTTTAGCAAAGCAGATGGTTTTTCAACCGGAGTGTTGAGGTTTAGCTGCATTTTTTCGGGGTTGAACAGGAAGTGCCAGTCTTTTTCAATTACTTCATGCGGCAAACGGCTGTCAGGAATCAGATTTAGTGCGCCGCCAATTTGTGAAGATTTTTCAAAAATTGTGACGGAAAAGCCGTTTTTGCTTAAGACGGAGGCTGCAGCAATTCCTGCCGGGCCGGCCCCGATAACGGCAATATTTTGGCCATTATCCGGGACTGGCGAATGTTCATCTGCTACAGAACGGTAATTTTCAAGAATCGTCGCCTGAAGTTTGGGAATCCGAATAGCAAAGTCGATATGGCGTCGGGTGCAGGCCTGCATGCAGAATTTGTCCGGGCAGATGAGCCCGCAGGTTTGTCCCATCGGGTTATTGCGGCAGATGGTTTTGACGGCGGCGGCAAAGTTGCCTTGTTTGGCATGGTTAATAAATTCCTGCGGATTGCAGTTGACCGGGCAGGCATGCATACAAGGCTGGGTTTTGCAATTCAGACAGCGGTCAAGTTCTGCCTGCAGCTGAATTTTGTTTAGGTAGAGCGATGGTGTCATCGTTGGGAATCGCTGAAAAGTTGTTACTTATTTATCTTAGTATAATTCCGGCAAAAGACAGCAAGTCAAGTCTTTTATTGATATAAAAATGAGTAATTTGAAGAGATTTTTAAAAAAATTATATTGTAAAACAGTCGGTTATTAAAAATTAGCAAAAAATTATTATCTCTTAAGCGAACCTTAAGTTTCAAATGTTGATGTATATATGTAATCAGAGATACAACAATTTAATATTTAAGGAGATGAAAGATGAAAAAAGTTATTGCCGTTTCGGCTTTGAGTTTGGTTTTGGGTTTGTCGGTTAATGCGTCGGCGCAGCCGCTCGGCGGTGGTTTTACCGGTCCGTCACAAGCTTCGGTCAGTGTTCAGGAAGCCAAAAACCTCGGTGATGATGCGCCGGTTATTCTGACAGGGAAGATTGAGAAAAGTCTCGGCGGCGAAAAATATTTGTTTACGGACAGCACCGGTTCGGTTACAGTGGAGATTGACAATGACGATTGGCGCGGTTTGACCGTGAGCGAGAAAGATACGGTTGAAATCCGCGGCGAAGTCGACAAAGATTTTACCAGCTTTGAAATTGATGTCGACAGTATTATGAAAAAGTAGCTAAAGGACAAAAAATGCGGATATTGTTGATTGAAGATGATCAGCTTATCGGCGACGGACTAAATGTCGGCCTCGGAAAACTCGGCTTCATTGTTGATTGGTTCAGCGACGGGGAAGAGGGGTTCGAGGCCCTTTTCCAAGCGCCGTATGATGCGGTTGTGCTTGATTTGGGTTTGCCGGGAAGGGATGGTCTTTCAATTTTGAAAGAATGGCGTGGCAAAGGTCGCAAAGAGCCGGTGTTGATTTTAACAGCTCAGGGAGATGTGGATCAGAGAATTACCGGGCTTGACAGCGGGGCTGATGATTATCTCGGAAAACCCTTTGCTTTGGCCGAGGTGTCGGCTCGTTTGAAGGCACTGATTCGTCGGCACAACAATCATCCGGCTCCGATATTTACTTTGGGGGATCTGACCTACAAGCCAGAGACAAAAACTGTTTTCAAAGGCGGGCAGCAGGTTGTTTTGGCGCCTAAAGAGTTAATGCTTTTGGAATTGCTTATTATGAACAAAAATAAGGTTTTATCCAAAGAGACAATTGAAAACAAACTCTATTCCTGGGGTGATGAAGTTTCCAGCAATGCGGTAGAGGTTCATGTCCATCATTTGCGTCGTAAATTTGGCAAAGGCATTATCAAAACTATCAATAAAATCGGTTATACACTGGGGGATGGATGAAAAAACTTAGTCTGAAAATACGGCTTATCATTTCATTTTGTGCGGCATCGATCGCTATTTTGGGCGGTGCCGGCGTTTTGTCATGGTTTGAAAGCCGCGAGCAAATGGACGAGTTTTTTGATACATATCAGCTTCTTTTGGCCCGTCAGTTGTCAACGGCTGACTGGACAGATATTCAGCCGGCTACCCAGCATAAGATAAATCAGATTGTTGATGATCTGGACGATGACGGTGAGGAAGAAGATGAAGCGCTTGGTTTTGCCGTCTTTGACCGCAGCGGTAAAATGATTTTTCATGATGATGAAAACGGCCGGGCTTTTGTTTATTATGCCGAGGCTTCCGGTTTTGAAAATCAGAAAATCGGCGAAGACAACGATAAATGGCGCGTGGTTTGGCTGGACAGTGCTGACGGACAGTTTAAAATTGCCGTTGGGCAGGAACTGGACTATCGTAATGAGGTTGCGTTCGACATGATGGAAGAAATGCTGCTGCCCTGGCTGGCCGGGCTTGGTTTTTTATTGATGTTTATTGTGCTGCTGGTGCATATTGAACTGCATCCGCTGCGTTCAATAGCCGGGGATATTTCCTGCCGCAGTCCTGATGATTTTTCGCCGCTGAATGAAAAAAATGTGCCGCAAGAAATTTTGCCGTTGAGCCGCGCCATGAATCAATTGTTTGGCCGAATTGAGCAGATGCTTAAACGCGAGCGGAGTTTTATTTCAGATTCCGCACATGAGCTGCGCAGTCCGTTGACAGCGCTGAAAGTGCAGTCAGAGGTGTTGGAAATGTCAGATGATGACGCTGATGCCAGAAAAAAAGCGCTGGTTCAGTTGCGCTCAGGGATTGAACGCAGCTCCCGTTTGGTGGAACAGCTTTTGGCTTTATCTCGTCTGGACAGTAATCTGAAAAATACGCAAACTGCAGATTTGCTTGATTGGAAACAGTTATTAGCCGGCGCTTTTGACGAATTAAATATCGCATCGGGGCGTCGTGTCGATGTTCAGGTTTTGCATCAGGATAAATGCTCTATTAGCGAAGGAAGCGCTTTTCTATGGTCTTTGTTGCTGCGGAATCTGTTGGATAATGCCGTTCGCTATAGTCCGGTTGACAGCAAAATTACCATTGAATTTACTAAAGAAGGACTGGTCGTTTCCAACAGCGGTGTTTCTTTGCGCCCGGAATATTTGGCTCATCTTGGGGAAAGATTTTTCCGCCCGGCGGGGCAAAAAGCTCAAGGCAGCGGTCTTGGATTGTCTATTGTTGAAAAAATTGCTTCACTACATGGCTACCATGTGGCTTATGCCTGTGAAAACAATGTGTTCAGTGTCATCATCAGTAAGAAGTAGATTATTTAAAATTGTAAAAATTTATAGCTGCAATTTTGTTTGAAGGACTTCAAATTTTAGCTATTTATCAAAGAGTTAATGGTCGTCTGTATCCTTGTAAAATTAACGGACGTTAGATTTTCTTATACTTTAGTTTAATTTTGTTTGCAACAGTAATTTCGCTGCGGCGCCTGTTTCTTTGGTTTTGTTTTTTCCAAATTTTGCATTGCAAAACGAAAATCTAACGTCCGTTAAAAAGCCGGGATTATTAATTATGTTTGAACATATTTTGGAAAAAATCGCAGAAACATTGTGAGGAAAAAATATGCGTTTTTTTAAGGTAACCATAAAAGATGACATGGTCAGATTTAAGATTTTAGGGATTAAATTTAAGTTTAGGGTTTCCGAAAGCAGACGGAAAAAGTCTTATGATCATCAAAATAGCGTTGTCATCATAAATAAGCCTGCTGATGATGATCAGGTTATTGTCGGCAAAAAATCGTATGGGAATATCTATAAAAAGGAGAAAAAAAGGCTGTTACTTCGACATATTAATCCTTTTTACTTTGATCTGAAAAAGCAATGGGCATTTAGTAAAACAGGTTATTTTAAATGGCTTATGCCGGATTATAAGTATTGTTTGTATTTTTATCTGGCGTATATAAGAATTATGTTTTCTTGTTTTATTCGCCGGATTAGGAACTTTTTTGTTTAATCCATCATCATAAAACCCTGCCAGGGGAGGCAGGGTTTTATTATACTTGGTCGGGACGAGAGGATTCGAACCTCCGACTTCTTGCACCCCATGCAAGCGCTCTACCAGACTGAACTACGTCCCGATATGTAAATAAATAATAAGCTCGACTTCTTGCTCTTGCTCGGTAGGTTTGCTGTCGCTTCACCAACCTCGCTTCGGTCA
>CALXTL010000004.1 GCA_944391445.1 uncultured Alphaproteobacteria bacterium | reverse complement strand
AACAGTTCCGTTTGGTGCTTTAGAAGAAAAGAACTCCCCGCCCGGGTTTGCCAGGTCGGGAGTTCCTTTTTTTTGAGGGTTATTAAGTCGATTTTTGTTGATATTTTGTCTAAAGTAAAGTATAGTTTAGATGCTTTCAAATAATTTTTTAATTATTTTTTTATGAACACAGTGATACCATTGGCAGTATGCTTTATTGTCCAGTTGTTGTTTATATTGGACTTTACGGTCTGGTCTTTTGTTCCTGATCAGTTTGAACGGAATAAAATACGCCGGTGTATTTATTTTTGCGGAGATTTGTTTTTGATTCCGCTGGTGTTTGTCGGAGAACTTCCGCATGAGGAATTGGGGGAAGGCGCGGTTGTATTGGTGAGCGCCATTTTCTTGTTTTATTGCGGTCAATGGTGTTTTTTTCGCCGACGGCTTAAGAAATGATGAGAAAAGTTCTTTTACCCGTTTGGGGTAAAAGAACTTTTTGGTTTAAATGACGGCAACGGCAGGTAAAATTTGATTGATTTTGTTTTGAAATCAGGTAGAAATAAAATGATGGCTAATTTGAGCTAAAAAGGGTGAAAAACATGTTTAAGGGACTGGTGACGGAATTTAAGAAGTTTGCAATGCGCGGCAATGTCATTGATATGGCCGTCGGTATTATTATCGGCGCTGCTTTTGGCAAGATTGTCGACTCTCTGGTTAAAGACGTGATCATGCCGCCGATCGGTTTGTTGCTCGGCAAAGTTGATTTTTCCAATATGTTTTTGGTTTTGAAAGACGGTGTGACGCCGCCGCCGTATGCTTCCTTGTCCGCGGCACAGACTGCCGGCGCGGTGACGATGAATTTGGGGTTGTTTGTTAATGCGGTGATCAGCTTTGTGATCGTGGCTTTTGCTGTGTTTATTCTGATTAAAGGCATTAATGAATTGCAAGCCAAAATTGATAAGAAAGAAGCGGCTGCCAAAAATGAGCCGAAAACAAAAACTTGTCCGTATTGCTGCAGCGAGATTCCTTTGCCTGCGGTCAGATGTCCGCATTGTACATCGGAATTGCCGGCGGGAAAACGCGGCGCAAAAAAATAATCAATCGGTTTGCTTTTGCCAGCCATAGGCGGCACGTGACCAAAGCCGGGCATTGCCGCGTCCGGGCAGGGTGAGGATGCCGCCAATGGTCGGCTTTTGGCAGCCGGTTGTTTCCGGATAAGAAAATGGTTCGCGGGTCAGCAGGCAGCGGGCCATGTCGGCAAAAATTCTGGCTTCCATATATTTGCCATTGAAACCATAATGGTCTGACCATTCGATTTTGGCCCGGGGATTTTTGATTTGTGCAAAAATCTGCTGATGTTCGGGCAATATAGAGGCTTCACCGCGGAGCAGACATCTGAAATCTTCCAAAATAATCGGATTATTCCAGCCGCCGCCGAAGAGCAGAAAGTCTTCCGGCGTGCCGACAGGTGACCAACGCAGCGAATAAGCAAAAATATAAGCACTGAAAAATTCGGCCGTGCGAATGCGATCTGCAAAAGAGATATTTTTATCGCTCAGTTCGGAAATGAATTTGTACCAAGCGGGGTCAGATGATTTGGGCGGCCGTTGCAGTAAAAAATTATCTCCGCTTTGGTTGGATACAGCCCGATTAAACAAAGCATGAAGCAGAGATAAATTTATTTTGCCCTGTCGGCCATATTGACCGTTATAATCGCAAGGTTTATTTTTTTCGCGGCGGGACAAAGCATCAATAAAATGGTTAAAAGGCCCTGTATCCCAACCGCAGACTTTATCTGCACAGATAATTGAGATGTTACCGGTATTGCCGCCATTGCAAAACGCAATGGTTTTAAGACCTTTGCTTTTGAGACAGCGGGCCAGATGGAGGTTATGAACAGGAGCCAACGGCGCGGCTTCTCCGCCGTTCATCAGGTCGTCTGAGCGAAAATCAAAGGCAACGGGAAGTCCGATCAGGTCTGCCAGCATCTGGCCAGAGCCAATTTGCAGGGTGTTTGGCTGTTGTCCCTTTCGGGCTACAGAGGGGGGCAGGTGATAACAGGTTTGTCCGTGAAAACCGATGGCATCAATTTCGGATTTGGAAATTCCTGATTTGGCTATCAGTTCAGTAACCGCTTGGGCTATAAAACGGAGATAAGTGTTGTGGAGTTCTTGAAAATTCAGTTCTGAAAATTGTGAGACAGTTTTGATGTCGCCGTCGTTTTGGGCAAGGAGCTCTTTCAGTTTGCGAAAATCGGCAGCCATTTTGTGCGGAATCGTTTTGCTGCAGCCGCAGATATCCGTGATTTGATCCGGCGTAAAACGAGTTAATATCGTATCAACGGCGTCAAGCGAGTTGCCGGTCATAATCCCGATGCAGGTATAAACAGATTTCATTGCGGCTCCTTGTGGTTGCAACCTGAGGAAAGTATAAACGCGATTGTTTAATATTCCATAAAAAAAGCCCTGCAGGAAACAGGGCTGAAAAATTTTATTTCTTTTTCGGGTTATAAAACGGTTGCGAACAATACCTTCCTGTTGGCATTGTATCGGCTCAGCAGGCAGCTGATACTCATTCCTACCCTGGCAGTGCGGAATTTTTTGACCCGGCAGACAACATCCTGAGCAATCTCTATCAGCATGTAAGAACCGCGAATAAGGGCAATTTTTCCGCTGACGGTGCTGCCAAGCGGCGTTTTTGCAAGGTAGGTGTCAATCGGAAACAGTTGAGGCCGGACTTCAATGAGCGTTTTCCCGCTGCATCTGGCATCTTTGGAAATGCTTAAAATGCAGACGTCAATGGTTGATCCTTGTTTGAATACCCGGTGGAGATTGATGTGTTCGCCATGGGTATAATACCAGGCGCAGCATTCTTCACCAAAAACATTGATCACGCTAAAGCGGATACGGTCATTTTTGACACAGCGAACTGTCGCTTCAATCGTCTCATTAAGACGAAAGCCGCATCGGAAATAAGAATCCATCATATAGAATTTTTAAGTGGCAATATTGAATTTCCGGATTTCCGATAAAAAAGGAAGGGAATAAATCCAGAATAATTATTAAGTGTATTTGCAGTATATATTAACTGTTTCGTTTTTGCAACAAAATTAGACAAAAATTTTTTTGTGAATTTTGACTCATATCAAGGCTTTGACATGGAAAAAATGCTTGCAAAATGAATCTTTTGTGGTATATAAGGGGCTCACGCCGGGCGGAAATTTGTTTTGCTGCGGCGCGAGTTTTTTGTTTAACACATTTTCGTGGGAGGCGAGCCATCGCCCGGAAAACCACGAAACCTTAACGATAAGGGTATGAAAATGGCTAAGACTAAAAAGAAAATTTTAGGATTGATCAAGCTTCAAATCCCCGCCGGGAAGGCTAATCCTTCTCCTCCGGTTGGTCCGGCTCTGGGCCAAAAAGGCTTGAATATTATGGAGTTTTGCAAAGCGTTTAACGCGGCAACCCAGAAAATGGAACCGGGAATTCCTGTTCCGGTTGTCATTACCGCTTTTGAAGACAAATCTTTCACGTTTGTGACCAAACTGCCTCCGGTTGCTTTCTATCTGAAGAAAGCTGCCAACCTGAAGTCTGCTTCCAAAGAGCCGGGTAAGGTTGTTGCGGGCCAGGTCACAATTGCTCAAATTAAAGAAATCGCCGAGACCAAAATGCCGGATCTGAACTGCTCGACTGTTGAAGCCGCGATGAATATGGTTAAAGGCCAGGCCGTTTCCATGGGTATTAAGGTTGTGGAGTAGTGACATGTCCGGAAAAAGAATCGTAAATGCGTATAAAACAGTGGACGTCAACAAAGCTTATGAGCTGAAAGAAGCTGTTAAAGTCGTCAAAGCCAATGCAACCGCAAAATTTGACGAGACAATCGACATTGCCATTAATCTGGGCGTTGATCCGAAATATGCCGATCAGATGGTTCGCGGTGTTTGTGCTCTGCCTCATGGCACGGGCAAAACCATCCGTGTTGCCGTTTTGGCTCAGGGTGAAAAAGCCGATCAGGCCAAAGCTGCCGGTGCCGATATTGTCGGCGCCGAGAATCTGATTGATTCCATTCTGTCGGGCAAAATTGAATTTGACAGAATGATCGCCACCCCGGATATGATGGGTATGGCCGGTAAAGTTGCCCGCGTGCTGGGTCCCAAGGGGCTGATGCCGAATCCGAAACTTGGCACGGTTACCGCCGATGTTGAAAATGCCGTTAAAAAGGCAAAAGCCGGTGAAGTTCAGTATCGTGTCGAAAAGAACGGTATTGTTCACGCCGGTATCGGTAAAGCCAGCTTCTCGGAAGAGCAGCTGTATGAAAACGCGAAAACGTTTATTGAAGCGATTATTAAAGCAAAACCCGCCGGTGCCAAAGGCACTTATATGAAAAAAGTGTCGATGAGCTCGACGATGGGTGTGGGCGTCAAAGTTGACAGCTCTGCTTTGTAATCTATAGGGCTGCGGGTGTTTCGCATAGATAAGCCAAATGCCGGCAGACAAGTTTCCTGAAGTTTTGGCTTTGGGAAATAGAAAAAAGTTTTGGGCGGCAGGTTCGCCTGCCGTCCGCTTTTCGGAGTTTTTGCTCCGAAAAAACACTGTCCAAGACCGTAGGTGGTTTTGCAAAAGCTTAACAGAATTTTGTAAAATCTTAAATACCCTACGCAGACGGGAGTAATGAAATTTTATCATTTTTTCTCCTGGACAGATTAATGGTCCGCCGGACCGCCTGAATTCGGGAGAAAATTTTCTCCTCTCAGATGTGTCTTGGCGGTTGTGTGAAAAAAAAAAGCATTTTTCGGTTTGCCGGAAAATGCAGAATTTGGAGACAAACAAGTGAACCGCGAAGAAAAAGCTCAATTGCTCAGCGAACTCAATGAATTGTTCACAAACGCGGAAATTATCGTGGTTTCCCATTACAAAGGGTTGACCGTCGAAGAAGTTTCCGAGTTGCGCAACAATATCAGAAAAGCCGGCGCTGGGTTCAGAGTCACTAAGAACCGGATTACTCGTCTTGCTCTTAAAGGCACTAAGTTTGAAAATCTGACAGACCTGTTCAAAGGCCCGACCGCAATTGCGTTTGCCAATGATCCGGTTGCAGCTTGCAAAGCTTGTGTCGAGTTTGCAAAAGCCAACGAAAAACTGATTATTGTCGGCGGCGCAATGGGAACAGGTGTTCTGACAACGACCGAGATCAATAAATTGGCCACGATTCCGTCTTTGGACGAACTCAGAGCCAAGATTATCGGCCTGCTGCAGGCTCCTGCGGCTCAGCTGGCAAGAGTCACGAAGGCTTACAGCGAAAAAGAAGCTGCTTAGTGCAATTTTATTTTTATGCCGCGGCAAGTTGTTGATTTTGCCTATGCTTTATGCAGGTTGTGTTTGAAATCGGCAACAAGTTTCGGGATAGAAATAAGCAAGATGAATAAAAAAACTGTTTAATTAAATTTATTTGGAGAAAAAAAATGGCCGATTTAGCCAAATTAGTAGATGAGTTGTCAGCTCTGACTGTTATGGAAGCTGCTGACCTGTCCAAAATGCTGGAAGAAAAATGGGGTGTTTCTGCCGCTGCCGCCGTTGCTGTTGCTGCCGGTGGTGCTGCCGGTGCTGCCGCTGCCGAGGAGAAAGACGAATTTGACGTCATTCTGGCCGAAGCCGGTGCCAACAAGATCAATGTCATTAAAGAAGTCCGCGCGATTACCGCTCTGGGCCTGAAAGAAGCCAAAGATCTGGTTGACGGTGCTCCGAAGACCATTAAAGAAGGCGTCGCCAAAGCCGAAGCTGAAGAAATGAAGAAAAAGCTGGAAGAAGCCGGAGCTAAGGTTGAGCTCAAGTAATGGTTGAAATCCGTTATACGGATTGCTGATCATAAAAATTGAAAAGAGAGAAAATTCATGCGGGCGAATCTGCGTTAAAATTTTCTCTCTTTTATTTTTGTCAGATAAATTTTCTGGTTTGCAGATGTTTGGAAAATCCCGAAGGAAGGCCGGCACAGCTGTTTGTTGTCAGCGGGGTAAAAAAAGTTGATTCCAAAAACATTTTTTGCTTGCCAGAATCGAAATCGTGAGTCTATTATCCGCTTGAATTTGGTCACGAATCGTGACAATTGCATGCAATTATTTTATGTCTGCTCATCAAGAGGGATGAAGGTTTGTTTTTTGAGACCTTTAATTTCCTATGGTTTGGTGAGATTTTTTGCTTTTAAATAAAATCGATTTTTTAACCTTCTGTTGACGGGGCTTGGAATTTTTCCGACGGAATGGTCGCAGAATCTAACCATAAAAAGGATAAGAACAAAATGCAGGAGTCTTATACGAGCAAAAGACGTGTAAGAAGAAACTTCGGCCGAATCGACGCTGTTGCCGATATGCCGAGTTTGATCGAAGTTCAAAAAGGGTCTTATGACAGTTTTATCCAGGCTAAAGGCGCCGAAAAGTGTGAATTTGGGCTGGAAGAGGTTTTCAAATCCATTTTTCCGATTAAAGATTTTTCTGAGAACGGCGAGCTTGAATTTGTCAGCTATGAACTGGAAGAACCCAAATATGATGTTGACGAGTGTATTAAACGCGATATGACGTATGCCGCTTCGGTTAATGCCACATTGCGTTTGGTCGTCTGGGATACGGATGAGGCCACAGGTGCCAAGTCGATTCATGACATTAAAGAGCAGAAAGTTTATATGGGCGATATTCCGTTGATGACGGATAAAGGTACGTTTATTTTTAACGGAACCGAGCGCGTTGTCGTTTCGCAAATGCACCGCTCGCCCGGCGTCTTTTTTGATCATGACAAAGGCAAGACCATGGCCAGCGGCAAATATTTGTTTGCTGCCAGAGTGATTCCGTACCGCGGTTCCTGGCTGGATTTTGAATTTGACGCCAAAGATCTGGTGTATGCTCGTATTGACCGCCGCCGCAAATTGCCGGTCACGTCAATGCTTTATTCTTTGTATTCCAAAGAAACAGAAGAGAAAATTGCCAAACTGGCCAAAGAAGGAAAGATGATTGATCCTTCGGAAGTCAAAGGTATGGACAAAGAAGAAATTCTTAACTATTTCTATGAAACCGATACATATATTGCCGATAAAAAAGTTTGGAAAGTTAAATTTGTTCCTGAGCGCATGAAAGGAACAAAATTTGATTTTGATTTGGTTGACGCCAAAACCGGCAAGACGGTTTTGGAAGCCGGCAAAAAGTTGTCGCCGCGTTCTGCCAAGAAGCTGGCTGACGACGGGCTCGAGTATTATAAGGTTACCCGCGAGCAGATGGTAGGCAAATTCCTGGCTCGGAATGTCGTTATTGCCAAAACCGGCGAAGTTCTGGCTGAAGCCGGTGACGAAATTAACGAAGAAATGCTGGATAAATTTGCCGCGGCCAAAATTGGCGAAATTAAGACCTTGTTTATTGACGGTGTTAATGTCGGGCCGTATATTCGCAATACGCTGGCCAGTGATAAAAATTCCTGCCGTGAAGAAGCTTTGCTGGATATTTACCGCGTGATGCGTCCGGGTGATCCGCCGACCTATGAGACGGCCGATGCATTGTTCCACGGTTTGTTCTTTGACAAAGACCGTTATGATTTGTCTTCTGTCGGCCGCGTTAAGATTAATGCCGCTTTGGACATCCCGTTTGAGGAGGCTCCCGATACCTTGGGGACATTGCGTAAAGATGATATTTTGCGAATTGTTAAAAGATTGTGCGAACTGCGTGACGGCAAAGGCGAAGTTGATGATATTGACCATTTGGGCAACCGCCGTGTTCGTTCGGTCGGCGAACTGATGGAGAATCAGTATCGTATGGGACTCCTTCGTATGGAAAGAGCCATTCGCGAGAGAATGAGTTCTGAGAATCTGAACAGCGTTAAGCCGCAGGATCTGGTTAATGCCAAGCCGATTGCTTCGGTTATCCGCGAATTTTTCGGATCTTCACAATTGTCGCAGTTTATGGATCAGAACAACCCGTTGTCGGAAATTACACACAAACGTCGTTTGTCGGCTTTGGGCCCCGGCGGTTTGTCTCGTGATCGCGCCGGCTTTGAAGTCCGCGACGTGCATCCGACGCATTACGGCCGTATCTGCCCGATTGAGACGCCGGAAGGTCCGAACATCGGTCTGATCAACTCGCTGGCAACTTATGCCCGCATTAATAAATACGGCTTTATCGAATGTCCGTATCGCAAAGTTGTCAACGGGGTTGTTACAGATGAAGTGGTTTATCTGTCCGCCAATGAGGAAGGCAAGTTCAAAATTGCCGAAGCCAATGCCAAAGTCAAAGACGACGGTCATTTTGTCAATGAACTGATTGCCTGCCGCAAAGCCGGTGAATTTGAGTTTGCGCATCCGGAAGAAATCGACTTTATCGATGTTTCTCCGAAGCAGCTTGTTTCGGTGGCGACGGCTTTGATTCCGTTCTTGGAAAATGACGACGCAAACCGTGCCTTGATGGGAGCAAACATGCAGCGCCAAGGCGTGCCGTTGCTGCGTTCGGAAGCGCCGCTGGTCGGTACCGGTGTTGAAGGCGTTGTTGCTAAAGATTCCGGCGCAACGGTTGTTTGCCGGGCTGACGGTATTGTTGATGCGGTTGACGCAACGCGTATTGTGGTTCGCTCCAAAGACGAGCATGCCGCCGATGCCGGTGTTGATATTTATCGTCTGCAGAAATTCCGTCGTTCCAACCAGAATACCTGTATTAATCAGGTGCCATTGGTTAAAGTCGGCGATGAAGTTAAGGCCGGCGATGTTATGGCTGACGGACAGTGCACCGAAATGGGCGAACTGGCGCTGGGTAAAAATGTTTTGGTGGCTTTTATGCCCTGGAATGGTTTGAATTACGAAGACGCTATTTTACTTTCGGAGAGAATCTCCCGCGATGATGTCTTTACCTCGCTGCATATTGAGGAATTTGAAGTAATGGCCCGCGACACCAAGCTTGGGCAGGAAGAAATTACCCGTGATATTCCCAATGTCGGCGAAGAAGCGCTGCGCAATCTTGATGAAGCCGGCATTGTGTATATCGGCGCCGAGGTTAAGGCCGGCGATATTCTGGTCGGCAAGGTGACACCGAAAGGCGAATCGCCGGTGACTCCGGAAGAAAAGCTGTTGCGAGCCATTTTTGGTGAAAAAGCTTCTGATGTCCGCGATACTTCGTTGCGTGTCCAGCCGGGTATTGAAGGTATTGTGGTTGATGTTCATGTCTTTTCACGCCGCGGCGTTGAAAAAGACGAACGTGCCTTGTCCATTGAGCAGGAAGAAATTTCAGCATTGGCCAAAGATCGCGATGATGAAATTGCCATTATCCGCCGCAATGTTGAAGCCAGACTGAAGACTATGCTTTTGGGACAGATAGTTGTTGACGCACCGAAAGAGTTTGTGGCTAAAAATACCAAAATTACAGAAGAAATTTTGGCTGGTATTCCGTCTTCGCAATGGCGCAAAATTGTCGTCAAAGACGAAACAACCATGGCTAATATTGAAGAACTGCTGGCTGCTTTTGACGCTCGTCAGAAAAAAGTTCAGAAACATTTTGACGACAAAGTCGAAAAAGTTCAGCGCGGCGACGATTTGCTGCCCGGCGTTTTGAAGATGGTCAAGGTCTTTATTGCGACCAAGCGTAAAATTCAATCCGGCGATAAGATTGCCGGCCGCCATGGTAACAAAGGTACAATTTCACGCGTTTTGCCGCTGCAGGATATGCCTTATATGGAAGACGGTACGCCGGTTGATATCGTGCTGAATCCTTTGGGCGTTCCTTCTCGTATGAATGTCGGACAAATTCTGGAAACGCACCTCGGCTGGGCTGCCAAAGAGCTTGGCAAGCAGGTTAACGAGTTGTGGGAGCAAGTTAAATCCGGCGAGAAAAAAGAGAAAGAATTGCGCGACAAGCTGAAGGATATCTATGGCGAGAAGCAATATGACCGCGAAATCGCCAAGATGACCCGTGAAGAGCTTGACTTGATGATTCCGAATCTTAAAAACGGTATTCCGATGGCCACGCCGGTATTTGACGGCGCTACGGGTGACGATATCAATGATATGCTGACCAAAGCCGGATTGCCGACTTCCGGCCAGATTGATCTGTATGACGGACGTACCGGCGAGAAGTTTGATCGCAAGGTGACCGTCGGTATCATTTATATGATTAAACTTCACCATATTGTCGATGAAAAGATGCACGCCCGTTCGGTTGGTCCGTACAGTCTGGTTACTCAGCAGCCCCTGGGTGGTAAGGCTCAGTTCGGCGGCCAGCGTTTCGGTGAGATGGAGGTTTGGGCTCTGCAGGCATACGGCGCAGCCTATACGCTGCAGGAAATGCTCACCGTTAAGTCCGACGACGTCAACGGTCGTACCAAGGTTTATGAGGCAATCGTTCGCGGCGAAGACAGCTTTGAAGCCGGAATTCCCGAATCCTTCAATGTTTTGACCAAAGAAATTAAGTCTTTGTGTCTGAATGTTGAGTTGTTGAACGAAGAAGTTTAAGGTATAGGAGTTAAAAGTAATATGAACGATATTATGAAATATTTTGGTCAGCAGGTCTCAGGCGAATCTTTTGACCAGATTAAAATTTCCATCGCTTCTCCTGAACAGATTCGTTCATGGTCTTATGGCGAGGTCAAAAAGCCGGAGACCATCAACTACCGTACGTTCAAACCGGAGAGGGACGGTTTGTTTTGCGCCCGCATTTTTGGTCCGGTTAAGGACTATGAATGCCTGTGCGGCAAATATAAAAGAATGAAATATCGCGGTGTGGTCTGCGAAAAATGCGGCGTTGAAGTGACTTTGTCAAAAGTTCGTCGTGAACGGATGGGGCACATTGAGCTGGCTGCACCGGTTGCGCATATTTGGTTTTTGAAGTCGTTGCCGAGCCGGATTTCGCTGTTGACAGATATTCCGATGAAGGCGCTGGAAAAAGTGCTCTATTTCGAAAATTATATTGTTATTGAGCCCGGTTTGACGCCGTTGTCGGTCAATGAGCTTCTGACGGAAGATCAGTACCAGGAAGCCATTGACGAATATGGCGAAGATTCTTTCCGCGCCGGTATCGGAGCGGAAGCACTGCGGGAAATCCTTTCGGCCATCGACTTGGAGGCTGAACGCAAAGCCATTCGCGACGAGCTTAAAGACAATGCTTCGGAAGCCAAACGCAAAAAATTGGTGAAAAGATTGAAGATTATTGAATCTTTTATTGAATCTAACACCAAACCAGAGTGGATGATTTTGACGGTTTTGCCGGTTATTCCGCCGGAGTTGCGTCCGTTGGTTCCGCTGGATGGCGGCCGTTTTGCCACGTCGGATCTGAATGATCTATACCGCCGCGTGATCAATCGTAATAATCGTTTGAAGAGACTGATTGATCTGCACGCACCGGATATTATCATCCGCAATGAAAAGAGGATGCTGCAGGAATCTGTTGATGCTTTGTTTGATAATGGTCGTCGCGCCCGCGCGATTACAGGCACCAACAAACGCCCGTTGAAATCTTTGTCGGATATGCTCAAAGGTAAGCAAGGCCGTTTCCGTCAAAACCTGTTGGGTAAACGTGTTGACTATTCGGGACGTTCGGTTATTACCGTCGGGCCGGAGCTGAAATTGCATCAGTGCGGTCTGCCCAAGAAAATGGCGCTGGAATTGTTTAAGCCTTTTGTATACGCCAAACTGGAGCTTTATGGTCATGCAACAACCATCAAAGCGGCTAAACGCATGGTTGAAAAAGAACGTCCGGAAGTATGGGATATTCTGGAAGAAGTGATCCGCGAGCATCCGGTGCTTCTGAACCGTGCACCGACATTGCACCGCCTGGGTATTCAGGCGTTTGAACCGGTTTTGGTTGAAGGTAAGGCAATCCACTTGCATCCGCTGGTTTGTACCGCGTTTAACGCCGACTTCGACGGTGACCAAATGGCGGTTCATGTGCCGTTGTCTATTGAGGCACAACTTGAAGCCCGCGTTTTGATGATGTCGACCAACAATATTTTGTCGCCGGCTTCGGGTAAACCGATTATTGTTCCGACGCAAGATATGGTCCTGGGTATTTATTATCTGACGTATGATGCCGAAGGCATGAACGGCGAAGGCATGATTTTTGCCGATTTTAACGAGGTCTTGTTGGCCTTGAACGAAAAGGCGGTTGATCTGCACGCCAAGATTAAGTGCCGGATGGAATATGTCGACGATAACGGCGAAACCAAATATGGTCTGGTTGAAACCACACCGGGGCGCATTATTGTTTCGGATGTCTTGCCGAAACACAAAGATGTTCCGTTCTCGCTGGTTAACCGTTTGCTGCGCAAAAAAGAGATCGGCGAGATTATTGATACGATTTATCGTCATTGCGGTCAGAAAGAAACGGTTATGTTTGTTGACCGGATAATGTCTCTTGGTTTCCAGAATGCCTGCAAAGCCGGTATTTCGTTTGGTAAAGATGATCTGATTGTGCCTGAGGCCAAGAAGACGCTGATTGCCGAAACCGAAAAACAGGTTAAGGAATTTGAAGAACAGTATCAGAACGGTTTGATTACCAAAGGCGAAAAATATAACAAAGTGGTTGATATCTGGGCGGCATGCACTGATAAGATTGCCGACGAGATGATGAAAAATATCTCCAAGACCGAACACGGTTATATTAACTCCGTTTATATGATGGCTCACTCCGGCGCCCGCGGTTCCGCCGCACAAATGCGCCAGCTGGCCGGTATGCGCGGATTGATGGCCAAGCCGTCGGGCGAGATTATCGAACAACCGATTATCTCTAACTTTAAGGAAGGTCTGACCGTGCTTGAATACTTCAATTCCACGCACGGTGCCCGTAAAGGTTTGGCTGATACGGCTTTGAAAACGGCAAACTCCGGTTATCTGACCCGCCGCTTGGTTGACGTTGCACAGGATGTCGTCATTACCGAGACTGATTGCGGAACTGAACGCGGCATTATTGTTCGTCCGGTTGTTGACGGTGGTAATGTCATTGTTTCCATCGGCGAGAGAATTTTGGGCCGTACCATTCAGGAAGATATTGTTCATCCGGAAACCGGCGAAATTTTGGTCAAGAAGGGTAAGCTGATTGACGAAAATGATGTTGAAGTTGTCGAGGCGGCCGGTGTTGAACAGGTTAAGATCCGCTCGGTTTTGACCTGTGAAACCAAAGACGGTGTTTGTGCCGCTTGTTATGGTCGTGACTTGGCTCGCGGTACGCCGGTTAATGTCGGCGAGGCGGTCGGCGTTATTGCCGCGCAGTCTATCGGTGAACCGGGCACGCAGCTGACGATGAGAACCTTCCATATCGGTGGTGCGGCACAGAAGGGCGCCGAGCAGGCTTCAGTTGAAGTTCCGTTTGCCGGTATTTTGAAACTTGAAAATAATCACACGGTTATTGATTCTGAAGGTAACGGCATTGTTTTGTCACGCAATTGCGAGATCGTGATTGTTGATGCCAATGACCGTGAGAAATCTCGTCACCATGTTCCTTATGGTACCAAGATTCTGGTGGCCGAAGGCGCCAAAGTTAAGAAAGGCCAGAAGGTGGCCGAATGGGATCCGTTTACGATTCCGGTTATTACCGAAAAAGCCGGTAAGGTTGAGTTGGTTGACCTGATTAATAATATTTCTGTTCGCGAAACAACCGATGAGACAACCGGTATTGTTTCCAAGACTGTTATTGATTGGCGTTCAAGTTCGGCCAGCGCCGGTTTGAAACCGAGTATTGTTCTTAAGGATGCCAAAGGCAAGCCGGTTACCTATGATAACGGTAAAGAAATTCGTTATTATATGTCGGCTGATGCCATTTTGTCGGTTGACAACGGTGATGAGGTTAAGGTTGGCGACGTTATTGCGAGAATTCCTCGTGAAAGCTCCAAAACCAAAGATATTACCGGTGGTCTGCCGCGGGTGGCCGAGCTGTTTGAAGCCAGACGCCCGAAAGATCCGGCGATTATTTCTGACATTGACGGCATGGTTGAGTTTGGCAAAGATTACAAAGCCAAACAGCGGATTTCCGTTGTGCCGACCAAGGGACAGCCGATTGAATATCTGATTCCGAAAGGGCGACATCTGGCTGTTCAGGACGGCGATATCGTCAAAAAAGGCGATATGCTGGTTGAAGGCACGCCGGCGCCGCACGATATTCTGCGTGTTCTGGGTGTTGAGAAACTGGCTGAATATCTGGTTAAGGAAGTTCAGGATGTTTATCGTCTGCAAGGCGTTAAGATCAATGACAAGCATATTGAAGTCATTGTTTCGCAGATGCTGCGCAAGGTTGAAGTTACTCAGCCGGGTGACACAACCTTCCTGATCGGCGAGCAGGTTGACCGCGATGTCTTTGAGGCCGAAAACGCCAAAATGATTGCCAATGGTGAAACGCCGGCGACCGCGGATCCGGTTTTGCTTGGTATCACCAAGGCTTCGTTGCAGACCAAGTCGTTCATTTCCGCCGCATCATTCCAGGAGACGACTCGAGTCCTGACCGAAGCTGCGGTTGAAGGTAAAGTTGATCGTCTGAAGGGACTGAAAGAAAATGTCATCGTCGGTCGTCTGATTCCGGCCGGAACAGGTACGGTTCTGCGTTCTCTGAAACGTGTGGCTGCTCAGAATGACAAGGAAATTCAGGCTCTTAAGGCGGAAGCCCAACAGCATGCTTTGCCGGAGAGCGGAGAAACTGTTGCCGAATAAAACGGTTTTGTCTGACTGAAAAAAGGCGCATTCTTTAGGATGCGCCTTTTGATTTAAAAGATAAGTTGCATTTGAGGCTGAAAAATGGTATAAAGAATCGTCTTTTTTATTATTAGATAAATTAATTAAAAAAAATAAATATGGGACCTTTTATTACTGCAATGGCCGCATTTGGCATCTTTTGTTTGGTCATGTTTGCGTTTTTGCTGATTTGCGTCGTTATTTACGCCTTAGACAGTTGGTACGGCCGGCGTCTTGCGCGCAAAAAGCTGGCAGAAGATTTGGCCGAGTATCAGGCGCGGGTTGGAAAAATGAATGATTTGGCACTGAAACTTACCTACAGCAATTGGTGTCGTTGTGCCAAACAGGCTCTTCTGGGTAAAGAAAAGCTTGAGATATTGAAAAAAGAAATGGAGCGGCGCGGTTTTTCTATGGCCGGTGGCAGGATTTCTTTGAAATGAAATAAAAAAACTTCGGGAAGAAAAATCCCGAAGTTTTTTATATATCCAGACATTTTTTCTGACTGATGCCTTTGATCTGGCATTCCATGATACGGTCGCTGTCGGGCAGATTGTCTTCTTCACCGAAGTTGTACATATCGGCGGCAAAAGTTTGAGCATTATCCCGTTCGGGCAGATAGTCGGTTAAGATGTTGCGATCAACTTCACTGATGTGAAAGTTTTTTACATCTTTTGTTTCCGGTGGCGAACAGACTAAACCGCCATCATCTATGGAACAGGTCTTTTTTTCAAGCAGCATATTTTTTCTCCGTATTATCAAACAAAATCAACATAAGTCTTCTGAGATTATTTTCAATCCCGGCAAAGGGCTATAGGATTTTAATTGTTTTAACGCAAAAAATAATGTAGGCTCGGTTTTAATGATAAAAATTAGTTACAAATCATAAAACCTATTTATTATGGATGAAAGATATCTGTTTTTAATTATTTTGATGTGCGCCATTGTTGTTGCAGTGTTTTGGATCAGCAAATATCTTCATTGTTGGAATCGGCGTATGCAACAAAAACGCGAAGCTATGAAGCTGGAAATCATGTCGTTTTCGAACGAAAAGCTGTTGCGGGCTCGTCGGCAGTATCATGATTTTTGTTATTTGGAAGGCGCTATAAATATGCCGCTTTTTCTTGAAATTTTGCGATTGCTGGAAGAGGAGTGCGCCAAGCGTAATCTGAATTGAGGCAAATGGTGAGAATGCATAAAAACTTCGGTGTTTAAAAACGCTGGAGTTTTTTTGTGTTTCGGGTATAGTGTCTGCAATGGTAATTTGTTTTGGAGCTGCCGGCAGGGAGGGATAAAAAGGTGTTTGATTTGCAGCAAGGACTGGAAAATTTGAAACGCCACATCCGGGTGGCTCCCGAAAGCCCCGGCGTATACAGAATGATCAGTGAATATGATGAAGTTCTGTATGTCGGCAAAGCCAAAAACATCAAAAAAAGGATTACTTCATACTCACATATTGACAAGTTGCCGGTCCGGCTGAAACAGATGGTGGCGCAAATTGCCCGGATGGAATTTATTATTGTTGAAAACGAAGCCCGGGCGCTGTTGGTGGAAAATGAACTGATCAAAAAGTTTAAGCCGCGATATAATATTTTACTGAAAGACGACAAAACCTTTCCGCATCTGATGATTGACATACAGTCGGCTTATCCGTGTTTGCGCAAATACCGCGGTCAACGCCATGATAAAAATAAATATTTCGGGCCGTTTGCCAGCGTTGGCGCCGTTAACAGCGTGATTGACGTGTTGCAAAAGGCTTTTTTGCTGCGTTCTTGTTCAGATGCTGTTTTTCATAACCGTCAGCGGCCGTGTCTGCAATATCAGATCAAGCGTTGTTCAGCACCGTGTGTCGGGCGGATTTCTGCGGAGAATTATCGCCGGTTGGTGGAAGAAGCCGTTGATTTTTTGGAAGGAAAAAATACCCGAATTCAGGATGAACTTTCGGCCGCCATGGCGGCAGCCAGTGCGCGCGAAGACTATGAAACGGCGATTGTTCTGCGCGACAGAATCCGGGCGCTGACCGCTGTTCAGTCCAAGCAAAATGTGGAATATGCCGGTATTAAATCTGCAGATATTATTGCTCTTGCGCGCGAAAAAAATTTGGTTTGTCTTCAGATATTTTTTATCCGTTCCGGGCAAAATTGCGGAAATGCACCGTATTTTCCAAGTCAGACGGAAGATGCTTCTGATGCGGAAATCATGGAAGCCTTTATCAGCAGCTTTTATGCAACACATGTGCCGCCTAGGGAAATTATTGTCGGGGTGCCGCTGGAAAATGCCGGTTTTTTAGGCGATGCCACCGGCGCCAAAATCTCTTTTTATCAAAAAGGGAATAAAGCCAAGCTGGCGGAAACGGCACGAGAAAATGCCAAAGCATCTATTGCGCGCAAAGTTGCTTTGATGGCCGATGTCGAAAGTAATTTGCAGGCTTTTCGCGATAAGTTCGGGCTGGCGGATATTCCGCGCCGGATTGAGATTTATGATAATTCGCATATTCAGGGGAGTTATGCCATCGGCGCAATGGTGGTCGCCACACCCGAAGGATTTGATCGTAAAAATTATCGCACTTTTAATATTAAGAATCCTGATATTACCAATGATGATTTCGCCATGATGAAAGAGGTTCTGGTGCGCCGGTTTCTCAGGATGTCGGCAGAAAACCGGCCGGATGTGATTCTGCTTGACGGCGGGCGCGGCCAGCTTAATGCCGTGTATGAAGCTCTGGCCGATTTTGATTTGGGCGGCATTGCAATTATTGCCATTTCGAAAGGACCGGAGCGCAACGCCGGCAAAGAGTTTTATCATATGAAAGATAAAGAAAGCTTTGCTCTTGAATTTCAGTCGCCGTTGGCGTTTTATCTGCAAAATCTGCGTGATGAAGCGCACCGTTTTGCCATCGGCACGCATCGCAAACGCAGAGGAAAATCAATTTTTAAATCTTCTTTGGACGAAGTTGAAGGAATTGGTGCCCGGCGTAAGCGCGATTTGCTTAACTATTTCGGGTCGGCAGAAGAAGTTGCTCAGGCCGGTATCAAAGATTTGCAAAAAGTTTCGGGAATTAGCAAAAAAACAGCGGAAAAAATCTATAATTACTTTCATAATTAAAAAAACTCATCTACTATGAAAAAAAATCAATTGTTAAAAACGAGGTGTTGTTGTGTATAGTTTACCTAATATTTTGACGATTTCGAGAATCGTGGTCATTCCTTTGATTTTCCTGTCGGTTTATGTTACTTCCCAATTCTGGGCAATTTTGGCGGCAATTTTGTTTATTGCCGCATCAATCACTGATTATTTTGACGGCTATCTGGCTCGAGCCCGGGGTGAAGTTTCCGCTTTTGGCCGGCTGTTGGATCCGATTGCCGACAAACTTTTGGTGGCATCGGCTCTGGTGGTGTTGCTGGCTAAGCCCGGAATGCTGGAGACAAAGTTGAGTTACATTCCGGTGGTGGTTATTTTGTGCCGGGAAATTTTGGTTTCCGGTCTGCGCGAATTTTTGATGGAAGTTAAAGTCGGAATGCCGGTGACCAGACTGGCCAAGTGGAAAACGGGTTTTCAAATGACGGCATTGTCGATGCTGCTTTTGAAAGGTGTCTGGTATTGGGGCGGTATCGGTGAATTTTTACTTTGGGTTGCCGCTGTTCTTACGTTCATCACCGGATATCAGTATTTTCAGAAAAGTCTGGATTATATTCGTAAGATCAATAAAACGGCCAAGGCTGAAAAAGCTTCTGCGGCTCTTAAGCAACCGTCGCCTCGGCGCGGACGCCCGGCCTCCTCGGCCAAAAAAGCCAAATCTGTTGCTGCAAAAAAAGTATCCGTGGCTAAAAAAAGAGGCAAAAAGTAAAATCCTGCAGGCTTTTGAAAAAGGAGCTTTATGGACAGCGAGATCAGACATATTCTGGTTGTTGATGACGACACACGTTTACGCTCTCTCCTGCAAAGGTTTTTGCGGGAGAGCGGTTTTTATGTCTCCACGGCAAAGCTGGCTTCGGAAGCGCGGCATTTGATGCGGCAGTATCAGTTTGATCTTTTGATTGTTGATATTATGATGCCGGAGGAGAGCGGCCTGACATTTTTGACAAAGCTGCGCGAGGATAGTGATATTCCGGTTATTATGTTGACGGCTATGGGCGAAACCGAAGACCGCATCAGCGGTCTTGAGAGCGGCGCCGATGATTATTTGCCTAAGCCGTTTGAGCCTAAAGAGCTTGTCTTGCGTATTAAAAATATTTTGCGCAGGACCCCAGCCGAAAAAACAGAAAACGGCAATTGTCTTGATCTGGGGCTGTGTCTGTATAACCTGCAGACAAAAGAACTTATGGACAAACAAGGCGGTATTATCCATGTTACGCCGGTTGAGCAGGCTTTGTTGAGCGTGCTCGGGGCTAAGCCGGGGCAGGTGTTTGGCCGCGAAACACTGGCGGAGATGCTTGGCGCAGGGCAAAGTCCGCGTTCCATCGACGTGCAGATTACCCGGTTGCGCAAAAAAATCGAACCGGACACAAAAAATCCGCGCTTTTTACAAACAGTGCGCGGCAAAGGTTATATGTTATTGGCAATGAAGGAATAAAACTATGCATATCAGACTTTCACCAAAATGGGAAGAAAAAGTACGTTATCTGCGTTTGAAATTTTTGCCGCGGACTTTGTTTTTCCGGACAATGTTGTTGATCTTTATTCCGTTGATTGTGGTGCAGATTGTTTCGGTTGTTATGTTTTTTGACGGTAGCTGGAGCCGGATGGGCAGACGTTTGTCGGAAAATCTGGTTTCCGATATGCAGTTTGTGATTGATCTTTCCGCCAAAGACCCCAGAAAAATGGGAGAAATCCAGCAGATGTCTTCCCGGATTTTGGGCGTTGATATGGAGTATTACAGCAATCAGAAAAAACACCGGGTTATGAACAAAGCCGGAAAAGGCAGCAAGCTGATTATCGGCTATCTGGAAGAGGCTCTCAATGAAACTTTCGGCGAAGGAATGACTTCGATTTATCTGGGTGACGGCGACCGCGATCTGGTGGTGTTTGTGGATACGGACAACGGTTTGTATCAATTTACGGCTACACGGAAAAAGATTTTCAGCAGCTCTATTTTCATGTTTGTCGCCTGGATGGCCGGTACGTCGATATTACTGTTTTTGGTGGCAGTTTTGTTCCTGCGGATACAGGTTCGCTCTATCGCACGGCTGGCAGAAGTGGCGGAAGATTTTGGCAAAGGCATTGATAATCAGGACTTTAAGCCCTCCGGTTCTTCGGAAGTTCGCAAAGCTTCTCTTGCATTTATCAAGATGAAGGAACGTATCCAGCGGCAGATCAGCGAACGTACCCAAATGTTGGCCGGCGTGTCTCATGATTTGCGGACGCCGCTGACTCGGATGAAGCTTCAGGTGACGATGATGGCCGACAGCGATGACAAAAAGGATTTTTTATCTGATATTGACGAGATGGAAAAGATGCTTGACGGTTATTTGTCGTTTGTCAGCGGTGAAGGCGGCGAGAAGTCCACTTTTGTGGATATGAATGAAATGATTTTGAGCATTATCAATAAATTCCGCAATAAAAAAGCGCTCATTCGTTATTCCACCAATGATCAGGTCAGCGCTATTCAGGGACGCGAGCAGGCTTTGAAAAGAGCCGTGACGAATATTATTGCAAACGCTTTTCGTTATGGCAAGACAATCGCCGTCAAGCTGGAAAGCAATGATAAAAAACTTAATCTGGTTATTGAAGATGATGGTCCGGGGATTCCCAAAGATAAACGTGAAGACGTGTTTAAGGCTTTTTATCGGTTGGAAAATTCCCGCAATAAGGAAACAGGCGGCGTCGGGCTGGGACTGTCGATTGCCAAAGATATTATTTCCTCGCATGGCGGTACTATCACGCTGGATGACAGTGAGCTCGGCGGTCTGAAAGTTGTGATTGGCATCCCGTTGTAAGATTAAGGGTAACTGCGGTATGGATGAGACAAAAGACATCAGTGACGATTTTGCGGGCATTTCAGATTCTTCGGAAACTGCGAACGGATTTGAATCTGCGCAAAATCTGCCGGAGACGGACGCTGATTTTAATCTGGATAAGTTTTTAGATGCCGGTGGCAATGCCTCGGTTGAGGCGCCGCTGAACATGGTCGGCGAAGACGAAAGTATCGCCGATATTAAAATGGAGGACTGGCTGTCTGGTATCAGCACGCTATCTGAGCCGGAAAGCGGCACTGACGAAAACAAGCAAAATCTGTTTGATGTTGCCGAGGCGGAGGTTGAAAATGCTGCGCCGTTGTTTGAGTTTGGAAATGAGACAGCGGATGCGGTTGAGGGTTCCGACAAAGTGCCCGATGCGGATGCTGCAGACCAGGAAACCATTGCCGCCGGAGAAACAACAGCTTTGGCAGAGGGAGAAAAAAATGCCGATCGGCTGTTTGAGGAGCCGGAAGCTGTCGGCGATGATGTTGAAGCTGAAATTGGCGCTGCGGAAAACGAAAAGACATTGAGTGAGGTTGTTGACGATGATTTTTCTGCAGAACATGAAGCGGATATTATTGCTGCACCGGTAACAGAGAATTTGTCAGAAGATTATGCTGACGACGGCAAGGTGGTCGATGAACCGGGCGAGGAAGAATCTCTTACGGATGAGATGCCGGATGAAGCTGAAGTAAATGATTCTGAACCGGATGACGGTTTTCCAGCTTCCTCTTCTGAAGACTTTGTTTCCGAAGACAGTCTGCAGATGGCGCCGGATGAGCCGGCGGAAAATTTGCAAAGTTTTTCCGAGGCTTCTCTTCCTGTCGGTGAGCTATACGGCGAGGCGGCCAATTATGTTAAATGGTATAGCGGTTCTGTTCATGATGAAATGTTTGAAATTTCTAAAAATGATCTGCCGGAAGAAATTATCGGAACTGAAGATACAAGATTATTACATATTAATGTCGGTTATGACAGTTATGGCTGGCTGGTTGAATTTGACGGCGGTCCGACAATGAGCCTGGAAGATGTGCGCCGCTATCAGATCCGCAACGGTGCTTTGCCCGGGGCGAGCGGTGTCGTTCGTTACGGGCAGCAGATTTGCCGCTTTCGGAATATTGAGCGCATTTTGATTTATCAGAGTGTTCGTTATTTCAGTTATGGTATTTCATAAAAAAAGCCCCGGAATGGGGCTTTTTTTATGAAATACTTTCTTTATTCAGCGGTTTGGGCGGGGGCAGAACTGCTTTTCAGCGGGAAAATTTCCACACGTCCGCTTTTGTGGGAAGTTTCCGTTTTTCCGGTGTATTCCGAAATTGTCTGTGCGGCTTTCGATTGTTCCGATTGTTTGGGATTTTGCAATGCCGGCGCCAAAGGATAGGCATTTTTCGGCAAACGCAAAACCATATAGCCGTTGCCGCCGCCATGAGCCGGTCCTGAGATGCCGATGGAATAAAAGCCGCCGATGTATCCGTAGTCAAGATCAATATAATCTATGGCCAGAACCGTTTTAACCGTGCTTTGGCCGATGGTCGTCATTTTGCAGGTGTAACCGGAATCTTCAAGCAAAACATGGTCAACCGTTTTGGCAAAAACGATGCTCTTGGCCGGCGTGCAGTCAGGTACCTGCCCGCCGTAGGTAAGGTTATAGTTCAAAATCAGATTCAGCCGATTGGCTTTTTTGCCGATCAGGACATCGGTGATCCGGACATGGTCGATATAGGCGTTTGTCGGCGTAATGCCGGCGGTGATCGGCAGAGTGATATAATTTTCCAAGCAAACATGCGATGCCGGATCAGCCTGACAAATTAAGACTTTTTGGTAGTTGTTGTTGTCAAAAAGGTGCAACAGGCTGTTATAAATGTATTCTTTGGACATGGAAAGCCGGGCCGGTGCGCATTGATGCGAACGACAGACAACAATTGAACTCGGCGCCTTGACATAGGGTTGCATTTCCTGCCCCTGTTCGGCATATTCGGCTGCACTCGGCGCGAAAGGATTTCTGAGGATATCCTGCGGCGTGCGTGTGCGCAGATAGTCACAGCCGCAGAGGCAACATAGCGTTCCCAAAAAAAGAATATTGGCGGAAAATCTTTTGAGCATTGTTTATCCTTGTTGCAAAAATTATGTCTTATCTTATGACAAAGAACAATAAATACCAAAAGTTTTTTTTAGGTTATTCAATGTATTTTCGCTGCCCAAGGCGGATAAAACTTGCATCTTGTGTAAAAATGGCCAAAATAATGGCGGGAGTGTGCAAATGAGAAGAATGATACGGATAAAAATCTTATGGGCGGTCGTTTGTCTGCCGGTTGCCGCGTTCGGGGCAGAGGTAAAAGTTTTGGACGGCGACAGTCTGCTGGTTGACGGGCGAAATATCCGTTTGGAAGGAATCGATGCGCCGGAGTATAACCAAACCTGCTTTGATGAGAAAGACCGGGCATATGCCTGCGGCAAAGAAGCCGAAAATGCATTGCGCGCTCTGACGGCCGGCGGCGTTGATTGCATCAAGCGCAAAATTGATCGTTATAAGCGGGAGGTGTCCATTTGCTATGCCGGCGGAGTAAATATTAACCGCGAAATGGTGCGGCGCGGCCAGGCGGTGGCGTATACGCGCTATCTTCCCGATTTTGCGGAAGACGAAGCTTTGGCAAAAAAGGAAAAACGCGGTTTGTGGCGCGGCCGTTTTATGCGCCCGGAGCTGTTCCGCGTGTTGGAGCGTGAAAATAAATGAATGTCACCCTGGAAAAACGACGGTCATCCGGCAATCTCAACGATGTGTTCTCAAAAAGAAAGGAAACTTTAAAATTTAATTTTTGTTGAGATTCTTATTGACAGCGCGAAAAACTTATGTATATTGCAAACAACGTTTTGTGTTTGAAATATAAAGGTGAATAAACATGTATGCAGTAATTAAGACCGGCGGTAAGCAGTACAGAGTGGCTGCGGGTGACGTTGTCAAGGTTGAGAAGCTGGCCGGTGAAGAAGGTAAGGAAGTTATTTTCAATGAAGTTCTGGCTTTGGGCGATACCATCGGCAATCCGTTGGTTGCAGGCGCCAGTGTCAAAGCGACGATTTTGAAACAGGCCAAAGATGCCAAGGTCATTATCTTTAAAAAGAAGAGAAGACAAAATTACCGTCGTAAGAACGGCCACAGACAGTCAATTACGCTGGTTAAAATTACCGACGTTTGCGGCAAATAAGAATAAGGTGAAGGAGATTTAGTTATGGCACATAAGAAATCTGGCGGTAGTTCCAGCAACGGACGCGATTCCATCGGACGTCGTCTCGGCTTGAAAAAGGCCGGCGGACAGAGCGTCATTCCGGGCAATATCATTGTTCGTCAGCGTGGCACTCAGTATCATCCGGGCGCTAATGTCGGTATGGGCAGAGATCATACGATTTTCGCCATTGCCGAAGGAAAAGTCGTGTTTTCCAAAAAAGCCGGCAATAAAACGGTTGTTTCCGTTGTTTGCGAATAGTTGATTCCGCGTCAAAGGATTATAAATAGAGAGGGGGTGTCAGCGCATCCCCTTTACTTTCATTGAGAAGCTGAAAAATGAAATTTCTGGATCAGGCAAAAATATATGTTCAGTCGGGGAACGGCGGCGCGGGCTGTGTTTCTTTCCGACGTGAAAAATATATCGAGTTCGGCGGGCCAAACGGCGGTGACGGCGGTAAAGGCGGTAGTGTTTATGTTGAGGCGGTGCCGAATCTCAATACGTTGATCGATTTTCGTTATCATCAGCATTTTAAGGCGCGCAAAGGTCAAAACGGTATGGGGTCCGACAAAACGGGCGCCAAAGGTGAAGATATTGTAATTAAGGTGCCGGTGGGCACGGAGATTCTGGCAGATGACCAACAGACTTTGTTGGCGGACATGGTTGAACCCGGCCAGCGTTTCTTGTTGGCTAAAGGCGGGGATGGCGGCCGCGGCAACGCGCAATTCAAAACCGCGGTTAATCAGGCGCCGCGTTATGCCGAACCAGGTTGGCCCGGTGAGGAAAAATGGGTTTGGCTGCGTTTGAAGGTTATTGCCGATGTCGGTTTGGTCGGTATGCCCAATGCCGGAAAGTCGACGTTTTTATCTGTTGTGACCAAAGCCAGGCCCAAAATTGCCGATTATCCGTTTACAACCCTGCATCCCAATTTAGGGGTAGCCTGGGTTGATAATTATGAAATGGTGATTGCCGATATTCCCGGTTTGATTGAGGGGGCACATGAAGGAACAGGCCTTGGAGATCGGTTTTTGAAACATGTCGAAAGATGCTCGGCGCTCTTGCATTTGATCGATGCAACTGCAGAAGATGCGGCGGCTTCTTACCGGGCTATTCGCAAAGAGCTTGATTTGTATAATGATGTTTTGGCCCAAAAGCCGGAAGTTGTTGTTTTGAATAAGGCTGATGCGGTTGAGCCGGAAGATATGGCCCGCAAAAAATCGGAACTTGAGCAGGCTTGCGGCAAAAAAGTTTTTGTGATTTCCGCTGTGGCAAAACAAGGGCTTTTTGACTGTCTGCGTGAAGTAAATCAGTATATAACCAGAGACAGAAAAACCAAAGAAACCGTTTTAGATCCGGTCGAGGAAGCAAAGTCCGGCGTATGGTCGCCGTTGTGAGTAAAGGAGAAAATACAAGTGGCCGAAAAATCAATCATGACAGAAAATAAAGATGATGCAGAGCAGATTTTGGATGTGATAGTCAAAACACTTGACGACGGCAAGGCTCAAGATGTTGTGGTGATGGATTTGCAAGGAAAAACATCAATTGCCAATTATATGGTTATTGCCAGCGGCAGTTCGAATCGGCAGGTGGCCTCGTTAGCGGATAATATTCAACTGAAGCTTAAAGAAGCCGGTTTTAAATCCACGGCAGAAGGAAAGGAGAAAGCCGATTGGGTTTTGATTGACGCCTTTGATGTGATTGTTCATATTTTTCGTCCTGAGGTGCGCGAATTTTACAGCATTGAAAAAATGTGGTCTTCTGTGGCGCAAATTCGTTCGGCGGCCAATTAAGATTGTGCCGATTAAGCAAAAAGCCCGGCTGTCTTGCGGCAGGCGGGCTTTTTTACGGAGCCGATCAGAGCTTTTTGACAAACTCACAGGCTTCGGCCAGTAAACAAGGCAGAATATCACATTCAACCAATGGTTCTCTGTCATCATCGGTTGGCGGTGTTTTTGTCTGTTCAATCAGACCGGTGACAAGGATGGCGCCTTTTGTGTATGTACATATGGCGGCATATGACTTTTTGCTGCGATCGGATGTGAGCGAAATCCGGAATGTTTGCGCTTGTTTGTAAATAAAAGCATCAAACCCCGAGAAACAGACTTTTGGTGAACCGATCTTGGCCCAATACCAGCCCTTGGCATCTTTAATCGCAAAAGCCGTGCAGATAAAAGCACTTGTCTGCGGATTAAACAGATCTATAACCGTGACCATGGAAATATTGCCGCAGAAAGGTTCTTTCTCGTCCATGGCTTTTTGGATGCTGTACCACAGCAACAACGGCATCGGTGCAAAAACGGGATAGGCCAATACTCCCGAAAGATTGTGCGAACAGGGCGGATCAGCCACTTTGACGGTCATGCCTTCGTTTTCTTTGATGGTGATGTCCGGTTGAACGGTTGTCGGGACTTGATCTTCGGCAGTTGTCTTCTTTGAGAACAAATGTGCCATTTTTTTAAAGATGTTCATAGATAATAATTTAAAATGTATAATTTTTCATGTACAAATATAGACAAAAACATGGCGGAGTCAAGCCATATTTTATTCGCGATGATAAGGGTGTCCGGAAAGAATTGTCTGGATGCGGTAGATTTGTTCGCAAAGGACGACGCGCATCAGCATGTGCGGCAAGGTGAGTTTGCCAAAAGACAAAAGTAAGTCCGCCCGATCACGGGTGGTTTGCAGGTGGCCGTCGGCGCCGCCAATCAGAAAACAGAGTTCAGAGCAACCTTTGAGTTGCCAGTTTTCAATCCGCTTGGCCAGCTCGACGGATTTGATGTTTTCGCCGCGTTCGTCCAGCACAATGACTTTGGCCTGCGGCGGAATAGAGGCTTGTAAGAATTCCGCTTCTTCTTTTTGCGAGGTGTTGTCTTTTTCTTTGACGGTTATCGGCCAGTTTGAACGTTTGGTGTATTCGGCGATCAGGGCAGCTTCAGGTGAATTTTTTTTGCATTTGCCAATGGCAAGGATGGTTATTTTCATGGTATTTTCCTCAAGGCAGATAAACCGTTTGACCAAATACATTTTGCAAGAAAAATAACGAAATATAGCAGACGCCGGCCGCAATGATCGGCGTGGTTATCCAGCTTAGGGCAATTTTGCCGAGAATATCCCAATGCAGGGTTTTGCCGCTGCGAGCCAATCCGATACCAATCAAGGCGCCAATAACGGCCTGTGAACTGGAAACCGGCACCAGCGGCAGCGAAGGCAGATGATGTTCAACTAAAAAATGTTTGAGATTTTGTGAGGCAAACAAGAACAAAACCAAAGATTGCGAGACAACGACGACCCAGGCAATCAGCGGCGACATTTTCATAATCGAGCTGCCCACGGTCCGCATGACTTTTTGCGAATAGGTTGCAACTCCGACGCTGATGGCGATGCCGCCAATGAGGAATAAAACCTGTGTGCCGCTCAAGACGATGCCGAATCCGAAGTCAACTTCGTGCAACGGAGCGGCGGCAACAAAGACACCCATGACATTGGCAATATTATTGGCGCCGAGCGCATAAGCGCCAAATGCACCGGCGATGATTAAGCCCGCCCGCGTGTAGCAATCTTGCCGCAACAGATGTATGTGTGCCATGCGAAACAGAAAACGCACCGTCACATACAGCAAAACAGCAATAATCCCAGAGAGAATCGGACAGAAAATCCAGGTGCCGATAATTTGGCTTAAAACAGAGATGTCTGTCGGTTTGTCGGCAAAAAAATTCCAGCCGATGATGGCGCCGACAATTGCCTGAGATGTGGAGATGGGCATGGAGGCCAGAACCATCCAATAAATGGTCAGCGCGGCTGCCAGCGCTGACATAAATGCACCGGGCAGCGTATTGATTGAGCCAAGATGCCCCAAGGTTTGCGAGGCGCCGGATCCGGCATAGACCGCGCCGATGATGATAAAAATGGAGGAAATCAGCGCCGCGGTGCGAAAACGAACCATTTTGGTGCCGACGGCGGTGCCAAAAATATTGGAGGCATCGCTGGCGCCGAGCGACCAGCCGAGAAACAATCCGGAACTCAGAAAAAAGAAGAAGCTCAGATCCATGTCAGATATCTCTCTTGATGGCAAAGATAAGCAATGCGTCAATGAAATCTTCGGCAATATCGGCAATATCGGCAATTTCGTTGATAAAACCGGAAAGCTGGAGCTTATTGGCCAACGGCAGATCAGAATCGAATATTGCTTCATTCAGACGATGAGTGGAAATGTCGGATTCATGCTCGATGAAATAGACTTTTTGCGAATAATCGCGCACGGCGCTGAGGTCGCGGAAAAAAGCGCGGCTTGCACGAGCGGTGTTTTCGGCGCATTCGGAGCTTAAATTGCACAGTTCATTGATACGTCCGTGATATTCCGTAGGAATTTCAGGGCGTTCGGCGTAAAATTTGTAGGTAACTTCGTCAAATTTGTTGATGATGCGGTCCAGATTTTCTACCAGTTGAAGGACGTCGGCACGCAGATCAGGGATCAGGTTGTGGCTGTAGAGATTGTTTTCAATATCGCGGCGCAAGCCGTCGGCGTCGTGCTCGATTTGTTTGATTTGTTTGGAAAGTTTGCGGTAGGCGTCGCTGCGGCTTTCGTTCAGAAATATCTGGACGGCTCTCTTAAAAGTCATCGCTGCATCCAGCAGCTTGTCATGAAAAAGGTCTATTTTGCTTTCCAGGGTTTTGGTTTTGGAAAAAAGCGAGGCATTGATATGGAACATTGCTCTTCTTTCAAAAGGTTTAAACTTGAATCATATTATAGTGCTTAATTTATGAAAAAATAATTTATTATTTGCGCAAATATAATAAATAAATATTATTTTCCGCTTGTAAATCGCTCAGAGTTTGTTAGATTAAACGAGTTGATAAATAATCATAACTTGAGGAATCTGATAATGAAAAAGATTAATGCCGTGTATGTGTCCCTGGTTGCTCTGGTTGTTGCGATCATTGCGCTTGTTATGTGCATCCTCTGCTGCAACAAAAGCGGCGGTGCCGCCAATGTTGAAGAGGCTTTGAACGCCAAACCGGAAATGATTATCCAGGCTATGCAGAATTATGAAGAAAAACAAAGAGAAGAAGCTCTGAAAAAAGCTCAGGAGCTGCTTGAGCAGAGCGAAGAAGAATTGACCAAGAATCCGAATGACGGTTTTCTCGGAAATCCGGACGGCGAGATTGTTTTGGTTGAATTCTTTGATTTCTCCTGCGGATATTGCCACAGAATTTATCCGGTTTTGAAGAATGTTGTTGCCAAAAACAGCGATCTGAAACTGGTTGTTAAACCTTTGACTTTCTTGTCTCCGATGTCTAAATATGCTGCCAAAGCCGCTTTGGCTGCCAAAGAACAGGGCAAGTTTGCCGAAGTATACAGCGCCGTTTTTGAAATCAGCGGCCCGCTGACGGAAGCCAAAATTGATGAAGCTGCTGTCAAAGCCGGTGTTGATCTGGAAAAACTGAAAGTGGATATGGAATCCGAGAAAGTTAACAAAACTTTGGAAGAAACCTCCAATCTGGCAGCCAAAATTCAGGTTAACGGTGTTCCGTCTCTGATTTTGGACAATAAACTTATCCAAACTTTGGATGAAAGCGTTTTGCAAGATGCTATTAATCAGGCCAGATAATCCGCTTGCGGGTTAGGCAGAAAACGGTCGGCAATCCCGGCCGTTTTTTTTGTTTTTTTGCTGGGGCGGCTTGATTTCCCGCTTGAGTTTTGAAAAGAAAAAAACTATATATAGAAAATCAGTCAACCTGTCTTTAAGGATTTTTTTATGAGAAACGCGAGAAATATTATTGTCTGGGTGGCCGCTTTTATTTTCCTTTCCGCGGCGATGAATATGCTGATGCCCGGCCGGGAGACGGCCAATGCCGAAAAGCTGGCTTTTTCCGATTTTATGAATCATGTGGAAAATAAAAAAATTGCCGAAGTGACCATTGAAGGGGCCAGTATTTCCGGTAAATATACAGACGGCAAGCGTTTTTATACCTATGCGCCGTTTGATCCGTCAATGGTTGAGCTTTTACGCAAAAATGATGTGAAAGTTTCGGCGCAACCGGAAAGCAATGCTTCAGATAATTTTTGGGGAATTTTGATTTCGTGGTTTCCGATGCTGCTTTTGATCGGCGTGTGGATCTTTTTTATGCGACAGGCTAATTCCGGTAATAATAAAGCCATGAGTTTCGGCAAATCACGCGCCAGACTGATTGAAAATACCAAAAAAGTTACGTTTGCCGATGTGGCCGGTGCCGATGAGGCTAAAGAAGAACTTGAAGAGATTATTGATTTTTTGAAAGATCCGGAAAAATTTCAGCGGCTTGGCGGTAAGATTCCCAAGGGCGTTTTGATGGTCGGCCCTCCGGGAACGGGTAAAACTTTGCTGGCCAAAGCCGTTGCAGGCGAGGCTGAAGTGCCGTTTTTCTCCATTTCCGGTTCGGATTTTGTGGAGATGTTTGTCGGGGTGGGCGCGAGCCGTGTGCGCGATATGTTTGCTCAGGCCAAGAAGAACGCTCCTTGTTTGTTGTTTATTGACGAAATTGACGCCGTGGGCCGACACCGCGGTGCCGGGCTTGGCGGCGGCAATGATGAGCGCGAACAGACATTAAACCAATTGTTGGTTGAAATGGACGGTTTTGAAGCCAATGAGAACGTTATTTTGATTGCGGCCACCAATCGTCCGGATGTGTTGGATCCGGCATTGCTGCGTCCGGGACGCTTTGACCGACAGGTTACGGTGACGAATCCGGATAAAAAAGGCCGTGAGGAGATTTTGAAGGTTCACGTCAAAAATGTTCCGCTGGCCCGCGATGTCAATTTGTCTGTGGTTGCCCGCGGTACTCCCGGATTTTCTGGCGCGGATCTTGCCAATCTGGTTAATGAAGCCGCACTTTTGGCCGCTCGCAAAAACAAGCACAAAGTGACGTCGCAGGATTTTGACGAAGCCAAAGACAAAGTGCTGATGGGCAGCGAGCGGCGCTCGATGGCTATGGATGAAAATGAAAAGAAGCTGACCGCTTATCATGAGGCAGGACACGCTATTTGTTCTTTGTTTGTTGAAGAAAGCGATCCGATTCATAAAGCAACAATCATTCCGAGAGGAAGAGCGCTTGGTATGGTACAACAGCTTCCCGAAAAGGATCAGTATTCGTATTCTCGAATTAAAATGTTATCGCGCTTGGTGATTATGATGGGTGGCCGGGTGGCTGAAGAGCTGAAGTTCGGCGCCAAAAAAGTGACCAGCGGCGCTTCTTCGGATATTGCCGGGGCGACGAATCTGGCCCGTTCCATGGTCACAGAGTGGGGAATGAGCGAAAAACTCGGCCCGGTTTTGTATGCGGAAAACACCGGCGAGGTCTTTTTGGGCAAGTCTGTGACTCAGAGCCGAAATATGAGCGAAGAAACGGCGCGTTTGGTTGATGCCGAAATTAAAAATTTGGTTGTTAATGCTCATGCACAGGCGACTCAACTGCTGAAAGAACATGAAAAAGAGTGGGAGGCTTTGGCTTCGGCACTGATTGAATATGAGACGCTGACCGGCGAAGAGATTCAGGATGTTATTGCCGGCCGACCGGTTGATAAATCGGCAGAATCTCCTGTTCCGGAAGAAAAAAGAGTCCATTCCTCATTGCCGGAGGCCTGAACTTTTGGATTGAAAACACCGCCGCTTGAAAAACGACGGTGTTTTTCTATTCCAAAGAACTATTGTTTTTGCGGCAGCGCAGCATAAGTTTGATAATGTTCAATCAATTTTGAGGAGTGAAGAAATGCTGGTTGCCAAAACAAAAGAAAACCTGAAAGAATGTCAATGCCGCAACTGTCCTTCCTATACTCTGGGCTGTAAACTTAAAAATTATCCGGTAAATATGGTTAAGATGCTGGATGATCTGGAAAATGTCGAACATTTTGAAGGGATGTTTTGTGCTTTTGAAAAAAGCCACTGCATTGATGAAGATCACGGCTGTTTATGCGAGACTTGTCCGATATATGCCAAGTATGATTTGACGCGCGACGAATATTGCATGAAGACCGGCGGTAAGTTGTCACACAAATGTGTGTTCGGCTTTGATGAAACGGTCATGCAGCATTGAACGGATGAAAAAATGCGGACGGAAAAAGAAAATATATCTGCGCCCGCCTCAATCATACAGGTGTATAAACAGGCCTTTGACTGTGCCAGGCGAACAGACAACCCGGATGATAAGATCAGAGCCTATGCCAGGGTGATTGACTTTTGTGCCAATAGCGTAACCTGCCGATGGAATCCGAATATTAAACGCAATATGCTGTTGTATTGGGCACATAATAATATTGCTCAGGCGTTTAAGGAAAAGAATCGGCCGCAGGATGCACTGAAATATTGGCAAAAGGCTATCTATCTGGCCGGCACTAATCGGCAGAAAGCCGCTGTTTGGGAACAGATGCTTGATACATGGGGAGAGGCCCCGGTCGGGATGGTCAAACGTTGTGAAGAGATTATCAAGATCAGCACTGATCTTGCAAAAATTTATATGCAGGAAGGACAATTGCACGAAGTGATCCGCCTGGAGAAGCTGAAAGAAAAAGTTTCTTCTTTATTGGAAAAGGCCGATGGATGATGATCCTCGGCCTTTGACTTATTTTTGGTACAGTTTAATGAATTCAGCTTTTTTGCGGTTGAGCATTTTTGAGGATTCATCCCGCAGCGGGGCAAATTTGCGGGCAACAGTATATTGGGGTAGTTTTTGCTTGATTTCTGCAATCGGCAAAGGCCAGTTTTGCGGACGAATGCGGATCTTTTTGCTTTGTCCGGCGGAAACACGCGGCGAAATTTCACCGCTTGCGGCATCTTCAAATTCGTTGAGGCGCAGTTTGATGACATCCAGACTGCCGGGAAGCAAAAATTCGATTTCTTCCCCGCCGTTGATATAATTGCGGATTTCAAAGACGGCGTCACTGTCCTGCCATTGAACGATTGAGCCTGCAAACAGCCAGTCTCCCAGCGTGCGGGTGTATTCATAATTTTGGCTGAGATTTGTGAGCTGGCCGTCGTGAAAACCAAGGCAATATCCCCGGTTTTGCAAAGCATCAAGTTCCCCGATGTAGCGTTGATAGTTCCATTTTTCGGGAGATCGGTACCAGTCGTCAATAGCGGCACGATAAGCCCGGGCGACGGTGGCGGCATAATATTCGGTTTTGTTGCGTCCTTCAACTTTGAGTGAATCCATGCCGATCGAGAGCAGCTCATTCAGCCGCGGCATCAGGCACATGTCTTTGGAATTGAGGATATAGCCGCCATGCTCATCTTCAACGATTTCATAATATTCGCCGGGGCGAAAATCTTCTTCCAGCAAAAATTCAAAAGAATCTTTATTGTGCTCATTGACGATGAGCTCTTTAATGCTGCCGTCTTTGAGCCGAATATGCAGTTTATAGTGCCAGCGGCAGCAGTGAGCACATTTGCCTTGATTGGCGCTGCGGCCAGTCAGGTAGTTGGAAATCAGGCAGCGTCCGGAATAGGACATACACATGGCACCGTGCATAAAACATTCCAGCAAAATGTCAGGACAACGCCGGCGAATCTCACGCATTTCTTCAAAAGTGACTTCGCGGCCGAGCACACAAAGCTTTGCGCCCAGAGATTGCCAAAATTTGACGGCCTGCCAGGAGCAAATATTGGCCTGCGTGGAGACAAAAAGCGCCAGTTCAGGAGCATGCTCGCGAAGATATTGAAATACCCCGGGATCCGCCACCAAAACACCGTCCGGGGCAAGCTGGCGCAGCGTGGCCGTAAAAGCCGGCAGTTTTTCAACATCACGATTATGCATGAATAAATTAAGCGTGAGGTAGATTTTTTTGCCAAGTTTGTGCGCAAAAGAAATTCCTTCAGCCAAATCTTCGGGGGTGAATTTGCTTTGGGCGCGCAGGCACATGTCGGGGGTGCCGGCATAGACCGCGTCGGCACCATAGAGAAAAGCGGTTTTGAGTTTGATCAGTGAACCGGCGGGAAGCAAAAGTTCGGCTTTGGGCAGCATCGTATTATTCCTTTACGGTTATCTGCGTGGCATAAGCTTCCAACGCTCCGAGCGGAGTATCGTCAATGCGGATGCGGGCAATGAAAGCTTTGCCTTCCTGTTTCATGATCCAAAAATAAATGGGGCGTTCGGCGCTGATCTGCATCAGCATGTCATCATCTTCGGTATTGAGTTTGTCAATATACATGGAACATTTGGCGGCTTCGCCGGCAAAAGGAGATTGGGGAAGCGGTTCCAGAATTTCTTTGCCTTCGTCTTTGAAAATAACATCAAAACGCCGTTTGCCGTCAAAAACCGGCAGACGGGCATCGCAAAAACCGACATTATTGTATTGTTTGGCTAATTCGGCAAAAACCGTTTGAAAATCGGTGGTGCCGGCGTTTTTATCATCACGGGCAATGGGTACTTTCTTTTTGCGGTCGTTTTTGCTGCTCAGCCGATACAGCAGAATACCGTTATTATCATACACCAGTTCTTTGGTGCGATGGTTGAAACGAGTTTGCGAACGATAGTTGTAGTTTCTGGTTTCCAGATCGTCTCCGCGAATCCTGCCAGAAGTTTCATAGTCGGCTTTAAACGGGTAGAGCGCATCAAAAAGACCATGCGTTTTGACGGCGGATTTTACCTGAAAGGCCGAAGGCTCCAGCAAATAGGAAAAACGGGTGCGACTGGCGTCAAACGGACCGATGCCGACGCTGAAGTCATGCGTGACGCTGAATGCTTCGGTGTTTGTTGTCAAGCCGCAGAGGCAGAAAAGCAGGCCGAAAAACAGAGTATTTTTTTTCATTTGGCTTTATTCTTTCTTTAAACTTTTGACATATAATGACAGCAATTGCGCATACCATAGCATAAAAATTTATAATTTAAAGGACTTAATCATGTCAGGGGAAGCTAAAAAAGTTTTGGTTCTGAGCGGCGGTTTGTCGGCAGAAAGAGATGTCAGCCTCAATTCGGGGAAAGATATTGCGGCAGCTCTGGTGTCAAAAGGGTACCGGGTTGTGACACATGATTTTACCGATGTGTGGAAATTGATTGATGTTCTTAAGCAAGAAAAACCTGACGTTATTTTTAACGGTTTATACGGCAACTGGGGCGAAGACGGCGAAATTCAGGGAATGCTCGATCTGATGCAGATACCTTATACCCATTCCGGGTTGAAAGCATCAGCCCTCGGCATGGATAAATTTCTTACCAAAATGGTGGCTGAAAGCTGTGGTATTCGTGTGGCTCCGAGTCAAAAAATGACAGTGCGCGATTTTCTGGCCGACGGAACGCTTATTCCGATGCCTTATGTGGTTAAGCCGGTGAGCGACGGATCCAGTGTCGGGGTGTTTATTGTCAACAGCAAAGAAGATTTGTCCAAAATCAAATATGAAGATACGGATCGGGAAATTCTGGTGGAAAAGTATATTTCCGGGCAGGAGCTGACGGTCATGTGTCTGGAAGGAAAGGCGTATGTTGTTACCGAGCTGCGTGCCTCGGATGCGTTTTATGATTACAGAGCCAAATATACCACCGGCGCCACGCAACATATTTTGCCGGCGGAGATTCCTGACGAAGTTGCAAAAACCTGTAAAATTTATGCGGAAAAACTGCATCGGCAACTGGGGTGCAATACTGTGTCCCGCACTGATTTCCGGTATAATCCCGCAGATGGCGTCGTCTTGCTTGAAATCAACACCAATCCGGGAATGACCTCATTGTCGCTGGTTCCCGAACAAGCTAAATATGCCGGTGTTTCTTATGCGGATTTATGCGTCAAACTGGTTGAAAATGCCAAATGCCGGAAGATTTGATCCGCAAAATGTTTGGTCGATTCAGGGACGGATTGTATGATTGAGCTGAATAATGTCAAATCTAATACCGTGGTTGTCATCGCCGGGCCGACAGCATCGGGTAAGTCCGGGCTGGCAATGGAACTTGCCCGACGGTATAAAGGCGAAATCATCAATGCCGATTCAATGCAGGTCTACCAGGGAATGTCTCTGATTTCGGCCGCGCCGACGGCTGCGGAAAAAAATGAGATTCCGCATCATTTATACGAAATATATCCGCCGGCGGTTCGCGGTACGGTGGTTGATTGGCTGCAACGTGCCGTTGAAGCTGTTAACGAGGTTCAAAAACGCGAAAGATTGCCGATCGTCGTCGGCGGAACGGGGCTTTATATCGACAATCTGATTAACGGAACAACGCCGATCCCCGAACCGCTTGCAACCGTTCGGGAAGAGGTATGGCAACTTTTGGCCGCGGAAGGACAAAGCGGTTTGTATGCCCGGTTGAAACAAATGGACCCGGCTGGAGCGGCGCGTCTTAATGTCAATGATACAACGCGCGTGCGGCGTGCCTGTGAGATTTTTTTGCAAACAGGAATTTCTATTGACGAATGGTACAGTAAGCCATTGGAGAAAAAGTTGCCGGCGGCTGAGTTTTATGTGATCAAGATTATTCCTGCCATAGCCGAACTTGATGAGCGATGCCGCTTTCGGTTTGACCGGATGATGGAAAACGGGGCTTTGGAGGAAGTGCGGCGGCTTTTAGCTCTGGGGCTTGATCCGAAGCTGCCGGCAATGAAAATGCTCGGGGTTCCCGAATTGGCCGCTTATCTGCAGAACGAGATCTGTCTGGAACAAGCCGTTGATTTGGCAAAACTGCATACCCGCCAATATGCCAAGCGCCAAAGAACCTGGTTTCGGAATAAGCTGGCGGCTCAGTGTTTGATTGAACATTGCTGGGAGAGGCAAGATTGTTTCTGAATTTGCCGGATGACGGGCAAACGGAAAAATTTTTGGAAGGAAATTTTAACGCTTTTATTTATTTGTTAAAAAAACAATTTGCTCTTGCACAGAAAAGATTATCGTTATAAGAATTAAACAATAATAATTTTAATTTTGGAGATGAGCACATGCTGTCTAAGTTTATGGGGTGGCTGTCCGCCGATATGGCTATTGATCTGGGCACCGCGAACACATTGGTGTATGTCAAGGGAAAAGGTGTTGTCCTGAACGAGCCTTCTGTGGTGGCTATTGAAGAATATCGCGGCAAAAAACAGGTTTTGGCGGTGGGCAACGAAGCCAAGCAGATGCTGGGCCGCACCCCCGGAAACATTCATGCCATCCGTCCGCTGCGCGACGGCGTGATTGCCGATTTTGAGATTGCCGAAGAGATGATCAAATATTTTATCCGCAAAGTTCATAACCGCAGAGCTTTTGCCTCTCCGATGGTGATCGTGTGCGTGCCTTCGGGCTCAACCGCTGTGGAACGCCGTGCTATTCAGGAATCTGCCGAAGCCGCCGGAGCCCGCAAGGTTTGGCTGATTGAAGAACCGATGGCGGCAGCGATCGGTGCTGATCTGCCGGTGACCGAACCGACCGGTTCGATGGTGGTCGATATCGGCGGCGGCACAACCGAAGTGGCCGTGCTTTCTTTGGGTGGCATTGTTTATGCGCGTTCGGTGCGCGTCGGCGGTGACAAAATGGATAGCGCCATTATTTCTTATATTCGTCGTAACCATAATTTGCTGGTCGGTGAAGGCAGCGCGGAAAAGATCAAAAAAGAGATCGGTTCGGCTTGTGCGCCTGAAAAAGGTGATGGCCGCACTTTTGAAATTAAAGGTCGCGATCTGATGAACGGCGTTCCCAAAGAAATCGTTATTTCCGAACGCCAGGTGGCCGAGAGTTTGTCCGAACCCGTGGCACAGATTGTTGAAGCGGTTAAGGTTGCGCTTGAATATACAGCACCGGAGCTGGCCGCGGACATTGTCGACAAGGGTATTGTTCTGACGGGCGGCGGTGCGTTGTTGACCAACTTGGATCAGGTATTGCGCAATGCAACCGGTTTGCCGGTTTCAATTGCGGAAGATCCGTTGGCCTGTGTCGTCAAAGGAACGGGTAAGGCGCTGGAGGATATCAGCCGGCTGCGTTCGATTTTGTCAACCATGTATTAAGGTCAAAAGACCGGTACAGCTCTTTAAGCGGCTGTACCGGTTCGCGTGTTGTCCGGTGTGAACTGTCAGCGTTTTGAGACGCATTTGTCCGGAAGGTTTTTGAATTTATGAAACGGCGCAGAAGTTTATTTTTACATCTCAGCCATATTCGATTACTAGCCAAAAAGTTTGCGCTAGTAATCTTGTTTTTGTCTGCTTTTGCGCTGATGCTGGTCAATAAAACCGATACAATTTTGATTGAGAAAACTTCTAATGTTGCAACGGATATGCTTTCGCCGCTGATTGATGTTTTGGCTCTGCCGGCCAAAATGGTGGTGCGCAGCTATGATTATTTTCGGGACTTGCGACAGATTCATGCCGATAATTTGCGTCTGAAAGAGGAAAACCGTCAGCTTAATCTGTTGTATGACCGTTATAAGTCTTTAGAGATTGAAAACCGCCTGCTGAGCGATCTTTTGAACTATGTGACGCCGCCGGATTCCGATTTTGTGACAGCCAGAGTGATTGCCGAGGAAGGGGACGCTTTTTCTCATTCGATGATTGCGTATATCGGCGATAAACATGTTGAAAAAGGTCAGGTCGCCATGTCTGAACGCGGGGTCGTGGGGCGTGTGGACAGGGTAGGAGCCGCTTATGCCCGGATTTTGCTGATTACCGATATTAACTCAAAAATTCCGGTGATGGTTGAAAGCTCGCGCGTTCGCGGTATTTTGTCGGGGGATAATACTACTTTGCCCAAACTGGTGTTTACGCCGTTAGATGCCGGTATCAGTGTCGGCGACAGAATTGTGACTTCCGGTGTGGCCGGCGTGTTTCCTGCCGGACTGCCGATCGGCAAGGTTGTCAGCGCCGAGAAAAATGAAATTGCGGTTAAGCCGTTCAGTTCTCTTGAAAAACTTGAATATATCAAACTGATTAATTACGGCTTGGAAGGCTTGTTGAGCGAAGATGATTTACAGTTGAAACACGAGGGCGGACATGAGTGACGAACTCGACGAAAATATTAATTCGCTGTTTCAACGTCTGCTGCCGCTGTTGTCATCGGTTTTTTTTATTTTGCTTTCGTATCTGCCTTTTGATTTTATGTTTTTAAACAGCATTCACCCCGCCATTGCGTTGGTCTGCGGTTATTTCTGGCTGGTGCATCGTCCGGACTTGTTTAGTCTTGGGTCAGTTTTTTTGTTGGGTCTGATTGATGATTTGATCAGCTCGGCGCCCATGGGGTCCAGTATTTTTGCCATGCTTGTTTTATATGCGTTGACAAATGCGGCTTCCCGGTTTTTGACGGCAAAGCCTTTTGTGGCGTTGTGGTACGGTTTTATGGTACTTGCACTGGTAACGATGCTGTCGCGCTGGTTGGTGGTTTCGGTTTATTACAGTTGTTTCCTGCCGTTGGGGATTTTGCTCTTCAGCTATCTGGTGACGGTTTTTTGTTATCCGCTGGTGTCTTTGTTGCTGGCTTTTGTGCAAAATAAACTGATTCAGGATGAAGATTGATGAACAGGGATAATGACAAAGGCAAGATGTTGATCGGCCGTTCGCTGATTTTGGCGGCAGGTCAGGTTTTGCTGTTGTTTGTGATTATTGCCCGGTTGTATTATCTGCAGGTTTATCAGGCGGATAAATATAAGACGCTGTCTGACGAGAATCGGATTTCTACGCGGTTGCTGGTGCCTCCGCGCGGCGTGATTTATGATCGCCATGGCGAAATGCTGGCGACTAATCGACAGAATTTTCAAGCGATGATTGTGGCCGAGCAAACACCCAATGTGCAGGAAACATTAGATGCTTTTAAGAAAATTATGCCTTTGTCGGAGGCTGAAGAAGAGCAAATTAAAAAAGATTTGAAGAAGAATCGCAGCTTTGTGCCAATTAAAATCAAAGATAATCTGAGTTGGGAGGAGGTCGCGCGGATTCAGCTGAATGCGCCGGATCTGCCGGGAATTATCATTGACGAGGGATTGACGCGATATTATCCTTACGGCGAAAAAACAGCTCATGTCATCGGTTATGTTTCTTCTGTTTCGGAACAGGATATCCGCCGAGAAAGCGATCCGCTGTTGGAAGTGCCGGGGTTCAAGATTGGTAAGGCCGGTATTGAAAAGCTTTATGAAAAGAAGCTGCGCGGTAAAAGCGGCAACCTTAAACTTGAGGTGAATGCTTTTGGACGGGTGATGAAAGAGATTGAACGCGTTGACGGTATTCCCGGAGAAAAAGTCGAGCTTAGTCTTGATGCACGGCTGCAGTCAAAGGCTTATGATCTGTTTGGCGAAGAGACAGGCGCGGCGGTTTTGCTTGATGTGTACAGCGGCGAAATCCTGGCTTTTGTTTCCACGCCGGCGTATGATCCGAATTTGCTGACGCAGGGTGTCAGCTCAAAAGAGTGGATCGAACTGAATAAAAATGAACATAAGCCGTTGATGAATAAAGTTTTGTCCGGACAATATTCGCCAGGGTCAACCTTTAAGATGGTGGTGGCTTTGGCCGCGTTGGAAAGCGGCGCCATCAGCCCGCAGACCAGATCTTTTTGCGCCGGACGAATGTTTTTGGGCAATCATGCCTTTCATTGCTGGAAGAGACCCGGACACGGTTATTTGGATGTGGTGCAGGGGTTGCAGCATTCCTGCGATATTTTCTTTTATGAAACGGCGCAAAAAGTCGGTATTAATAAAATTGCGGAAATGGCACGCCGTTTTGGGCTTGGGCAGAAAGTCAACATCGGTCTGGAGAACGAAAAAGCCGGGCTTATTCCTGACAGTGATTGGAAACGCCGTCGTTTTGGCGAGCCCTGGCAACTCGGCGAGACGCTGATTTCCGGTATCGGGCAAGGTTATATTCTGACAACGCCGATTCAACTGGCAACCATGACCGCCCGAATTGCCAACGGCGGGTATCGTGTCAAACCGACGCTGGTCAAGACAACGGAAAAGCCGGAACTGGAAAAAATGAATATCAGCGCCGCCAATCTGGCTCTTGTGCGCGAAGGGATGTTTAATGTCGTGAATGCTCCGGGCGGAACGGCCAGAGGATCGTATTTTGATTTTCACGGGATGAAAATGGCCGGGAAGACGGGAACAACTCAGGTTCGGCGCATCACGATGAAAGAACGACAGACAGGGATTGTCCGACAGGAAGATTTGCCTTGGAAATATCGTAATCACGCGGTTTTTGTCGGCTATGCGCCGTATGATAATCCGCGTTATGCGGTGGCGGTTTTGGTAGAGCACGGCCGCAGCGGTTCGGCGGTGGCGGCGCCAATTGGCAGCAAATTATTGTTGGAAGCTCTGAAACTTGATGCAACAGCAAAGCCGGTGGAATAAGAATGTATAAATTTTATGAAACGAGTTTTAAAAGTCAGTCATTGACTCTGAAAGAAAAATTTCAGAGTCTGAATTTTGCCTATCTGATGTTTATCATGATTTTGGCTTCTATCGGCGTCACCATGTTGTATTCGGCGGCAAATGGCAGCTGGCAGCCATGGGCACTTAACCAGTTGTTGCGCTTTTGTCTTGGTTTTGCGGTGATGCTGGTGGTGGCGATGATTGATGTTAAGTATTTTATGCGCTATGCTTATTTGTTTTATTTTGCAACGCTGGTTTTGCTGTTTATCGTGGAAGTCAGCGGGCATGTCGGTATGGGAGCCCAGCGCTGGATTAATTTGGGGTTTATGAAGCTACAACCTTCAGAACTGATGAAAATTGCCATGGTACTGGCTTTGGCCCGGTATTTTCACGGCACGTCGCTGCAGAATATTGAAACCGTACGCGGTCTTGTGACACCTTTGCTGATTGTGTTGATTCCCGCATTTTTGGTGATGACGCAGCCGGATCTCGGCACGGCGCTGATGCTTTTGTTTACGGCGGGGGCCATGTTTTTTGCGGTTGGCGTGCAGTTGTGGAAATTTGGCGTGGTTTTGCTTGGCGCAATTGTTTCTATGCCTATTGCTTGGAATTTATTGCATGATTACCAGCAAAACCGCGTTCTGACTTTTTTGGATCCGGAAAGAGATCCGCTCGGCGCCGGTTATCATATCATTCAATCAAAAATTGCGCTTGGTTCGGGCGGTGTTTTCGGCAAAGGTTTTCTGAAAGGAACACAGAGCCATCTGAACTTTCTGCCGGAAAAGCACACTGATTTTATTTTTACGATGCTTTCAGAAGAATTTGGCATGATCGGCGCTATCTTTGTGGTGGTGGTCAATATTTTGGTTTTGGTCTATAGTTATGCTTTTGCCTTGCGCACAACCAGCTATTTCGGCAAGTTGGCCGCCGTTGGTCTGGCAACCAATTATTTTCTGTATGTCATGATCAATATGGCCATGGTGTTGGGTTTGATTCCGGTGGTCGGGGTGCCGCTGCCGCTGATTTCTTATGGCGGAACGGTGATTTTATCGGTCATGGCTTCTTTCGGCATTATCCTTTCGGTTAATATTAATCGGAATATTAATATCGGCAAAGACTGACCTTTGCTGCCAGGATATTAGTTTAGTTGCCAGACGGCAAAATTAAGATGCCAGGCGAACAAACCCCATATAAAATACGGCGCAAGCAGCCAAGCGGCTGTTTTTGAAGTTTTGGCAAAGATCCATATTGTGCCGAGGACAGCGAAAATCAGCAAAGATAAAATCAGCAAGGCGCCGCCGATATGTTGCATTCCGAAGAAAACCGGGCTCCACAAAAAATTAAGAAAAAGCTGCAGCCCAAAGAAAGAGATACCCAGCGGGCGCTGAATTTTCGGTGTCTGGCGCACATAAAGATAAACCGAAATTCCCATCAGAAGATATAAAAGCGGCCATATTGTCTGAAAAACATATGGCGGCGGTGTTAACGGCGATTTAGCCAGCGCGGCATACCAATCCATATTCGGCATATTTGTTCTCCTTTGTTTTTTTTATATGGTCTTTTGGTAAAAAGATGATTATAATATATGTTGTCGATCACCTTATTAAAGGAGATTCATGATGACGTATACGGAAGTTGAGACGACGGTTGAAAACCTGCGCCTTCAGCATGCCCGGTTGGAAGCCGCTCTTAAAAAGGAAGAACGCCATATCTGGAAAAATATGATTAGAATCGAACAGCTTAAGAAAGAAAAGCTCCGTAAGAAAGACGAATTGTTGCGAAGAAGTCTGCGTAGCCATTGATACATAAGAAAAACCTCTCATCTGAAGATGAGAGGTTTTTCTTATAAGGAAGAGTTATGCATCTGTCACGCGAACGTATTTTCCGTCGCGGAATTTATAAATTTCAGAAACATATGTGTCAGGATCATCAAGGCTCATTTGATAGATGTATTCGTGACAAATATTTCCTTCTTTATCGATGCTGTAGTTCTGACCTTCCGTCACGCAAACGATATTTTGGATGTTTTGGTCTCCAAAATGATAACAGAAAATGTCTTTCCCGATATAGGCCAAGAGAACTTTGCCGTTTGGTGTGTCGACAATTTCTTTGAGCCGGCCGAGAACTTTTTTGGTACCGTCGGTTCCAAAGAAGAATAAAACGTGTCTCAGTTGCAAAACCAGGTACGCTTCATTTTGGTAAGCTATTGTCCAAGGTTCACGCAGAAACAGCCCCTTATGCAGAATATATCCGCCGCCATTCCAGAAAAGGCAACCGTTGTAGAGCAAGGCTTCTTTTTCAGAAGGGGCAATTTCCCCGTCGGCATTCAACAGGAAGACGTAGCATTCTCCTTTTGCTTTTTTAATCAGGCATGCGGTGGCCGCCAAGTCAATATCTGTTGTGGCATAAAACTCGGCATAGACCGGACTATTGGGTAATTTGTGAATTCCGGGCACTTTAGGGTCCAGATACACATATTCTCCGCCAATACAGGCAAATTGTTTTTCCGCGTAGGTGTCCGGAGCGCCAAAACCAAACACTTCAGCATCAATTGCCAATAGAAAATATTTATCCTTAAATTTTCCGTAGAGGTTTTTGCCAATGGCATAAATGACGTTTTTCCATGAGTTTTTGAACTTTTCGGCATGACCGAGATTTTCCATGTGATGACCGTCAAACAAAAAAGCGTTTTCTTCGGCATCTAGTACAATAATTTTCTTCATACGAACAATGTTTTATGGGTTTATAAAAAAGTTTCCGTAAAAGGAGTTCCATGAAGCTGTTTGCTTAATAACTCCATAATGATAGCATAATCGGCTTTTCCTTTAACACACCAAGAACAGAAATGCAAGCGGAGATTGTGCCTAAAATTTATTTGTGCTGGGCAAAAGGAACTCGGGGCGCGGTGGCGTTGAGCAAACGTTGGACATAGCGGCCCTGATAAAGATTGATGCCCAGAGAATTGCCAACTTCAATGGCGGAAGGGTCATCAATGCGGCAGAGGATCATTTTGGCGCGCTCTGCTTTATTGATATAGTCCATGAAATGCTTGTCTTCGTTGACAACTTCCGTGAAAGCCGGGTGCCAAATGATTTTCATCAGGTCGCAGTTGAGATTGGCGCGGTTGAGATATTTGAGTTTGTCGACGGTGATGCCGTCAATGCAGATTTTATAACCGCGGGCCTGCGCAAAAGTTTTAGCCAAAACGAATGATTTAATGTCGCTGAAAATGTCAACCAGTTGCAGCTCAAGAATAATGCTTGGCCGCATGGAGGCGCTGATGCTTTCGTCAAAAGCGAGAAATTCATCAGAAAGAATCGTCGATACATTTATATTAATGCTGAAGTTGCCGATGAGCGAACCGTCATCATGGCGGCTGATGGTTTCCAGCACCCGCTTGTCCAAGGTTTCGCTCAGCGAAAGAAACAGCCACGGATCAGACAGGAGGTCCACATCGGGCAGGAGCATTTCACGCAGATCGGGAATGGAAACGTATACTTCTTCAAACACCCGCAGCGGCGATGATTTGCCGATGACGGCGCAGATGGCCTGTCGACGGATAAAGCTGGAAAAATCCGCTACCGAGAGAATTTTCTGCACCCGGGCCAAAATGTCTGTGGTCAGAGGTTTTTTTTGTTTTTGCGGCGTCTGATTAATCGGCGACATGGTGAAAGGCATTACTTTTTTGGTTTGCAGTTTGATCGGTGTTTGCTGTTTGCTTAAAAAACTGACCAGGTGATAAAAATCTTTTTTGTCCTGAGCCATGTTGTAGAAGCGTATGAAACCGGCAGATTCCAAGTTGTCGGTGCCTTTAAGCAATTGGTCATCGTGGAAAATGAAACGGATTTTGACAAGGCAGGAAAGAATTTCGTCTTTAATGCGGCGGTTGTAAATAACAATAACGTCTTCATTAGCAAACCAGAAATAGCGCGCCATGCTCTGAGAAACAAAAGCAGCAAAAGTGTCGGCCAGTTCCTGACGATGAGATTCGCGGAGATTTTTATTTTCAAGCGCAGAGACTCTGATATAAATGGCGTCATATTCGCGCACACTGTCATCCAGCCGGCGCAGATATTCGGCGACAGCAATATCGGTACGGTTTCTGCGGTTGTTTGACCTAATTTCCATTTTCCTGTTCCAGCGAATTTTCCAAAAAATCAATATACGGACATTGCCGGCGTTCTGTTCCGGTGATCAGCCGGCGACGCTTGAGACAATCAGTAGCCGAACAGATTTGTCCGTTGGGGCAACGGGCGCGAATGACGGCTGTTTCAAGATTATCCATGTATGGCCCCTGAAAAGCGCGAATGCCATATGATATTCCCCAACGCAGCGCTTTTTCATCAGTGCATTTGGCAAGAATAACACGCTCGCTGCCAAAATGCTCAATGGTTTTGCGAAGTTCCTGATTATCGGTGTCAAATTCCATCATCGGGTTCCAAAACAGTTTGATCAGATCCGGAGCAAGGTGGTTCAGGTCAATTAGAGACAATGTTTCGGGTATTAGTCCGTCGATCAAAATTTGGTGTCCGTGCGCATGCAATTTTTCTTTGGCTTCAAAATAACTATCCAGTTGGTTGAAAATATCCATCATCTGGACTTCGGCGATAATCTGCGGCTGCGACGGCAGGCCGTTGTCTGCCAGGTTATCAAACTCCGGCGTAAAAACAGAGGATAAATGCAGGTTCAGGCTGACACGGTGCGGCCAGTGTTTCAGTTCGGCTACCTGAAAAGAGGCAATCGTTTTTTTATCAAGTGTTTGTGTCAGGTATAAAAACAGCCATTTGTTTGCTGTCAGGTCGACGTCTTTGTCATATCTGGCGCTGAGATCTTTGACTGCAACAAAAAATTCCTGGAACATCAATTCAAAATGGTTGGCGTTTTTCAGACGAATGATACTTTGATGTTTGACAATATCGGCCACATTGATGGCATCAAGATGCGCCAGAACACCTTCCATTTGCGCGGCTTCAACCGGATATTTCAGATTGGAAAAATCCGGCGGGGGAGCGTTGCTGATCTGATGTTCAATATATTCATAGAGGGTCGTGAAGTCTTCGGGAAAATGGTAAAGACGGGCAAATTCGGAAATATTTGAGCCAAACAAAATCGGGTCGGAAGCCAGCCCCTGGCGCAGTTTGTCAACCGCATCGGCCACAATGGCCGAAGTGATGTTTTTGCCAAGAATGGCAAAGTCGCCGCTGTTGAGAATAAACATCATGCCTTCGGCGGCGCCGACCAGATCATCAAATAATTTGGCGATAATTTTGATAAACGACGGGTGCCGGTTTTTGGGCTTTAATTTTGACAAACTGACATAAAGTACCGAATAAGCCGCTTGGTTGCGCGCGATGCGGTCGAGCGTTTCCAACAGGTTTTTTTCGGCCATGAATCTGTTTGTTTGCGACATTTTATCCTCAAAGCGTGATAATCTGCCTGATATCATAATCCCGCTTTGCGGCGATAGCAAGAAAATTACCCGGGTTTCCCCAGCTAAAAATAAATTTTGATAAGCACTATTTCTGTTGCGTTTTCGAGGGTCTGCCTGTATAATTCATTAGGATATTTTTTTGACCCGGAGGGCGTATGGCTTCAACAATTAAAGTGTGTATGGGCAGTTCCTGCTTTGCCCGCGGAAATGCCAAAAATCTTCAGACAATTCAAAATTTTCTGGAAAGTCATCATTTGGATGCCGAGGTTGAGCTGACAGGTCTGCGTTGCTGCGATAAATGCTCCAAAGGGCCAAACGTGACGATTGACGATGTTGAATATAATAATGTCGAAAGCGGTATGCTTTATGATATTTTGGAAAAACATTATCAGAATAACTCCGGCGGAGAGAACAATGTCTAACAGAGAATTTCCTCTTTATACCGTTAAAAATGATTGTCAGGACTGCTATAAATGCGTTCGTCGTTGTCCGGTAAAGGCCATTAAGATTGAAGATAATTCCGCCATGATCGTGCCGGATTTGTGTATTGCCTGCGGAATCTGCTATGAAGTTTGTCCGGCGCATGCCAAGCAGCCAAGAAGCGACTTGGCTCGGGCGAAATATTTGGTTTCCAGCAATAAAGAAATTTATGTATCTCTGGCGCCTTCTTGGGTGACTGAATTTCCGGATTACAGCAAAGAGCAAATGATTGCGGCAATCCGGCGGCTCGGGATCAGAGGCGTGAGCGAAACAGCGCTCGGCGCTCAGGAGGTGACGGCGGCAACCGTTGCTCTGCTTCGGGAAGCGGCTGAAAAGAAAGAAAACAAACTGTTTATTTCAACGGCTTGTCCTGCCGTGGTCGAATATGTTGAAAAATATTTGCCCGAGCTGACAGGCTGTCTGACAAATCTGGCTTCTCCGCTGCTGGCGCATTGCCGGATGCTGAAAGAAAAATTCGGTAAAAATATTGAAACAATTTTTATCGGTCCCTGCATTGCCAAAAAGTTTGAAGCGGATCGTCACCCCGATTTGTTATCATTGGCATTGAGCTTTGAAGATTTACGCCAGTGGCTGAAAGACGAAAATATTAAACCGGAGGAAGTAACGCCGGGCGTGTTTGATGTCTTTACGTTGGATAATGCCAAAGAAGGCTGCGCTTATCCAATTGAGGGCGGTATGATCGAGACTATCAGGCCTTATCATTTGCCCGAAAATGTTTACATGACACAAATTACCGGCATATATAGTTTGCAGGAAGAGCTGACGCATATTGATCCTGCAAAATTGAACCGGCCGACGTTTTTGGAATGTTTGGCGTGTTATGGCGGTTGTGTTTCCGGTCCGTGCACCAGCAACAAAGCTTCAGGTTTGCAGAAACGGATGGAAGTTTTGAAAAACGCGGCATTTGATGAAGCTGCTTCGCGCAGGGCCAATTATAATATTGCGCAAAATTACAAGGCGCAGGATATTACGCCGATGCAGCAGACATACAGCGAAAACGATATCCGCAAGGCTTTGGCCAAAGTTGGCAAGTATAGTGTGGAAGACGAGCTGAACTGTGGCGGCTGCGGCTATAATACATGCCGTAATTTTGCCTGTGCTCTGCTTGCCGGCAAGGCTGAACCGGAGATGTGCGTCTCGCATATGAAACAACAGGCTCAACGCAAAGCTAACGCTTTGATCCGCTGTATTCCGTCGCCGATTGTGATTGCGGATGCCAAGCTCAATATCATGGAATATAATGATCAGTTTCGAGATGCATTCTGGAATGAAGAAGAACATGCCGATATGTATGATTATAATAATCTGTACGGCGCAAATTTGCGGGATTTTATCAGTTTTACCAATTTATTCTCGGCATCGCTTGAACTGGAGCAGGATATTCATAAAGAACATGTGCATCATGATGACAAAATGTATGATGTGGTTGTTTTTAATATTGAAAAAAAACAAAGTGTCGGCGGGATTATCGAAGATGTGACCAACGCAGAAATGCATAAAGAACAAATCGCCGAGAAAGCCAGAGAAGTTATTCATAAAAATTTGGCTACCGTGCAGCAAATTGCCTGCACGCTGGGTGAACATATGGCGGAAACGGAGGTTTTGTTGCGTTCGATTGCCAAAGATTATGCCGCAGCCGATCGGGAAAACGAAGGCGTTAAGGTGCGGACGAATTCAACAGAAAGGAAATTCTGAGCCATGAATGACGCACTGTTTATTGAAATCGGTTCGGCTCAGCAGCAGAAATATGGTGAAGACTGCTTCGGCGATACGATTTATTCAAAAAAAATTCCTGAAGAAAGGCGAATTATTTCGATTTTGTCGGATGGTCTGGGCAGCGGCGTCAAAGCGAATATTTTGTCGTCCATGACAACGCGGATGGCCATGAAATTTGTGGAAAGCAATATGGAACTCATGCATTCTTCTGAAGTCATGATGGATGCCTTGCCGGTGTGCCAGATCCGCAAGATCAGTTATGCTACTTTTTCGGTGGTAGATACGCAGCTTGACGGTAAAACCAGAATTTTTGAAATGGATAATCCTCCGTTTATGTTGATTCGCGATGATAAAGCTCTTAATGTCCGATATCGCGAGATTTATTCTGAAAGGTGGAAAGACCGCACGATTAATATCTCTCAGGTGACGAATCTTGAAGAAGACAGAATTATCCTGATGTCGGACGGCGTTACGCAGGCAGGGCTTGGCAACCGTCTTTATCCGCTTGGATGGCAGCGCCAGGGGTGTCTTGATTTTGTGTTGGAAAAAATTCGGAAAAATCCGACAATATCTGCCAGTGATCTGGCTCAGGCAATTGTGCAGGAGGCTTTGAACAAAGAAGTTGAAAAAAAAGCCGGCGATGATATCAGCTGTGTGGTTCTCTATTTCAGGAAGCCGCGCAAGCTTTTGGTGCTGACCGGACCGCCATTTGATGAAAAACGCGATGCCGAGTTTGCCGAACTTGTTTCTTCTTATGACGGAAAAACAGCCGTCTGCGGCGGAACAACCGCCAATATTATTGAACGCGAGCTGTGTTTGAAATGTGAGGTTGATAAGACTTCTTTTGATGAGCATATCCCGATGTGCTCAACAATGGAGGGGGTCGATTTGGTTACGGAAGGCATTTTAACCTTGACTGATGTGTACCGTATGCTAAAAGAAGGCATTGATCCCGATAAGAACAACGGGGCGACCCGTCTGGCCAAATTGCTTTTGGACAGCGATAAAATTGATTTTGTGGTGGGAACTAAGATCAACATCGCGCATCAGGATCCCAATTTGCCGATGGAGCTTGAAATCCGCCGCAATATCGTCAAAAAAATCGTCAGGATTTTGCAAGACAAATACCTGAAGGAAATCACTACCAGATACATATAGAAAGGGACCTTAAAAAGATGGCAAATAAAGTGAAAGTCAGAATCTGCGTTGGCACCTCCTGTTTTGTTATGGGGGCGGCTCAAATCCAGTCTTTGGAGTTTAACGCGCCGGCGGATATTGCCGATCATATTGAGATCGTTGAAGAAAGATGTATGAGTCTGTGTAAAGATATTAAAAGAAAATATCGTAACGGTCCTTTTGTGTTTGTTAATGATGAGCTGGTGGAAGAGGCCACTTATGAAAAAGTTGTCGGTAAAATCCGCGAGCAGCTAAAGAAAAGTTAATTGATTAAAGTTAAGAGTTTATAAGGAAATGCTGATACCCAAAAATAATGCAAACTTAATGCGCACTAAAATCCTGATCAGACTGGCCGAAAGCTATCTGCATGACAAATTTGCCAATGCCGACCGAATCCCGTTGGAGCTGCGCCCGAAGGAAATGCAGCCGAGCCGTTGCTGCATTTATAAAGATCGCGCGGTTCTGAAATATCGGTGCATGGCCGGGCTTGGCCATTGTCCGGAGGAAGAGCAGGATGAATTAACCAGCTTGCGGGAATACGGACAACAGGCGCTTGCGCGCAAAACGGCACCGAAAAATAAGCTTTCGGTGATTGATATTGCCTGTTCAGCCTGTGTCAAGTCGCAATACGTCATTACCGATGTTTGCCGCGGATGCTTTGCGCAGCCGTGTCGTCTGAATTGCCCGAAAGAAGCCATCTCTATTGTTAAAGGCCGGGCGCATATTGATCCTGACAAATGTGTTAACTGCGGTAAATGTTTTGAAGTCTGTCCGTATCATTCGGTGGTTAAGATTCCGGTGCCGTGTGAAGAAGCTTGTCCGGTTGGCGCGATCAGCAAGGATGAGTTTGGTAAAGAACATATTGATGCCGAAAAATGTATTTCATGCGGACGGTGTTTGGCTTCCTGCCCGTTTGGTGCCGTTGTCGAACGCTCGCAGATGATTGATGTGATGAAAGAGATTAAAGAAACAAATAAAAAAGTCGTTGCCATGCTGGCACCGGCGATTTCCGGCCAGTTTCCCGGATCTCTGAATAATTTGGTCGGCGCGCTTAAAAAGTTTGGATTTAGCGATGTGATTGAGGTTGCTGTCGGAGCCGATATTACCACACAAAAAGAAGCTGCCGAATTTGTTGAGCGCATGGAAGAGGGCAAACCTTTTATGACAACTTCCTGCTGTCCGGCTTATTTCAGAGCTGCGCAGGTGCATATTCCTGAGCTGAAGCCATTTGTTTCGGATACCAAGACGCCGATGTATTATACGGCCGAGCTGGTTAAAAAAGAGACACCGGATTGCGTGGCTGTTTTTGTCGGGCCGTGTCTGGCCAAAAGGGCTGAGGCGGAATGGGATCCTAATGTTGATTATGTTTTGACGTTTGAAGAGCTTGGCGCCATGTTGGTGGCCGCGGGGATTAATGTTGACGAATGCGAAGAGCTGCCTCTTGGCAGAGTTTCTCATATTCAGGGACGGCAATTTCCGGTAACCGGCGGTGTGGCCGGTGCGGTAGCCAGCCTGGTCGGAGATAAATTTGATATCCGCACTGAAAAAGTTGACGGTCTGACTAAAGAAAATATTAAGCTGCTCAAACGCTATGCCAACAAAGGCGGCGATAATAACATGCTTGAGGTGATGTGCTGCGAGGGCGGTTGTGTCTCCGGGCCCGGATGTATTGCTTTGTCCAAAAAGGCAGCGCGGGCAGTTGATGCTTATGCTCAGAGCGGCGAGCCGCTGACACCGGAAACTAAGATCAGTTAGAGCTTTGTTGTTATAAAAAAAACGCAGTTTTCGGACTGCGTTTTTTTTAGGGCAATTTATTGGCGTTTCACTTCTTTTTGCAAAGCCAATTTTAACCGGATAAGCCACGGGAAAATGTGTCCGTCGTGGTAGCAGGCTTTCTTTTCAATATTAAAAAATTGTTCAAAGTCGTGTTTGTTTTTGACAGTTGGGGAGCCGTATGCAATTTTTTTGTTATGCTGGTATTCATAACTTTTGCCATAGTAATGATTAATTTGAATGTCCGGGTCGTCTATGCCGTTTTGAAAACCATAAAAAAGCATGGGTTTGTCCGGAACAAAAGTCCCGAAATATTTCAGTTTGGCCAGGTGTGCAATATGAAAATTTTTAATAAAAGGGTACCAGGCGGTGTTAAAAAACATTTTTTGAATTTGCTGCAGATGAGAAGCAACGTCAGAGCTCTCGGTTACCAAAATATCCGGTGATTCTTGCATGCGTCCTTTGGTTGAAAAAAATTTCCAATAAGCAAAAGCCATCGGCAGTCTTTGATGTTTTTGCAACCATTCGCCAAGGTTTGCATAGCGATTGGGGACCACAAATTCATCCAAATCAATAAAACCAAGCCATGAAGTTTCGTCTTTATAGTGCTGCAGACAATGATTATAGGCGCTGGATTGGCCGTTTTTGTGCGGCCAGTCGATGAGCGTGACCAGGCCGGCTGTGATGTAGGGTTGCAGGATTTTGTGGAAATTATCATCGGAAAAATTGTTGTAGAGATAAAAATGCTCCACGCCAATGAGGCGGTGGAATTCGAGCCATTCGCGCAAATAAGCGCCTTCGTTGCGGAAAATGGCGCATAAAGAAACATAGTATTTCTTTCGCGGCGCTGAAACGGGTATGAGGCGGATGATCAAGTGATAAAAGGTGTTGCGTAACAGTTTAAACAGGTTTCTCAGCATCTTATTTCTCCGATAGCGAATATATTGTCATTGTAATGTTTTGCCGCGGGTAAACAACACGGAACCGGCTTTTTTCCATACTTTTTTCATGAGGGTTGAAAAAGGATAAGAGCATAAGTCTTCCGGTGCGACAAAGAGTCCAGAATCCGGCAGGGCGTTGTTCTGCAGGCAGCGGATGTTTAATGTCAGCTTAATATGGGTAAAAATATGAGAAACTTTCAGACCGCTGTCGACGGCGGCCGGGAAGAGTTCTTTTTCACTGCTCCACGGAAATTCCCACAGGCCAGAAAGCAACCCTTTTTCAATACGTTTGCGGATGAAGATGCTCCCGTTTTGGTCAGTTATCAGGTATACAAAACCGTTTTTTTCCACTTTGGGCGGTTTGTGTCGGCAGGGGATTTGTTCAATTTCCGCTTTTCCTTGAGAAAGGCAGGACTCATGCCAGGGGCAAACAGGGCATTGCGGCTTTTTTGGTGTGCAGATGACAGCGCCAAGATCCATAATAGCAGAAGCATAATCAGCCGGGCGTTCTTTTGAGGAGAGTCCTTTGGCAAGTTTTTTTATCTGCGGCATGATTTTTTCCGTTGGCTGATCCAGATGATATAACCGGCAGATAACCCGGATGACATTGCCGTCGATGACTGTTTCCGGCAGATTGTAGCCAAGAGCAAGAAGACTGGCCGCCGTATAGGGGCCGATACCTTTTAATTTGAGAATTTGTTCCTTGTTTTGCGGAAATTCTCCGGCAAATTTATCAGCAATTATCTGTGCCGTAGCATGAAGTGACCGGGCACGGGAATAATAACCCAGCCCCTGCCAGTATTGATAAATTTCATCCAGATTTGCGGCTGCCAGCTCAAAGATAGTCGGAAAACGGCGGATAAATTTTTGAAAATAAGGAATAACCGTTGCCACGGTTGTTTGCTGAAGCATAATTTCAGAAACAAAAACAATATAAGGATCAGGGTGTGCGCCGCCTTTGACCCGCCAAGGAAGGTCGCGGCCATGGTCTTGATACCAATCCAAAAGAAGCTTTGATAATTCAGAATTTGACATAAGCAGAGTATAGCCTGAAAATAAGAAATGTCTATGGTATATTGAAGGAAGAATTTTTTATAAGCGTCATTTTGTTTTTGCCGGGAAAATTTGTTTGGCGGCCGGCAAAAATTAACCCTCTGATTCTTTTCACCATACAACAAAACCCTCCGTTGGGGTTTGTTTTTAGGGTCTTACTACGTAAGTCTTGCGATATGGCGCAAGACTAACTTCGTCTCGGTCAAAGTACTTGTAACATTTGTTTTGCACGCTGTCGCGGCTTCACAAATTAACAAGTTCTTTTCACCATACAACAAAACCCTCCGTTGGGAGGGTTTTGTTTTTAGGGTCTTACTACGTAAGTCTTGCAATATGACGCAAGACTAACTTCGTTTCGGTCAAAGTACTTGTAACATTTGTTTTGCACGCTGTCGCGGCTTCACAAATTAACAAGTTCTTTTCACCATACAACAAAACCCTCCGTTGGGAGGGTTTTGTTTTTAGGGTCTTACTACGTAAGTCTTGCAATATGACGCAAGACTAACTTCGTTTCGGTCAAAGTACTTGTAACATTTGTTTTGCACGCTGTCGCGGCTTCACAAATTAACAAGTTCTTTTCACCATACAACAAAACCCTCCGTTGGGAGGGTTTTGTTTTATGGTGCCCTGGAGAAGACTCGAACTTCCACTGGCTGAGCCAACATGCACCTGAAGCATGCGCGTCTACCAATTCCGCCACCAGGGCATTCGTTTGTAAATACGCTCATCTGTATAAACGTATTTTTTTATTTAGTCAAGAACCTTATTTAAATAACCGTAAGAATCTAACAATAAAAATCCGCCCAGCAAAATCCGGTATATAACAAAAGGCAGAAAGGTCGATTTCTTGAGCCACCACATGACTACATAAATGGCTATGATTGAGGCCACAAAAGAAAAGGTTATGCCGTCAATCGTATTTATCAGTTCCGCAAGGCTGTCTCTTTGATACATTTCTATTGCTACCAAAGCCGCCGCGGCAATGATGGCCGGGATTGATAATAACATTGAAAACTTGGCGGCTTCACGCCGTTCCATGCCCAAAAAACGAGCCATGGTGACCGTAATGCCGGAGCGGCTTGTCCCCGGAATCAGCGCCAGGCACTGGGCACATCCGATTAAAAAGGCATCAAGCGGTGTCAAATGTTCAATTTTGCGAATGGTCATGCCAATTTTATCGGCAATGTAGAGTAAAATACCGTACCCGAGAATTGTCCAGCCGATGATTTTGCTGCTGCGAAGCCATGCCATTCCAGAGTTTTCCAGCAAAAATCCAACAATGACTATGGGCAGTGTCCCGATGACAATCAACCAGAATAATCTGGCGCCCGGGTCTTTGGCCGTGGGCAGACAGTAAGTTTTGAAAACCCCTTTGACCATCCGCCAGATGTCTTCTGAAAAATAAATCATCACCGCGAGAATCGAACCAACATGCACGGCAACATCCAAAGCCAGTCCCTGATCTGGAAAGGTTGTGAAATGGGCGAACAATATTAAATGGCCGGATGAACTGACCGGCAAAAACTCGGTGATTCCCTGTAAAACGGAAAGCAAGAAAATTTGAAACATGTTTGTCACGGCGCTATATTCTTTCCGGAGCCAGTCCTAAAGCGGTGCATATTCTTCTTTTGAGCGCCAAAGGTGAGATCGGTTTGACAAGGTATTCCTGAATGCCTAGATCTTTTGCATCAAGAACGGTGCGCTCTTTGGTGTCTATTGTTACCATGATGATCGGAATATTCTGGCCGTTTTCCAGTCGCCCACCGCGCAGCTCCTTGGCCAGGTCAAGACCATTTTGCTCCGGCATCTGCTGATCCAGCAAGATGACATCTATTTTGAAACTGCGCAAAAGTTCAACGGCTTCTTCAGTGGTGCTGGCTTCTTTGGTGTTTTTGATGCCGATCTGATAAAGCGCTGTCTTGACAAAGGTACGCGAGAATTTGTCATCATCCACGATCAGGCATACAATGGAATCCCAAACAATTTGTTTATGCGTATTTTCGCTCATGTCAAACCTCGTTTCTAAGGTCATTTTGATTTATAGTACAATATTCGTTTATAAAGTAAAACAAAAATCATTATTGTTGTTTATATTTAGGAGCGAATCCGGACGAAATTTGGTTCCGTTCAACGAGGCTCCCCAGTGCAAATGCGGGCCGGTAGCACGGCCGGTATGTCCGACCAGACCAATGATATCGCCCTGAGAAACTTTATCTCCGCGGCGGACGTTTATTTTACTCAAATGTGCGTAAATCGTATGTAAGCCGTAACCGTGATCAAGAACGACGACATTTCCGGAATAAAATAAATCCGCTGCGGCCAAGACAACCATTCCATCGGATGCTGCTTTGACTTCCGTACCTTCTTTGGCGGCAATATCCATGCCGGCATGTGGATTTCTTTTAACGCCGTTCATGATCCTCTGACCGCCGAATTTACCGCTGATCCGGCCTTCCACCGGTCGGATAAAGCCTTTTTGCCAATAAGGCTTCATTTGGCTTTCGGCGAGAGCCGCTTTCAGTAATTTCTGTTCCCGCTCAATATCCCGTATGTCGGAATCCGAAGGTGTTACTTTGCGCGGCGGTATGCCGGTAATGTTTTGAATGTCCCAACCGCCGTCGGTAATGGTCAGTTTGCGGGTAAGAGCCGATTGTCCGTCGGTGACCATTGTTATTTCGGAATCGGTTTTTTCATCACGGCCAAAAGCCAGAAGAAAAACACCGTCTGAGTCTGTATGCAATTCTTTGCCGTTGAACAGAATTTTTGTTTGCGGAGCTGTTTTACCGACAAGAATTTCTCCTTGTTTCTGCAGGCCGCAAAGTTCCGCAGCCTCAACGGTTGTTGCCATACTCAGAAGGAAACTAAAAATCAAAAAGGTCGGTTTGAAGGTCATATTTTTTTCCTGATTTTTGTTTTGTTGAAGATGCCGCTGTCTGGCGGGTGCGGTCAAGCGTAAGACTGCCGTCGGCAAAATAAACTTCCAGCTTTTGAGCTTTTTGCGCTTGCGGCAGGTTATATACCGTTTGTCCGTTTTGGTCTTTGATCCAGGCAAAACCGCGTTTTAAGACGGCTTCAACCGAGACTGATTCCAATCGTAGCAGCAAATGATTTAAATTTTCCTGACTTTTTTCCAAAATATTGTTGATGTGATATGGTTTCAGTCCTGAAAGTTCGAGCTGGTTAAGTTTATTTTGCAACAGATTTTGAAATGCGATCTTGAGCCGTTCCGTGCGGTCATCAAGTTTTTGAGAGGCCTCGGCCAAAATTTGTTCCAGGTTGGGAAGCCCGCGCGCCAGGCCTTGCAGCAGATTGTTTTTTTCGGCAATAAAGCGTGTTCCGGCATTTAGCAACCGCGCATTCAGACTGCTAACCTGGGCCAAAAGCTCATTGCGAACAGGGACGGCAAATTCGGCTGCTCCGGTCGGGGTCGGTGCACGTTTGTCGGCAACGTAGTCAATCAACATAGTGTCGGTTTCATGGCCGACAGCCGAAATAACCGGTATCTCAGAGGCATAGACAGCGCGAATGACAATTTCTTCGTTGAAACACCAGAGGTCTTCCAGACTGCCGCCGCCGCGGGCGACAATCAGGACATCGGGACGCGTCGGCAATTTGTTGAACCCATTGATGGCTTCGGCAATTTTGATTTCGGCGCCGGCGCCCTGAACCGGGGTCGGCCAAAGCAAAATATGTGTCGGAAAACGGTCGCGGACACGGTGAATGATGTCTCGAATGACGGCGCCGCTGGCCGAAGTGACCACGCCGATAGTTTGCGGCAGAAAAGGAATCGGTTTTTTGTGTGCCTGATCAAACAGTCCTTCAGCGGCAAATTGTTTTTTGCGTTCTTCAAGCAGTTTTAGTAAAGCGCCCGTGCCGGCTACTTCCATAGCTTCAATGATGATCTGATAGGAAGATTTTCCGGGAAAGGTTGTGAGGCGCCCGGTGACAACAACTTCAAGCCCATCCTCCGGTTTGATGCTCAGCGAAGCGGCCGATCCGCGCCAGATAACTGCGGTCAGAACCGCGTTTTCGTCTTTGAGGGATAAGTACCAATGGCCGGAATCGGCTCTTTTGGCTCCGAAAATTTCACCTTTGACCCGGATTTTACCGAAATTTGTTTCAACATAACGTTTGATTTCTGCGGATATTTCGGTGACCGTAAATTCGGGAAGCTGTGGTGACGTCATCAAATCAAGCATATCCTGCATCAGTTTTCTCCAAGAAGACCAAGACTGAATTCGTGTGCCTTGAAAACATCCAGATCTTCAAGTCCTTCGCCAACACCGATAAAGTAAACCGGCAAGCCTGTTTCCGCCGCGATTGCCACCAATATGCCGCCTTTGGCACTGCCGTCTAATTTGTTAATGATCAATCCGTTGATGCCGACGGCGTCGTAAAATGTTTTGACCTGATCCAAAGCATTTTGGCCGGTGCCGGCATCAAGGCAAAGCCATGTATGATGAGGTGCATCAGGGATGACCTTGCGGATGACGCGAATGATTTTTTTGAGCTCGTTCATTAAATCTGTTTTGTTTTGCAGACGTCCGGCCGTATCAATCATGACCAGGTCGTCGCCGCGGGAAACAGCCTCATTCAAGCCTTCAAAGCATAAGGCTGCCGCATCACAACCATGGAGGCCGCTACAGACAGGGCAATGGTTGCGTTCTCCCCATATTTTGAGCTGTTCAACGGCTGCGGCACGAAAAGTGTCTGCTGCAATCAAACTTATTTGCCGGTCGGCAAATCTGGCGGCCAGTTTGCCGATGGTTGTGGTCTTGCCTGCACCATTGACGCCGACAAATAAAATGACTTCCGGTTTGTGTTTTCCCAAGATAACCTGACTTTCGCTCGGTTTGAGAATATTTTCAATTTCTTGAGCCAGAACCCGGCGAATTTCCGCAGCGTTGACGTCGGCGGCAAATTTGCGTGATGCAAATTTTTTGATGATGGCTGCCGAAGCTTTAACACCCATGTCGGCGGATATGAGCAGCTCTTCCAATTCATCCAGCGTGTCGGCTGACAGTTTGTGGTTGTTGAATATCCCGCTTATGCCGGAAGAAAGTTTGTTTGATGACTTTTGCAAGCCAAGTCCCAGTTTTCGAAGCCAGTTACTCATCGGCCGTTTCTCCTTGTTCGCGCAGGATACGCGCCCGCTCACGACGAATCTCCACCGGCACTTGCGGCATCAGCGCGGCCGGTGTGCCGGGACGTTCAGAATAGGGAAAAACATGAAGTTTTTTTATGCCTGCTTCATGCACCAGACGGACGGTGTTTTGAAATTGTTCATCCGTTTCGGTCGGAAAACCGCAGATGAAATCTGAACCGAAAGTTGCTTCCGGTCTGGCGGCGCGCAAGTCACGGCACAGGCGGATGACATCTTCGCGGGTGTGGCGCCGTTTCATGCGTTTTAAAATCAAGTTATCACCGGATTGAGTTGAAAAGTGAAAATGCGGGTGGATATTCGGGTATGTTTGGACCAGGCTGATAAAGTCATCATCCAATGCAGCCGGGTCAAGCGAGCCAAATTGCAGGGAAGGGATATCCTGAATTTGTTCCAAAATATGTTGTACCAGACGGCTGAAAGATGGTTGGTAGGAACAAGCATCGACACCGGTCAGGCAAATTTCTCTGAAGCCGCGGTCAAGTAATTCACGGATCTGTCGGATAATTTTTTCTTCGGGAATCGAACGGTTTGAACCGCGTGCAAAAGGCACAATGCAATATGTGCAGCGATGGTCGCAGCCTTGCTGGATTTGCACAAAAGCCCGGTGACGTCCTTCAAAACCGGTGATCAAGTAAGAATCATAGCCGTCATAGGAAAAGATATCGCCCACAATTGTCTTTTCAGTGAGCGGGGCGGAAAGGTAGTTGAGAATCTCGGTTTTTTCGCGGTTGCCCAGAACCAAGTCCACTTCTTCCATGGCAGCAAATTGCTCGGGTGCAACTTGGGCTGCACAGCCGGTGACAACAAGACGCGCAGACGGGTGCTCGCGGCGTAATTTGCGAATTGTCTGACGGCATTGGCGTTCCGCTTCGGCGGTAACGGCGCAGCTGTTGACAATAATCAAATTATCCGTATCGGCAAGTTTTTCTTTCAAAACTTCAGATTCATAGCTGTTGATGCGGCAGCCCAGGGTGATGACTTCAACCATGGCGTTTCTTTACCAGGGGTATCCGTGAACGCAGCGGTGCGGTGTCTTTTCACAGTCGACCGGGCTTTCATATTGTGCATGGCGCTGCGGCGTGAATTCTCCAACTGTGCAGGCCGAGAGTGATGCAAAAAGCAAAGCAGCAAACAAAATCTTCATTTCATATTCCCAAAAAACGAGCCGCTGCCGGTGCAACCGAACTCCAGATAACGAACAACAACAGCAAAATGCCGGCGCGGGCCAAAAAACTCAGCCAAACACTCTTGTCATAGTTGCGGGCGCTTCTCCAGATGCCGAGCGTAATGTTCCAGGAATAAACGGCCAGTATCAGCAGCGACGATATATACCATAATGTCCAGAAGATACTCATTTTGGAAGAGTATATCGGGTGAAAATAGTGTACGAAAAAGTTATATATACTGCCGGAGGCAATATGCCCGGCAAGGAGTTTTTCGAACAGTCTGACGGCAAGGTCAATTGCAATCAGGGCACAAACGCCGAATTTCCAAAAAGTTGCGGCGAGCGGCAACTCTCCTTTGAAAAGTTTTGCTAACATGCAGTCCTCTTTTGGTTAAAACGGGTCTTTATAATCATGATAGAGAATTGTGACGCTTTTTTGCTGAATACGCAAGAAAAAAAGCCCGGTTTCTAACAATTAGAGATATTGACGGCAAGGCCGCCGAGAGATGTTTCCTTATAATTTTTGCTCATATCGTAGCCGGTGCGGTACATGGTTTTGATGACGCTGTCCAGACTGACAAAATGTTCGCCGTCGCCGCGCATGGCCAAGCGTGCCGCATTGACGGCTTTGACCGCGCCCATGGCATTGCGTTCAATGCAGGGGACCTGAACCAAACCGCCGACGGGGTCGCAAGTCAGACCCAGGTTGTGTTCCATTGCAATTTCAGCCGCATCTTCAATCTGACTGTTGGTGCCGCCCATGGCCGCAGCCAGGCCGGCAGCAGCCATTGAACAAGCAACGCCTATCTCGCCCTGGCAGCCGACTTCGGCTCCTGAAATTGAAGCGTTGGTTCGATATAAGCTGCATATGGCCGAGGCGGTGGTTAAAAATTTGACAATGCCTTCATCAATGGGAAAAGGCGATTTGGCTGAGGCGAAACGTTCATAGTAGCGAACAACTGCCGGAATAATGCCTGCCGAGCCCATGGTCGGGGCCGTGACAATCTGACCACCGGCGGCATTTTCTTCGGCAACGGCGAATCCCCAAAGATTAATCCAGTCAATGATCATCAGCGGGTCTATATCGTTGGCCAAAAACTTTTCTTCCAGCCTGGAAAAAATTTCAGAGGCGCGGCGCTTGATGCCCAAGCCTCCGGGCAGGATGCCGCGGGCACGCATGCCTCTTTCCAATGAAGCCTGCATGGTACGGTGAATTTTTAAAATGCCTTCCCGGACTTCCGGTTCGCAGCGCAAAGATACTTCATTTTGCAGAACAATGCCGGAGATATCCAGATCATATTTGCGGCATCGATCCAACAGTTCGCGGCAAGTGTCAAACTGGTGTGGCACATTGTATGGTTCACGTTCAATCCGGCGGGAAATTTCGTCCCGGCGGACAATTGTGCCGCCGCCGACAGAAAAGTATACTTCTTCCAGCAAAAGTTTATTTTGCCCATCGTAGGCTGCAAATTTCATGCCGTTGGCGTGCTCCGGCAGAAAGACATCCTTGGCGAAAACAATATCTTTGCTCAGATTGAACGGAATTGCCCGTTGTTGCCCCAGGTGGAGGATGTTGTCTTTTTCGACGGCGACAACATATGGTTTTTCAGGGTCTATTGCTTCGGCTTCAAGCCCCATCAGACCATAAACAACAGCTTTAACCGTACCGTGACCGACGCCGGTCAGTGCAAGCGAACCGTATAATGTGACTTCTATACGCTGTATTTGTGCAAATTTTCCACTTTGTCTGAGGTTGTCCAAATATCTTTTGGCCGCACGCATCGGGCCGACGGTGTGCGAGCTCGACGGACCGACGCCGATCGAGAAAATTTCAAAAAAGCTATAGTACATTATAAGTAAGTCCTGATTTCTTTATAGGGTTTGACACCAAGTTGTTGTAATGTCTCGGCAATATATTCCGTCAGATTGTCCCAGGTGGTGTACCGATCAATAAATTCTTTGGCTTTTTGCGGCGATTTTGACAATTGAACTTCAATTGTTTCATGCAGAAGACGATGCATGGCGTCATCTATTTTGGTAAAATCTATTTCTAATTTGCGATCGGCATTAAACAGGATGACGCCATTCTGCCGCAAAAAGTTAAAATGAATCAGGTCACCGACGCGGTGCGGCTGAATCAGTTGCGGGCGGGATTTGAGCAGCAAACGAACAATCCAGGTAACATAGATTTCTTTCAGGGTTGCTTCGCTGATGATGCCGGTTTTAACATATTCCGGCATGAAAGTTATTGAAATAACATCGGCTTTGTTTTCTTCGATGATATGGGCATAAGCTCCGAGTGCCGTTTGAAATTCACTGCCGGGGCCCAGAGAATGTCCGTTTTCATGACCAATGACAAACAGATGTTCAGCTTCCGGATTGTACCAACGGTGAAATTCCGGCGCAACCAAAGCTTCAAGCATTTTGCGCGTTCGTTCAGGGTCAACGGCCATCCGCACCTGTCGGTGATAAACATTACGGCGGCCGCCGCCGCATTTGACCGATAATTTGTCGTTGTTGGGCAGATTTTGCGCCGTGGTAATTCCGCCGCGGCATTGGGCATAGTCTCCTTGCAATGTGGCCAAGTCAACATCTACCATAGTTTGTTTGAGGTCGGCCGCGGCATTAATATTTTGCGTATAGCGCTCGGCTAAAGGCATAAGACCGGCCAAATCTTTCATCTGGTTTTTGAAGCGAAGCAGCAATTTGGTGCCTTCTGCGTTGACAATACCAACCCGCGCGCCAAGCATATCTTTGGGAACGACTTCAATGCCGGCTTCTTTCAGCCGCCCAGATAATTCGGGATTAGCAAAAACAGTGGGCGTCATTTCATCATCGTAATTTTCGCGACTGAGGGTGAACTCCAAAGGCGAATCCTGTAAAACTGCCCAGTGTCGGTCGGCCAACATATCCATGTCTTCATTGTTTTGCAGCAAGGCCTGTACCTGCCAGCCAAGATAATCTTTAAAGGCCGCGTCGGTCGAATAATGTGCGGCGAGCTCCAACTCGTTGGCTACTTGGGAAAAAATCGGCGCAAAATATTCGGTGTAGTCGATTGAGGTCAGATATTTTCCTTTGCGGCGGACCATGGTCCGGGCGGAAACAATGCGGCGGACTTCTTCGATCCTGCCGGCCTGCAACATGCAAAGAAGAATGCGGTGAAATTCTTCTTCACCCAGGTCTGAGGGATAAAAATTGCGGCCTTTAAAACCATGTATATTTTTGAAAATTTCCACTGGTTCCGGGTCAAGTCCGTTGAGGCCGGTTACGCCGTTGAGCGAGTTGAATAAGCGCAATGCTTTGGCGGCATGTGTGCTGCCAGCCGAAGCCGCTTTTTCCAGGCCGGTTTTGAGCAAAAGATTTAGCGGATGGTCTTGTTCCAATGCCACGTCATTGATCATTTTGGCGGCACGTACCAGATAATGGAGTGCTTTGCGGTCTCCTTCAGCCAGATTTTTGAAACCGGAAAAGTTTTCGTCAATCATATTAATTATCTGAAGGCGGCTGGCAAAAATGTCGTCAAGCGCAGCTTCAGACAGGGCAATTTCATATCCTTTAATCTGCATTGTTAATCTCCACGGTTCTAAAGCGGTAGACGTTCATTTCATCTGACCAGTACGCAGGGCTGAGACCGGCTTTGATCTTGAGATTGTTTAAAAAATCGGCAGGATTGCTAATCTGTTTCCATACAGAGGGAAGAAACAGACCCTGGCGCCGTCCGTCACGGATGACAATTCCGTCTATATTCGGTTTGATTTTGTTTAACAGATCGGCTTCGTTCTTAAATGAAATTTTTTCATATCCGGTCAGCAGGGAAACGGTATACTCAATCTCTTGCAGTTCTGGCTGTGTCAGCGGCGAAAACCGGCTGTCGGCCATGGCTGCCTGCCAGGCATTGTCGGCAATATCAAGCGCAATTGCCCGGTTGGGCAGCAGCGAACCGATGCAGCCGCGTAGCTCTCCGTTTTTGGTTAAGGTGACAAAAGAAGCGCCTTTATCAAATAAAACGTCCGGATAGTCGCTCCTTTCCGGTGTAAAGTGTTTGCCAATAACGGCATGCTGCAATGTTTTTTCGACAATTTCAAGCAGTTTGTCTTTGTTATGCTTGGCAAAAAAAGCAAGATTTTCAACTTCCTGCTCCAAGGCAGACAGATGTTCTTCGGCGGCCGGTTTGCGACTGAACATCCAGGCGGCATAACCGACAACACGGCTCATATCGCCGGTGACATTGCCGGAATTGGTGATGTCAAGCAATTCTGGGCGAAAGCCGAAATGACGCGCCAGCAACATAGCGGTATTGATCCCGGTTGCACCGCAGGAACGGTGCTGGTCCAACGGTTGTCCGGCAGCAACCATGGCGGCGGTTTCGGCATCAAGTTTTTCCGCCGTTTTAGAATCGAGATAATGCGATAAGTCGGCGGAAACAATTAGCAGTGTGTTGTCGCGTTCTAAATACGGTGCCAGTATCTTGGCGATTTCTTCCGGATTAACCCGGCCGTATATCATTGGAATTATGTTGAAATTTTTAAGTGTTTTTTGCAGAAAAGGCAATTGAACTTCTAACGCGTGTTCGTTGCGATGGGCTTTGTCATTGAAGGAAAAATTTTTTTGAACGGCCAGTTCTGCGGTGATTTGGGCATTGACGGGAACCTGTCCGAGCGGCGTGCGAAAGCTTTTGGCCGAAGAAAGAGCTATCCCTTCCAATGCAACATGATGCGAAGGCCCAAGCAGAAATACGGTGTTTATTTGTTGTTGAAACGGCAAAATCTTTTGGTAGGCATGTGCGGCAACCTGAGCCGAATATAGATAGCCGGCGTGCGGGACAATCAGAATATGCGGCCGTTTTCCGAGTTTGGGCGGAACCGTTTCAAGATAACTGTTCAGATCTTTGCGAAGCTGGTAAACATCAGCCGGGTAAAACATGCCGGCAACAGCCGCTTCACGCACGGGGTTTATGTCTTCGTCTCTCAAGGTGTAGTCTGTAATAACTTCGTTGTTGGAAGAAATGTATTTTCGGACAAAGTATATATTGAGGATAAGGACGGCAATAATAATTGCGGCAATGAAAACGTATTTGGGCAAGGCGGCATAATCGACATCAAATTTTTCAAACATCGCGGAGCTCCCGAAACAGATTTTGAGAATCAATAGATTTATTATTATATACGGCTTTTAATTTTTTGCTAACAGATTGTCAAATTCCGTAAAATCATGAAGCCAGACAATATCAGCCGAATGCGGCGCGGCTTCATCAAATAACGGCGCATTGATCCGGACGGGCAGCGCATGCGCGGCAAAAGCACAATCACTGTCTTGGTCGCTGTCGCCAACCATCCAGACATCCTGCGGGTTGATTTCTGCAGGTGTCAGCAGACCCCGCAGCGTATAATATATATGATCCGGCCAGGGTTTGTCCCGGGGAGCCTCATGGCCGGGGACAATCCGGGCAAAAAGAGCCGGATTGTACAATAACGGCAGTTCAACTTCCAGCAGCCGAGGATCTTTGTTGGTCATGATCATCAGCACAACGCCGTCATCTTTCAACCGCTGCAGCACTTTTTCCGCCTGCGGAAAAGCTTTGACCATGGAGGGAATTAATTTTTTATATATCTCAATATAGCGTTCATAAGCTGCTGGCCAGCCAACGCCGAAAAAATTGGCAAAATTGTCCCATAGGGACAGTTGGGGATTGCGTTTGTTTTTTATTTCCGCCCAGCTCGGAAGACCATGTTCGGCAAGCACCTGAGAAACGGCTTTGAGAACGATGGCGCGATTGTCGGACAAGGTACCGTCCCAGTCAAATAAAACATATTTTACTTTGGACAGGTCGGGCTGCATCTATTTACCTTTGCCGATGATTTTTTTGCCGCCGAGATATGGCTGCAGTTTAACGGGAATGTTAACCGTGCCGTCGGCGTTTTGGTGATTTTCAATAAACGGAACCAGCGCGCGCGGCGTGGCAATGCCGGTGTTGTTGAGGGTGTGAACATATCTGACTTTGCCGTCGGCATTAGCACGATAGCGTAAATTTGTGCGGCGTGCCTGCCAGTCGGTAATGTTGGAGCAAGAGTGTGTTTCACGATAGCAATTCTGGCTGGGAACCCAGGCCTCAAGGTCGTATTGGCGGTATTTGGGAGCGCCCATGTCTCCGGTGCAGATGTCCAAAACCTGATATGGCAGCTCTAAATCCTGCAAAACTTCTTCTGAAATAGCCAACAATTTTTGATGCCATTTCTCACTTTCAGCAAGATCGTTTTTGCAGATAACAAATTGTTCGGTTTTCATGAACTGATGCACCCGGACCAGGCCGCGGGTGTCTTTGCCGGCGGCTCCGGCTTCGCGACGGAAGCAGGGGGAGAATCCGGCGTATAGAATCGGTAACTCATTTTCCTGAAGGATTTCATCGGCACGCAATGAGTTCAAAATCAGTTCGGCCGTGCCCGAAAGGTATATGTCATCAGCCGGCATGTAATAAATTTCGTCACGGGAAAAAGGCAGGTATCCCTGACCATACAGAGGTTTTTCTTTGGAAAGCGACGGAACGGTGATCACGGTGAAGCCATTGGCGCGAAGTTTGTCCAGCACCATCATGTGCATGGCTAGCTCCAGTTGGGCGAGGTCATTTTTGATGGCATAGGTGCGCGAGCCGGAAACTTTGGCAATACGCTCCATTTCCGACCAGTCGTTGATTTCCATCAGCTCAATATGATCACGCGGCGTGAAGTCAAATTTGCGGGGTGTGCCAACTTTGCGGATGACCACGTTGCCGCTTTCATCCGGGCCGACCGGGCAATCCGGGCTCGGATAATTGGGCATCCGCAGCATCTGCAGTTCAAAGTCTTCTTCAACCGCAGAAAGTTTTTCCTGCTGTTTTTTCAGCTCTTCGCCAAGAGTCTTGCTTTTGGCAATGATGTTCGGTCGCTCTTCCGGAGAAGCATTTTTGATGGAAGCACTGAGCTTGTTTTTTTCTTCTGCCAGCCCCTGAGATGCGGTTTTGAGCTTGTTCATTTCAAAATATGTTGACAGCAAACGGTCGACATTTTCCGGCGCAAAGCCTTTTTTAGCGAGGCTGTCTTTGACCTGTTGCGGGTTGTCGATGATGTATTTGACGTCTAACATATTTTCTGTCCTAAAAAATGATTGATTTAACCGGTTAAACAGAGTATCTATAATTACAGAGAAATTCAACAGAAAAATAAGGAAACTCACTGACAATGTTTGCAGGAAAAAACATTTTGACCGGTGTAAAACCGACCGGAACCCCGCATCTGGGCAATTATCTCGGCGCCATCAAACCGGCGATCGAGCTGGGTAACGAGGCTGTGGCGCAAGGCGGAAAACATTATATGTTTATTGCCGATTATCATGCCATTAATGCGGAAAAAGATCCGGCTGTATTGAACCAAAAAATGAAAGAAATCGCCTGCATTTATTTGGCCGGAGGGTTGGATCCTTCAAAGTCTTTGTTCTATCGGCAGTCGGATATTCCGGAAATTCTCGAAATTACGACAATCCTGTATGCCTATACACCAAAAGGTTTTATGAACAAAGCGCATGCTTATAAGGCTGCGGTGGATAAGAACCGGATGGCCGGCAAGCCTGATGATGACGGCATCAATATGGGACTTTATACCTATCCAACCCTGATGGCGGCGGATATTCTGGCCTATGATACCGATATTGTGCCGGTTGGCCGGGATCAGGTGCAACATGTGGAAATTGCCCGTGATATTGCGGGTGCCATTAATGCACATTATCAAAAGGAGCTGTTGCGTCTGCCGGATGCGTATGTGGATGATCATGTGGCGGTTGTTCCCGGAATTGACGGGCGCAAGATGAGCAAGTCTTATGGCAATGTTATCCCGCTGTTTGCAGATGATAAAGCAATTAAAAAAGCAATCTTTTCTATCAAAACCGATTCACGTTTGCCGGAAGAGCCTAAGGATCCGGAAGGTATTTTGGTTTATGAAATTTATAAATCCATCGCAACACCGGCGCAGCTGCAGGAGATGGGCGATGGTCTGCGGCAGGGAAAACTCGGCTACGGACAGATCAAAAATATGCTGCTTGATGCGGTTTTGGCCGAAATTGGTGCGGCCAGGGAAAAGTATAACTATTATATGGCGCATTTTGCCGAAGTTGAGGCTTTGCTGAGCGAAGGCGCAGAAAAAGCTCGCCCGGCGGCGCAGAAAACGCTTCAGCGTTTGAAAGATGCCGTCTTCGGGAGATAAAACTTGAAAAAATACTGGATGGCCGTTATCGCGTTTTTTGTTTTGGGAACGGGGGTTGCCGCTCTGTGGTTTACCGGACGAGGCGCCGTTCATGAAGTCAGCGCAGAAGAAATATCTGGCTGGCTGCAAAATCCGGAACAGAATGTTTTTGAAATCGGCAAACATTCTTTTTATGTGCAAGAGGCCATCGGTTCTCAGAAAATTGTCCTGCGTTATCCGTCAAAATTTTCCGGTGATTTCGGGCTTGATTTTCAAATGATGAGTCTGACCCGCTCGGCGATTGTTCGGCTTTTGATCAAAACCGGGAGTGATTTTTATGAAACAGAAATGCATTTTGCCGAAGAAGGCAATCGTCTCCGCTTTTATAAAAACAAAATGCTGATGCTTGAAAAAGAAGCGCCGCGGATTGTGCCGGACGTTTTTTATCTTTTTTCGCTGGTGCGGCAAGGGCGTCTGTTCAGATTCGGCATTGACGGACAGGCATTTTTGACGGCCGAGATCAACTCTTTTCCGGCTACATTGCTGATGGAAATTCAAGGCGCGCCGGATGATCCGGCGGCCGTTGAGATTATGGATTGGAGAATCCGCTCATAACAAAACCCGCCGCAGTATTCCGGCGGGTTTTTTTGATGCTTGGGATGTTTGAATTTCAGGCTTTGGCGTCTTCGCTGACCATGGCAACCGCCTGATCCGAATATTCTTTAATTTTTTCGGCACTGAAGCGCAAGTCACGGTGCTCGCTTTCTGAAAGACGCGGAAAAATAACCTGATGAATGCCGCGTTTGCCAATGACGGTCGGCAGTGAAAGACAGACATTTTCCACACCCTCGACTTCTTCATGATGCGAGGAAACCGTCAGAATTGCATATTCGTTGTTGCTGATGGCCTGGCAAATACGGCACAAAGCTCCGGCAATGCCGTAGTAAGTGGCTCCCTTGCCTTCAATAATCTGGTAGGCCGAATTGCGGACACAATCATCAATTTCGGCTTTGACATCAGGCGTGAACGGTTTGTCGACAACTCTGGCCAGTTCTTCAATCTGAACAGAACCTGCATCGCCGTTTGACCAGATCAGCACTTCGCTGTCGCCGTGCTCGCCCAAAACGTATGCATGAATCGATTGAGGCGAAACGCCAAGACGATATCCGAGCAGAGTCCGGAAACGCGAGGTATCAAGAACCGTGCCCGAACCGATGACTCTTTCTTTGGGAAATCCGGAGAGTTTGATCGCCACTTCGGTCATGATGTCGGCCGGGTTGGCCGTGATCAGCAAAATGGCATTCGGTGCGGCTTTGGCAATCTGAGGAATGATACTTTCAAAAATTTTGACATTGCGTCCGAGAAGATCGATACGTGTTTCTCCAGGTTTTTGATTGGCTCCGGCGGTGACGATGACAATGTCCGAACCTTCCAGATCCTGATAAGTTCCGGCTTTGATTTTATTGGCATAAGCAAACGGTGCCGCATGCGCGATATCCATGGCTTCTGCCTTAGCTTTTTTTTCGTTGGAATCGATTAAAACGACTTTCCGGGCAACACCTTTCATAATCAGCGCAAAAGCTGTCGCGCTGCCAACCGAACCGGCTCCTATGATACCTACTTTCATTTTTTTCTCCTTTGCTGGCCCGAATCCGTTTGTGCTTTCTGCCAAAGCTTTGTTTTGCGCAGGCATCGGGCTTTTCTTTTTGTTTTCGCTAATATATATAGTCTTTTTCAGAGCAGAAACAATAAAAAAGACCGCTTTTTTAGGCGGTCTTCAGTAACAAAAATTTGCCGATTGTTACTATTCGACAACAGTTTCGTCTTCGTTTGCTGTTGCTTCGGGGTTGGTTTCGACAACATTTTCATCAACTTCGGTTTCAATAATTGTCTCTTCCTCAGATCCCTGCGCGGCGGCAGCTTCTTCAGCAGTCGGTTCATGGTCAACAACGACAATATCTTCCTCGGCAACCGGAGCAACGGTATTTTCTTCAACAACAATGGTTTCAACTTCATCTGCGGGTTTTCTGACCATCTGGCCGATAATGAGCAGAACAACAATCACCAGAACAATATAAAAAATTTTTTTCATGACATCTCTCCCTGGGGTTAGTAACTGTATTAAACTTAAGATTAGTCCGCCTTTTTGTCAATGAATTTTCTTTAACGAACCCCGAATCTGTTACCGGAAGAATAACGCTTGAGTCCGGAAAGGTATATTTTGACGGCAAGAATGAAGAAAATTGTGCTGCCTAAGGCCATGGCGGCTAATGCCGACCAAGAATGTTCTTTTATCAGTTCCACCGGGTAGAGCGATACAAAGCCGGCAGGGATGACGGTTAAAAACATTACTTTATACCAGCCGGTAAAAATTGAGGCAGGCTGCGAACTAAAGGTCAGAAATGCCATGAAAATGTTATCGCCCAGGCGCTGGCTGTCGGCTGCCCAAAAGGCCAGGGCGGATAAAATGACCCGCAACGCATACATGATGATGAATGCAAACAGGCTGGCCAGCAGAAATAAAAAGAAATTTTCAACAGAGACATGGCCGGAGATGAAAAACATCAGGAAGCCGGTGAGATAATCTCCCCAGTTGGCAAAAGTTGATTCAGAAACCGAAACCATAAACAAACTGTTGCGCGGGGAGACGAGGAAGTTGTCAAGATTGCCGTTGTCAATAAATTCGGGCAGCTGCTGTACGCCGCGGACAAATAATGCAAAGGTGGCAAAAGCATTGTTCATGACACCAAAAAGCAGAGCCATGTCGCCGAAATTCCATCCGTTAACGGAGCCTTTATTTTCAAAGATGACCCACCACATGAAAATAAAAGAAAAGTTGTTCACCATCATCATGATAACATTAACGGCGGCGTCGGCCTTGCTCAGAAAAGCGGTTTTGATATTGCTTTTCTGAATATACAAAAACAATTTCAGTGCATTGAGAAATTTATCCGCCATAGATATTAACCTTTTTGTTTAGCTTGGCATAGGCCCAGCCGATGAATGTCAGAATCACGGCAATCCACAGAGTGTTTAACAGAACAGCATTCCACAGATTGATCCAGGAAAAGTCATAAACCAGCTTGATGGTGAGATAGTAAAAGGCATAAAAAGGTGTCCATTTAGCTATATCAACAAACCATTCCGGATAGATACTGAGCGGGAAAATGGCTCCGCCGAAAATGAATGCCAGCCGCTCAAAGGCCATGGCCAGGGTGCGAATGCTGCCAAGCCATAAAGCGCACAGGCCGATGCCGGTGTAAAATAAAACATTGATGCAGGAAGAAATGTAGCACATCAGCACAATCAACGGAAATTGCCACCAGGCAAAAGGCGGTGTCCCGGTCAGGGCAAAAGTGACGATACAGCCAAAGAAACCCATGAGCAGGAAGGAAACCGTCATGTTGCCCACGCCTTCACAGTATCGCATAATGAAAAAAGAAACTGGTTTGTTGACGTAGTAAGCCATGGTGCCAGAGCGAATGTCGTCAAAAAGAACACGTTCCATTTTCGGCGAGGAAAGAATGATCATTTCCGCCAGCAGGAGATACCAGATAAACGTGGCATTTAGCCCTTTAACCCCGTCTTGCAGGCCGATCACTTCCCACAGACGGTTATAAATGAACAGCAAGATAAACAAAAAAAACAACAGGCCGGACAAATTGGCTTTGCGGCTCCAGGCCTGTTTGAAGGAAAGCGCAAACAGCATGGCGTATTTGGCAAAGGATTTAGTCACGTCCGTAGATCTCCTTGATGATTTCTTCCATCGGCGGATTTTCAACAGTCAGATCGGCGACATGATATTTTTTGACAAGTTCGTCCAAAGCCTTGCGGACGGGAGTTTCTTTGGTGTTGACAACCTGGCGGACTTTTTCGCCGGAATCAGTGGTGATTTCGATGTATTTTTTATTGAGATAAGATTCTTTAAGGCGGTTCAGCGAATCATCAAAAATAATGCGTCCTTTGTTGATGACAATAACACGATTGCAGACTTTTTCCATATCATCAGTGTCATGCGAGGTTAAAAGCAGAGTGGTCTCTTCTTCCAGAGCCTGCTTTTTGACCAAATCGCGGATAATCTCTTTGGCGGTGACATCAAGACCAATGGTCGGTTCGTCAAGAAAAAGAATTTGCGGTTTGTGCAGCAGAGAGGCAACAATTTCGCAGCGCATACGCTGTCCGAGCGACAAAGCGCGTGTCGGCGAAGACAATAGATCACGGATGGCAAACAGCCTAACCAACCGGGACAAACGGCGCTTGAAGGCAACTTCTTCCAAATCGTAGATTTTACCCATCAACGCAAAGCTGTCCTGAACCGGCAGGTTGTACCATAATTGCGAGCGCTGGCCAAAAACCGTGCCAATGTCGCGCGCTACTTTGCGGCGGTTTTCCCACGGGACCAACCCTTTCACCAAAGCCGTGCCCGATGTCGGATAGAGAATAGAAGAGAGCATCTTTATGGTGGTGGATTTGCCGGCACCGTTGGGGCCGATGAAAGCGACACGTTCACCGCGGCCGATTTCAAAAGAAATCCGGTCAACCGCCGTTACCGTCTTGTATTCCGGGCGAAAAACAGATTTTATCCCGCCGTTGCTTTTTTTCAAACGGAACTTTTTGGTCAACTGTTTTACTTCAATGATGCCGCTCATATTTATCCACCTTTCAATCAGCCTTAAAGTATAAGTTTTTTGCGCCTTAAAGCAAGTTTTATTTGGCCGGCATGTGCGTTTTTTTAAAATAATGCTTGTCAAAAGGGATAAATTTATGCTAACAAGTCAATCACGGGTCGGCTTGATCCGATTAATTTGTGTTAATTTATTTGAGGTTTATCCATATGACTGATACAGCAAACCGCGTTAAGAAAATCGTTGCAGAGCATCTTGGCGTCGAAGAATCTAAAGTTACCGAAAACGCTAGTTTCATTGACGATTTGGGCGCTGATAGCCTGGATACAGTTGAGCTGGTTATGGCTTTCGAAGAAGAGTTCGGCTGTGAGATTCCCGATGAGGCTGCCGAGAAGATTCTGACTGTGAAAGATGCTATCGATTATCTTTCTAAGAATGCTTAAGTCTGTATGACTTTGGAAAATCGTGAAACTCGCTCATTTTTTATAAGCGAGTTTCATTGTTATGTAGATTTGTCAAATTGAGGAAACTTGGATGAGAAGAGTCGTTGTTACCGGTATGGGGGTTGTTTCTCCCCTGGGCAGAGGCGTTGAGTACAATTGGGAATGCCTGTTGGAAGGAAAGTCCGGAATTAAAAAAGTTGAGAATGTCGATTTGAAAGATATCCCGGTGACCATTGCAGGACAGGTTCCATGGGGTGAGGGTGCGCATGAATTTAACCCTGATACGGTTTTGCCGCCTAAAGATCAAAAGAAAAACGACAAGTTTATTTTGTACGGTCTGGCTGTTGGCGGCGATGCTCTTCAAGATGCCGGCTGGGATGCTGAAACAGCCAGCGAGGAAGAAAAATGCCGCGCCGGTGTGATGATGGGTTCCGGTATCGGCGGTTTGCAAACGATTTATGAGAATTCGCTTTCTTTTAATGAGAGCGGAATGAAGCGGATTTCGCCGTTTTTTATTCCTTCCTGCCTGATTAATCTGATTTCCGGCAATTTGTCGATTAAATATGGTTTGAAGGGGCCGAATCATGCCTGTGTGACAGCTTGTTCAACCGGAACGCATGCTATCGGCGACGCGGCAGCAATGATTGCCCGCGGCGATGCGGATCTGATGGTGGCCGGCGGTGCCGAATCAGCGGTTAATGTTCTCGGTCTTTCTGGTTTTGCCCGAATGAAAGCCATTACTTCCGAGTATAATGACACGCCGGAAAAAGCTTCCCGTCCGTGGGACAAAGGGCGTAGCGGTTTTGTGATGGGCGAAGGTGCCGGCGCCGTGGTTTTGGAAGAATATGAGCATGCCAAAAAACGCGGTGCAAAGATTTATGCCGAAGTTGTCGGCTACGGGATGAGCGGTGATGCCTATCATATTACGGCGCCTTCGGGAGACGGCGCATACCGTGCGATGAAAATGGCGGCGGATCATGCCCGGGAGCATGGCGTTGAACTCTCGGATATCGGTTATATCAACGCGCACGGGACTTCCACGCCGGCCGGCGATGTCGGCGAGGCTATGGCCGTGAAACGTCTGTTTGGTGACGAGGGCATCAAAAAAGTTTCAATGTCTTCTACCAAATCGGCTATCGGACATTTGCTCGGCGCTGCCGGGGCGGTTGAAGCGGTTTATACGATTATGGCCATCCAAACTCAGACTTGCCCGCCGACTCTGAATCTGGACAATCCTGAAGAAGAACTGGCGGATTTTGATTTGGTGCCCTTGAAGCCTAAACAGCGCGAGATTAAGGCCGCAATGTCCAACTCTTTTGGATTTGGCGGTACTAATTCTTCTGTTATTTTTAAGAAAATTTAGGAATTATCATTCCCCGGTGCGCGCTGGCGCTGCCGGGGACTTTTTTGTCTGGCAGGCGGTTTGATGAAAAAACTTATCTTTTTACTTTTGTTGTTGGGGCTTGTTGCCGCTGTTAAGGTGAAAAGCTGGGTTTATGGTCCGGGTGAATTGTCAGTGTCGGTGCAGTTGATTATTCCCAAGGGGGCAACGGTGGCCGGAATTTCCCGACAGCTTCAGAGCGCCGGCGTGATTGATAAGCCTTTGTTGTTTCGTCTGGCTGCACGTTATTTCAGGCTGGATACGCGGATTAAGGCCGGTGAATATGAATTTCTGCCGGGCATTTCAATGTTTGATGCCATTGACAAAATGGCTCGCGGCGATGTTTTGTATCGCAAAATTACGCTTCCCGAGGGGCTGACTACTCAGCAAATGTTGGGTATTATTGCCGCAGATACACGTTTAAGCGGCAAGATTACGCTGCGGCCGACGGAAGGGGATCTTTTGCCGGAAACCTACAGTTTTGTGGCCGGAGACAGTAAAGACAGTATTATTCAGCAAGCTTCTCGAGCCATGGAAACTGTTTTGGCAGAGGCTTGGGCCGGCCGCGAAGACGGCTTGCCCGTGAAGAACAGTCGTGAATTGCTGGTTTTGGCTTCAATAATTGAAAAAGAGACCGGGATTAAAGAAGAGAGAGGCTTGGTTGCTTCCGTTTTTGTTAACCGGTTACGCAAAGGTATGCGGTTGCAGACCGATCCGACGGTTATTTATGCTTTAACCGACGGGAAAGGCGAGCTTGGCCGCGCTTTGACCCGTAAAGATCTGGAAAAGGATAGTCCTTACAATACATACAAATATTACGGTTTGCCGCCGGGGCCGATCTGCAATCCGGGGCGCGATGCTTTGTTGGCGGCGGCGCATCCGGCACCGAGTGGATATTTGTATTTTGTGGCCAGCGGCAATGGTGGACATAATTTTGCCACAAGTCTGAATGAGCACAATAGTAATGTGGCACAGTGGCGTAAAGTCCGCGCCGCGCAATAAAGTTCTTGCAATTTTTCCTTAAAACATTTATGTTTACTCTTACAAAAAAATTATAGAGAAATGATTATTATAAAGTTTTACCTTAAAATTTTTTGCGTATGATAGGTATGAAAAAACTTGTTTTGCGAAGACTTGCCTATGTGCTTGAGTGTTTGCGTTTTCTTCCGCCGATGGTCAAATTGATACCGCCGACTTTTGAGATCAAAAGAAAGCACTATAAAAGACGTCAGCTTTTGCGTGTGGAAAAAATTTTAAGAAAAATGCCGAATTATTCCCGTCGTGGCATAAGGCATAAGTAATTAAACAATTTAATATTATTGGGTTATGAATAAAAAGGAAGTGTTTGAGCGAATCAAAGAGCATATTGCAGAATATGCCGGTCCGGATGTCCCTGTAGAAGATATTACGTTAGAAGCAAATTTGCAGGATGATCTGGCTATGGACAGTTTGGATATGCTTTTGCTGGCGGGTTCATTGGAAGAAGAGCTTCCTTTGCAATCTTTTATCCAGTCAGATGAGTTTGAGAATTGGCAGACGGTTGACGACGTGGTTAAATCTGTTGCTGAACGTCTCTAGAGTCCTGATTTGAAAAAAAAAGTCCGAATTTTCGGACTTTTTTTGTGTCTGTTAAGCGCGGCCGGCTGTTTCCATCAACATCGGGTAAAGCGCCTGTCGCGGCTCCATGCCTTTGGTTAAAACAACTTTGAAAATCGGATACATCCGCTCACATTCTTTGATGGCAATGTCAATAAGCTGTTCCAAATTTTCTTCGGCGTTTTCTTCATCCCGACGCATGAAAATCGAATGTTTAAAGACAGGCGTGTTTTGCTCGGTCCAGTAGGAAAAATGTCCAACCCAGAGTTCTTCGTTGATTAGGGCCAAAAGTTCAAAAATTTTGCTACGGTTTTCCAGCTTGTTTTCAATATCCATCAGACAGGAGACGTGCATACATTGCATGCCGGCTTCCCAAGCAAAAAAGAGCAGCATATTGCTCCATTTTCCCTGTACTTCAACCACAACTTCGTCTGAGTTGCGTCGTTCCAGCTCAAAAGAGCGGGAAGAAAAAATATTTTCGACAAGGTCGATCGGGTTTGATTGCGGGGCTAATTTCTGTGCCGGTTGCATTTCGCGTACTCCGAAATTGTGATGGTGGCGTGCGATAAAAACAGCATAACAACGCCGAGTCGGCAAATTCAATCCCCGGGATGAAGTTTTCCACTTAATTCACAATTGTGGATAAAAAATATTTTATAAAAATGTTTAATAACAATATGTTATCCCGAGTCGCATTTTTTTATTTTTTTTAGATGTGGATATATTTTTTTTTATTAATATAGTATTAGTAATTTGATTTGATTGCAGGAGCCGTGATGACAGGTTTGGATTTTCCGGATATTTCGCCAATTATGTTTTCTATCGGGCCTTTGGTCATACGCTGGTATTCTATGGCGTATTTGATCGGAATTATCTTCGGCTGGTGGATGGTTAACCGTAATGCGGAAAAATATAATCTGGGGCTTGATCGCTCACAGGTTGAGGATTTTATTTTTTACCTGACGCTTGGGATTATTATCGGCGGACGCCTTGGGTATGCCGTTTTTTACGGCGGCGCCATAATGTGGCTGGAGCCATGGCGGCTGCTGGAGATTTGGAAAGGCGGTATGTCGTTTCATGGCGGAGCTGTTGGCGTGATTGTGGCAATGTGGCTCTATTCCCGCAAGATCGGGTACAGTTTTTTGCGTCTGACTGATCTGGTTGTTTTGTATGCGCCGCTTGGTATTATGCTCGGACGGCTGGCTAACTTTGTTAATGATGAGCTTTGGGGACGGGCAACGGATGTGCCTTGGGCCGTTAAATTTCCGGCCGGAGGTTTTGTGCCGCGGCATCCGTCACAATTATATGAAGCTTTTTGCGAGGGGTTGTTGATGTTTATTTTGCTGAACTGGTTGTGGCGTTATCCGCGGGTACGGGAAACACGAGGCTTTGTCTCTGCTTTGTTTATTGTGTGTTACGGCTGTTTTCGGATTGTTTTAGAGCAGTTTCGCGAGCCGGATGCACAGCTTGGTTTCTTTTTCGGTGGCGTGACAATGGGACAGATGTTGTCTTTGCCGTTGATTATCATCGGACTTTTAATGCTTTGGAAACTTATCAAGGAACAAAAAACTAGGCCTTTGACGTAACGTTATGGCTGAAACTGCGCGTTTTTTGCAGAACTTTGCGCGTCCGAACGAGAACTTCATAAGCGGTAAGGTCTTGGCGTTTTTTTTCGGAAACAGCGCCTGAAATTGTCAGCTTCAACGGCTTTTTGTGCGGAGAAAACTCAAATAAAGATGAGGCAACGGCACGCCGGATTGTCTCGACGCGTTCAAAAGTTTCATTGCGGTCCAAATTTTTGTAAACAATCACAAATTCATCCGGATTGTAGCGGTAGACAGTCTCTTCTTTTTCAAGCTCAAGCAGTTTTGAGGTGATCAGTTTGATCAGGATGTTTTGCGTGCGACGGCCAAAGTTGCGCGCCAGCTTGTCGTAGTCGTCGATGCTGACAATGCCGAGACTGTATTTGAGCGGAAGTTTTTCGGCATGGAGAACAAAAGAATTCCGACTATACAGGCCGGTCAGAGAAACGCGATAGGACTAAAGGTAAATATTGCGGGTAACAGCCAGAAGAAGGCAAATGACAGCTCCGGAAAAAAACAGCGGCAGTCCTGAAGCCGATGCGGAATAATAAAGTCCGCAGGCTAAAAATAAACCGGCGAAAAATACATTGTAATTCCAGATATCTCCATGGCGAACGGCGTTGATGAAAACAGTCAGGCAGAAAATGACAAAAAGCAAAAACGCCGGCATATTCAGCGAAGGCGCAATATTTGTTTCCATGTCCATACCAAGGCGGATGCCCGCCCGGGAAAGATGTTCGCCCAGAGCATATTCCGCAAAAACACCAAGCAACAGCCAGACGGTTTTGACGGATAAAAAACGGTTGCCGGGCCAAAAATAAAAAAACAGCAGATTCAGCGGCAAAAACACGATGAGGTTCTGATAAGCCGGCTCAGCAGCATATTCTGCTGCATATGAATTTTTGAGAAAATTAATCAGCAAATAAGCAACACCGATACTCAGAACAAAAAATAGTGATTTGTTGAGATTGAAGTACAGCAGGGTCAGCGTTGTGGCAAAACATAAAATAAAGAACAAAACGTGTAAGGCTATGTTGGTTTCGGCAGAAAAAGGCGCGCCGAGACAAAAGCTCAGAAAAAATACGCCGAATAAGCCGGCCGGTGCCAGCATATGAATGATCAGCGGGACGATTTTTTCTGCCAAAGCAAGTTTTTGCATTGCCGAAAGCCTCAATTTTAGAATTAAACCGACTTTTATTATAGGCAGAAAAAGTTAAATTTTATTTACGCACTTGAGAATGGAACTGTCACCGTAAGAATAAAAGCGGTAGCCGGTTTGAACGGCATGGCGGTAAGCTTCTTGCATTCTTTCGATCCCCGCAACGGCGCAAACCAGCATGAATAATGTTGATTTCGGCAGGTGAAAGTTAGTGATCAGCATGTCAATCATTTTGAATTTATAGCCTGGGGTGATGAAAATGTCTGTTTCGCCGGTGAAAGGATGCAAAATTCCTTTGTCATCGGCGGCGCTTTCAAGCAGACGCAGTGAAGTGGTGCCAACGGCGATGACTCGTTTACCCTCGGCTTTGGCCTGATTGATGATCTTGGCTGCGGCCGGGGTGATGATTCCGTATTCGGCATGCATTTTATGATCCTCGGTATCTTCAGTTTTGACCGGCAAGAATGTGCCGGCGCCAACGTGCAGAGTCAGAAAAACTTCGCGAACACCTTTGTTACGCAGTTTTTGCAAGACATTTTCGGTGAAATGCAATCCGGCGGTCGGAGCGGCGACGGCACCTTCATGTTTGGCATAGACTGTTTGATAATTTTCTTTGTCATTAAAACGGTGCCATAAAGAATTAGGCTGCGGCCGCTCACGCTTGATGTAGGGCGGCAGCGGCATAAAACCGAATTGTTCCAGCTTGCGCGGCAGATCTTCAGGCGAGCAATTAAAGCTCAGTCGGACACCGTCTTCCTGACTTTTTTCAATAACCGTGGCTACAAAATCAGAATTTTCGGCAGGAACGGTATCCGTGTAGAATTTGACAATATCGCCCGGTTTCAAACGTTTGGCGTTTTTGACAAAAGACATCCAGCAGATGCCGTCGATCGGATGATAAAGCGTCACCTCGACCAAGGCGTCGCCGCGGGCACCGTATAAGCGGGCGGGGATAACTTTGGTGTCGTTGAAAACCAAAACATCTCCTTCGGCCAATAAATCGGGAAGATCGTAAAAATGCCGGTCGGCGATTTTGTCTTCGACCGACAGATCCAGCAATTTTGAAGCATCGCGCGGATGTGCCGGCTCGGCGGCAATGCATTCTCTCGGAAGCTCAAAATCAAAAATGTCTACCTTCATTTTTCCTCTTGTATATTTTATTCCGTCGCAAAACTCGGTTTAACGGCGGCAGCCGTCCGATATTTATAAAAAAACACCTCCGTGAGGTGCTTTTATAAATGGTGCGCTAGGCCGGAATCGAACCGGCACGGCCTTGCGGCCAACAGATTTTAAGTCTGCAGCGTCTACCAATTCCGCCACAAGCGCCTAATCTCTTTAGAGTTTTATACAGGTGGTTTTTGAGAATTGCAACATAAAAATTATTTTTATGTTGCCTGCTGGTTATGAATATTGGCAGCCGTGCTATTTCGAAGCCCAGAATATTGCTTTTAGCATGCGTCATTATTTGGTAAATGTGGTTTATGTTTAGATAAGACTTGCTCTTCTTTGTAAAATATGTTCTCTATTATTTGTTATAATTTTTTAGAGGAGAGTATCTGACGGCAGTTGACAGCGTCACGGTCGGCTCTTTTTCTTAAAACAGCATAAGGATTATTTCTATGAAAAGTATTCAAATTTCTTGGCGGAACTATCTTCTGCCGAATATCCACAATGAAGGATGGCGTTTTATCGGAATTTTTGCGGCAGTAACAGCGTTACTGGCAATAATTGCGGAACCTTTGGGATGGCTTGGTTTTGTGTTGACGGTTTGGTGTTATTACTTTTTTCGCGATCCTGATCGGGTGACGCCGCAGATTGATGACGTTGTCGTTTCTCCGGCTGACGGTACGGTGCAGATGATTGCCGAAGTGAAAGCGCCTGATGAGCTGGAAATGGGGGATCAGAAATTTACCCGAGTCAGCATCTTTATGAGTGTTTTTAATGTTCACGTTAACCGCGCGCCGGCCGACGGGAAAATTACCAAGTCGGTCTATGTGCCCGGAAAGTTTTTTAACGCAACGCTTGATAAGGCCAGCAAAGACAATGAAAGACAGCTTTTGGCGATGAAGACCAAAAGCGGTAAAGATATTTGCTTTGTTCAGATTGCCGGTCTGGTTGCCCGACGGATTGTGTGCGATGCCGCGCCGGGACAGGAATATAAGGCCGGGGAACGTTTCGGAATGATTCGTTTCGGGTCGCGTCTGGATGTTTATTTGCCGGAGGGTGTTAAACCGCAGGTTGTTTTGGGACAGACGATGGTGGCGGGTGAAAGCATTATTGCCAATTTGAGCAGTAATGCCAAGGCTATGGAAGGAGCTGTTCGTTAATGGAAAAGATTAATCAAAAGCTGCAGCTGTCACGCCGGAGGCTGACAGCCCTGCCTTTTCGTAAGATTGCGCCGAATATTGTCACCATGCTGGCTTTGTGTGCCGGCGTGACTTCTATCCGCTATTCCATTCAGGCAGACTGGGTTAAAGCGGTTATTTGTGTTTTTGTTGCGGCATTCTTTGATCTGTTGGATGGTCGTGTGGCGCGGATGCTTAAAGGGTCAACCAAATTCGGCGCTGAACTGGACTCTCTTTCGGACTGTGTTAGTTTCGGCGTTGCGCCAGCCATTATGATCTATCAGTGGACAATGTTTGATTTGCCGAAATTTGGCTGGTTCTTTTGTTTGTTGCTGTCGGTTGGAATGGCTATGCGTCTGGCGCGTTTTAACACTATGCTGGAAGATGAGCCTCAACCGGAATATTGGCAGCATTTTTTTGTCGGTGTACCGGCTCCGGCTGCCGCAGCTTTGGTTATGATGCCCATTATGATTTCGTTTGATTTTCCGGAATTGACATGGTTGCTTCGTTCCAATGTCTTTTGTGCGGTTTTGCTGGTTGCGGTTACTTTTTTGATGGTCAGCCGGATTCCGACGGTGTCGACCAAGAAAATGAAGGTGCCGACTTATATGTTTATGCCGATGATGCTGATTGTCGCTTTATTTGCGTCTTTTATTATCACGCAGCCGTGGCTGACACTCGGAATTATGGTGGTGTTGTATGCCTTGTCAATTCCGGTGGGTGTTATTGTTTTTCTGCGGCGAAAAAAAGCTTTTGAAGCAGAGTGCAATTAACTTCCAAATCCCGGCTGTCGGTTAACAGCCGGGATTTTTGTCAACGCAACGATGATATTTGTTTGGTATAGGCCGGTAAGCGGCGAATGAGGGCGTGGGTCGGCCGACAATTGAAGACTTCAAGCCCGCGCCGTCCAAGGCTGGCGTTTTCCAAAACCGAGGTGAATTGTAAGAAGGGGTAGTTTGTTGCGGAGTTGGCATTGCGCGCTGTGACAACAGCCATATGATGGCCGTTTTCCAAGTCCGGCAACGGGTGTTTATGATGATTTTGGTCATAAAGAGCAAAATCTTCGGGCAAGTTTAAGGCGACGATATAATTGCGATTGTCGGGCATGATACTGATGCGTGCCGGTGCGGCTGTTTCCGGCCGGTATTTGCTCTGTTCGTATAGTCTTGGTGCAAACATCTTGATGAAAGGTTCTTTACGCATGGTGTCATCGGCAAAATTGCTCATAAAATGTGCGCCGGCATATTTGTTTTTTTCCTGAACGGGCAAAAAGGCATAGGTTATAACAAAGATATTTTTGGCGGCCTCCCGAACGGTTTGTTCATCATATAGCTGGCCGGCCAGATGCGAAAAAGCATTAATCCAGCGATGCGCATGTGCGGCGCCGGCACAATAGCCGAGAATGGTGATATTGCCGCAAAGACGCTTGAATGTTTCATTATCATACGGTTTGCCGGCAGTGATATGATTATGTTCATCAATTTCAATATATTCGCCGAGAAAAGCAGACAGATTGTTTTTGACAAAGGTCATGTCCGCCTTTTCAAAATAAGTCTGCGGCGAACGGATTGTTTCCAGTGAAAGAGCAAATTTTTCGCCACGGGGCTGTTCAATCGGAAAATGCGCCAGATAGACATCAACTCTGGTGCCGAAAATATTTTTGTTGTCCAGCGCCTGATTTAAGAATTTATCGCTCCATTTGCGAAGTTCGTTTTGTGAGGTGCTGATATGAAATGGCATAGAAATAAAAAGATTATGCCGTTGCGGACTGATACGAAAACCGCCGTCTAAAAAGTCGGCTTCGGCCAAAACAGAAGTATTTTTAATTTTCCAAAAATGATAGTCGCAATGTTCGCGGAAAAAATATTTGCTGCCTTCAATTTTGCCGGAGCAATCCGCCGAGTATTTGGCAGCGGCCTGGTAAAGCCGAATCAGATCCGGATCACAGGCATGAGCATCACTCAAATTGTTCAACGCTTTTTGAGCATCGCGGATGTAACCGCTGAGCTGGAGAGAAAAAGTCAGCAGATTTTTTTCATCAGCAAAGGTACTGCTCATTTTGACAGGAGCTTCGCCGCAATTTGTCAGAAAACGGTTGATCGCGTTTTCAAACAAAGAGACGCGTTTGTTTCTTAAAATGTTTTCAATTGTGTTGCGTGCGGCTTTATTCCGGTTTTCAACAAAAGGTTTGTTCAAAACGTTTTGGATAAACGCACTGCGGACGGCCGCGGCCAGTGGATTATTGTTCATAGTTTGGTCGTTTCTGTTTGCATCGTGTTAAAGCAGCGTATAATTTTATTATGTTTTCTTTTTAAAACAAAAAAGGAGAAGAGTGTTGTCACTTTTTGATAATAAATATTACAAAACTGCCGGACGAATCCGCAAATTGGTTATTTTCGTTCATGGTTATAACGGGTCGCCTGAAGCAATTGACTATGCAGTTCAGATACTTAGAGAAAAATTGGCTGATGGGGTTATTGTTGTGCCGCGGGCGCCGTTTGCCTGTGAAAAAAATGCGGATAATTTGCAGTGGTTGAGTTTTTATAAAGAAGATCCGCAAGTTCGGTTTCGTCATCCGCAGGCATCAGTCGCAGAAATTTATGATATTTTTAACCGACTCGGTGATGATTTTGCTTCCGTCGCCTTGCAGATGAATGCTTTTATTGATGCACAGCAGCAGGTATGGGGTATTGACGATGCGCATACTTATCTTGTCGGTTTTTCACAAGGCGCCATGTTATCCATTTATACGGCATTAAGCCGGCGCGGCCAGCTCGGCGGTTGCGTGGCTATTGCCGGCTTGGTGCCGGGATGTGACAAACTGTCTGACGAGATTATTTCCCGGCCTAGATTTTTGCTGCTGCACGGTGAAGATGATGCCACGGTGCAATATAAGACGCTTGCCCAAACAGTAGCTTGGTTTAAAGCGCATCAGCTTGATTTTGAGGTTTGTACATTCGGCGGATTGGCTCATCGTATGAATGAAGCGGAAATGCAGGAAGCCGCTGAATTTATCAACTCCTGAGATATATCTGCTCAAGTTCTTTGATTTTGTCCCGATAGACGACAGCTGTTTCAAACTCAAGATTGGCGGCGGCTTCTTGCATGAGTTTTTTGTATTCACGCAATTTTCGGTCAATGTCTTTGATTTGCTCGGCGTCTTTGGGTTTTTCTTCAATATAATCTTTGGCGGTCATCTCGCTTAAGGTTGAGGAAATCTTTTTGCGAATCGTTTGTGGCGTGATTCCGTGCTCAATGTTGTATTTTAATTGTTTTTGCCGGCGGCGTTCGGTTTCATCCAGCGCGGCACGGATGGATCCGGTTATTTTGTCGGCATAAAGAATAACGCGACCGTCGGCATTGCGCGCGGCGCGCCCGATTGTCTGTATCAGCGAACGTTCAGAGCGGAGAAATCCTTCTTTATCCGCATCCAGAATGGCAACAAGCGCACATTCAGGAATATCCAGACCTTCGCGCAGAAGGTTGATGCCAACCAGAACATCAAAAACGCCAAGCCGCAAGTCGCGGATAATTTCGATACGCTCAAGAGTATCAATGTCAGAGTGCAAATAGCGGACTTTGATGCCGTTGTCATTTAGGTAACCGGTTAGATCTTCAGCCATTTTTTTTGTCAGGGTCGTAACCAGGACACGGTTGCCAGCAGCGGCGGTTTTTCGGCATTCTTCCATTAAATCATCGATTTGATTTTCAACCGGGCGGACAATACATAATGGGTCGGTCAGGCCGGTCGGGCGGATGATTTGCTCGGTAAAAACGCCGTCGCTTTGTTCCAATTCCCAGTCGCCCGGTGTGGCTGAGACAAAAATGGTTTGTCCGCGCATTTGGTCCCATTCATCAAATTTGAGCGGGCGATTGTCAACACAGGACGGCAGGCGGAATCCATATTCGGCCAAAGTTGATTTGCGGTTAAAGTCACCGCGAAACATTCCGCCGATTTGAGGCACGGAAACGTGACTTTCATCCACAAAGACAAGAGCATCCGACGGCAGATATTCAAACAAAGTCGGCGGCGGATCTCCGGCTTTGCGGCCGGTCAGATAACGGGAATAGTTCTCAATGCCTTTGCAGCTTCCAGTTGCTTCCAACATTTCAAGATCAAATCTGGTGCGTTGTTCCAGACGCTGAGCCTCCAGCAATTTGCCCCGGGAGGCAAAATCTTCGCAGCGTTCTTTGAGCTCTTTGCGGATGTTGACGATTGCCTGAGAAATGGCCGGCCGAGGCGTGACATAGTGATTGGCCGGGTAAACAATAATTTCATTGAGTGCAGACGTCTTCTTTCCGGTCAGGGCATCAAACTCAACAATTGATTCAATTTCGTCGCCAAAAAAAGATATTCGCCAGGCCCGGTCTTCATAGTGCGCCGGAAAAATATCGAGAATATCTCCCTGGACACGGAAAGTTGAACGAACAAAGTTCATTTGGTTGCGTTCGTATTGCAATTCGGCCAGACGTTTGCAGACTTCTTTGGGGCTGATGTCTTGCCCGCGGGCAAGCGGCAATGTCATTGCCGCATATGATTCGACATCACCAAGGCCGTATATGCAGGAAACCGAAGCGACGATGATGACATCACGATTTTCCAAAATATTGCGGGTGGCTGCGTTGCGCATGCGGTCTATTTGTTCGTTTTGTGCCGAATCTTTTTCAATATAAGTGTCGGTTTTGGGAACGTAAGCTTCCGGCTGGTAATAATCGTAATACGAGACAAAATATTCAACGTGATTGTGCGGGAAAAATTCTTTCATTTCGCTATAGAGCTGAGCCGCCAGGATTTTGTTCGGCGCCATGATCAGAGCCGGCCTGCCTGCCTGTTCAATGATTTTGGCCATAGTGTAGGTCTTACCGCTGCCGGTGACGCCGAGTAAAACCTGACTTTTTAATCCATTTTCCAGGCCTTGACATAATTCGGCAATTGCCTGCGGTTGATCTCCCGCCGGTTCAAAAGGGCTTTCAATTTTAAAAACGGATGCCATTATTTTGATTCCGCTTGAGATGAAGAGGCTTCAGATGTTTCAGGGTTGATCAAAAAGTCATAATAACTGTGGGAAACCCGGTTAAAGTCTTTCACATCATTGACAATGCTTCTGATTTCCGTTAAGTCGATTTTATCTTTTTCAAGATGATTGGTCAAAATATTAAACACACTTTGATAAGGGGTTTTTTCAAAATATGGCAAAAATTTGTTGCGCAGACGAACCAGAACAGTCTCTTTGCCGGATTGTTTGAGAGTGGTGGCCCAGTCAAGAATGTAATTAATTTGCTCTTTAGACAAGGGCTTGCCGGGGGTTGGTTCTTCAACCAGATATTTGATGGTGTCGGAGGCTTCGGCCCATTTGCCGGAATTCCAGTAAATTTGGAATTTGAACAACAGGGCATTTTTGCCGTAGTCGTCTTTGAGCAATGCCAGAGCGGCATCACTTTCTTTTATGGCGGCCAAAGCGCGGGCGCGAATTACCCGGCGCGGACCGGCGGTGGCCGGGTTTAGTTCCGGAGCATCGGTCTGATCAAGGATCTGAAGAGCCGAAGCCGGCGATTCATTATACAGATCAATGATTGCCAAACGTGCACCGACGCGGGCTTTTTCATCCGCGGGGAGATTATATTTTTGCAAAAGTCCGTTGAGAAGATTGGCTGCGCGTGGCAGTAAGTCGACTGCAAAAAGACGATCCGCCAGCCGAAGGATGATTTCCGGCTGTTTTGTACTCAGATCCTTGAGCCATTGGAAATCTTGGTAAAGAGCCAAGGCTTTGACCGGTGAAAGCTTTGCGTCTGCCTGGTGACTGAGATAGATATCTTCAAAGATGCCCAACATCTTTTCAAGCAGACGCTGGTGCTGCTCAGAATCGGCATAAGCCTGCGCCCGGTCCAGGGTGTTGATGGCCTGGTAATAATCGCCGTCTTTGATATATAAATCCGAGAGTTTATTTAGCAACTTGAATTTGAATGCCGGATCATTCCATGCATAACATAAACGTTCAAGCTCGGCAATGGCTTCTTTGAGCGGCATCAGGTTCAGCCTTTCGCTGAGAACGGCATTTTCATAACGAGCCAAAGCCGAAAAACGATTGTCCGGACTGTCTAAAAGATTACGATATTCTTTGACGGCATTGCGCGGGTAGCCCTGAAGATCAAGCTTTTGCCCGTTCAGATAGGTGATTTGCGGAGACAAATCCTTGAGACGGGTGCTGACTGAGCTCAAAATATCAATAAAGTTTTGCGCCGAGAGATCATCTCCGGATTTTAAGGCGTTTTCGGCCGCTTTGATTGCGACAACATCTTTAATTTCCTGCGGATAATCTTTGATGACGGAGATGTGCGCAAAAATAATGGCATTGTTTTCGTCGCGCTGTTCATATGCGCTTTGCGACAAGGTTCTCCAGAAAATACCTTCATTTGTCTCGGGAAGACCGCCTTTGGCAAAGTCTTTTGCCGCCTCCGGATAACGACGGGCAAGAAAATTGGCAATGCCTTTGAGTGAATAAAAGTCATCGCTTTGGGCTTCCGGCAAATCGGCTTTTTCCATCTGGTTGAGAATATAGAGCGCGTTTGTTCCCAGGCCGTGGTATATATAATATCGTGCCAACTCCAGCCGCAATTTATTTTTCTGTGAAGGCGGCGCATTGAGAATTTCTCTTTTCTGAGCATCCAGCACATCATTGAATTTCATGTCAAGCAAACGGGGAGAAATCTGCAGATTAAATGCGCCGGTTACTTTTTGACTGTCTTGTTGCATTTGGCGACGTTTGAGAAAATCAAGATTGCCGGTAATGTTGAGACCATGTCCTTTGGCCCGCAGGGACAAACCGGCATTGCCGCGGTTGAGAATGATGTCCGGTGATTTGATGACAAAAGCCAAGCCCTGTTCCGTGGCCAGAATATCAAACTCCGGGTAGCTGTATGGTTTGGAAATACCTGTGTGAGGCTGCGAGACGGGGGCAACACTGATTACATCACCAATTTCCGGGTCAATAATTGAGATCGTGGTGCCGGCAATGTCCGAGGGGATAAACAAATAGGGTTGTTTCAGACTGTCATATTGCGTAAAAATGGTCATTTCCTTGAAGTCGGTTTGCGGCGGTTCGCGGGTAAACAAATCCACAACCCACAATAATCCTTCTTTACGGACCGAGTATTTGACGCCGTCCGCCGGGACAATCTGAACCAATGTGGCCAGGGGATGCATAAAAACAAAAATATCTTTCGCCAATGTTCCAGCAGATTGTTTCAGTTCTTCAACATTGAGCATCTCCGGTTTGTCAAAAATCAGCCAGATATTGCCGTTGCGCTCAAATGCCGCCAGATTAACCGGGTGGTTCCAGGCAAAATTGAGCGAAGTTAGCGTCGGTTTTTGGAAACGATTGGGCAATGCCACCGGTGTTTTTTGACGGACAGAATTGCTGCTTTCTACCGTGACAGGCAGAGCGCGTGCCGGCTGGATTTTTTCTTCAGGGGGCGGCAATTCTTCAATTTGAACAGGCGTTCTGGCAAAAACATCCATGGCCGGATTCAGAAAGCCCGGCAGGGCAATCAGAAAAAAGACGGCTATGTTTAATTTTTTGCTCAAACCCGCATTCTCCAAGGCTAGAGGTTGTTGCCGATTAACTCGGAAGTGACGGCTTGCGCTTTGGACGAATCCATTTGCGAAAGAATGGCCGAAGAAGCCGAGGCCTTCATTCCTTTGAGCAGAGCAACGGTAATGTCCATATCAAGATTATTGAATATCCGGGCGGCATCTTTGGGTTTCATGGATGAATAGAGCCGAACCAGAGAGTCAATGTTGGCTTGTTCTTTCTGCGAATATTCATTGATCAGTTTGTTAAGGCGCTGTTCATAGTCCTGCAACTGCTGAAGTTTTTTTTCGATTTCTTTTTCGGTTACCTTGAGCTGGACAGCCCGTTTGTCAATCTCCTGAGCTCTTAAGTCCAGTGCTTCGCGGCGTTCGGCAAGCTCCTGAAGAATCATAATCTCCGACTGGGTGAAAGCGCTGTTCGGCGCAGCTTCTTTCCTTTGATCCGAGATGTCTCCTTTTTCAAGGACATCGGCAATCTCCCGCGTTTCGCGGACAATTTTTTCTTCAGCCAGAGCTTCGGCTGTTGTAATGGTGAGTTTGCGACGGCTCTCCTGATTGTAAAGATCGACAACATTGGTTACTTTAATTGTCAGAGTCAGGACAGCCATAAAAATAAACAGTGGCAGAATGTGGAATTTTTGTTTTTTTATCATCGTTTAACCTATTTTATTGAGCGCAGGGCTTTTAAGAGTTCTTCTTCCGCTTCCGAACGGGATTCCGAAGTGTCGTTCCGGACGGCAGCCGGTGCGGCAGAATCGGTTTTGAGTGCGGAGCGTGACGTGCTGATGACATTTTCCAGACGGTCAGCCAGATTGTCAGCCCGCTCGTTGATAAACAACAGGTCGTCTTTGAGCTCTTTGGCGCTGTCAACAACTTCTTTCAGCCCTTCGGAAGAGTGTTCGGTAACGGATTTGAGCTTGGGGATGCTGTTTTCCGCTTTGAATGTGGCTTCGTTGAGTGCGTTAACCAACTGGGCAAGGCTGTTTTGATTTTCACGCAACGTTTTCAGACTGGCATTCAGACGGTATGCATATATAATCGTCGGAACCAGCAGCAGGATAATGACAAGATTGATGATCAGTTCCAGATTATGCATCTTTTTCCGCCTTTCCATCAATCCGGATGACAATGTGTTCTTCTTTGCGCCCCATAGAGCCTTTCAACAAGTTGACGTCGCCGCAGACGATGTTGACCGGATCACTGGCCGTGATGTCCAAAGGCAGGAATGATCCTTTTTCCCAAGCAGAGATTTCTCCAAGTCGGATGTCTGTTTCTTTGAGGACGGCTTTGATTTCAACCTCGGTTTCCCACAGCTGCGACATCAGGTGATTTTCCCAGATGGTGTCACGGCCAAAGCGTTCGCCCATAAACATTTGCAGCAACAGCTCACGCACGGGTTCAAGCGTTGCGTAGGGAATCATCAAGTCTATTTTGCCGCCGCGGTCTTCCATATCTATGCGCAAATGTGCCACAATGACCGCATTGGACATGCGTGAAATGGTGGCAAAACGCGGGTTGGTTTCCAGACGGTCAAAAGCAAAAGAGACCGAAGTGATCGGGTCAAAAGCTGTGGATAAATCGTTCAGAATGAGCTGGATCATCTCTTTGACGATGTTCAGCTCAATCGTTGTGTAGGGGCGGCCTTCAATGCGCATTGCTGCCGTGCCGCGGCGGCCGCCGAGCAAAACGTCAACCATGGAGTAGATCAGCGAGCTGTCAAGCGACATCAGGCCATAGTTGTCCCATTCTTCTGCTTTGAAGACATTAAGCAATGTCGGCAGAGTGAGCGAATCTATGTATTCGCCAAAACGCATCGATTCAATGCTTTCCAATGAAACTTCAACATTGTCCT
>CALXTL010000003.1 GCA_944391445.1 uncultured Alphaproteobacteria bacterium | reverse complement strand
ATCTACACTCTTTCCCTACACGACGCTCTTCCGATCTTTCTATTGTTTTTTAATCTGCCGCAGCATACATTCTTCTGCGGCGTCGGCAGAAACCGCGCGCCAAGTTTGAAAAAAAACAAGGAGATATGATATGATGTGCAATGATATGAGAGACGGTTCTTCAAAAAGCGGCAGTACCAAGATGTCTGCCTCTTCCAAACAAGAGACCGCCTCAAATACCTCCGACTCCAAAAAATCTGAAACCGAACATAACCAAAGTTCTTCCGGACATGGTTGCGGTTGCTCCAAAAATTACTAATCAGCTTTTTTAAGCGTACCCCTTGCGGCTTTTTTGGCTTAACAAGGGGTATCTTTGTATTTACTAATTTGTTTTATTGATTATATTAGTAATCATCATTAAACAAAACCGGTGAAACAGATGAAAAAACTTTTTGCTTTTCTGGCGCTTTTTCTGATCTGGAGTAATGCTGCCGGAGCCCAGAGCGCGGAAAATATAAAAAAAATAGAAGATTATCTTAACAATATCAAAAGCATGGAGGCTACTTTTGTACAAATGGCCAGCAATGGCGCTACTGCCGAAGGCCGCCTCTTTATTAAAAAGCCAAATAAAATCCGTATGGAATATGCCGATCCGACAAATGTTTTGATTGTCGGCGACGGCGATTTTATCGTTTATAATGATCTGGATCTTGATCAGGTGACGCATATCAGTTATGACGATATTCCGGCCAGCCTGATTTTAGCCAGCGACATCAAAATTGACGGGAAAAGAATAAAAATAGCTGATTTTTATCAAGATGCCGGTTCGACCACAATCACTCTTGATTATGCCGACAAAGGCGATCTCGGGCCGATTACGCTGGTGTTTTCCAACAGCCCGATGGAGCTTAAGCAATGGAAAATTGTTGATCCGCAAAGTGTTGAAGTGACGGTTTCTCTTTATGACATTGAGAAAGACAGCGCACTGAACGATAAAATCTTTAAGTTCAAAAAAGCCAGAAACAACGGCTATAAAAAGAAATAACAATGGACGCATTTAAGCTTATTACCTGGAATGTTAACTCAATCCGTATTCGTCTTGAGCCGCTCAGATTATTGTGTCAGCTGACACATCCGGACATTGTATGCCTGCAGGAAGTTAAAGCCAAAGAGGAAGATTTCCCTTTTGACGAGGTTAAAAAAGCCGGTTTTGAGCATGTGGCTCTTTATGGCATGGCCGGGTATAACGGAGTGGCTATTTTGTCGCGCCATCCTTTGAAAAATATTCAAAAAAAGACTGGGTCGGCAAAAAAGATGCCCGCCATATTGTCGCAACCGTTTTTGACGATATCGAAATTAATGATATCTATATTCCCGCCGGCGGCGATATCCCCGACCCGGTCGCAAACTTGGCTTTTGCTCATAAATTGTGTTTTATGGATGATATTGCCGAATACTATGAACAGCGTAAAGCAACGCTTGCTCAGAGGAAAATGCTGCTGTGTGGCGATTTTAACGTGGCGCCGTCGGAAAATGATGTTTGGAATCATAAACAACTTTTAAAAATCGTTTCGCATACCCCGATTGAAATCGGGCGACTGGACAGACTTTTCAAATCGCTTAATTTTGTTGACGCTGTGCGAAAATTTTATCCTGAGCCACAAAAAATCTATTCCTGGTGGAGCTATCGTAATCCCAACTGGCAAACAAACAATAAAGGCCGGCGGCTTGATCATATCTGGGTAACACCAAATTTGCAAGACAGGTTGCTGAACGCCCAGATTATCAAAGAATTGCGCCTAGGCAACAGACCATCCGACCATGTGCCGGTTTTGGTCGAAATAAAGCTTTGACCACGAGCGCTTCAGATAAAAATCTTTACACCACTTTTTACTTTTGTTATTATTTCGACATATTTTTTATAGATATGTCAAACTTAATTATACGCAGATTATGAAACAGTACCACTTAGAGAGGAAATATGCTCTCATTGAAACAGACACGGCAACCGGCAAGCAAAGAGTTGTCGGCACAGGCAATCAGGGAAAACAGTTTATGACTTTTTTCTCTCTCAGTAACATTGAGAATGCTTTAACAACTCTTTACATTCCGCGGACGGACGGCACACTTTTTGTCATTGAAGGGGTTCAGTCTTTTGATGACGATTACAAAAACAATGCTTTAATTCATTATGTTAGGCATGACAATAAGTTGCATTATGCCTATTTATTCGGCGAAAACCGAGTTCTTGAACTCGGCCGGAAAAAAGCTTGTTTTTACATTCAAGACAAAAGAGATAAAAGATTTGCCTTTTATATCGTCGACGGTGAACTGGTGCATTTCCGCTTTATCTCGTACTTTAAGCTTGAAGACTTTAAGCGGGATGCGACTTTTGTTTTTGAAATCGAGCCGGGAAAATTCCGTATTTTCGATGTGCCTTATTCCCGAAATACACCTCTTGAAAAAAATGAAAACTCCTTTTGCGCGGTTACGGACAGCGAAAACGATACGGTTCTTTTCTTCCGGCGCAACGGCGGTTTATACCAAAAACTTGCCGAAACGAAAACCCTGATACAATTTGACAATGCCTATTTGAAACAAAACAAAATCAACGGCAGATATGAATTGTACGGTTTTAATGATACTGAGCCTTTTTTGCTCGGCAGCGGCAAATTTTTTGAAGAAATTAACGGGAATATTCGTCTTGACGGACTCCTTTGGCGGGAATCTTCAAATGACGAATGGATGTTGGAATATGAATCGGAGCCTTATGAAAATTTCAAAAAACAAGTTGCTGTCTGAATCTTAAAAGAGATTTTCCGCATTAATAAAAGTCTCCTTTTGAGGAGACTTTTATTTTTTAAACCTTAAGCCGGTAGCCGCCGTCAACTGTCAGAATTAACTGTGCGTCCGGCGTGCCGTTTTCCACTTTCTGACGCAGACGGTATATATGCGTTTCAATAGTGTGCGTGGTTGCCTCCGGCGCATATCCCCAGACATTTTGCAGTAATTCGTTTTTGCCGACGATGCGGTCTTGAGATTTATATAAATACTTGATGACGGCAATTTCTTTTTCAGTGAGTTTTGTTTCCCTGCCGTTGCGCAAATTAACAATATCTTTATGTACCGGCCGCAGCTGATAAAGATTAAAATTTAAGAAGCCTTCTTTGCTGTTATCGTATATATTAAGACTGGCACGCAGCCTGTCCAAAAAATCATCCAGCTCAAACGGTTTAACCAGATTTTGGACGGCGCTGAGCATGTCTTCCGGCAATTCTGCCGAAGAACTCAGAAACAAAACCGGAGCTTTCAGATTACATTGCCGATATTTTCGCAAAGCATCAATATCTTCATCTATCAGCAGAATATCCGGAGAAACGGCTGTTTCATTTTCATCAATAATCGTAAATTCGCCGGCGTGGGTTTTAATCTGGCTGATCAAATCATTTTTAAAAACGTCATCTTTCGAAACAAACAAAATAACCGGCATTTTTCCTCCTAAAAAGTCAGACCAAGACCGCCGGCAAAGGCAAATCCCCGATTGTTGTCATCCGCGGCAGAGCTCGTACCGGCAAAATCAACATGCGCGGCGGCCAGATAAACAAGCAGATATTTGTTAATCTGATATTGGTTGGAAAACATCCATATTTTATCATGGCTGCGCACATTATCCGCCTTGGCGTCAAAATAAGTCAATGCGCTTTGATACGGGCCAATTTCATAACCGATGCCGATTTCATATACCCGGCCTTCACGATATTCATCAAAGAATACCGGCAGATACGGTTCTTCTCCTGTTTGATCGCGCGGACCATCAACGTAGGTTTTTCGCCAACCACCGCCCAAGCTCCAATTACCGCGCCGCAGTTGCAGCCCGGCAGAAAATTCATGATCATCTTCGTGGAATCGGGCATAGCCGAAAGACGTGCTCAGATCAAACCACCCCAAGTCCTGCTCGGCGGACAGAGCGCCGACCCAGCCGTCATCTTCGGCATAGTCGGCATGCCGATTAATCAGCCCGCGGCGGTTATAGGTTTCCGGAATGTAGCTGATCCCGGCCCGAAAGCCGAACAGCTCCGGAGATATATAGTTTATTTTCGGCGCAACGCCATCTGTGTTGACATAGGCCGTGGTCAATGTGGCAAATTTGGTTTCTTTATCCGTGCGGCGCCAGTTCGGGTTCACAATAAAATTGACAATATCCGTATTGGCACGCAAAAGGCCAACCCGCGGTGCCCCCTCGTAAAACTGGTAGTCAACATTATACATCTGACCGCCTTGCAGCGAACCATACGGCGTATCCAGAATTGCATAGGCTTCCTCACCCCAGCGCCCCTGATTATAATCCTGAAGCTCCTTGTCCGCACCGGCCATGGCATCAAGATGCAGGCCAAGCGTGTAGTCCTCATCGGCTTCGTATATTGCGCTCAGATAGATTTCGGCATCGCCAAAAGTATCGTTGTTGTCATCATATTTTTCAAAGCGGGAAGAAACATCAGAATAGCCATAAGCGCCGCGCGCTTTGCCTGCGGCCTCAAAAGACCATTCTCCGGCACGGGCGGCACCAGTATAAAACAGTAAAGCCAAAGCTGCGGCCACACAAAAATTTTTCATTTTGTTATCCTAACATTATCGGTGGTTGGAGTTTAGCCCAGGTTTGCAAATCCTGTCAACATAATATATTTGCCATTTCCGGCGGTTAAACCAATCATCAAAATAAATGCGGCAGCGCAACAGCTTTTTTGAAAAAAATTCCCCAAAAAAATGAACTGTCCAACTTTCGGGGGACAGTTCAAAACCGGAGACAGGCTTTCTCTGAGGAGGTATTTTAGATGTCCAGATTAACCACATTCAAGGCATTTTCCTGGATGAACTCTTTGCGGGGTTCAACCACATCGCCCATCAGCGTGGCAAAAGTTTCGTCGGCCTCTTCCATATGGTCGATACGCACCTGTAACAGCGAGCGAGCCTCCGGATCCAGCGTGGTTTCCCAAAGCTGTTCGGGATTCATCTCACCCAGCCCTTTATAACGCTGAATGGTGATGCCTTTCTTGCCGGCGGCAATCACCGCATCCACGAAGCTGACCGGACCGTAAATTTTCTTTTCCAGTCCTTGCTTGGAAACCAGCGTGCTGGCTGCGGTGAAGTTTTCCGCCAGAACCGGCTGCATGGCATTCAGTAGCGGCGCCTCCTGACTATCCAGAATATTGGCACCGATAACGTGCTTTTCCGTAACGCCGCGAAGAGTCCTGCTGAACAGTAAAGTGTCGTCTGTCTGCACTTCGGCTTTCCAGCCACGGTCATATTCCGCCTCTAAATTATCCAAGCGGATGACGAGCTTGTCCAACTCATTCTGCAACTTGGTTTTGTTGTGCAAAAGCTCTTGATCAAACAGCCCGCAAATGGCCATTTGCTCAATAATCTTTTCCGGAACGTTTTTGCTCAAGGTTCCAATCATGCTGCGGGCTTTGCGGTTTTTCTCCACCAAATCAATCAGATCCTGGCCGGCAATCTGTTCACCGGAGGCGAGTGTCAGGGTTGCGTCATCACAACCGCCGCGGACCAAATAATCATCCATTTCGCGCTCGTTTTTAATGTAGAGAATCGAGTTACCTTTTTTGACCTTGTACAATGGCGGTTGGGCAATATAAACATAACCGCGCTCAATCAGCTCCGGCATTTGACGGTAGAAAAACGTCAACAACAATGTGCGAATGTGGCTACCGTCGACATCGGCATCGGCCATGATGATGATTTTGTGATAACGGCATTTGTCGGCATTGAAGTCATCGCGGCCGATACCGGTGCCCAAAGCGGTAATGATGGTGCCGATTTCCGCAGAATTGAGCATTTTATCAAAACGGGCGCGCTCAACATTCAAGATTTTGCCGCGCAAAGGCATAATTGCCTGATTGCGACGGTGGCGCCCCTGTTTGGCCGAACCGCCGGCCGAATCTCCCTCGACGATAAAGACCTCGGACAAAGCAGGGTCTTTCTCCTGACAATCCGCCAGCTTTCCGGGCAAAGAGGCAATATCTAAAACACCTTTGCGGCGCGTCAACTCACGGGCTTTGCGCGCAGCTTCACGCGCGGTGGCAGCTTCAACAATTTTGCCGACAATGATACGAGCCTCATTGGGATGTTCGGCCAGCCATTCTGACAGTTTATCCCCGACAATACTCTCAACAACCGGACGCACTTCGGAAGAAACCAGCTTGTCTTTGGTTTGGGAAGAAAACTTCGGGTCAGGCACTTTAACCGACAAAACACAGCTTAAACCTTCGCGCATATCATCGCCGGTTAAGGTTACTTTGTCTTTTTTCAGCAAGCCGTTTTCCTGGACATAATTGTTCAAGCTGCGGGTCAGCGCCCCACGAAAACCAGCCAAATGCGTGCCGCCGTCTTTTTGCGGGATGTTGTTGGTAAAGCAAAGCATGCTTTCGTTATAGGCGTTGGTCCATTGCATGGCACATTCAACCGCAATGTCATCACGCTCGCCAGAGAAAAAGATCACCTCTTCATGCAACGGCGCCTTGGACTTATTGATGTGATTGACAAAAGCTTTCAAACCGCCTTCATAGTGGAAGTCAACCTCGCGAGGCTCGGCACCGCGATTATCAATCAGCTTCAGATAAACCCCAGAGTTTAAGAAGGCTTTTTCGCGGATGGCGCGTTCCAATGTTTCAAAATTGAATTCTGTTTGCGTAAACGTTTCAGGCGAAGGCAAAAAAGTGACTTCTGTACCGTGTCTGCCGGGCGCATCGCCGACAATTTTGAGATGCTCGGTCACATTGCCATTGGCAAATGAGCAAAAGTGTTCGTGACCTTCGCGCCAAATGCGTAGTCTGAGCCAGGTTGACAGGGCATTGACCACCGAAACACCAACGCCATGCAAACCGCCGGAAACTTTATAAGAATTATTGTCGAACTTACCGCCCGAATGCAGTTCGGTCATAATTACCTCGGCAGCAGAAATCCCTTCTTCTTTGTGCATGCCGACAGGGATGCCGCGGCCGTTGTCGCGAATGGTGGCCGAACCGTCAGGATTCAAAATGACCTCGGTTTTATCGCAATAGCCGGCCAGAGCCTCGTCAATCGCATTATCCAGCACCTCGTAAATCATATGGTGCAGACCGGATCCGTCATCGGTATCACCAATATACATACCCGGGCGCTTGCGTACGGCATCCAAACCCTTGAGCACTTTAATCGAGTCGGCGCCGTATTGTTTTTCTTCGGCCAAAATTTCTTCAGCGGTCATTTCACTCATAATTCTCTTTTCCTCTTTTATTCTCTAGCTTTTTCTGTTGGTTTGACTATACACCCGCCGCATGAAATTACCAAGCAAATTTCATGTTTTATACATAGTTTTGCCCAGCTTTTTGCCTTTTGTCCGAACCTTGCAAAAAAAATTTTTTTGCCCGGAAAACGAATCCATACCTTAACTTGCGGCGAATCGGCAAAAACAATGGATGGAATCGGTAACTTTCCGTTAACTTTTGTTGGTTAGAATCCATTACATAAAGCGATTCTGCAGGTCGCTTGTCAAAGCTTTGAAAAAATTATTTTAGATGCCATCCATGTCTGATATGCGCGCAAAATAAATTTAATAACTTTGTTGATTTTGCTGTTTGGTGTCTGAGCAACAAAATCTTGTGTCTGAGAAAGTTTCGAATAAGGGGAAATTTGAAAAGGAAGAATTCCTTGTTCGTGTCAAGAACTGACCTCCCCTTTCTTCATCCGACGGCAGCTACCGGCGGTGTTTTTGCGTGTTTAATGAGCTTCGGCCCAGTTGTCGCCAATACCAACCTCGGTTTTGAACGGGACGTCAAAATCGACGGTATTTTCCATTATTTCCTTTATCAGCCGGGAAACTTCTTCCGCCTCTGCCTGCGGCGCTTCAAAAACCAGTTCGTCATGCACCTGAAGCAACATACGGGTTTTGTAACCGCGTGTTTGCAACTCGCGCTCAATTTTGATCATGGCCAGTTTGATGATGTCGGCAGCCCCGCCTTGAATCGGCGCATTGATTGCCGCACGCTCGGCATTGGCAACCAATCTTTTGTTAGAATCATTAATCCCCAAAATCGCGCATTTGCGACCGAAAGGCGTCAAAACATAATCGTGGGCATGGGCAAATTTGATCGTATTATCCATATAGGCCTTAATTTCCGGCATCTGCGCAAAGTAGGCATCAATATACGCTTTGGCTTCGGCCGGTTCAACACCAATCTGTCGAGCCAGACCATACGGCGAAATACCGTATACAATGCCAAAATTAATGGCTTTGGCATGACGCCGCAACCCGGGATCAACTTTTTCGGGCGGCACGCCAAAGACATGCGCGGCCGTTGCCGTATGAATATCTATGCCGGCGGCAAAAGCCTCTTTTAACTTTTTGACATTGGCAACACTGGCCAACAAACGCAATTCCACCTGCGAATAGTCGGACGAAATCAGTTTATATCCCGGTTTGGCAATAAAACAAGCGCGGATTTTCTGCCCTTCCTGACTGCGGATCGGGATATTCTGCAGATTGGGGTTATTTGAGGCCAGACGTCCGGTATTGGCCACAATCTGCGAATAAGTTGTGTGAATGCGGTTATTTTTATCCAACAAGGCCGACAAGGCATCCGTGTAGGTTGATTTTAGCTTGCTGGCTTCGCGCCAGTCTAAAATCTTTTGCGCCAGCTCAACGCCGTTTTCCGCCAGACTTTCTAATATTTCCGCGCCGGTCTGCCAAGCTCCGGAAGGCGTTTTTTTGCCTTTATGCCCCAGACGCTCGAACAGGATTTCGCCAATCTGTTTGGGCGAGCCGACGTTAAACTCTTCTCCTGCCAAGGTATAAATTTCCTGCTCTCGCTTATGCAGAATCTCGTCAAAATACGCGCTCAGCTCATGCAGAGATTTGGCATTAACCAGCACGCCGCGCTCTTCCATGGCCTGTAAAACCCTAATTAACTGCCGGTCAAAATTTTCGTAGACAGCGGTTTTCTTTTCCGGAATCAAGTGCGGCCTGAGCACGGACCAAAGACGCCAAATACAATCCGCGCGCCGAGCCATAAATGACGTTGCCACAGACATTTCCACCGCAGCAAAAGGCCTTTTTGCGCGGCCGCTCCCGGTTACATCTTCAAAACGGGGCAGCTCCTCTTCCAAATATAAACGGGACAATTCTTCCAACCCGTGGGAATGTTCGGAACTGTACAGATCATAAGAAATAACGGCGATGTCGTCATACGGGGCAAAACCTGTCTGGCTTTGAAATGCGCACCCCAGAAAGTGCATTACGGCTTTGACATTATGTGCGATTTTAAGAACGGATGCATCGGCAAACAGCGGACTAAGCACAGAGGCAATTACCCTTGCCGGCAGGCCGACAGTTGCCGGTTGCGTGAACAAATCCAGGCTGCCGTTATCAGAAGCTTGCGCAACGGGTATATAGCAGGCTTCTCCGGGTGAAACGGCCAAGGATATCCCCAGTAGGCGGTCAAATATAGGGTTTGGCCCCGTTACCGCAATTTCTATCGCTACTTTACCGGCAATCCCGATCTTCTCAACCCAGCGGCGAAGCTCAGCCTCCGTTTTGATTTCGGCGTAATGTCTTTCGACCTTTTTAAATACATTGTTCACATCTTCCGCAGGAAGGCTTGAACAGCGTTCACAAACCCAATGATTTAACTTTGCCTTCAATGAGACGAAGCCGTATGTGTCAATAAATTTCTCGACAATTTCCGGGTTTGGAGCCAGGCATTTATATACCGACAAATCTGCCGGAACGGGAACATCATCTTTGAGCGTAACCAAACGCAAAGATATCCGCGCGTCTTCGGCATGCTCCAACAACAATTGCCGGCGTTTTTCCTGCCGTATTTCCGGCGCGTGGCGCAATACTCCCTCCAAATCGCCATATTCGTTAATCAGTTGCGCGGCTGTTTTTGGCCCGATGCCGGGGACACCGGGGACATTATCAATACTATCGCCGGAAAGGGCCTGCACATCAACAACATGGTCGGGATAAACACCAAATTTTTCCCGTACGTCTTCCGGTGTAAAAAATTTGTCTTTCATCGGATCATAAAACTCAACCCCCGGGCGAATCAACTGCATCAGGTCTTTATCTCCGGAAACGACCACAACTTCCATGTCCTGCGCCAAAGCCAGAGAAGCGTATGTCGCGATCAGATCATCCGCCTCGTATCCTTCCATCTCCAAAAAATGCAGGTTCAGTGCTTCAACCGCCTTGCGAATCAGCGGAAACTGCGGAATGAGCTCTTCAGGCGTTTCTTTGCGGGTGGCTTTGTAATCGGGAAAAATGTTGTTACGGAAATTTTGGCGCTTGGCATCAAACAAAACCAAACAATAATCACATTTGATTTTTGATGTCAGACGCATAAACATGTTGGTAAAACCAAAAACAGCGTTAACCGGCGTGCCGTCGGGGGCCGTCAACGGCGGCAAGGCATAAAAAGCTCGAAAAATGTATCCGGAACCGTCAATAAGACATATTTTTCGCGACATCAGAAAGCTCTCCGCTTAAAATTATAAGACAGATTGAAACTATAAACGATATTTTCTTATTCGCCAACAGATAAAAAGAAGCTGCGCTCAAGATTGTCTACCGCGCAGAGATCGGTCTTGTAGACATCTTCATAATTTTCAACATACTCGCGCAGAGCCGAGACCACACATTCGTCCATCGAGCGGCCGCTCTTTTCGGAAATCAGAGATAATTTTTTTTGCAATTCATCGCTGAGTGAAATCGAAAAACCGGCCATAAAATCTTCCTTAACCTATTTGTGGTAACATCTTGTTTATGTTGTAAGTCATTTTGCGAATCAAGACAAGTCAGAAAAGGGACGGACTCGTGAGAAAACCTCAAAAAAAAAGAAAGATTTCCAAAAAAAGAGAGTCAAAACAAAGATTTAAGAATCGGCGGCGGCTTTTGAAAATTTTTGGTCTGCTGGTGATAACTTTATTAATTTATATTGCCTATTGCATCATCATGCTGCCCGATATGAATGAAGCCATTAACCGGACAAGGCAGCCCTCTACCACGATTATTGCCGATAACGGCAATGAAATCCAGTCCTATGGCACGGTTTATTCGGAAGTTATCCGCTCCGAGGAACTGCCGCAATATGTCATTGACGCCATTGTCTACACCGAAGACCGGCGATTTTATCAACATTTCGGCTTTGATATTATTTCTTTTACCCGCGCCATGCTGACCAATATTTTTGCCGGACGCTATGCTCAGGGCGGCAGCACAATTACCCAGCAGGTGGCCAAAAATCTGTTTCTGACTTCACAAAAAAGCATCCAACGTAAAGTTCAGGAATTGTTGCTGGCTTTCTGGCTGGAATATAAATTCAGCAAAGAACAAATTCTGACCCTTTATCTCAACCGGGTTTATCTCGGCTCGGGCACTTATGGCATTGAGGCTGCCAGCCAAAAATATTTTCAAAAAACTTCCCGCGACCTGAACATTAAAGAGGCCGCCATTATCGCCGGCATGTTGAAAGCGCCTTCCCGTTATAATCCGATTGCCTCCCGAGAGCGGGCGGTGGAACGAGCCAAGGTTGTTTTGCAGATTATGCAGGAAAACGACCTGATAGATAAAGAAGACTATCAGCGTATTCTCAATATGCCGCTCGGCAAAGGGAAAGACGTTAAAGTTCGTGACGGCGCTTATTTTGCTGACTGGATATACGGACAGGTTAACGACTATATCGGCGAACGCGATAATGATATTTATGTTTTAACCACGCTGGATCAAGAATTGCAGGAAAAAACCTCATTAATTCTTGAACAAACGCTTCGCGCCAATAAACATCGCCATGTCAGCGAGGGGGCCGTTGTTATTCTTGACAAAAACGGCGCCGTACGAGCCATGGCCGGCGGCATTGATTATGACAAAAGCCAGTTTAACCGCGCCGTTCAGGCCTTGCGTCAGCCGGGGTCAGCTTTTAAGCCTTTTGTTTATATTACGGCTTTGGAAAACGGTTATACCCCGGACAGCCTGATTAAAGACGCGCCTTTGTCTATCAAGGGCTGGCGTCCGGAAAATGCGGATAAAAAATATTATGGCGATGTCACACTGCGCTACGCTCTGGCAAAGTCTCTTAATCTGGCCACAATTAATCTTTCGGAACAGATTTCCAAAAGTGAAATTATCCGTAATGCCCGGCGCATGGGAATTTCCACACCAATGCAAAATTCTCCTTCTCTGGCTCTCGGCACCATGGAAGTCAAGGTTATTGATATGGCTGCCGCGTATGCATCGCTGGCTAACGGCGGTTTTGCCGTTTATCCATACGGCATTGAAGAAATTTATACCCGCGACGGCTATCAGCTCTATCAACGTCTCAGCCCCGAGAAAACACGTATTCTTTCATCGGAAGCCGTGCAAAATCTGACATCCATGCTGGAGAGCGTAATCCGGGACGGCACCGGCCGGCGGGCAAACAGCGGCCGTTTTGCCGCCGGAAAAACCGGAACCAGCCAGGACAACCGCGACGCATGGTTTGTCGGTTATACCGACGAACTGATCGGCGCCGTCTGGCTCGGTAATGATGACGATACGCCGATGGAAGGGGTTTCGGGCGCCAACCTGCCGGCAGAAATCTGGCGAAAAATTATGAATTAATATCCCAAAATAGTGCTTTTCGTTTGCGAATAATTATATATAATACGCAATAGTTTGAACAAATGAAAAGAAAGAAGGATAAAATGACTCAAAAACCCGTATTGCTGATGATTTTGGACGGCTGGGGCTATCGCTCGCCCAAAACGCCCGATAACGCCATTGAAACCGGACATACGCCAAACTGGCACCGGATGTTTGCCACCTGTCCGCACAGTCTGATTGAAACTTACGGTTTGGCCGTGGGGCTGCCGGAAGGACAGATGGGTAATTCGGAAGTCGGGCACACCAACATCGGCGCCGGGCGCGTTGTCATGCAAGATCTGCCCAAAATCGACCAGGCTGTCAAAGACGGATCTTTGGCGCGGAATCCGGTTTTGACCGCGATGATCGAAAAACTCAAGGCAAACGGAAAAGCCGCTCATGTTATGGGACTGATGTCCCCCGGCGGTGTGCACTCTTCACAGGCGCATATTGTTGCTTTGTGCGATATTCTGAGCAAAAACGGTATTAAAACCTGGGTACATGCTTTTTTGGACGGTCGAGACACACCACCGTCTTCAGCCGCGGAATTTCTGCAGCAGTTTGAAACGGCGATTCAAAACATGCCTTTGGTGAAGCTGGCAACAATCGAAGGGCGCTTTTACGCGATGGATCGCGATAAACGCTGGGATCGTATTGAACTGGCTTATGATAACCTGACGGCCGCTGCCGGCAAACGCTATGCTTCTGCTGAAGCGGCCATAAAAGCCTCGTATGCGGATAAGGTTACCGATGAATTTGTCGTGCCGGCCGTTATCGGCGATTATTCAGGCATGGAAGAGGGCGATGCCATTTTGATGGCCAACTTCCGCGCCGACCGCGCCCGTGAGATTCTCTACGCACTGGCCGATGATGCTTTCAACGGTTTTGTACGCAAAAAAATTGTTAAATTTGCCGCCCATGTCGGCATGACGGAATATTCGGTTGATCATAACCGGTTTATGCAGACGATGTTTCCGCCAGAGCAACTGACAAATATTTTGGGCGAAGTGGTGGCCGAACACGGTTTGACACAGCTTAGAATTGCCGAAACCGAAAAATACGCGCATGTTACTTTTTTCTTTAATGGCGGCGAGGAAAGAGAATTTAAGGGAGAGGAAAGAATCCTGATTGCCAGTCCGAAAGTTGCTACTTATGACCTCAAACCGGAAATGAGCGTTTATGAAGTGACCGAACAACTGGTTAAAGCCATTGAAGACAAGCGCTTTGACGTGATTATTTGCAACTATGCCAACGGTGATATGGTCGGACATACAGGCATCATGGATGCCGCGCTGAAAGCCGTAGCCGCTGTTGACGACTGTTTGGGAAAAGTTGAAAAAGCCATTAAAGATGTCGGCGGGGTCATGATCGTAACGGCAGATCACGGCAATGTTGAAAAGATGATTGACGAAACAACCGGTCAACCATATACGGCACATACCGTCGGCAAAGTTCCGGCTATTTTGGTTAATGACCAAAGCGGCGTTAAAGCCCTGAAAGACGGCAAACTTGCCGATTTGGCACCGACAATGCTGGAATTGCTGAACATCCGCCAGCCTAAAGAAATGACCGGGACCTCTTTGTTGGTAAAATAACTGATGAGATTGGAAACTGCCTTTAAATACACTGTTCTGGCTATGCTGTTTTGCAGCATTGCGCCGGGTGATCTGCAGGCGGTTTCCGATTCAGACCTTAAACGGGTTGAGCGACAAGTTCAACAGCAGAGCATTGAACACAAAAAACTTCAGGCTCAGGCCACGCAAATCAGTCTGGAACTTGCCTCCGTCAGTCAGGAGATGATCAAGACCGCGCGCAAAATTCAAAACAGCGAGGAAAAACTTTCTCGCATGGAAGCGCAGTTGGAAAAACTCAAACAGGAACTTGCCGATGCCGAAGCCGGTTTCAGCCAGGAAGATGACAATCTGATTAAAACTCTGGCAGCCTTGCAGAATCTGGCTCTTAAGCCGACGGAAGCTTTGTTGGTTCAGCCGTTAACACCAGTGGATATTATTCGCAGTGCTATGCTGCTGCGCGAGACCGTGCCTTATTTGGAAGAAAATGCAGAGAGAATCCGTAAAGAATTGCATAATATTTCTTTGAAAAAAGAGAGAGTTGAAAAACAATTTGCGCAGATATCCAAGCAGAAAAATGTTTTGGAACAAGAACACAGCAAAATGAAAAAACTTGTGCAACGCAAATCGCGAATTCGTAATGCCGTGGAGATCCGCAGCGAAAAAGCCAAACGTAATGTTGACAAACTGGCCGCACAGGCACAAGATTTGCGCGACCTGCTCGGAAAACTTGAACAACAAAGGCTTGAAAAGCAGCGCCGGGAGGAAGAGGATCGTCGCAAGGCCGAAGAACAGCGCCGGCAGGCTGCACAAAAAACTGCGCAAAAACAATCTCATGACTTGCTAAAATCCGCAACACCGTCTATAACTACAGTAAGCGGAAGTTTTGCTAAGGCCAAAGGCTCTTTGCCTCTGCCGGCGCGTGGCAAAATCATCACCGCTTACGGCGAGCAGGTCGTTAAAGGCGTTACTTCCAAGGGAATTATGCTGCGGACGCGCAATGATGCCCAGGTTATTGCCCCGTTTGACGGCGCTGTTATTTTTGCCGGGCCTTTTCGCGGTTACGGCAATTTGATTATTATTGAGCATGGCGACGGCTATTTGTCTTTGCTGGCCGGACTGAAGGATTTTGACGTAGAAGTCGGGCAAATGCTTTTGGCCGGCGAGCCCGTCGGACAAATGCCTGAAGAGGGCGATGCCAAACTCTATGTCGAGATCCGCAAAGACAACCAGCCGGTTGACCCGATGGCGTGGATGCGACTGTAAAAACACAACAAAAGGATTGATGAAATGAAAAATAAGCTTGCGGTTCTTCTGATGATGGGGGTTTTATGTACGGCCGGTGCGGCTGACGCCAAAACGGAATCCCAAAAAGAAAAAGTCGACACCTATGAAATGCTTAACCTGTTCGGCGAAGTGATGGAAAGAGCCAAAAGTTCTTATGTTGAAGAAGTGGAAGATAAAAAGCTCATCGAATCCGCCATCAACGGGATGTTGGTTTCGCTGGACCCGCATTCAAGCTATTTGGATGAACAAAGTTTTAAGTATATGAACGAACAAACCAAAGGCAAGTTCGGCGGCTTAGGAATTGAGGTGACCATGGAACAAGGCGTTGTCAAAGTGGTTTCGCCGATTGATGACACGCCGGCATTCAAAGCCGGGATCAAACCCGGGGATTATATCGTTAATATCGACGGGGAAAATGTCATGGGAATGACGCTGAATGATGCCGTTGATAAAATGCGCGGGAAAGTCGGCACCAAAGTTAAACTGAGTATACGCCGGCTTAATGAAAAACCTTTTGATGTGACACTTAAACGCGAAGAGATAAAAATTCAGTCCGTTAAAAATGATATTAAAGACGGCGATGTTGCCTATATCCGTATCACTTCTTTTAGCGAAGATGTTGACCGTAATGTCGAAAAAGCCATAAAAAAGGCAAAAAAAGAACTGAAAGACAAGCTTAAAGGCATTGTGATTGATGTACGCAACAACCCGGGCGGCCTGCTTGATCAGGCGGTCGGTGTTTCCGATTTGTTTTTGAATCAAGGTGAAATTGTTTCTACCCGCTCCCGCAATGAAGAAGACACCATCCGCTATTCGGCCAAGAGCGGCGATATTGCCGAGGGGCTGCCGATTGTTGTTATTATTAATGACGGTTCGGCCTCGGCTTCGGAAATTGTGGCCGGTGCACTGCAGGATCATAAACGCGCTATCATCCTTGGTGAAAAATCTTTTGGCAAAGGATCGGTGCAAACAGTTATTCCGCTCGGTAAATATGGCGCTATGCGTCTGACCACCGCCCGCTATTATACTCCTTCGGGGCGCTCTATTCAGGCTAAAGGGATTGAACCGGATGTTGAAGTGCACCCGGCCAAAGTTGAAGAGATTGTCAGTCCTTATAATTTCAGCGAAGCGGAATATGGCAACGCGTTGAAAAATGAAGCAGACAAAGATCAAAAGCGTGCCAAGGAAGACAAAAAGGATGATGATGAAGAATGGCGTAAAGATTATCAACTTTCCCGGGCGGTTGATTTGGCAAAAGCGTTGGGCATTTATTCTTCCGGAAATTAAGGAGGCTGCATTTTGCTGAGAAAAATTGTTTCGGACAATGCTTTGATTCTTATTATCGGGGTGGCGATTATTGCCGTGGCTATTATCGGTTTTTTGTTTGCCGGCAAAAAAAGCGAACCTGTTTATTTGTCAAAAATTGATAAACTGATGTTTGACAGAGACAACAAAATCCCCAAATTTGTGCTGACGCTGCCCGATTGGGAAAAAGTTCTGGCCTCAGCCAAAGAAAATAAATCCTTTGAAATTAACGACGATATTTCTCAACAGGGTAAAGATCCCTCTCCTTCCCACAGAGAGAACACCCTTGAGGATATTATCGCCCGGATTCCGAATCTAAACAACCTTCCGGAAAAAGCTCCAACTCAGACGCAGACACATATTTTCAGCAGTAAAGGTCTTCTTGAAAATCTGAACGGTCTTATGCTGCCGCGGATTTCGGAAGATAATAAAAAACCTTGGACGGAGTATGGTTATGTTGTTGATGTGCTGCCAAATTTCAAGAAAGTGGCGGTTGTTATCAAAAGCGTCGGTTTTGATCCGCTGTCTTTGGATAAAATCAGCAAAGCTTTTAACTCCGAAGTTTCTTTTTCTTTTACGCCTTATGCGCAAAATATCGGTGAGCGGATATCCGCAACCCGGGAACAGGGGCATGAAACTTATGTGGATTTGCTGCTTTCTTCCAAAAATTTTCTGCGCGCAGACAGCGGCCCGCTTTCTATCAGCCTGACTATTGACAAAGAAGAAGCTCTAAATCGATTGCGGCGCAGTCTGGCCGCAAATGCGCCAATCGGCGGCGTGGTGGTTAATGACGGCCTGGCAGATGAGGATAACCGTGAAATTTTGCTAGAATTATTGAAAGAATTGCGCAATCGCGGTTTGATGATGATTGACGCAACCAGCGGCGACGGGCTGAATAATATCAGCATGCAGAACCTGGCTCGCAAAAAAGCCGATGTTGTCATTGATCGCGATTTTCGGCGGGAATCTGTCCGAAAAGCTTTGCTCAAAGCAGAATATGTGGCTTTTGAAAAAGGTCAGGTTTTAATTGTTGCCGACCCAAAACCGATTGTGTTGGTGGAATTGTTTGACTGGATCAAAACTTTTTCGCCGCAGGTTTCTTATGAAGAAGCAAAAACAATGGAGCTCAACAAGCCTTTTGCCTTGGTGCCTGCATCTAACCTGGTGATCGAATAATGGCCAAATATCGTCCCAATGTCGGTATTGTCGTGTTTAACAGCAATCTGAAGGTTTTGTTGTGCGCGCGTGCCGATAAAAAAGATTTTCAGTGGCAATTTCCGCAAGGCGGGATTGAAACCGGCGAAGAAATTGTGGCGGCCGCCCGACGCGAATTGCAAGAAGAAACAGGTATTCGCTCTGTTGAACTGGTGGCCAAACTGCCGCAACCGCTTAGATATGATTTTCCGCGGCAGGTTGCCGAAGCACAAGCTCGAAAAGGTATTCCCTTTATAGGGCAGGAGCAGCACTGGGTTTTATTTTATTTCTACGGAAAAGACAGTGAAATCGACTTTTGCACGAATCCGCAGGAAATTGAGTTTAAAGCCTATGAATGGACCGATATTTCCGAAGCCCCAAAACGAATTATTTCCTTTAAAAAAGAAGTTTATCAAAAAGTTCAAGCGGCGTTTACTCCTTATATCTGTTCGAAAAAGAACCGAATATTTGGCAGCGCCTTGTCTTTCAGGAAAATTATTGACAGGTTTAGAGCGTTTTGCCGCGACAGAATCCGAGGCGGTCGATGAACGAAAACAGATTTGAAAAAGAAAGAAATGTTGTTCTGAAAGCCGCACAAAAAGGTATTCAGGGTAATTTGCCTCTTTCTGCATTGCAAAATAAATATGTTAAGAATCTGCTGCTGTTTGCGTTGATGAATGCCTCCGCCAACGAAACAGTGACAAAAAATAATTTTATTGCGCTGGTTAACAAAACTTTTAAGGGCTATCTGCTCAAAATTATCCGACAGATTTTGGATGATGATGACGGAGAATTTGATGAGGCGCTTGCTGTTGAATTAAACAATGTTTTGGCCGATAAAGCTGTTATTGACATTAAAAAATTAGCTCAGGAACTTTCACCGGCACAAATTATTGCTTTCATTAAGGCCAACACCAACGGTATGTCTCAAAAACAGCTCCTAAAACGGATGCTGACATTGCGCGACATGAAGGTTAACCACCGCGAAACTCCCGAAGAACAACGAGAACGCGAACAGAGGCAAAAAGAATATGAGTTGGCCCGGAAACGCGAAAGAATGATGAATATGACTTTGGTCCGCGGGCGAGAACGAGAATAATAAAAGCCCTCCGTTAAAACAGAGGGCTTTTCTGTTTTGTTTTTATTATTTTTTCAACTGCGAAGCAACTTCGGCGGCAAAGTCTTCTTCTTTTTTCTGCAGCCCTTCGCCCAGTTTGAAGCGAACAAAGCCGGTCAATTTGATTTCGGCACCAAGCTCTTTGGCGGCCTCATTAATAACATCTTTGACCTTTTTGTCCGGATCCATAATATAAGCCTGTTCTTCAAGAACGACTTCTTCGTAATATTTGCGAATGCGGCCTTCAACCATTTTTTCAATGATATTGGCCGGCTTGCCCGAAGCTTTTGCCTGCTCGGCAAAGATAGATTTTTCATGTTCAACCGCTGCCGGATCAACACTGGCAATATTCAAAAACAGCGGCGCAGAAGCGGCAATGTGCATAGCAATATGTTTGCCAAGCTCTGCCAACTTAGTTTTGTCAGCTTTGGACTCCAAAGCTACCAAAACACCTATTTTCCCGATGTTTGGCGCCGAAGCACTATGAACATAAGAAGCAACAATACCTTCAGAAACTTCCAACATGGCCGCACGGCGCAGAGTCATATTTTCGCCGATTTTGGCAATCATATCGGTGAGGCGTTCTTCAAAGGTCTTGCCGCATTTGGGGCAATGAAAATTCTTCATGTCGCATACTTCACCGGCGCTCTTCAATGCAACAATTGCAGCGTCAGCAACATATTCTTGGAAAATTTCGTTTTTAGCGACAAAGTCCGTTTCGGAATTGACTTCGACAACGGCGCCTTTATTCCCCTCTACATATACGGAAACGAGACCTTCGGCGGCGATGCGGCTGGCTTTTTTCGCAGCGGAAGCCAAACCTTTTTTACGCAGCCAGTCGACTGCCTCATCCATATTGCCATTTGTTTCAACCAAAGCTTTTTTGCAGTCAAGCATGCCGGCGCCGGTTGATTCTCTTAATTCTTTTACCATAGCTGCGGTAATTTCTGTCATAGCTTTTTTCCTTCAAAAATATAAAATGCGACGGCATAAAAACCCGTTTCCGGGCTTTCGCCGCCGCAATATTTTGACAATATCTTCCAAACGGTTCAGAGACTATTCGGCCGTTGTTTCTGCGGCAGCGGCAGCAGCTTTTTTAGACGTTCTCTTTTTGGCCGGTTTGGCTTCGGCAGCTTCGCTTTCAACCATCTCCTCAACCTTAACGCCTTGAGCCGCAATTTGCGCCTGCATACCGTCCAGCACTGCGGCGGAAATCATTTCCGAATAGAACTGAATGGCGCGAATGGCATCATCATTTCCCGGAACAGGCAGATCAACATCTTCGGGATTGGCGTTGGTATCGCAAATGCCAATCACGGGAATGCCAAGCTTTTTGGCTTCTTTGATGGCCAGAGCCTCTTTGCAGGTGTCAATGACGAATACCAGATCCGGCTGTCCGCCCATGTTCATGATACCGCCGAGTTCTCTGCTCAGCTTTTCCTGTTCTTTCTTCAGGTTCATCATTTCTTTCTTGGTGTAGCCTTCATAATCATTTTTCTCAGCCATTTCATTCAATTTGGCCAGACGAGAAATTGATTTATAGACAGTTTTCCAGTTGGTCATCATACCGCCGAGCCAACGCTGGTTGACATAAAACTGTCCGCATCTTTCAGCATTTTCCTTGATGATATCCTGTGCCTGCTTTTTGGTGGCGACAAACAGAACTTTACCGCCCTGGGCAACGATCTCTCGTGTTGTGGCCATGGCCGTGTAAAGCATCGGATATGTCTTTTGCAGGTCAATAATGTGAATGTTGTCTTTTTTGCCGTAAATATACGGAGCCATCTTCGGATTCCAGCGACGAGCATGGTGGCCGAAGTGAACGCCAGCTTCAATCATCTGACGCAGTGTAAATGTAGGAAGGGTCATTATGTGTATCCTTTTCCGGTTAAACCTCCGCAGATTCTCTTGAGTTTGCAACCAAACACCGGAGCGAAACGCTTAAAAATACGTCCCGATAAAATCTGCGTGTGAAATACCCGGGAAATTCCCGGTAAAAACCGCCCCATGCGGCTTTCGTGCCTGTTTTAGCATAAATTATTAGTTTTGCAAGCCTTTTTTTTGCATAAAACAGAAAAAACGCCTCTTTGCAAAGAGGCGTTTTTAATCAGATAAACAACATTAAACCCTTTTGAAGAAAAAAGGTGAATGCGATGAAAAGCGGCGGTACAAAAACACTCAGCATATATGTCCCAAGAAGTGTTACACGGTCGGCATCTTTTATCATCAGCAACAGCGCAGGGAAAAAGATACAAAAAGCAACATATGTCACCCACAAATTTAACCCCAGCGCCAAAACCGCAATCAGAAATATTTGCACCGGCCAGCACACCTGATAAGCCCGGGCAGGAAAAACACACAAGCTTGTGACCAGCGAAGCACCTATCAGAAAACCCAATGCTTTTATGTCCAGCTCCAACAAAATTACGGCAACAATGCTCACCAAGATGTTTACAATCTGAGCCACTTTAGACCGAAAAAAGAAAGATGTTTTCATATAATTTAAATTTAATTTAGTTTATATAAAAATAATTTTGCCTGATTTTCTTATATCTCAATTGCAAATTTTGTCAATATTTTGTTTAAAACGCTGTCAAACCATTCAAAAATTTGTTTATGTTTCATTTTAAGCCTTGTTAAATCCGGTCTTTTGCGCTAATTTAAGCGCACTGATTTCAGAGAAAGAACGAGGATATAATGGTCGATTTGTTTGAAGCCGCGCCGACAGCCAGCAATGATTACAGCGCAAACAGCATTGAGGTTTTGGAAGGGTTGGAACCTGTCCGGCACCGGCCGGGCATGTATATTGGCGGCACGGACGAAACCGCGCTGCATCATTTGGTGGCGGAAATTCTTGACAACTCCATGGATGAAGCCGTGGCCGGATACGCCAACAGAATTGATGTCCGCGTTAATGAGGATCTTTCGGTGAGCATTGTTGACAACGGTCGCGGCATCCCGGTTGACCCTCACCCGAAATATCCCGGAAAGTCTGCTCTGGAAGTGATTATGACCATGCTGCATTCCGGCGGCAAATTCGGCGGCGGCGCATATAAAGTTTCCGGAGGGTTGCACGGTGTCGGTTTGTCCGTGGTTAATGCCTTGTCGGAAAGAATGATTGTGGAGATTGCCCGAGATAAAAAACTTTACCGGCAGGAGTATTCCAAAGGATATCCGATGGGGCCTTTAGAGCTGGTTGGAAATGCGCCCAACCGTCGCGGAACATCCATCACTTTTAAACCGGATCCGGAAATTTTCGGCGCCACATCGGCTTTGCAACCCAACCGGATTTATCGTATGGCCCGCTCAAAAGCCTTTTTGTTTAAAGGAATACACATCAACTGGTCCTGCGCACCGGAAATTCTCGGCGAAGGAGAAGCCACGCCGCAAGAAGCTGAGCTTTGTTTCCCCAACGGGCTGCTTGATTTTTTAAATTATCAGACCGGCGCCAAAACAACCATCAATCGTCGTCCGTTTTTCGGAGAAGCCGAACTGGCCAATGACGAAGGCAAGGTAGAATGGGCAATTACCTGGCCGGAAGATGAAAACGGTTTTTGCCATTCTTACTGCAATACGGTCGTTACACCGCAAGGCGGCACACATGAACTCGGCTTTAAATCGGCTTTGTTGCGTGGCCTTAAAGAATACGGTGAAATGGCTAATGTCAAAAAAGCAGCCGCAATCACAACAGAAGATTTTTTGAGCGATGCCGCGATTATGTTGTCGGTTTTTATCCGTGATCCGCAGTTTCAGGGACAAACTAAAGATAAACTTACATCTTCCAAAGCGGTTCGCCTGGTGGAATCGGCGGTTAAAGATTCTTTTGACCATTGGCTGTCTTCAGATCCGGAAAATGCATCGGCTCTGCTGGAATATGTTATTGACAGGGCTGAGGCTCGGAAAAAGAAAAAAGAAGAAAAAGTACAAAATCGCAAGTCGCCGACCAAACGTCTGCGTCTGCCCGGAAAATTGGCAGACTGTTCACAAGCGGCCGCCGAAAATACGGAAATTTTTATTGTTGAGGGTGATTCTGCCGGCGGCTCGGCCAAACAGGGACGCGACCGTGTCACACAGGCTATTTTGCCTTTGCGTGGAAAGATACTGAACGTTGCCAGCGCCTCTTTGGACAAGATTACGCAAAATCAGGAAATCAAAGATATGATTGAGGCTCTGGGCTGCGGAATCAAAGATAATTATAAAGAAGAAAATCTGCGCTATGAAAAAATCATTATCATGACCGATGCCGATGTGGACGGCGCCCATATTGCTTCGCTGCTAATGACATTTTTCTATCAACAGATGCCCAAATTAATGGAAAACGGCCATGTCTATATTGCAACCCCGCCGCTGTACAAAATTGCGGTGGGCGGCAAAAATTATTATGCGCTGGATGATGAAGACAAGGAAAAGATACTCTCCAAAGTGGTGAAAGGCAACCAAAAACCAGAAATAAGCCGTTTCAAGGGACTGGGCGAAATGAGCGCTCAGCAGCTGAAAGAAACAACCATGGACAAGAAAAACCGCATTTTACTGCGTGTCACTCTGCCTAACACCAACACCGAAGAAGGCCGTGAAGAAGCTTTTGAAACCCGGCGCCAGGTTGAAAGACTGATGGGCAAAAATCCGGAAACACGCTTTAAATTTATTATTGAGCGCGCCAAGTTTGTCGACGATTTGGATATTTAAAACCATTTGCGGATATAAGTATGATCAGAAACGCACGTCCGGACGAATTTTTGAAAATTGCCAATTTGTGGCTGGAAGCAAGTTTGACAGCTCACGCCTTTGTGTCTGACAGCTATTGGCGAAAAATGAAAGACAGCGTTATCCGAGATTATCTCCCTTGCAGTGAAACTTTTGTGTTTGTCGACAAACGGCAAATTAAAGGGTTTATCAGTCTGGTTGATAAATTTCACATCGGTGCGTTGTTTGTCGCTCCAAAATTTCAAAACAAAAGAATCGGCCGAAAACTGCTGCAATTTGTGAAAAAACGGCGTGAACGTCTGTGTCTGAATGTTTTTGTCCGTAACGAAAAAGCTCTCCGTTTTTATCAGAAGAATGATTTTAAAATCATTCGCGAACAGTGCGAGCCGTCTACAGCAGAGACAGAACTTGTCATGGCCTGGGCTATGGGCTGCAAAAGCGGTTTTTCCAGAAAGCATCCTGGAGCTTCCTGAAAACGGTTTCGGCTATCGTTTAAGTTCTCTGAGCATACGGGAATCGCACCATTCCGGCCTAAACAGATAAAATTAAAAAAAAAGATTGACATCGGCAGCAAGATTGGTTAATTATCAGATTGTTCTCGGGATGAAGACCCAAAGAACAGTATTTACGGGGTTATAGCTCAGCTGGGAGAGCGCTTGAATGGCATTCAAGAGGTCAGGAGTTCGATCCTCCTTAGCTCCACCAATTCCGAAGCCCGTCTCAGCAGATGGGCTTTTTCTTGACGGGGGTATAGCTCAGTTGGGAGAGCGAATGGTTCGCAATCATTAGGTCAGCGGTTCGATCCCGCTTACCTCCACCAGTTTTGAAAGCCGCTTCTTTCAGGAAGCGGCTTTTGATTATTTTTTCTGAAAATGCTTTGAAGCACCATAACCCGTTCCAACCTGTCGGCCGATGGCCGAAATCAAATTTTTAACCTTTTCCAAAGCTTTGTCCGGCGTGCCGCCGACGGTCGACTTTCCGGGGTAAAGATCATAATACCTGCGATAATCAACCTGAGTCACATTCGGCATAATAACATTTGCACCGCTTTGCAAAGCCTGGCGCTGGCCATCCTTCGCCAGAGTTTCCATGGCGGTGGTGGCCGGAATGTTGATATCGGGCAGAAGCAATCTCGTCAGTGCCATAACCCGAAGCGCCATGTCCAAAGTGCCACCTGCCGCCGTTTTTAACGGTGTGTCCGGATGCGGAATAAACGGTCCGATGCCTATCATATCGGCACCGATTTGTTTGAAAAACAAAATGTCGTCGGCGTAGGATTCCGTTGTTTGCCCAGGCAGCCCGACAAGGCAGCCCGTACCAAGCTCAAAGCCCGCTGTCTTCAGGTCATGCAGGCAATGCCGTCTTTGTTCCCAACTCATGCCCGGATCATGGCGCAGATACAGTTCTTTATCGGTGGTTTCAATCCGCAACAAAAAGCGGTCTGCCCCGGCTTGTTTATACGCCTGATATTCCTGCAAAGACTTTTCACCAATGCTCAGCGTCACGGCAACATCCAAATTTTTTATCCGCCGCAAAATCCGGCAAAGAACTTCCGGCGTGTAAAAAAGATCCTCGCCGGATTGCAGCACAATTGTTTTCAGCCCCATTTTCAAAACGGCGTGCTCTGCCAGGGCGCAAACGGTTTCTTCATCCATCCGGTAACGTTTTATGTTTCGGTTGTCGCGGCGCAGACCGCAATAACAACAATTATTGCGGCAAATGTTGGAAAACTCGATTAAACCTCTGAGGTGGACTTCATCCCCGACATATCGGCGTCTGACCTCGTCGGCGGCGGCAAACAGCTCTGTTTTACAGGAATCGTCTTGGAGAATTTCGGTGAGCTCCGCTCGGGAAAGATTGTGTTCGACAACTGCTTTTTGGATTAGTTTATGCATAAAAAACCTCTTTATTTTGTAAAATATACCTGATGCGTTTTTTCCTGTAAAGAATTTTGCCTCGGACAAACAAATAAAATTGTTGCTATTGAAAGAATTGGAGCGCTATAATCGGAATGTTAATAAAAAGGAGTTTTAGATGAGTTTTAAACTGGTGCCCGGTTTGGCCAAAAAAGAGCACATCACCGATTTGAAATTGTGTACGGTTTTGTTTGAAGATAATCGCTACTATCCGTGGATTTTTCTGGTTCCGCAGAAAGAAAACGTCAAAAACATGCTGGATCTGACAATGGATGAAAGGCTACAGTTGATGCGCGAAATAGCCATGGCCGAAAAAGTCATGACCCGTTTGTTTAAATATGATCAGACAAATATTGCGATGATCGGCAATAAAACGCCTCAATTGCACGTGCATGTTTTGTGCCGTATTGAAGGCGATCCGGACTGGCCAACAACGGTTTGGAACAATGCTTCGGAAAAGTATGACGCCGAAGAAAAAAAACGCGTCATTGCCCGTATTCGCGAAGCTCTTGAACAGGAAAAACAAAAACCAGAATATAATCAATTGTGAGGAAAAAATGAGCAGAGTCATTACCCTGATGCCGGTTCGTCTGGCTGCGACCAGATTGCCTAACAAGCCCTTGCTGGACTTAAACGGTAAAACCATTATCCAGCGGGTTTACGAAAATGTCAAAAATGCAATTAATACGGATATTGCCATTGCCGCCGGCGATCAGGCGATTGTTGACGAATGCAAAAAATTCGGCGCTACGGCCGTTCTGACCGACCCCAATCTGCCAAGCGGCACAGACCGAATTGCCGCCGCATTGAAAGTTCTTGATCCAAACGGTAGTAAATATGATATTGTTGTTGATTTTCAAGGCGACAATCTCAATGTTGACCCCAAAGTCAACTTGCCGCTGATTGAAATGATTGAGCGAACCGGCTGCGATATTGCCACTTGCGGCATGATTATTAAAAATGAAGCCGACAAAACCAACCCTGCTATCGTTAAAATCGTGATGGGTCTCCGGGACGGTGAAGACGAGGCCAGATGTCTTTATTTTACCCGCGCCACCGCGCCTTATACCCGCGACCCGGACAAATGCAAAAACCAAGATTTGTATCATCATATTGGAATTTATGTATTTAAAGCTGCCTCATTGCATAAGATGGTTGCGCTCCAGCCGGGCGTGCTGGAACAACGGGAGAGCCTTGAGCAGCTACGCGCATTGGAAAACGGTATGACTATTCGTGCCAAACTGGTTGATGATATCCGACTAAACAAAGATGCGCCGACAGATATCAATACGCCGGAAGATTATGAACTCGCCAAAAAATTTATTTTTTGATAAAAAAACGCCCTTCGGGGCGTTTTTTCTTATGAGACTTTATACAAAAGGCGCGCGTTTTCAAGTAATTCGTCTTTAGTCAGGGTGAAATTGCTTTTTAACCACTGGGATTCGAGCTCATGCAAGATTGTGCCAACAGCCTGCGAGCTGCTGACGCCAAGTTCTATAATATCTTTGCCGCGCACAGGAAACTGCGGCTTGGCAATTGTTCCCATTTGCCGATATCTTTCCCAAAAATCCGGTATCGGCTCTTGATTTTCTGCCATCAGCAACAAAAATTTTTCCTGACAAAATTCTTTGTCTGTTTCATACATCAGCTTTTGCAAAGACAAATCATTTTCCAGTTCACTTAAACATACTTTGCGGGCAGACCAAGATGTAAACTTTTGTTTTTCACGGCGGCTGAATTTGAGCCTGGTTGCCAAATTTTCCGCCAAAGGAACATCCGGCCGATAAACAATAAAAAGGTACAGCAGCGCTTTGTCGGGAATATCTTTATCATCAAAAAATCTTTTGGCAAAAGCCAGATTATCTAAATAACGGACTTCCGGCATGATATAACTCATAACATTGTTTTCCTGCATGATACGGATGGTTTCCGCTGCTTTGGGCGTCAACAGGAATTTGAATAATTCTTCTTTGATTCGCTCCATGGAAAGATTTTTGAGCCCTTCGCTGTTTTCCGCACAAGCTGCAAGCGCTTTTTTATCCGGCTCACCAATACCAAAACGCGAATAAAAACGAAAAAAACGCAGTATGCGCAAATAATCCTCTTTGATCCGCTGTGATGCCGAGCCAATAAAACGGACACAGCCCTTTTCAAGATCCTCAATTCCGTTGTAGTAGTCAAAAACATTGCCTTTTTCATCAGCATAGACGGCATTGATGGTCAGGTCGCGCCGCGAAGCATCTTCTTCCCAGTTATCCGTAAACTCTACCTCGGCGTGGCGGCCGTCGGTTTTGATATCCCGGCGCAGTGATGTAACTTCAACCAGTTTGTCATCTATAATCACGCCAACCGTCCCAAATTTGATGCCGATGGCTACAGTTTTGAGCCCTTCTTCAGTGCAGGCCTCAACCAGCTCGTCAGGAGAGAGATCCGTGGCAAAATCAAGATCTCCGCCTTCGACGCCTTTCAACGCGTCGCGCACAGCACCGCCGACAAAGCGCAAAACACCGCCATGGCGCTTGACAACCATAAACAGACGCAGAATTTTTTTGTTTTTTATCAGCTTGTTAATATCAAGATAATTGTCTCTGATCATTTATTCTGCCTTTGTAAAATTTTTCTTGAAATTAACAGTTTTTATATTTTTTTCAATTATTATTATGTTAATTTTAATTTGAATGTGGGTATTTGCAATGAAAAAATCTTTTCTCTTAAGTTCTGCGCTTCTTTTTTCTTTCATATGTCAAGCAGAGGCCAGTGTGCCGCAAGTTTTGGGTGAATACGGCGACTGGGTTGCTTATTATTACCGCGACAGCGGCGGGCCGGTTTGCTATATGGCTTCAACCCCCAAAAAAGACGAAGGAAAGTACAGCAAGCGCGGCGATATTTATACCGTGGTTACGCATCGCCCGTCAGAAAACAGTTTTGATGTGGTTAACATTAATGCCGGCTATACTTATAAGAAAGATGCCAAAGTCGTCATCAAAATCGGTGCCAAAACTTTTGACAACCTGTTTGCCAGCGGCGATAAAGCCTGGGCCGTGAGCGAAAAAGCAGATAAAGAGTTGGTGGAGGCCATGAAGAAAGGCAACAGAATGATTATCCACGGCACATCCAGCCGCGGCACCGCTACTAAAGACACATATTCCCTTAAAGGCTTTTCCAGCGCTTATCGCGCTATCTCCAACAAATGCGGCAAAAAACGTTGATGAGCAAAAAAGAACTTATCGGTCTTTCTAAAGAAGAATTGGCGGCGGAAATAGCCGCTATCGGCGAAAAACCGTTTCGGACCAAGCAGTTATGGCAGTGGATTTATTTTCGCGGCGAAACGGATTTTGCCAAAATGAGCAATCTTTCCAAAGAATTGCGTGAAAAATTGGCTCTGCATTTTACAATCAGCCGGCCTAAAATCGTTACCGAGCAGATCTCCGCAGACAAGACGCATAAATGGCTGCTTGAGTTTGCCGACGGGCAGAGAATCGAAACAGTTTATATCCCGGAAGAAGACCGCGGCGCCGTATGTATTTCCACGCAGGTCGGCTGTGCGGTGGGTTGTAAATTTTGCCATACGGGAAGTCAGAAAATCACCCGTAATCTGACTGCAGGCGAGATTGTTTCTCAATTTATGGTCGCAAGAGATGCTTACGGCGAGTGGCCCAGCCCAACAAACGAAACCCGCTTTCTTTCCAATATCGTTGTAATGGGCATGGGCGAACCGCTTCATAATCCGGAAAACACAATTAAGGCTCTGAAAATTTTGTCTGACGGCGACGGAATTGCTATTTCCAAACGCAAGATTACTTTGTCGACATCCGGCATTGTACCGCAGATTCCGCGCGTGGCCACCGAAATCGGCTGCCGACTTGCCGTCAGCCTGCACGCACCGAATAATGAAAAACGCTCGCAGATCATGCCAATCAACAATAAATACAAAATTGAAGAAATTCTTACAGCCTGCAAGGAATATCAGAGCGTGATGGGGCCGGGGCGATATGTGACGTTTGAATATCTGATGCTGAAAGATTTTAACGACTCTTTGGATGATGCCAAAGAACTGGTTGCTTTGATGAAAAAATTTAAGCTCGGCGCAAAATTTAATCTGATTCCGTTTAATCCGTGGCCGGGTTGCGATTTTCAGCCCAGCAGTAACAACAAAGTACATGTTTTTTCGCGTTTTCTGGAGGAGAACGGCTATGAAGCCCCCATCCGTGTTGCCCGCGGGCAAGATATTTTAGCGGCCTGCGGCCAATTGAAATCCAAAAAAGAAGAAAACAAAACGGCTTTTTGAAAAAAATCAAAAAGCGTTTTTAATATGGCGAAAACGCCAAGGCGAACTAAGCAGAAAAGCATCAAACCGGATGTCATAATCCGTTAAATACCGCCGTCTTGCAACAAATCCAGCCGCCGCACGACGAATCCGTTTTTGCTGCTCGGGTGAAATGGCATAAACGGCGCGGCTGAGGTCGGCACGTTGTTTTACTTCCACAAAAACAACCGTTTTACCGCGGCAGACAATCAGATCTATTTCTCCGGCTGTGGTGCCGCGGCCGGTTATATAATTACGCGCAAGGATTCGGTATCCTTTCAACAGAAAATAAATGCCGGCAAATGTTTCTGCCAAATGTCCGGCAGTGTGTTTATTCATTTTTTATCTCCAGAGCCTGTTGGTAAACCTCATTTTTATTAAAATGGTAGCGTTCAACCAGATTTTTGACAGCGGTTTTGAGGTTGTTTCGCCGCAGTTCCTCCCGCAATAATTCTTCGATGGACTCTCTGGAATCCTTATCTTGTTCTGATGACGGCGCAATCATAAATACCATTTCGCCACGAGGTTCTTTTGTCTCAAAATGTTCTATCAGCTCTTTGGCCGGTCCGCGCAGGCATTCTTCATAAATTTTGGTAATTTCCCGGGCGATTGCCATTTCGCGATTGCCAAAAATTTCCGCTGCCTTGCGCAAAGTTTTGACAATACGCGGCGCTGTTTCATAAAAAACAAGTGTGGCGTCTATATCTTTCAGCTTATTGAACAATTCTTCTCTTGCCTTATCTTTATTGGGAATAAAGCCGGCAAACATGAACTTGTTGGTCGGAAGTCCTGAAAGCTGAAGCGCGCAGATCAGCGCACAGGGCCCCGGAACAACCCAGACATTTACGCCCTGCTCCCGACAACGGCTGATGAGCTTGTACCCCGGATCAGAAATCAACGGACTGCCGGCATCGCTGACCAAAGCTACGCTCTTGCCGCCAAGCGCTAAAGCAATGATTGCATCCGCCCGGGCGGCTTCGGTGTGGTCTTCATATTTGATAAAAGTTTTTGAAGAAAAAGGGATGCCCAAAAGAGACAGAAGCTTTCTGGTCACACGGCTGTCTTCGCAAGCAATAATCTCAGCTTCGCGCAGAATTTCCCGGCAACGTTCGGAAATATCGGCCAGATTGCCAATCGGCGTGGCACAGATGTAAATTCCGTTTTTCAAAATCCCTCTCTTTACAACAGAAAAAAATTAAATTAAAACTCTTTAAGTAAGGATTGTTTTCTATTTTAGGATAAAATGCAAGTGTTAAAAAAAATCAGCGCCGTTATATTTTGTTTTGTTCTCGCTTCCTGCTCGACCTCCCGCGGAACCAAAATTGCCGACCATGGCGGCATGCAGGATTTTAACAGCGACGTGTTTGAAATCAATATCAGCAACAGCGAAAGTTTTCGCGTCGGTATGCTTTTGCCATTGAGCGGTCCGGCGGCCAAACACGGGCAAGGCCTGCGCAATGCGGCAATGGTTGCTCTGGAAGATGTCAATAATCCTAATTTGATTGTTCAGTTTTATGACAGTAAAGGTACTCCCGAAGGCGCCCGAACCGCCATTAAAAACGCCATTGCCCAAAAAGCCGACGTTATTGTCGGTCCTCTGATGAGTGCGGAAGTGCAGGCTATTGCCAATGAGACAATTTATCAAGGCGTGCCGGTTATTGCTTTTTCCACCGCGCAAGAAGTTTTACAGCCGACGGTCTATACGATGGGGTTGCTGGTGGAGGAACAGGTGAACCGCATTATTACTTATGCGGCAGAACAAGGGCGACGGCAGTTTGCCTTGCTGATTCCGGATAATTCAACCGGTAATGCCGTTGCCAAAGCTGCTTTCAAAGCTGCGCAGAAAAATAATGTAACGGTGACGACCGTCGGTTATTATCATCCGGATACATCCGATTTTTCCGGTATTATCAAAGAAATGACCAATTATAATATGCGGCATAGCGCCGTTGTCCGCAAAAAAGCCGAACTGGCTGCTTTGGCTCAAAAGGGCGATGCTTCGGCTTCCCGCGAACTGAAACAGATTTCTACTAAAGAGGGAATCGGCGATATCGGATTTGATGCTGTATTGATTCCCGAAAGCGGCGCCAAACTGACAGCGGCTATTTCTATGTTTGCTTATTATGACGCGGCTTATCCCGATGTGCAATTTTTGGGCACTTCTGTTTGGGAAACAGGAAAGTTTAATAATGAAACGGCCATTGTCAGCAGCTGGTATCCGGCAATTTCTCGCGTGCACAGCGCTTATTTTGCTCGCAAATATAATGCCGTTTTCAATGAGCGCCCCAGCAGTCTCTATTCCTTTGCCTATGACGCCATTGCTTTGACGAATCAGCTATCCAGACAGGCCCCGGAAAATATTAACAAAGCGATCACAAAACCTGAAGGCTACCTTGGTATTAACGGCGCTTTTCGCTTCTTTGAAGACGGGACAAATCAGCACAGTTTGGATATTCTGGAAGTTCGACCTGCCGGCGATGTTGTTGTTGATGCGGCTCCCAAAAACTTCAGCAACGATATGCAACATGAGAAACTGCCACCGGTTGATATTTATGCCGTTTCGGAAAAACCGAAAATTTACGGTAAAAATCAACAAGCCGCCGAAGTGGCCATTTTCGGCCGAGTTTTGCCTTCGGCAGCAGAAATTTCTTCCGAATCAGAAGAACTGCTTCTTGTGGAATAGTTTCTTTGAAAAAGACAAGATTCTTCTTGAAGAGAAAAGGAAGATTTGCTAAGTATAGATACCGGAGGGTGATGGGTCGGTTCTTCGCCAATCTGGTCAGGTCCGGAAGGAAGCAGCCATAACGAAAGCAACTGAGGTCATTTGCTCTCCACCATTTTTACGGCAAGGTACTTTATCGCATATGGCTGAAGACATCCAAAAACAAAATGACTATGTTGTGCTGGCGCGCAAATATCGGCCGCAGAGCTTTGATGAATTGCTCGGGCAGGATGCTTTGGTGCAAACTTTGACAAACGCCATTAAAAATAATCGCCTTCATCATGCATATATTTTGACCGGTATTCGCGGGGTTGGCAAGACGACTACCGCGCGAATCATGGCCAAAGCTCTTAACTGTATCGGAAAAGACGGGCACGGCGGCCCGACGATCAACCCCTGCGGCATTTGTGAAAATTGCCGCGCAATTGCCGAATCCCGTCATATTGACGTGTTGGAGCTGGATGCGGCATCACGCACCGGTGTGGACGATATGCGCGAGATTTTGGACGGCGTTCGATATAAACCAACCAACGGCCGTTATAAAATATATATCATCGATGAAGTCCATATGCTTTCAAAATCTGCTTTCAATGCTTTGCTGAAAACTTTGGAAGAACCGCCGGCACATGTTATTTTTATTTTTGCCACAACTGAAATTCGTAAGGTGCCGATCACTGTTTTGTCACGCTGCCAGCGGTTTGATTTGCAACGGTTAACTATTGAAACACTGATTAATCATTTCAAAAATATTTTAAAGAAAGAAGGGCTGCAGGCCGAAGATGAGGCACTGCATTTGATAGCCAAAGCTGCCGACGGCTCCTGCCGCGACGGTTTGTCTCTGTTGGATCAGGCAATTTCTCTGGGCGGCGGCATTATTAAAACCGATGTTGTCAAAAATATGATCGGCCTGGCGGATCGCAACCAGACTTTTGATCTTTTTGAAAAACTGCTTGGCGGCGAGACAGAAAAAGTTGTCCAGACTCTGAATGAAATGTATAAGAACGGCGCCGTCCCGCTGACAATCCTGCAAGACTTGATTAATATTACTCATTTGGTTGCCAAAGTTAAGATTGTGCCTTCATTTATCCAAGATGAAAGTTTGTCGGAGACGGAAAGATCTTTGTGCGAAAAAACTGCCGGCATCGTTTCTGTTGCCGTTTTATCGAAGATCTGGCAAATGATGATCAAAGGTTTGAGCGAGCTCAGTCTGGCGCCGGTGCAAATTGACGCCTTGGAAATGATTTTAATCCGGATTGCTTACTCAGCCTCTTTGCCAACCCCCGCGGAAATTTTGAACGACATAAAAAAAAACTCTAATTTAAGGGTAAGCGCGGTCACACCAGCAATATTTTCCGAAAAGAAAGCCGAAGTTGTTCTGCCGCGGACGGAAGATTCCCCTGCCGGCGCTGCGGAAACAACCGGAGCGGTTTTTGATTCTCCGGAGAAACTTTTGACTTATTTGGAAGCGCATAAAAAGGTTTTGCTTTGTTACAGTCTTAAAAATGATGTTTCTTTCGACAATTTTTCCGACGGGACTATGTCAATTGCCGTTTCGGAAAAAATAAACAACGATTTTCTGCTGACTCTGCAAAATTTTTTGATTGAGGCAACCGGAAAAAAATGGGAAATTAACGTTCGGCGCGGACAGCTTGGCGAAACGTTTGCCGATCGTGAACGGGCACAAGACAGCGCCAACAAAAAAAGCGTTTCGGATTTACCCTTGGTTCGCGCCATTTTAGATGAATTTAACGGTGCAAAAATTGAAACTCTGACCCGTAAAACCTTGGTTGAAAACTCTGAAGACGACGCTGTTTCTTTTGAAGACAATAACCCCTATTTTGATGAGGATATTTAACATGATGAACATTCAGGGAATTATGAAGCAGGCTCAAGCCATGCAAAAGAAAATGGAAGAAACTCAGGCGAAGCTGGCAGAAGAAGAATCAGAAGGTTCGTCCGGCGGCGGAATGGTTAAAATTGTGCTGAACGGAAAATTTGAAATGAAACGGCTGCAGATTGACCCTTCCCTTCTTGATAAAGAAGAAGGCGAAGTATTGGAAGATTTGATTATTGCCGCTTATAATGATGCCAAGAACAAAGTTGACGCCAAAATGCAGGAAAGCGTCAGCGCCATGACCGGCGGACTCAATCTCGGCGGGCTGAAGCTTCCCTTTTAACACAACCTTTTAACACGGTTTATAATAATCATGGCCAGTTTGGAAATTGAAAAACTGATAAAACAAGTGGCAAAACTGCCGTCGCTCGGTTCCCGATCCGCGCGCCGGATTGTTTTGCAACTGATTAAGAAAAAAGAAAATCTGTTGTTGCCATTGATTGATTCTTTAAATGATGTGGCCACCAATATTCAGACTTGTGAAATTTGCGGAAATTTTGACACGGTTTCTCCCTGCTCTATTTGTCAATCTGAAAATCGTGACGCCGGGATTCTTTGTGTGGTGCAAGATGTGGCCGATTTATGGGCGATGGAACGCGTATCTTTGTTTAAAGGCAAATATCATGTGCTGGGCGGTGTTTTATCCGCTATGGAAGGCATTGGCCCCGAAGATCTGAATATTGAGCCACTACTTAAGCGAATCGAAGCCGATGCCGTTAAAGAGGTTATTTTAGCCCTGCCAGCAACAATTGACGGACAAATCACTGCCCACTACCTGTCTTCAAAACTTAAGGGCTCAGAGGTCAAAATATCGACTCTGGCGCAGGGTATCCCGATGGGTGCGGAACTGGACTATATGGACGAAGGCACCATTCAACTGGCGCTTAACTCCCGTAAATTGCTTTGACTCTTAAAATTTGATAAAGAAGGCTTATATCTTCCGTCAACCAGGGAGGATATGCCATGAAAGTCACCAGCACCGGTATTCAAGGTAATTTTTGGAAACGCAAATACGGAAAATTCGGAAAAGATTTTATTGACGCCATACCGTCGCTTTCCGTTCCTTTTGCCATTCATAACCCTCCTCAGGACACTCAGGCCTATGCCATTATGCTGATTGACAATGATGCTATCCGCACTATGGGACACTCTTGGATTCACTGGCTGGTTTCAGATTTGGAATATGAAAATGTGGCTGAAAACGAAAGCCGTTCTGATCATGTTTTTGTTCAGGGGCAAAACAGCTGGGGATTTAACTATTACGGCGGAATGGCGCCGCATAACGCTCCTCATCAATATGATCTGTATGTTTATGCTTTGGACCAGAAACTGGGCCTGAAAGACGGTTTTACGGCGTCTGAACTGCATGATCTGATGTATGATAAAATTTTGGAACGGGCAATAATCAGCGCGATGTACAGCAATTAAGCTATTCTACCGTTTCAATCAACCGATCCAGATTGTCGCGTTCGGATTCTTTATAGCCGCTGAAATTTTCTTTAATCTTTTCTTTGGCTTTTTCCGAGGCTTTTTTTATTTGCGGCTGCGCCAAACGCTCAAACAAATCGTCAACAGGATCTTTGGGCGCGGTTTGAGCTTTCGGTTTTTCTTCTTTTGCCGCGGAAGAATCTTCTGTCTCAGTTTTTTCTTCGGCATAACCGGCTTTTTCTTTAATCATATCAAGCGTTTCCTGCGGAATCAGATCTTCCAGAGGTTTGGCAAATGAGCCGGCAATCTGGAAATATTTTGATTCAGTTAAAACTTCGGACTGTTTGTCGACCGGGATCATCCAACTGACCAAAATATAAAATAAAACAACCAGCAAACATGCTCGCAAAACGCCGAAAAAAAGCCCCAGCATCCGATCCAGGCCGTTAAGCTTGCTGGTGCGGATTTTGCCAATAAGTTTCTCTGTTAAAAGAATCCAGACAATGAAAAATAATATCAGAATCAGCAAAGCCGTCACGATACCGGCCAAAATACCACTGGAAATATGCACCTTGGCGAAAGGCATTAACACCGGCAGCAGATAAATGATTGACATCGTGGCCAAGACCCACCCGACAATTGAAAGCACTTCTTTTACCAATCCGCGGCTCAGCGCAATCAGCGCGGAAATACCGATGACAATTAGAATAATGACGTCGAGATTGTTAAGACCACTCATGTGTTAAACCCTTTTCTAGTCAAACCAGTTAATAATCCGTTGAACGTTGCCGATTTCATGTATCTGGATATCGGTTTTTATTTTCTTTTCTTTACTGTGGGTCGGCGGAATAATGGCACTTGAAAAACCAAGTTTTCCCGCCTCTTTCAACCGCAAATTTGGCTGACTGACTCCCCTGATTTCTCCGGAAAGACCGATTTCCCCGAAAATAACCATATCCGCCGGCAACGCTTTGCCTCTGAGCGAGGAAATGACCGCCATGGCCACAGCCAAATCAGCAGCCGGCTCTGAAATACGCAAACCGCCGGCAATATTGAGATAAACATCCTGCGAACTCAGGTTCATGCCGCAACGCGCTTCAAGAACAGCCAAAACCATGGCCAGACGGTTAGAATCCCAACCGACAACAGCACGTTTCGGGCTGGCATAGCTGGTGGGACTGACCAATGCCTGAATTTCAACCAAAACCGGTCTGGAGCCCTCAATTCCGGCAAATACACAAGATCCGGATATATTCCCCTGGCGTTCGGCCAGAAACAATGCCGACGGGTTTTCAATCTCAACCAGTCCCTGATCCTGCATTTCAAAAACACCGATTTCATCTGTGGCGCCATAACGATTCTTGACTGCGCGCAAAATGCGAAAATGATGTCCGCGCTCGCCTTCAAAGTAGAGAACGGTATCAACCATATGTTCCAAAACCCGAGGACCGGCTAATTCCCCTTGTTTGGTGACATGTCCAACCAGAAACAAAACAAACCCTTTGCGTTTGGCAAGCTTTATAAGTTCATAACTGCAGGCTCGCACCTGACCAACGCTGCCCGGCGTTGATTCAACCTCGTCCAAATACATAGTTTGAATGGAATCGATAATCACCACCGCAGCGGCCGATTTTTCTAATGTTGCCAGAATATCTTTGATATCGGTGCTGCTGGCCAGGCTGACCGGAGATTTTTCCAGACCTAAGCGTTTGGCCCGAATACGCACCTGATCAATTGCCTCCTCACCCGAAATATAGTAAACTTCCGGCTTGTCGGGATGATCGGCAATTTTGGCGCAGGCCTGCAAAAGCAGTGTTGATTTGCCAATGCCGGGATCGCCGCCGACCAAAATGACCGACCCGGGAACCAAACCACCACCGGAAACTCGGTCCAGCTCGCGGATGCCGGTGGATAAACGGCTTAGTTGTTCCTGAGCACCGCTAAGCGGCACAAAATCTATGATATGTCCTTTGGAGCGCCGCGGATTAAAATTTGAAAAGCCGCCGCCGCCAATGATTTCTTCTTCAATGGTATTCCATTCATCGCAAGCGTCGCATTTGCCCTGCCATTTAGGATAAACCGCACCGCAACTCCGGCAGACGTATTGTCTGGCATCTTTTTTTGCCAAAGCTAAACCTCCACTTTTATCGGCCCTTGTGCGCTGCCTTTGATGAACTGGCAGACATAAGGGTTATCCGTCTTGTCCATTTCCTTGACCGTGCCTTGCCAGATGATTTTACCTTTGTAAAGCATGGCGATGCGATCCGCTATTTTGCGAGCTGATGCCATGTCATGCGTGATGGTCAGCGCCGAAGCACCCAGTCCTTTTACCGATTCAATAATCAAATCATTGATGACATCGGCCATAATCGGATCAAGACCGGTTGTCGGTTCATCAAAAAAGATTATTTCCGGCCTTGAGGCAATCGCCCGGGCCAGACCAACGCGTTTTTGCATGCCGCCGGATAACTCCGAAGGCGAAAGATCTGCCACGTCCGGCGCCAAACCGACCGAGCGCAGTACGCGGACAGCTTCGCTTTTGGCGTCTTTTTTGTTCATACCCCGGTTTTCCAAAAGATCAAAGGCAACATTTTCCCAAACGCTTAAACTGTCAAACAATGCGCCCCCTTGGAACAGCATACCCATTTTGGAATGAAGGCGCTCCTTTTCTTTTTCGTCAATACCGACAACCTCTTCGCCATCAACCAAAATTGAACCTTCATCCGGTACCAGTAGTCCCTGAATACATTTAATCAAAACAGATTTGCCTGTGCCGGAGCCGCCGATGACAACCAAAGATTCCCCTTTATTGATGTTAAGATCAATACCGTCCAAAACAATTTTTCGGCCAAATGCTTTATGCAGATTTTTAATTTCGATCTTTGCTTCGTTCATGTCTTTTGTCTCCGCCGACGCTTATTTTGAAAAGAAAAGTTCGGTAATGATGTAATTGAAAATCAAAATCAGAATTGACGCCGAAACAACCGCATTGGTTGTTGCCGCGCCGACACCCTGAGCTCCGCCTTTGGATTTATAGCCATTATAACACCCCATAATTGAGATAATGAAACCGAAGACAAAGGCTTTGGCCAAACCGGTGGTGATATCTATAGTTTGCAGATTTTGCAAAGTTGAATTAACATAGTTGGCCGGGTTAAAACCAAGTTTGTAAACACCGACAACGTAGCCGCCAAAAATGCCGATAATGTCGCCCAGCATTACCAAAAGAGGCATAACAATTAAACCAGCCCATACCCGCGGTGCTACCAGATATTTGAAAGGATTGGTCGAAAGGGTCGTCAACGCATCAATCTGCTCGGTCACCCGCATGGTTCCGATTTCAGCAGCCATGGCCGCACCTATACGCCCGGCAACCATAAGAGCCGACAATACAGGCGCAAGCTCGCGCGTGACGGAAATCAACACCACTTCGGCAACAGCGCCCTCAGCACCATAACGCATAAAGCCCGAATAACTCTGCAGCGCAATAACCATACCGGCAAAAATGGTTGTCAGCCCGACAACCGGCAGAGAATAAAAGCCCATGTCAATTATCTGGCGCAGCAGATTGCGGCCGTAAAAAGGCGGGGTCAGACTGTTGTATACCGATTGCGCAACAAACAGCGAAAACTCGCCCAAACTGGAAAAAAACTTTACCAGCGGACGCCCCTGATTGCGCAGAAAATTTATTATAGAGGTGCTTATCATTGTCTTTTCTCTCTTTTTTGGAAATGTAACCGGCCTTATTTTAGGCCGGCAGATAAAATTAATCAACTTTTATAGCGCAAATTCTCACAGCAAAGTCAATGCTGCTACGACTTTGAGTACAGCCGAAGGCTCAAACGGATAAAGGCTAATCTGATTTATTCTGGCTCCTTCCAATTCATAAAAAACAGGATCCGGCAGCCTATCTACATCCTTGTAATTACTCACTAATTTCACAATAAGTTGTATTTTTGCCTCCTTTTTAAAAGGTAATTTGACAAGCCCAAGCCCTCTCACTTCTAAAAGGCCGGCCAAAGATGCCGGCGCAGAGGCAACAATGCTGCCTGATTCATTTTTAAGATCAACACGATCATCTGCCACTAATTCGGCACCGCGTTCCATGATCAAACGCAGGCTCAGATCCGACTTTCCCTGTCCGGAATCTCCAAGAATCAAAATTCCTTTATTTTTAAAACAGACACATGATGCATGAATATTCGCGCTCAAAAATTCCTCCTATAAGTCTTCAAGCCTTTGCTTTCCCTCAGAAGACGATGTTTCAATCGTCAGCAAGCGGCCGTCTTTTTGTGCGGAAAAACGGACATGAAAAACATTCCGCGGTAAATAAGAGCCCATTTTTTCAGGCCACTCGATTAAAGAAACTCCATCGTAAAGCGCTTCCTCAACCCCAATTTCAAAAATCTCTTCAGCTGATTTGAGGCGGTAAAGATCAAAATGGTAGATCTTGAATTGCGGCGCATTATAGCTTTGAACCAAAGTAAAAGTGGGACTTGGCACTTCTTTTGCGCCGGTTAACTCTTTAATAAACGCTCGTGCCAACACGCTTTTTCCCATCCCCAGCGTGCCTGACAATGCAAAGACATCTCCTTTGCGCGCCCATTGCGCAAGTCTTTGCCCAAAGGCTTTTGTATCGGCTTCCGTTGACAAGAGAAATTTTCGCATTTCTTAATCACCCATCGGATTCAGAAAAGTTCTTTTACGACTTTTCGGTTTGTTAATCACTTTGATTTTTGGTTTGCGCGCTTGAATCTTCCGCCAATCCCAGGGCATGTAAAATTCTCCCTGCCATAAACCCCGGATATTTTGCTGAGCCTGCTTCTGATATGGAGCGTAAATATCAGAATGCTCGTTGTAGACAACAGCCCAGCCAGCATTTACCAATGCCGCTCCCAAGTCATATGCTCCTAACGAACAGATGCCGATCATATTGCCGTTTTGGTCTTGCTGGAGAATCCGGCATTCCAGTTCATTATCGGCGATCCAGCCTTTAAGCCAAGAAGCCGCTTGTCTTCCGCAAGCATAAGATCGCCCGGTTCGGTCAGCACAGGTTTGATTGTTTTCGGGCGCATCTATCCCAAAAAGGCGCAGATACCGCCCGCCGATTAGCAACGTATCGGCACTGACAACTTTGGCAGAGGAATAAATTGCCGGATAATTCTGCGGGTTGAAACCCTGTTTTTGCCCTTGCGGCCCGGATGGATAAACCGCCCCGCCCGGACTGGAGAAATTTTCACCAATTGATATTTCTGCTTTCTCGCTACCGGCGAGAACAACATTTCCCTGAGACGGCGCCGCAATCATGTTATATGACGAAGATTGTCCCTGCCCTAAAAAATCACGCAAATTTGAGCCGACATTCCGAATGCCGCCGCTGAATGCCCCTATGGCATACAAGATGAAAACCACAATAATCAAAATCAACAGCAAGGAGGGCAAGCAACCCATTGCGCGCCAAGCCATTTTGGCAAAAATATAGAGGACGACAAGGCCAATAATCAGCCCTAAGAATCCGCTGCCTTGCAGCAGCATGCTTTCACTCTGAGTTCCGGCACCGCCAATCAGAATCAGCAGCAATGCACCCAACCCTAACAAAAATTTTTTCAAGAAAAACATTGATATGCCCTCTTTTGTTTACGTTTTGCACAAAATCCGTCTTTTCTGATTTATAACATAATCATTTTTAGTAAATTTTAGGTAAAAAAAAGACTTCCTTTTGAGGAAGTCTTTAATTCCGTTTTATTCTCCGGCAGCTTTTTTGCGGTAGCAATGGCAATGACATTCGCCGTCACGTTCAATGTCTTGACGGCAGGTTTCCGAGATGCAATAGCGTGCCGGATTATTGCCGTCGCACGGACATCTCTGCCATTCGGCTTCGCCAAACATCATTTTTTTGGCATTGGCAATTTTTTCTACATTTTTAGTTGCCGTGTATCCTGCTTTGGCGCAATTTTCAAGCATTTTTTCAAGAATAGTCATGTTTTTTTCCTTAATCTATAATTTTAATTGAAAACTTATCGTTTGCTTCTGCATCAGCAGCTTTAAATACAGTGTTTTTTTCTTCTCCACGCGCCTGACGCTTTTGCTCAAGGGTTTCTACAATCATGTCAAGTTCTGCAACGGAAGCGTACTGCAATACAACCTTTCCTCCGCCTTGTTTGTTGGGCGTAATTTTGATGCGCAGTCCCAAGGTTTTGACCAATTCACGCTCAATGTCGCGGATATCGTCGTTTTTTTCAACAGAATTTTTGGGTTTTGCCGGCGTTTCTGTTTTTTCTTTTTGTTTTGCGGCAAGCTCTTCGGCTTCACGCACGCTTAAACCTTTTTTGACAATTTCCTCTGCTAAAGTTTCGGCATTATCCAGACCGACCAACGCACGGGCATGTCCGGCAGAAAGTTTGTCTTCTTTAATCAGATTTTGCACAGATTCCGGCAGGGTTAGCAACCGGAGCATGTTGGCAATGTGGCTGCGCGATTTGCCAACAATTTGCGACAAAGCCTCCTGCGTATGCGAAAACTCGTCGATCAATCGTTTGTAGCCTTCGGCTTCTTCAACGGCAGAGAGATTTTCTCGCAAAATATTTTCGACCAAAGCCGCCTCAAGAACTTCTTGATCGGATAGCTCTTTGACAATAACCGGGACATCATTTAATCCCGCCATTTTTGCAGCACGCCAGCGGCGCTCGCCGGCAATGAGTTCGTATTTATCATTTTTCCGGCGAACCAACAACGGTTGTAATATACCTTTTTCTTTGACAGAATCAGCAAGCGCCTGCAATGCTTCCCGGTCAAACTCCGTGCGGGGCTGATATTTTCCCGGTATTATTGTGTTGATGCTGACAGAATCGACATTTTTATTTTCAACGGTGTCAAGATTGATTTCCGGGTCATCGCCGCCGAGCAGTGCCTCAAGTCCGCGACCGAGACTTTTTCTTTTATGATGGTCTTCGGCATGCGCCTGTGCGGGTGTGTCTTTGAGCAGTTCATCCAAGTCATCATCTAACATGCGATTAATTCCTTTTCTCTTTTTAAGACTTCACCGGTCAGGCTGATGTAGGCCTGTGATCCCGGACATTTAAAATCGTACAGCAAAACCGGCTTTCCGTGCGAGGGCGCTTCAGAAATACGCACATTTCTGGGAATAACCGTGTTGTAAACTTTTTTGCCAAAAAAGCTGCGAACATCTTCTTCCACCATTTGCGAAAGATTGTTTCTTTTATCATACATGGTCAGAACAACACCATGCAACGCCAACCCCGGATTAAATCTTTTTTTAATCTGATTGATGTTGCGAATTAGATCCGTAACACCTTCAAGAGCCAAAAATTCACACTGAAGCGGAACAATGACAGCGTCTGCAGCAACCAACGCGTTGATGGTAACCAAACTCAATGACGGCGGACAATCTATCAGAATATAATCATAATTAACCGCTTCTTTATGCAAAGCCTCTTTTAATCGAAACTCGCGATTTTCAACATCGACAAGCTCAATTTCTGCGCCGGCCAAATCCGGTGAAGACGGAATCAACGAGAAGTTAGGAATTTCTGTCCAGACAACGGCCTGAGATAGTTTGGCGTTGCCAATTAACACGTCATATGTCGACGGCATAGATCCCTTTTTATCAATGCCCATTGAGGTTGACGCATTCCCCTGTGGGTCGAGATCAACAACCAAAACTTTTTTGCCGGTTGCCGCCATGGCTGTTGCCACGTTGACGGTGGTTGTGGTTTTGCCAACCCCGCCTTTCCGGTTTGCAATTGCCAAAATCCTGGGCATTTTTATCTCCTTCTTTTCTGTTGAATGTTTGAAACAATTAAAATACGGCTTTCAGCGTCCGTTTCCGAAGCTTCTATCCGACATTTGAACTTTTGCCGGCGGTGAGCTACGGCGAGTTCCTCCGCGTATTTTTTGCCTTTGGGAAAAATGCAGACCGATTCTTTTTTGCAAAAAGGTGTTGCGTAATCGAGCAATTTTTCCAAAGGAGCCATGGCTCGTGAGGTGATAACATCTACTTTCTGCGGCGGCAAATTTTCGATTCTATCATTAATGATTGTCACCTGAACAGACAGCCGCTGCGCCACCTCGTTTAAATACAGTGTTTTCTTTTTTATCGATTCGACCAAGGTCACTTTTAAATACGGTGTTTTTTCCTGAGCCATGATAGCGATAACCATCCCCGGAAACCCAGCCCCAGAGCCAAAATCAAGCAAAGTTTGCGCCTGTTCCGGCAAAAACTTAAAGAGCTGAGCGGAATCGGCAAAATGGCGATTCCAAGCATCCTCAAACGAGTTCTTGCTAACCAAATTCAGCTTCTTTTGCCATTCTTCCAGAAGTGAATGGTATTCACTTAACTTCTCAAATGTTTCACGTGAAACATTATATTTTTCCATAAAATTTTTCATAATTTATTTTTATATTTTTTGAAAAATTTTTAAAACACAAAAAAACGAGTTATGAACACATTAATTTGCATCTTTTAAATAAACTTTTAAATCAACCAGTTAACCAGCGTTTATTGACTCTATTTATTAACTATTTCATGATTTTAAAACGATGTTTGCACTTGCAGCAGTGCAAAAAATCTTCTGCTTCGGCAAAATGACGACCTATTTGTGAAGTATGATGAGAGTCGCAGCTAATGACAACAGGGACGTTGTTTTTTATTAGTTCTTGGCAAATCCACCAGTCCGGGTAGGGGCGGCCGATTCTTTCTATGCCGCCGGTATTGATCTCAAAGGCTTGTTTACGGCGGCTTATTGTGTCAATCAGCTTTTGTTTGGTTTCCTGCCATTTTGGATCAGTGCATAAACCAAATTGTGTGCAATAATCCAAATGCGCTATAAAATCAAAATACCCGCTGGCGGCGGCACCCGTCACGTTTTTCCAATAACCGCACAGCAACTCGTTTTTATCTTCCGGTGTTATCTGCTCCGGCAAACGCTCCAGATGATAGATATTGCACATATATGATTCATCAGCGTTGCAAATAAAATGCGACGCTCCAATCAAATAATCATAATCCAGGCAACGGATAATTTCTTCAAACCATTTTCGCCATGCAATTGAAGGAAAAAAATCAACCTCAAAACCTTTTAATACTTTAATTTTATGTCGCGCTGCAACTTCATCCAGCTCAGCATAAACTTTTTTGTATACCTCGACGGCTTGGCGCGGGTCATTAAAAAACATTTTGCTGGCGCCATTTGGCATAGAAGGATGTACACAAAGATGGTTGCTGACACCGATAGCTTCAAAACCAAGTTCTTCGGCTTTGGCAATCATTTCTTCGGCGGAGCTGCGACCATCAAAAATCCCTTGGGAATTGTTATGACTATGATAGGTAAAGTTTTGCATTTCAATTATTCTTTTTCTCTGTAATTGAAATGCGGCAGATTTTTATGTTTTGGGGCGGGTATTTCATTTTTCACTCCTTGACAGAGGAAAATTATATGGCTTTTATCTTTAATAATTGGTAAATGTCACAGCCGGTCTTGGCTTCAAAATAACGTTTATTTCTCTCAGAATCTTCCCGAAAAACTTTTACTAATTCCGGATTAAGCCCATAACGACGAATGATGCCGGAAAAGCGAGTTTCAAAATCAACCATGCGCATCCCTTCAAAAAACATATCACAAAGCTGGATCAGGCGATCATCATCGTTATAAGTGATTCTTGACAATTCACGGTGAGCCCAAATTTTCCACTCATCCGGATATGAAGCATAGTCTTCATCCCGGAATTCGCGGCGCGGAAAAGTGTGCGTCAAGCAAATTCGCGCTGCGACCGGGTATCCCATGGCATTTAATTCTTCAAATCCGACACGGCCGTGAAATTTGCCGCTGGTTCGCTCATCATATTTTTTGCCGTAGTCATGCAACAGACCAATAATATAGGCTTTTTCCGGATCCATTCCGGCGGCAGCGGCAATTTTTTGTGCGGCAGATGCAACGCCTCTAGAATGAAAAACATATTCATCTTTGACCCGAAACGGGGAGGTTGCGCAACGAAAATCGATTCCTTCCTGCCAGATTCGGTTTGCTTCTTCAAGTGTTGGATATCCGCGCATTGTTTTTCCTTTATGTAAAATTTGCTATTTCTTAACAAAGCCCAGTACGGCCGTTACTGCTGCCGGCGTTACTCCCGGAATACGTGAGGCTTCACCGATCGTTGACGGTCTGACCTTGCTCAGTTTGGCAACCATTTCTCTGGATAAACCACCAATTTTAGAGTAGTCAATATCTTCACGTAAACGCAGATTTTCATCTTTTTTGAATATTTCAATATCTGCCATTTGGCGTTTGATATAACCGGCATATTTAGCTTCTATTTCTATTTGCTCATAAATTTCATCGGGCATGTTTGCCAGTTCCGGCCAAAGGCGATTGACTGTTTCACGTGAAACACCGGTATAAGACATCGCATTAAAAGCGCTTTTTTTGGCTCCTTCAGCCCTGATGTTTGCACCGGCAGCTTCAAGTTCTCGCGGTGAAGTTTGTAATTGTTCACAAAGAGCACGATACTTTTCCAACAAAGCTTTTTTGGCTTTAAATACACTGTATCTGGTATCGCCGACACATCCCGTTTGCCGGCCTTTTTCGGTTAAACGCATGTCGGCATTGTCGGAGCGCAAAAATAAGCGATATTCCGAACGAGAAGTGAACATCCGGTATGGTTCATCCACACCTTTGGTAATCAGATCATCAATCATTACACCCAGATAAGCTTGTGAGCGGTCAATAATAAACTCTTTACCATCTTCCAAAGCCCGGTGAGCGGCATTGACACCGGCCAAAAGCCCCTGAGCAGCCGCTTCTTCATAGCCGGTGGTACCATTTATTTGTCCGGCCAGGAATAATCCGGGAACTTTTTTGCATTCAAGCCGATCGTTGAGCTCTTGAGGATCGACATAATCATATTCAATGGCATAAGCCGGCCGTAAAATCCGGACATTTTCCAAACCTTCCATGGTATGAATAAATTCTTCCTGAACATCGGCAGGCAAAGAAGTGGAAATGCCGTTGGGGTAGATAACATCCGTATGCAGACCTTCCGGCTCCAAAAATATCTGATGACTGGTTCGATCGGCAAATTTAACCAGTTTATCTTCGATACTTGGGCAATACCGCGGGCCGATACCGGTAATTAAACCTGAAAACAGCGCACATTTGGAAAAATTGTCGCGGATGATTTTGTGTGTGCGCTCGTTGGTGTGCGTTATGTGACAACAAACTTGCGGATTATCTATTTTTTTGGTCAGATAAGAAAAAGGAACAGGTTGTTTGTCACCTTCCTGAACAGGCAAAATATCCCAATTGATGGTTTTTCCGTCAAGTCGGGCAGGGGTGCCTGTTTTGAGACGTCCGACCCGGAGCCCAAATGATTTTAAATACGGTGTTATACCAGCGCAGGAAACATCATTTACCCGGCCTCCGATCGTTGTTTCATGACCAATAAACATAACTCCGTTCAAAAAAGTTCCGGAAGTCAGCACAACCGCTTTCGCAGAAATAACTCTGCCATCAGCCAGTTTAACTCCGCTCAGAACACCTTGAGTCTCCACAAAACCTTCAACAGCAGCTTCAATCAAATCCAGACCCGATTGTTCGCGCAAGGCCTGCAACATATATTTTTTATATAATTCTCGATCTGCTTGCGCGCGCGGGCCGCGTACTGCCGGCCCTTTGGACGCGTTCAACATGCGAAACTGTATGCCGGCTTTGTCAATAACGCGCCCCATCAGTCCGTCTAACGCATCTATTTCCCGCACAAGATGCCCTTTGCCCAGTCCGCCAATTGCCGGATTGCAGGACATTTCGCCAATTGTGGCCAAATTGTGCGTCAGCAACGCTGTTTTTGCGCCAACCCGCGCCGAGGCTGCGCAAGCCTCGCAACCCGCATGACCGCCGCCGACAACTATTACATCATAGTCCGTATTATTCATTGTTTTTGCCTAAATTTATTTATCCGGGTTATAGTATAGTCTATAAATTTTTGCAAGAATTTTGCACTATTTGCCGATACAAAACGAGCCAAAAATCTTATCTAAAACTTCGTCAACCTCAACTCTTCCTGTAATTTTCCCGATTTCACGCACCGCCAGACGAATATCTTCGGCTGTCAGCTCTATCTCTTTGTCAAAAGAAAAAGCACTTAAAAACTCAAGAGTTTTGTTCAATGCATCGCGATAGCGGCGGCGGCTGACTACCGGTGATGATCCGGAAGTGAACCTTTCACCGATTTTTTCTTTTATTGCTTTTAGCAATTCATCTGTACCAAAATTTTGTTTGGCAGAGATAACCAAACAGCCGCTTTTTTGCAAAGACATAATGTCTTCCGGCGATAATTTGTCGCGTTTGTTGGCAACAACAAGCAATTTACCCGCAAAATCTTTTTTATATTTTTCAATATCCTGAGCGGCGTTTATTGACGCATCAAACAAATAAATAACCAAATCAGCTTCTTTGGCCCGGTTATAAGCCAAAGCAATGCCTTTTTTCTCAATTTCCTCAGCCGTCTCCCGCAGACCTGCCGTATCGGTAAAAACAACAGGATAACCTCCCAAATCAAGATGAATATCTACGGCATCTCGCGTGGTGCCGGCAATATCAGATACAATTACAGCTTCTCTTTTGGCAATCTGATTTAATAAACTGGATTTGCCGGCATTGGGCGCGCCAATAATGGTGATGCGAAAACCTTCGCGCAAACGCTCGCCGATATTGTCATCCGTAAGATGTTTTTTTATTTCCTCGCAAAGTTTAAATACAGTGTTTTTCATATTTAAAACAACATCTTGCGGTATATCTTCTTCGGGAAAATCTATATAAGCTTCCAAATGTGCCAACATATTTAATAATTGTTCACGCCAAGATTCATACATGTTTTTTAAAGCGCCGTCCATTTGACGAACAGCGTATTTTTGCTGTTCGACAGTTTCAGCATCTATTAAATCTGCGAGACCTTCGGCTTGTGTTAAATCCATTTTACCATTGTAAAAAGCTCTTTTGGAAAATTCTCCGGGCTCAGCCAGACGGAAATCTTTTATTTGTGACAAACTTTCCATTGTTGCCGAAATCACCGCGCGCGATCCATGAACCTGAAGTTCTATTACGTCTTCTCCGGTAAAAGACTGGGGCGCGTGAAAATATAAAAGCAGGCATTTATCCAACAATTCTCCGCTCGGTATTGCCCGCAATTTTACAAAATGAGCATACCGAGGTTTAAGTTCGGAAATTTGCAAATTTGTCATGCTTGTTACAACTTTTGTTGCCATTGATCCGGAAACACGAATGATAGCGACACCTGACTTGCCGTAAACGGTGGAAAGCGCGTAAATTGTCTGATTGTCCATTTTTCACCTCTTTCTTTCTTATAAAAGGATTGAGAAAATCTTGCAAGCGCAAAAAGGCCGTTTTTTTGACTCAGGAGAGCTGTTTCAGCTTTTGTTAACTTCTATATCATAAAATTAGTCAAATTCTTTTGTACACGCTTTACAACGAATCTTTTTTTAAAACCGAAAGTTGTTTTTATGAATAAAAAACTAATCATATGGGATTTTGACGGTGTTATCGCCGATACTGAAAAATTATGGTTGCAAACACGCATGGAAATGCTTAATGAAAAATTTGACGCCGGATGGGATTTTAAAACGACGGCCCATTTTTTGACCGGCATGAGTGATAAAACCAAACAAGCCGTTTTGCATGATCTGGGTTTTGACACGGACAAAGATTTTTGGGATGAAGCATTGATACGCGATATGCGAAAAATGGCCAAAGGTTTTGCGCTAACAAAAGGAATCGAAGATATTTTCAAACTCACAGACTTTGACCAGTGCATTGCTACCGGCGGTACGGCCGCAAAAACCGAGCAAAAAATAAAATGCGTCGGCATTGAAAAATATTTTCCGCCTGAAAGGGTGTTTACCGCAGATATGGTTGCAGCCGGCAAACCTGAACCTGATTTGTTTTTGCTGGCGGCAGATGTTATGAATTATGAAGCAGCAAATTGTCTTGTTATTGAAGATTCTCTGTCCGGACTGTTCGCGGCACAAAAAGCCAAAATGCCGGCGGCGGCTTTTGTTTTATATAATTCGGAATCTTATATTGATGAAATAAAAAAAATCGGGGTGAAAAATATTTTTGATGATATGTCGGAAATAAAAAAATTTATTTTAAATGAAAAATAAAACCTATTTTTTATTAAAAACTTGCCAAAATAAATTTTTGCGCTTAAATAGAGGCATGTTTTATATAATTAATTAATTGTTATGGTTATGAAAAAGAAGGAATTATTTCTGCTCAACGGTTTGATCGTTGTGTTTGCGGCCATTATGGTCTGGGGTATGTTTTGGGATATCAAAACAGGTTTGAAACTTTACAGCATCGGTTGGGGAATATATATTTTCTTCAATCTGAAATGGGGTTTGTTTCCTCTTTCTTCCTGCAGACTGCGTTTGATGTGGGGCTTGGTAACGACAGATGTTGTTTTGACACCTTTGCTTTTAGGTGAACCTTGGGTTCTTTTGGGCACAGCAGCCGTTGTTTTGATCCATTGCTACGCACCGCCTATGGGCGCACTTTTGCATTTTAACGAAGTCACGCCAACGCGGGATTGGAACGGAACAATTACCGATGAAGGCGAAATTATCGGAGAATGGCGTTATTATACAAGAAATAGAGCATCTGGTACACTTTTTGTTGTATGTTTGGCTTTTTTCTTTTTTGGAATGTGTTATTTCGCCATTTGAAACTATTAAAAAATTCCCTTGAGTGTTCAAGGGAATTTTTTTTAGAGTATTTCAGAATCTTCATCGGAGAGCAATTGTACAACTTCATCACCGCTCCAATAAATATGTGTCGGCGATACTTTGAACAATACGCCATTATGTTCTGACTGGACGGCCACTGCCGAACCAAGATCCGCATTATCAAAACAATAAAATAAATCATCTCCTTTTTGTATTGATGCACCGAGCGGCTTGGCCAAACGGATTAAACAGCCGCGTGGCGCAAGATATTTAACGGTTTTTGCAAAAGTTTTAATTTTTGATGGTGCCGGTTCCGCCAGTTTTGTATCTATCATTTGTAAAGAAGCCAGCAGCCGTTTGATGCCATTGATAACCTCACGGATATTTTGTGATTCATAAGAATCATGGCTACCGCATTCAATACACAGATTGGGCACACCGGCCGATATTAAAGCTGCATTCAGTGTTCCGGCATAAGCAGAGCTTTTGCCCATATCAATATACTGATTATAGCTGATGCCAAGTTTTTTTATGATTTCTTTGTCTTCTGCACGGGCATAAATTGCAAAAGGTATTGATTCTCTGGAAGTGTGTAAATCCAAAACAAAATCAGCTTTAGAAGCTTTTGCAAACAAAACAGCGGCAATCCTTTCTCCCATGGATCCGTCTGATTTTCCCGGAAAATTGCGATTCCAATCCTTGCCGTTATATAAATCAAACTTACCATTGGTTGAATAATAGATTCTTTGTGTCCAAGAAACCGGATTTGCACAGGGAAGCAAGATAACCTTTCCACAAAGCAGATTTTTTTTCAAAAACAAAAAAAGTTCGTGCATAATCCACTGGGTTATCTCGCCACCGTGGATGCCGCTTTGGATATATACGGTTTTTCCTTCCTGACCGGAATCCATCTCATAGCTCAGAATATCCAAGACCGTTCCCATCGGCGTGGTACCGATAAAATCTCTTTGTTTATTTATTTTCATTTTCAATTTCTCCCTGAAGCAACCAGCTTGATGTTGAATAATTTATCGGAAGTCAGTTTGTTTTGATTGGCCGGCATAAAACCGCTGCGATGAGCCACAGGCGACCAGCGCACGGATAATCTGTCTTCCGGATGTCTTTGCTGCCAAAGTTGATTTTTGCGGATATAACCTTTGCCAAATAAATATGTATAGCAGGCTTCAACAACAGGCTGCCAGGATTTATTCAGTTTTGTCTTACCATTTTCAATGACAAAAGGCGGATTTTTCGGGTTCGTAATGCCTGTCAGACGAAATAATTGTGACGCATTATCCACTTTGTCTCCGATTTTCCAGTCGCCGCCGACCAATTTGACAACAACTTTGTCTGTTGCCGGATCTGTTTGATACGGTATTTTGGCAGATTCACTTTTATACGAAGCAAAGTCAAGCTTCCAGTCTCCGTCTGGCTGCTTAAAAATGGTATAAAAGCCTGGTTTCAGATTATGTTTGACTTCCTCGTATTGCCCTTTGGGATGCGTTGAATGAACTTTAAGGTAAAATTCTCCCAGACCGGTGGCATAGGCTTCATGTATGGTATCCGAATTTTGGCGGAGTTCTTTGAATGTTTGCTTGACTTCCGGATCTTTAAAGTCGGCAAAACTGCTTAAAAGCGATATCTTAAGCAAAGAAGGAACTCCGTTGGCTTCAGCATCTTTGGACATTTGAGCTGTTGGTCCTTGTTGACGATCATTAATCTCATTAATCCAGACTTTGCCGTTTTTATCAATAATTAAATCTGCTCCGGCAATACCTACTTTGCCGCTTAAGGCCATTAAACGGGATAATTTTGTGCCGATTTCTTTAATTTGGGCACGAATATGATCCGGATAAACGTAGCCGACATCATTACCGACACCGTTGCTTTCATTGCTGGTCAGATATTCGTCGCCAACGGCTTTTAATGTGCCTCGGCCGACAATAGTTATGATATTACTTTCATTAATTCCGGCTAATTTGGCCTGACGCAGCAAAAGATCCAAAGTGTTCGGATCAAAAGCGTCCATTTCCGGTGTTAAATTCATTTTCTTGGCGCCGAGCATTTTATCGTCTGCTTTGATATTACCGGCAAAAAACGACAAATTACTTTCAAATCCTTTGATAAAACGGGCAACTTTACGGCGACCTTGATGCATTTTTATATTTTCAATAAATTCATCACAAGAATTGATAAACAAAGTTCCTTTGCCACCAGCATTTCCTTTTTCGGAACAACAATCCTGAACCACAACACGGCCATCTTCATTTTTTATATTTTCATAAATTTCAATCAATTCATCTATTGTTGTGTTATGACTGACGTGACGGGTCGGAATTTTATAAACAGACAGACCTGCGGTATCAAGAATTTTGAGCAAATTACCTTTTTCTTCAAAATAACCGCGTAAATTTTGTTCCGCCGTGGCTATAATTTCCGTATTAAGGCCACGATTTTCAATATGCCGGCTCCAACCAAGGTTATTGACATAAGAAAAGACAGCTACTTTACGATTGCGCAGGCTGGATTCCGGAAGCAGGTCAACAATTCGACCGGTGATGTTATCGGGAAAACCGTCTGTATAAGGTAAAGTATCTTCTTCCATACCGTATTGTGAAATTTCTTTGAAGCAACGTGCGCCGCGGATGCCGCCGGAAATGGCTGTTTCAACTCCGCGAGAAGCAAATTCGCACAAAATTTCACCACGCTGCGGTACATAAGTCGGCATAACAATACTGACATTTTGTCTTTTAAAATCTCCGGCAACTTTTTCTAAAAGCCGGTTTAAATTCTGATTGATTTTCTGCATATTATTATTCTTTCTCATTAGTTTTTGATTTTATTTTTTTTGAAATTTATGTGAATCTGCCTCTAAATGCCTAAATTTCTGAAATGGAAACATTTAGAGGCTGCGCAAGCACAACAAAACAAACAGGAATAAAAAACCCGGCAAAAAAGAAAATAAATGAAAAAACGATGAAAACGGCATAAGATTTATCCTCTGAAACAAGTTGACGTAAAGTTTGTCATCAATATCCTCTAAATGCTAAAACTTGGTATTCTTTAAAAGCATCTAGAGGTTGATAATGAGGATAAAAATGAATAAAAAAGACAAAGACAAACCTCTGCCGAAACCTCCATGCCCGGCATGCAACAGTCGCAAATATTTATTATAATTTGTCTGCATTATTGTCTTTCTTCATAGTCAACTGCCGTTTATGATATTCAAACTAAAGCGGCAAAGTCAATAAAAAATTTTAAAAGTTAAAAAAAAAAACCGATCCAAAAGATCGGTTTTGATATTTTTTTAAGAATTCATTGTATTGAAAAAGTCATCATTATCTTTAGAATTTTTGAGTTTATCAAGCAAGAATTCCATACCATCGGTCATCCCCATCTGCATCAGGACCCGACGCAAAACCCACATCTTAGACAGACGGTCACGATCAACCAAAAGTTCTTCTTTTCGTGTACCGGAGCGCGTGATGTCAATGGTGGGAAACAGACGTTTGTCGGTTAATTTACGATCAAGGATGATTTCCGAATTTCCGGTTCCTTTGAATTCTTCAAAAATAACTTCATCCATGCGCGAACCGGTATCAATTAAAGCTGTGGCGATGATTGTCAAAGATCCGCCTTCTTCAACATTACGTGCGGCACCAAGCAGGCGTTTCGGCCTTTGGAGAGCATTGGCATCGACACCGCCAGTCAAGACCTTTCCGGAAGAAGGAATTACAGTATTGTAAGCACGACCAAGACGCGTGATGGAATCGAGCAAAATGACCACGTCTTTTTTGGTTTCAACCAGACGCTTGGCTTTTTCAATTACCATTTCTGCCACTTGGACGTGGCGGGTTGCCGGTTCGTCAAAAGTGGAAGAAATAACTTCTCCTTTGACAGAACGAGTCATGTCGGTCACTTCTTCAGGACGTTCATCAATCAGCAATACCATCAGATAACATTCGGGATGATTGGCGGCAATCGCATGAGCAATATTTTGCAGCATCACTGTTTTTCCAGTACGCGGCGGCGCCACAATCAGACCACGCTGACCTTTGCCTTGCGGGGATATCAGATCAATCACCCGGGTGGTGTAGTCTTTTTCGCCGCAAATAATGTCAAAATTGAGTTTTTTTGTGGGATAGAGCGGGGTCAGATTGTCAAAATTGACTCGAAGCTTTGATTTTTCAGGATCTTCAAAATTAATTTTATTAACCTTTACCAAAGCAAAATAACGTTCATTTTCTTTGGGCGCGCGGATTTCTCCTTCAACTGTGTCACCCGTACGCAGACCGTATTTTTTTACTTGTGCTGGAGAAACATAAATGTCATCAGGACCGGCTAAATAATTTGATTGAGCAGATCTTAAAAATCCAAAACCATCCTGAAGAACTTCAATTGTTCCTTCGCCGCTGATAGTTTGGTCATCACCTGCTACTTTTTTAAGTATAGCAAACATAAGATCTTGCACACGCATTGAAGAAGCATCTTCAATGCCAAGCTCTTCAGCCTGAGTCAGCAACTCAGTCGGAGATTTTTGTTTTAAATCTTTTAAATTCATGGAAACCTTTGTGTGTGGGGAATTATTATAGGAATTAACAATGCTTTTATAGGAAGTTTTCGCTTGAATGTCAACTTTTTTCACAGGGTAAATTTATGAACAGCCTTGCTGATCATCTTAAATATTTAAAAAATGTTTTTGTTGTTTGTATATCCCTGTGATTGTTGTTGATATCTTTTTTTTGCATCTGTTATCCAAAAGTTAAGAACTTGTTAATAAAGCGATGAATATTTTTTTTACCAAAAATTAATCTTTTGTTTTTTCAATCAGGGACTCTGAACAAGTTGAATCTTTTGTTTATGTGTATAAGATTTTTTATGCACATATTTGGGATTAAATTTTAGCCTGTGTGTAAATACAAAGATTAAATTTTACTTTGCGGTGATAAAATAATATAAATTGAGAAAAGGTTGTTTTTATGCACAGAAAGTTAATGTTCTGTTGATAACTGGCATAACCTTTTGAAAAAAAGGAATGTTTTATGAAACTTATCGGGATTACGGGGTCAATCGGCTGCGGCAAAACGACAATTGCCAGAATTGTCAACAAACTCGGATATGCTGTTTTTGATGCAGATGGTTGGGTTAGAAAGATATATAACAATAAATCATTTTTGCAAGTGCTGGCCGGTGTTTTTCCGGGAAGTGTTAAAAACGGCGAGGCTGACAAAAGACTGCTTCGTCAAGTTGTGTTTTCCGATAACAGCAAATTGAAGCAGTTGGAAAGTCTGATTCATCCTTTTTTGAAGGAAATGCTGAAAAAGGTTATTCGCGATAATGCGCGCCGCTCCGGTTTGCTCTTTGTGGATGCAGCGCTTTTGTTTGAAATGGGATGGGATAAATATTGTGATTTTATTCTGGTGGCCGATGTTGACTATGAAATTCAGAAACAAAGGGTAATGAAACGAGATAATGTATCGGCAGAAGATTTTGATAAGATTAATAATGTGCAAATGAAAAACAGTGATAAAATAAAGCTGGCCGATGTGGTTGTTGATACGGATAAGGTTTTAAATTTGCTGAAGGCTGAGCTCATTGATATTATAAGAGGATTGGAAAACAGTTATGACCAGAGAAATTGTTTTTGATACGGAAACAACAGGATTTGACTATGAAAAAGGCGAAAGGCTGGTCGAAATCGGGGCGGTTGAGCTGATTAATCATGTGCCGACAGGGGTGACTTATCATCAATATATCAATCCGGAAAAAGAAGTTCCTGAAGAAGTTGTGAGGGTTCACGGGTTAACTTATGAATTTTTGAAAGATTATCCGACTTTTGACAAGATTGCCAAAGATTGGCTTGAGTTTGTTGGTGATGCAACACTGGTTGCACATAATGCTTCTTTTGATATGAATTTTGTTAATTATGAGCTCAAACAAATCGGGTTACCTGAAATTGCCCGAGAAAGATTTGTTGATACGCTGGAAATTGCCCGAATGCTTTTTCCCGGTGCGCGCTGTTCTTTGGATGCTTTATGCAAAAGATATGGTATTGACAACAGCAGCCGTACTTTTCACGGAGCTTTGCTTGATGCTCAATTGTTATCGGAAGTTTATTTGGAACTTTTGGGCGGAAAAGAACCCAGTTTTCTGCAGGAAGCAAAAAAGGAGCAAAAACAAACTTCCACAAATGGCAGTGAGCAAAAGAAATATCGCGAACCTAGAGTTTTTGCTGTCAGTGATGAAGAAGAAAGAAAGCATCAGGAATTTTTGGCGGCAAAAATTAAAGATGCGTTATGGAATGTTTGAAAAGAAGGTTATTCTTCTTCATATTCTTTGAATTCGCCGCGTTCTTCGGGAAAAGTTTTTTCCAGCGGCAGCGGCTGAATAATGATTTTGCTTTTGTTTTGCGGGTTAGTATTGCCGATGACATAAAAACGATTTATCTGAACAGTGTTTTTTGATCCGGGATTACCGACAATGACTTTTTTTTCTTCATAGGCATCTGCAGCGGTGGTGACGGTCATCAGAAAAAGAACAAAAAGCAAAATTTTCATTTATTTTCTCCTTTATGGCTATTTATGCCGGAAAGGGGCTTTTTCAAGTTTTGATTGACAAAATATCTATTTGGTTAATACTATTTAAGTTTGGAATTTTTTGATGATAAAGGAATAAACGAAAGTGATTTTCGGTAAGCATATCATTATTTGGGATTTAGACGATACATTGTATAATAAAACCGAGGAATTTGCCGATTTATTGGATGCGGCAATGGCCAAAGCCTTGGTTGAAGATTTGAAGGTGCCGCTTGATTTTGAAACGGCTAAAGCCAAAGTAACGGAATCTTTTAGGATTTATCGTGACGGCGGCGAGATTTTTTATCGCGAATATGGTGTTAATCCGCGGGATTTGTTTATTGCTTATCATAAAATTAAGCCGGTCGAAAAAATTATACCTTATGATAATTTGCTTGAAAAATTAATGAAGGTTCCGGCTGAGCAGTATATTTTTACTGCCAGCGATCGTTATGCTTCAGAGAAAATTTTGAAACATTTGGGGATATACGAATATTTTAAAAATCGTTATTACTCGGTTGAAGATTTTGGCGTGTATAAAAAAAATGAGAGTGCTGATGTTTATCTGAAATATTGCGCTAAAATCGGGGTTGATCCACATGATTGCGTATTTGTCGATGACAGTTATTCAAACCTTGAATATGCTAAAGAAGCCGGCATGACAACAGTGCGAATATATTATCGAAACAACTCAGCCAAAGATAAAACATATATTGATTATGCTTATAAAGGTCTGTTGAGTTTTTTGGATGAAATTACCTCCAAAGCGGCTTAAGGACAAAGTTTTTTTTCATATGAATAATTATCAGCGTTATCAAGACGCTGTTGTTCAGCAATCATTTCTTTTTTGAAAAATTCAATCAAAGGCTGAAGTTTGCGATTATATTCCTCTGTCAAAATCTGAGAAGCAGCGTTGACTTCATTAATATTATTTATCAGTACGGGCGGTGTTGAGCGAACAATGCGTATGAAAGCTTCGCTGAACAATGGTAAAAAATAATCCAGCATTTCTTTGTTGATGTATTGGTGTGTTTGTTCGTGACGCAAAACAACTTTATATTCGCAGCTGTGCGGTTTGATGGTATCTGAAATATAAATCAGAGGATTGGCAAAGCCTATAAATAAACGGATTGATGTTGGGTAGACGCAAATTTTTTTATCATCGGTGGGTTTGCCCAGAGTGTTGACGGATATATCGGTTGAGATGTCTACTGTAGACAGACCCGATGCAAACAGCCCTTGTTCAGATAAACCATATTTTTTTGCAATTTCAGTTAATTGCACAATGTTTTTGGATGTGTCGTATTGAAGTTTTCCATAAGAGGAAAAAATTTCGATATGCGGCGGAACATAGTTATCGGTACAATCTGCGGCCAAAATCTTTTCCGGAACATAAAACAACGACAATATTAATATAAAAAAAAGTTTTTTCATGATAAAATAATCGCAGAAAAATGTTAAATTATGGTTGACGGAAAGAAAAGAGATGAACAGGTTTTTTGTTTTGGTTTTTGGTGCTTTAGTCTTTGTTTCAGCAGGTGTTCGAGCTGAGGAGGGCCGATATGTGCGTAAAATGCTTGAGCCGGATTTTTTTATTCCGGAAGAAGATAAATTTTTTCAACAAGAAAAATTGCCGCCGGTTTATTTGAACGGCAAAAATATCACTGATCCGACAACCAGAAAATCTTCCGAAAAAGAGTCTGTTGCTGGCAGAGAAGCAAATCAAGAGGGAAAAAACGATAATGAGTTGTCTGTGAAACATGGGGTTCATGCAGAAACAAACATCGAGCCGGCTTATCGGCAGAAATATGACGCGTATCATCAGGATTTGGAAAATATAACGGACGATGGCGATATTCCGGCTAATTCGGCGCTTGACGCTGCCTTGCGCGAGATGAACTCAGAGGATGTTTTCAAAGTAAAAAAAGCGCCTTCTGCAGACTCAGAAGTTAAAATCCGGTTTGAGAAGGCGGTTGAGAAAACACTTGAAGAAAACGGTTAATTTGCCAAAGCGTAGAGATCTTTGACACCCCAGCGGCCGTTTTTATTTTCCATTACAAAGATAATATTGCCGTTGCAAAGGCCAAACCAATTGCCATTACAATGACTTTGTGTATAAACTTCGATGGTGCCGTCTGGCAGAGGTTTTAATTTGCTTATCTGATAAGATTGTTTAGTCGGGCGTTTGAGGCTCTCATCTTCCATAAAAATAAAAGAAGGCATATAGTCTTTGTTAGCGGCGCAGTCGGAAAAATGAGGATTTATCGTGCATTTAACGGCGTCATTTATGGCACAGACAATGCCGCTTTGGCTGTCGCAGCCCGGTTTGAGCGTATTGAGCTCAAAGGCAAAGATGGTTTCTTTATCAATATTTGCGGTTGGTGCCGGGGTTTCGGTTTGTTGACCGGTTGTTTTTTGAGGCGCGTTTTGATCAGAGCAGCTGCTTAAAACGAATCCAGCCAAAAACAAAAATATAAAGCTTTTCATTGAAAAATCCTTTGCGTATGTTTGGTTATAATATAGCCTTTTTGTATCAGATTGCGATAAAAAAAGGAAGAGTTACTTAACTCTTCCTTTTGAAAAATCCGTATTTTACAGATTAGAAGCTGTATTTTACACCAAGGGAGTATTCATCCAGGTGGTCAATACCGCCGAGCTTGTCGGCAAAGGTGTAACGATACAGTGCTCTTACAGCAACGTTCTCGCTGACATCGTATTCAACACCGGCACCCAGACGATAGCCAAGGCCGTTTTCGGTTTTGCGGGATTCACCAGCATTGGTGTATTTGACATCAATGTCAGCAATACCAGCTGTACCAATCAGGGAAACTTTTTGATCGCAGCCAAGGGGCAGGTAGCCATAAGCATCCAAACCATAGGACTGGAGAGAATATTCGTCGGTTTTACCTTCATCGTGAACACGATCAGAAGCAGTGCGCTGATAGAAAACTTCAGTACCGAAATATTTGTTATATTCGGTACCAAGAGCGATTTTACCGCCATGGACTTCGGCGAAGTGTCCATCGGTATAGGTATAATCAGCAGCAACATAAGGGGTGAATTCGGCAGCATTGGCAGATGCAGCAAAAGCTACAACGGAAGCCGCAGCCATAAGAGCTAAAGTTTTATTCATGAGAATATCCTTTATAAAGTTAAAAAAGTCACCTAGACAGATAACCATCTGTCTATAACGAAATGTACTATACAACATCTTAAAAAAAAGTGAAGTAAAAATATATTACAAAATTGTTGTTTAGTGTTTTTTTTAATGTTATCCTGATTAAAAACAGGGGATTTTAAGAAAAATGAGATCTGCTCAGACAGGCGGAACAATGATGGAAGCGCTGATGGTGCTTTCAATTATTGCTATTTTGGCGGTTTCCGGCATTAATCTGATGAACAGCTTGTTTACGATGTTTAAGCAAAACATGGTGTCAAACGAACTGATTGAAATTCAGAAAAATATTGCGGCACGGTTTCGGGTTTTTGGTTTTTATGATGATATTCCGACGGATATTGAAGATTGGAAAAGAGAAAAGCTTTTGCCGAATCAGATGATTGCCAATGATGAAATTCATCATCGCCTGGGCGGAAAAGTGACTATTTTGCCAAAATATAAAAACGAGAATGACGAACATGCTGCTTATTTTACGGTGCAGTTTGACGATGTGCCGCAGAAAACCTGTTTTGTCATCGGGCAGATTAACTGGACGATGTCGCAAAGTTCGGATTTGGTCGAGCTGCAGATTAATGCCGACGAGCCGTTTGTTTTGCCGACGCGGACCAGCGGCGTCGAAAAAGGCGATGACAAGGCTCTGCCAGTTAAAACAAATGTACTGATGAATGCCTGCAAAAGCGGTAACAATACAATGATCTGGACATTCAGATAGGGGAAGATTTTGTTTAAGGTAAATGACGTTAACAAAGCCAATGAGCTCAATCAGAGCAAAGCGGCAAAGAAAACCAGCGGCGGCGAAAGTTTTTCGGCTTATTTGAACGAAACAATGAAAAATTCGCCGCGACCGGTCGGGTCTGCTTCGGGTATTTCAGTGACAGACGCTATTTTTGCAACGCAGATGGTCAATGGCGAAGAAGAACGCGAAATCAGGAAAAAACTGGTAAAACGCGGACAGACGCTGTTGGAAAAACTCGAAGAAATCCGGGATGGATTGCTGATTGGTTATATTTCTAAGGATGAGTTGATCAATATTTCACGCATGGTGAAAGATAATCAACTTTCCTCTACCGACGAGCGGTTACAGGAACTTATGGCAGAAATCGAACTCAGAGTTGAAGTTGAACTGGCCAAACTGACTAAATAAAAGGTGATAACAGACGGAAAAAAGTTGCTTTGTTTAACTGAATTTTATATCTTTATTTTTAATATATGAAAAATTTGTTTTAGGATATCTTTAGGAGTTAAAAAATGGAAAGCTCGGTTATTCTCCCTCCGGACTATAAGCCTTCGGCTGATGAAGAATATATGAACGACATGCAGTTGGAATATTTCCGTCAAAAGCTTTTGGAATGGAAAAAGTCATTGCTCGGTCAGTCTAAGGATACGTTGGAAGATCTGCGTCAGGGCGGGTTGAACCAACCGGACGAAATTGATCGTGCTTCTCTGGAATCCGATAAAGCGCTTGAATTACGGACCCGTGATCGTGCCCGTAAATTGATTTCTAAAATTGATGAAGCTTTGAAAAGAATTGAAGACGGCGTTTACGGCTATTGTGAAGAAACCGGCGATCCGATCGGTATTGAACGGTTGGAGGTGCGTCCGGTGGCTACGTTGTCGATTGAAGCGCAGGAAAGGCACGAAAGAATGGAAAAAACCTATGATGATGAAGCATAGGTGTTGAAAGCAGTAATAATCGGATGATTAAAATTAGCGTGGCTTGACTGCGCTAATTTTGTAAGAAAGGTGTGCGCATGAAAGACTTTATCCTGGCATCGGGATCTCCACAAAGAAAGCTTTTGTTGCAACAGATTGCCATGGAACCGGCCTTGATTGAACCGGCTGCAATTGATGAAACGCCCCGTCAGGGTGAGAAACCAAGCGCCTATGTTAAGCGGATGGCTTGTGAAAAAGCGGCCTGGGTGGCTGCCAAACATCCTGGAAAGGTGGTTTTGGGCAGTGATACGGTGGTGGTGTGTGCGGCAAAAATCATTCAAAAAGCGCATGATGATGAAGAACAAACAAAGGTAATGCGGGCGTTGTCGGGTAAAAGTCATCGGGTTTTGACGGCGGTTTGTGTGATCGATGCGGCAGGGAAGTCCAGAGTTCGACTTAATTCCACTAAAATCCAAATGAAAAAACTTTCCGAGAGAGAAATTCGCGATTATGTTGCAAGCCGCGAATGGGTCGGTTGCGCAGGGTATAAGATTGAAGGCATCTTGGGCGGTTTAGTGCGAAAAATGACCGGGTCTTATTCAGGTGTGGTCGGGTTGCCTTTGTTTGAAACAAAAAATTTGCTGGAAAGTGTCGGAATCAGACAGGAGTTTGAAAAATGAGCATTAAATTGATTTATGAACAAAGTCAGCAAAATGGCCGTTTGGCAGTTATGGATAATGACGAGGTGATTGAAGTCGAGTTTTTTGACCAAAGACGCGCGCATGAAGGAAATATTTATTTGGGCCGAATTTTGAAAAAAATTGAGTTGGTTAACGGAAAATCAGGCTATTTTCTGGATATAGGCGATACAAGAGATGCTTTTATTAATGCAGAGGAACCGGAGCTGGAAGATTTGGTTGCCACAGAAGGACAAAGCGTGGTGGTGCAGGTGAGCCAAGAACAAAGAGCCGAAAAGGGTGCCCGGTTGACTCGTGCTTTACAATTTGTCGGTGAAAATCTGGTTTATTGTCCGTATCGGATGGATGTGGAAGTTTCTGCCAAAATCAGCGACAGGCTGCGCGCCGAAAATTTAGCTGTTTTGGTTGAAGAAAATACAACCGGTCAGGAAGGATGGATTGTGCGGACTTCAGCCGCTGAAGCCGAAAATAAACAGATTGTCGACGAAATGCATGCTTTGCGGGATCAGTTTGACGCTGTTCTTGAGGAAGTCAGGCAAGTTAAGTCACCGGCGTTGCTTAAAGCGCGCAATTCTTGTTTGGAAGAGGCTTTTCTGCGTTATCGCAAAAGTCTGCAAAAAATTGTTTTGAACAATCATAATCTGGAAGAAAAATATAAAGGCAAAACAGAAGTTGAGTATTGCACGTATCCTTTTAAGGAATATGGTGTTGACGAAGTTTTGGAAAATGCTTTGCAGAAAGAAGTCCGTTTGAAAAACGGTGGTCGCATCAATATTGAAGAAACGCGGGCTTGTGTTGCCATAGATGTAGACAGCGGCGAAGATAACGGCAGAGGCAGTTTGGGCCGGTTGAATATTGAGGCCGCGTTTGAAATTGCCAAACAAATCAGGCTGCGCAACCTTTCAGGCAAAATTGTCATCGATTTTGCAGGTGTTTCGGATTATAAGTATTTAAAAACAGCTATTGAAATTTTGGAACAGGAATTACGCAAAGATTATATCAAAAGCACGGTTTACGGTTTGAGCCGCGGCGGAAATGTTGAAATTATCAGAGCCCGCCGCCGGCCGCCGCTTAGCGATGTTTTGACCGAAGAATGTTCAAGCTGTCAGGGGACCGGGAGAGTCGAAAGATGAAATGTCCGATTTGCAAAAAAGAGTTTAGCGATATGAAATATCGTCCTTTTTGCTCTAAGCGCTGCGCCGATATTGATCTTGGCAATTGGTTTAATGAAGCTTATCGTTTTGAAGCGGCGGAGATTGATGAGAAAGATCTTGAAGAACTTGAAAAAAGCTCGCAAAAAACAGTACAAGATTAATCTTTCAGCGTCAGAAAAGCTGAGATTATTCTGAAAAATTCTTTTAACGTGTTGAAAATTCTTCTTGAATCCAGATTGAGCCGGTCAACAATTTCATAATTTCCGGTTTCTCCGTCGTATATCAGAAAACTTTCGGGCAATTCGCCAAGAATGAGTTTTTGTGTAAAAAAGCCGATTTTTGCATAGCGGCGGTTGATATCAAGAATGCTTCCAAGAGTGTAATTTTTTTGCAGGCGTTTATGCGGAATTGTGCCGAGGAGCTCCAGCCCGTCATAGATTATGCCGTTATATTTTTGCAGCAAGACGGCATATTCTTCCGGCAGAGTGCAGAACCCGCCGGCAGCAAGATCGTCTTCAAGCTTTTTGATTTCTTCACTGCTGCAGCCGCTGAAAGCAACACAATCAGGCTGACGGCAAATTTTTTCAAGCAGAAGCTCAGGCATTTTTGACGAGTCCTTCAATTATCGGAATATAGAGCTTTTTATATTGTTTCAAAAAATTTTTCTCAAGCTGGTATTCCAGTAAAGCGTGCAAATTGTCATGCATCGGATGTGTGCGAACCAGGCACATATTGTCCATTGTCGGGCGACCGCCGAAATCAAAAGGAATTTTGACATGAACATTATAGTTTTCCGGCGATATACTTTGGCGGAGAAGCTCAATATCGGCCTCGCTCAATCCGGCTTCCAGACAAAGTTCGCGGTGAGAATAGCCGAGAATCTTCAAAAATATTTTGCGGCCGCGGACTTGTTCTTCGGAATAACGGTGTTTTTTTTCCCAGGACAGCGGCTGAAAATCAGTCAGCTTCAGGGAAATATCTTTTAGGCCGTAGGCTGTGATTTGTTGACGGAGAATTTTCTCCATTTGCTGCGGAGCGGGAGTTTCTTCAGCTTTTTCTTGTCCTGCCAGAGTTTTTTTCGGCAAATAGGCTTCATAGGCCTTTAACAACGAATTTTTGCTGCCGGAAGAAGATTTTTTTTGGCTGAGAGACCATTCCCACATCTTTTCCTCCGCTTAACGGTCGATATTGTCATCGGTGGTTTCATCGTCTTCAAATTCTTCGTCATCAAAAGGCTCGTTCGGGTCGTAATCTATGCCGAGTTTGGCGAGCATGTCATCATTAATGTCTTCCCGTTGAGCAACAATCCAGTCCGGTACGTTTGGCGCCGGCGGCAATGCGGCAAGCGCCTTCATTTTCTTGTCCAGATACCAGCGAGGCGAATCGGCCATGATTGGTCGGTCAATATGACTTTGCATCAGGACAACTTGTTTGGAAGTCGGCAAACTCAGCAATTGAGTGGTGGAAATAACGGAAACGCCCTGTAACTGATAGCTGACATTTTTGGAAAAAGGATTGTTGCCTTTGCCAAGAGCTCCTTCATTTTTGGAAAAAGAAGTGGTTTGGACGGTTTTGTTACCAATCATTTTGGAAAAACGCTGAGCTGTTTGCTCGTTGTTTTGCGACAGGATAATTTTGCAGGCGGTGGTGGAGATAACGGTTTCCAGATCATCTTTACCGTATTTTCCGGAAATTTGTCCCAGATCTTGTCCGATCAGCAAGTATGATACTTTTTGGCCACGGCCGACCGCCGGGCCGTCGATGACGGCTTTGAGCTTTGGCATGGTGGGGAACTCATCCATGGCAAACAGGCAGGAAAAAGGCCCCATAACACCGTCAGTCGGGTTTTTGAACTTAGGCGGGTTGGCAATTAGATAAGAAGACATCAGATCAATAAACGTGCCGGAAATGACGCTCAGGGCGCGGGCGTCTACCTGGTTGACCGAAAGGTAAACCGAAATAGGTTTGAATTCCCCGGTGATGGGATCTTTTAAGCCGCGTAAGTCTTTGAAACTCAGATCGCTGAAACTGGTGCGGGCAACAACGGCCGAGTTTTTGAAAATGCCGATTCCGGAAAAAGCGGTGGACAAGACCGAACCACGCTCTTTGTCAGGCATTGAGCTGAGCTGACTTAACTCGACGACACAACGGGCCGAATAACCAAATTTGCGTGCTTCTTCAATGGCTTCTTCAAGCAAGTCGCGCATGGGGTCTGCCATGGCTGCCATTTGGTCGCCTTCATCCAGACGGCGTTTGATTTCTTGCGATTGTTTGATTTGAGCTTCGGTTACCCATTCGAGAATCATGGCAATGCAGGCTTCACGCCCGATCCATTTTTCCGGCAGCAATGCCCAAGAGCCAATTGGCAGATAATTGTCAATATTTAGGGTGCCGCCACGCAGATTTTGCAAAGCACGTGCCGCCATGGGATCATTCATTTCAAGATAATAACCTTCCAAAACCCGGCGGTCTTCATCGTCAAGCTTTCCTTCATAAACACGGCCGATGAAGTAATCATTGGCGCGAGCTTTTTCACATTTGGAAACAATGAAGTGAATAAATCCGGTGAGCGCGGCGCGGCCGGTTTTTGACCAGTGCGGATCTGCGCCGCCTTTGGGGTCTTCTACCAGAACATTGCACATGGAATCGATATACATGTCACGAGCCGGTCCCGGAGCAGGTACGGCGCCCGGTGAAAGAGGATTCCAGCTTGGGTAATAAATACCTTCAGCGGGATTGTCTTCCATACCCCAGTTGATGATGAAAACAGGACCGACTTTGGCGCGAGCGCCGGAGGTGGAATAACACAACTCCGGTTTGGGGTCGTTAACAACGATGCTCATGGTCGGCGAGTTGAAAATGGTCGGGATAACCACACCGGCAGTTTTACCAGTGCCCGGAGGCGCGCAGCAGAGGACCGACAACGTTTCGTTCATCTTGAGCAAATAACCCTTGAATTTGCCGACAACAATGCAGAAACCGTCCAATAATCCCATCTTTTTAACATCGCTAAGTTCCGCCAGGCGGGCAGAACCGTGGATGTTGGATTGAAAGCGGTAGGGGTTGGTGATAAGGCCGACAATCAGTCCTGTCGGGAAACTGATGAATGGCAGAATCGGTATCCAAAGGCTGACAGAAAAAGGACCATGATAGTTAAACAACTGTTTGAACCAAACCCAGTAGCGCGAATAGAGATAACCGGGTTTGTTAAGAACAAGATCAAAAAATTTAGAAACGTCGGCGAGCGAATCTTTGGAAATGCCGTTGCCGATAAGGTATCCCAGCGGCATGGAGATCAGCGCAAAAATGACGGTGATGGTGACCGAGAGGATAACGGTTATCACCATCCAGCGGACAGCACTGTTATATTCTTCCCATTCTTCACCTTTTTTTTCTATTGCCATTCAAGCCTCTTTTGTTTAAGCAATATTACGAATAAGTTTTTTGAGTTTGTCAAAGACATCTTTTTCCACCTTGGCGTCGGCTTCTTCAAGATCTTTGGCAAAAAGTCTGATTTCTTTGGGCGTGCCGCGGTCGATCCGGGTGACATGAATGTTCATTTCATTCCAGACTTCAAACATATCTTCAGCATTGATAATGTTGCCGATTTGTTCGATAACATAGGCGGTTATTTCAAAATTTAAATCAGCTTCGGCCAGCTTTTCTTTGAGAATCAGCCGGGCAAGATCAACTTTGCGAACCGGAGAAACACGGTGCGAACTTTCAGAAAACCATAAAGGTTCTTCATCGTTGAAACGTTCTTCGTCAGCCAACCAGTCGCCAGGTTCTTTATCATTAAGACAAATACAAAGCTGGGATTTTGAAACGCCGATAAAATCGATGAGAGTGTTTTTGATGGTGACGCCGGTGATAACTTCATAACCTTTTTGTTTGAGAATCTCAAGAGTCGAGTTGGAGCTGGAACGCTGCGGCTGAGAGTTTTGTTTAGCCGGAGGATCTTTTCTGGTGCGCGGTGTATGATCCGCTTTGGCCGTTGTCGGTTCGCTTTTCCGGGGTTCTGTTTTTTTCTCGGGTTCCGGTGTTTTTTCATCAAACAAGTCAAAGTCAATGTCGGTGTCGTCGTTGTCATCCAACTGGAATAAGGAATGATTAAACTCCGCCGGCGGGGTTTTTGTCGGCATCGGCTTCAGGGTTGAGCGCGGCGTCGTTCCCGAAAGTGCGGCGCGTTTGTTTGCCGGCAGAGCATAACTGCTGTCTTCCAGCGGCGGACGAATGCTTTGCGGGCGGATTTCTTTGTAAGATTTTTTCTTTTTAACGACTTTGACGCTGGCGGTGTCGGAAATTTTTTTGATTTGTTTGGCAAAAATCTTTTTGAACAAAGTAAGCGGCAAAAATAAAATCTTTTCAATGATACGACCCCATTTGATCATACCCAGTGCGGCCCAGCCGGTGAGCCAGACAGGGATAAATGTCAGAATAATGAGGATAAAAGCCCATTCTTTGACTTCGTCGATTACCCAGCCGTTCAGCCATAGATTCCACGCGTAGTTCCAGTGTGACGGCCGCAGAATGTCAAAACGCCAGTTTGTGAGCATAATAACACGAATACCTTCCAGAAAAATAACGCTCCAGAAGATACCTACAAGAATGATTCGTGTCAGTATCAATAACGGTTTCAACCTGTTTAAAGCTCCAAAATCCCTTATGGCTGCAGCCATGTTAACACAAAATTGGTTAATAACTGTTTATTAGTCTTTTTTTATTTCTTCGGAAATAACCTGATTTATTTGTTGGCGGATGTTTTGCACTTCAACCGATTTTTCGGGCTTGATTGCCGCCAGTTCGTTTTTGATGTCTTCAATAATTTTTTGGCTTGATTTTATGTTTTTTAAAACAATCCGTGAAGAATCGTGACCATATTTTTTTATGATATAGCGATTGTAGGCGTTAAGCGGATATAACAGAATGTCTTTGTAAGAAACACGGTTGAAATAACGCCAGCCAAGAATCCACAAAACAGGCAGAAGAGCAAGCATGGAAAGAAAAAGATAATCTTTTCCGCCTTTAATGATGCCGCCGGATTCCCAAAAAACATCTATGGTCAGCCAGGAACGGGCAGAAAGAAGATTGAAATTCCATAAAGCAAACATCAAAAAATTGGCGCAAACGATGAACAGCCAGCTCCAAACAAGGCCGATGAGCGCAAAACGGATAAGAGAAAACAGTTTTTTTATCATTATTTTGTGTTTCCTCTGATCTGAGCAAAAGCAGCCGATCGCATCTGATCGCGTTGCTGTGTTTTGCTGTCATAATCATTGATGTTGGTTTTCTTTTTAGCCTCAAGATTTTGTTTCTTTTGCTCATGGTTTTTGTCATCTGCGGCAACGGCGCTGATTTCAGCGTCAATATTTTGTTGTTGCTTGGTTAGCTGTTCCAGGCGGATATAACCGTTGGCTGCGTCTTGTTGCATGAATTTGAGACTTTCTTCGCGCTGAGGTTCCGTCATTTTGTTTAATTCAGGAGCATATTCGCTTTCCCCTTTAATGAAAATTCTATTCAGTTTGTCATTAAGCGGCGGTTCTTTTTGGGTTCCTTCAGGGAGGCCCTGCTTCATATAGGCTTCCTGATATTGCGAATTGTTCAGTTTTTTGACGGATTCTTCCAAAGCGGCATGACCGGCATCGGACAGAACTTCCAGAGCGCTCTTTTTAACTTCGCCGTCGGAAGTCTTTTGGATTTCACTTTTAAAAGCTTCCGGCTTGCGGTGTTCAATATCATAGAGGTGATGATAAAAAGTCAGTTTTCCTTCACCGTTGACCAGATTTTGAAATTCTTTTTCGGTTTTAAGTTTTTTTATTTCATCCGAATCCAGCCGTGCTGCTTTCTCAATCAAGACGGAGGCAGCGTAATCGGCAGCAAAAATCTTTTCTTTTTCTAACAGAGCAGCTCTTTTTTCAAACCGAGCGGATATATCTGCCTCCATGTCTTGGCGGATTTCCTGACTGTCACCGTTGTTATTGATGGTTTTTTGAACGTTTTGGTTAACTTGGTCCAGAATTTTATATACATTCTCGTCAAAAGTGATTTTTTGTGAGCATTCCTTGTTTTGATCATCTTTATAGTTGCGCGTGACGATCCATTTGCCGTTTTTCTTCCTTTCAGCGCTGTTAAAATCTATTTCTCCACGAATTACGCTGCGAACATAGGTGCATAAAGCTTGTGCATTTTTGATCTCGTCGCTTTTTTCAATATTATCAAGGAAGCTTTTGCGGATATCCAAAACTTTTTTGGCAAAAGCGTTGGTGTCGTCATTCTGAGTCAGGGCGTCGGAATAAAGATTTTCATTATTAATTTTTCTTTGGCTTGCTTCCCGTTTTTTTCTTGATTTTTCACAATCTTCTTTGTATTTTTCCAGCCATTTTTTTCTCTTTTCATTGACTTTCTTATATGTTTCGGAGCCTACTTTATAAATGACATAACCGGTCACACCAAAGACTTTGTTGCCTGTCCAGGCGGCAGAAGCAAGGACAACGTCTTTCATCAGGAATTCAATAAAGTCACCCTGTTGAATATCAAATTTATCATCCAGCGGTCTGCCCCAGTCTGGATTATCCATGAGTCCCTTGAAGTTACCGGCATTTTCGCGGCCGTCGGTGCTGGAGGGTCTGGAGGTGTCGGAAGTTACTTTGGCTTTGTCAACCTGACGACGGACTTCGCTAACTTCGAGGCCGTTTTTTTTGGCGTAGTCTTCAATGGCTTCTTCCTGTTTGCCGGCATCTTCAACATTGAGGATGTTTTTGATGTCTTCATCATTGATTTCTGCTTGAGCAGGTTGCGGCGCCTGGGTCTGCGTTTGTGTTTGGTCTGCAGGCGAGGCAACATTGTTGGTGCCAGAATCACTGTCGGAAGCGCTGCCCGTGGTGTCGCCGCTTGCACTGCCGGTCGGCGGCGTGCCGCTGCCGGACGGAGCAACGGAGGCTTGAGCGGTATTGGTATTGACATTGGTGCGGACAGGCTGAACCGGTGCTCTTCCCTGAGTGACAATAACCGGATTTCTTTTGACTTCTTCAACGCCGGATCTGATAGTGTCTGAAGCTTTTACTGCCATGATTTTAGTCCTTTCGGTAAAAAGGGTCGTTTAAATTTATAATAGCAATTATTTCTTTTTTTGTCTATATTTTTGTACTAAAAACCTTTATTCTTTTAATTTTTTGAAAAACTCTCCGATTTGTTTGTTTACACGGATGCCGTCTTCCGGTTTGGGCTTGATCATACCGAAAAAACGCGGCGGAATTTTGTCTACTTCTATCGGTGCATAGGTGGCCGGGTTTGTTTCGAGAATTTTTTGTGCGCCGTCCGGGTCTTTGCGGGCGGTTTTGAAATAGTTGTTGACCAGACGTTCGGCGTCTATCGGAAATTTTTTGGCTTGAACAGCGGCAATGTATTTTTGTATGCGTTCTTTGCGGCGGTTGTGTTCTTCAATAATCTGACGTTCGATTTTACGCTTTTTGGCTTTGGCTTTGCGCATATTATAGGCAATTTCGCAGCCGTCAAGTTCAATCAGAGTTTCAACGTAAGAAATTAAAGCTGCCTGCAGGTTTTCATCGGTTGTTTTTTCGGCAAAGTTAAGAATTTGCTCATCAGAAGGATTGGCCGGCAGACCGCTCAAACGCACGGGCTGGGCCGCCAGCAAAATATGCCAGCCGGTGAAGATGTCTTCGTTTAAGTTGCCGATTTTGTTCGGACGAAACCGCGGATAAATGTTTTGGGCTTCAAATTTCAGTTCGGGAATTTCTAAACCAGCGGCGGCCGCGCAGGCAATAACCGCGCCGGCAAAAGAGCGGTATGCATTGAAAAGCTGCTTTTCTTCCGGCGGCAGGCAGGCTGCGTATTCATCATCATTGTCGGAAAAAAGCTCTTCCTGGTTTTGTTGTTTGAGCTCGTCGGTTTCGTTGATTGAATCTTGGGCATCTTCCATTTGTTTGGCAATGAAATTGTCCAGAAGGAGGTCGAAATCGTCTTCTTCATTTGCCGGCGGGTTATTGTTTAAGAATCCGGCGACTTCATCATGAACGTTCATTGTATCAGACATTTCGTTTTTCCTTTAGTTGATATTAATGACGGTTTGTTTTTGCGGATAATCCGGGTTTATGATAATAATCCGGTCGGAGCGGCCGCCGTTTTTAACCAGGATATATAAAGTTTGCTCGGCAATTTGGATATTTTCGACGGTGCTGCCCTGCGGTTGCGACAGGCTTAGAGCAGCAGAGGTTATTTGCGGTGCGCGGGTTTTTTTATAAATAATGCCGACGGCGCTCAGCATGCCGAAAACAATCAGAAATGTCAGTATTGCAACCAGAATTTTTATCAATTTCAGTTTATCCATAGCCGATCTTTCTTGCAAGTTGGATTTTACATTCTATTATAAGCAAATATACCATTACATCAAGGCGTTGATTTATGTCGGATATTGATACTTATACCACACCAATGGTTAATAAAGATTATAAAGGTCAGCGAATCGATAAGTTTTTGGCTGATTGTTTTGCCGGAATGTCCCGTTCGCGGATTCAGAGACTGGTCAACGAGGGGAATGTGACCTGCGACGATGTTATTATCGGCGATAATGCTCATAAAGTCCGGGAAGGGGAGATTTACCAACTATTGGTGCCGGAAGCAACGGATGCCGAACCCGAACCGGAAGATATTCCGCTGGATGTGGTGTATGAAGACAGTGATTTGATTGTGGTTAATAAGCCGGCAGGAATGACAGTGCATCCGGCTCCCGGATCGCCAAATCATACTTTGGTTAACGCATTGCTGTATCATTGCCGCGATTTGTCCGGAATCGGCGGAGTAAAAAGGCCGGGAATTGTGCATAGGATTGATAAGGATACATCAGGATTGCTGGTGGTTGCAAAAAATGATAATGCACATAAGTTTTTGTGCGCGCAATTTGCCGAGCACTCTATTGAACGGACTTATTATGCGATTGTTTTCGGTGTTCCCGCTCCTTTGAAAGGGACGATTGATGCCGATATCGGACGCAGCCCGTATGATCGCAAAAAAATGGCGGTGGTGCAAAAAAACGGTAAGCATGCGGTTACGCATTATGAAACGCTTGAAGTTTTTAAAAATGTTGCCAGTTTGGTCAGATGTAATCTTGAAACCGGCCGAACACACCAAATCCGGGTGCATATGTCCAGACTCGGATGTAATCTGATTGGCGATCAGCTTTATGTTAAATCAAAAAAGATTACCGATAAGACAATTGCGGAAGATAAAAGAGCTTATATTAATCATTTTCCAAGGCAGGCTCTGCATGCTGCAAGTTTGGGTTTTGTGCATCCGGAAAGTCAGCAATTTAAGCTTTTTTGCTCTAATTTTCCCGCAGATTTTGAAAATCTTTTGACGACGTTGCGGCATATATAAGACTTTGCTTATACAACCAAAGTATAGGTTGCGTTTTAAGTTTTTTTTCTCTAGTTTTGACTCGCTGGATGGACTTGGACTCTTTGGACTTTTGTGAAACCAAAGGGAGGATAGTTTTATGGATAATATTCTGGGTCTGAACGGTATTGATTTTTCACCTGAGCTGAATATGGTCCGCTATATGCAAAAGATCAGGAAATATCCGATCTTGTCACAGGATGAAGAATATGAGCTGGCTGTTAAATATCAGCAAACCAAAAATCGGGAAATTGCTAAAATTTTGGTGACGTCGCATTTGCGGCTGGTGGTCAAAGTTGTTTCCAAGTATCGCGGATATGGTTTGTCGACGGCAGAAATGATTTCCGAAGGAAATATCGGGCTGCTTTACGCTGTTGAAAAATTTGAGCCTGAAAAGGGTTTTCGCTTTTCCACGTATGCTTTGTGGTGGATTAAAGCTGCTGTGCAGAAATATATTCTGAATTCCTGGTCTCTGGTTAAAATCGGGACAACATCGGCGCAAAAAAAATTGTTTTTTAATTTACGCAAAATTAAAAATAAACTTAAACTGACCGATGACCGCGAGATGTCAAACGATGTGTTGCAGAGGATTGCTTCTTCTCTGGATGTTACTGTGCAAGATGTCAAGGATATGAATACCCGGATGAAGGCGCATGATGGTTCTTTGAATTCGGTTATAGACAATTCATCAGACAGCGGTGCAGAGTGGATGGATTTTATTGCGGATAATAAGCCGTCGCAGGAGGAGATGCTGGCGTATTCCGAAACAATGAAATACCGGCGCAATTTGTTTAATAAAGCTTTGGTTTGTCTGAATAAGCGGGAAAAAGATATTTTATTTAAACGTCGACTCAGCGAAAAAGCCGTGACCCTGGACGAACTCAGCCGAGTTTATGCCATTTCTAAAGAACGCGTGCGGCAAATTGAGCTTAATTCTATTCGGAAAATAAGTAAACAGATTGAAAAATATATTTGATAACAATGGCTTCCGTAAAAATTTTTACGGAAGCCATAAAAGCTATTTGGCAATGTCGGATATAATGTCGTTGCCCCATTCCTGGGATAATTTTTCAAGCTTGCTGTCTATACGGCGCAAACGCCGCTGAACCGATGCTTTTGATACAACAATGAACAAGTTTGGCAGCTCAAAGTATAAAATCATACCAAGAGCGGCACAGCCAAGCATGATGACGATGTTGAAAATATTGCCCATGACGGAAACCGAAATACCGGCTGCGTGTTGATTGAAAATCTGCACCATACTGATAAATACGCCTGAAAAATTCAAACAGCCGATAATTGTTAGTTTGTTTGAATTGCGCGGGTCAGTCAAAATAACCGTGATGGTCGGCAGCAAGCCGAGCAACAAAATAACCATCATCGGCAAAGATGAAAAAGCAAGTATGATGATGCCGAAAGCCAACAACAGTTTTTGCATGAGGTTAAGGCGAAACTTTTTTTTCTGAGAAGGGTTGCGCTGAATTGGTTTGATCATTTGAGAGCCCAATACAAAAGACTGAGAACAAAGGTGCTCAGCATGGTTAATACGGAAAGAATTACGGCAAAGCGCAGAGCCAGTTCACGAGCTTCATCATCAAGTTTGGCATCACCAGTGAGGAGACGATTGCGTTCGGACATCAGGAGATTTATTTTTTTCAGGGCATCGCTGTAATCGCTGCGGTCTTTCTGGCGCGCTTCATCGTTTTCAAGAATATTGCAAAGTTCAATAATTTTACCGCTTTTGGCAATTTTGACCAGTTCGTGTTCAAGATATTTTTGATATTTAAGGTTGTGGTAGCTTTGAACAACGGGTTTAGAGAAGTTAACCAACCATTGGGTAAGGTTAGGCACCTGGACAGGGCCGTTTTTGTTTTGGATGGCTGCATAAAGGCGTAAAACAGCGCTCATCTGCAACGCATCCTGATGGGCATTGATATCTGTGAGCAAACCGTCAATTTTTTTGCCCATTTTGCAGCGCAGATAGGCAATGATATTTTTATCAAACGGTAGGGTTTCTTTGAATTTGGTGTAATTTGCATCTAAGGCGCGCAGCAATCTGGCCGGCGTGTTGACAAATTCTTCGCCAATCAGCGGGCTGGTGCAAGGCAGATCTTCGTCAAAATCGTACATAATGCGGTCAATTCCGTAGCCATGATCATTGCGTGCGATGTAGACACGCAGTTCGTTGCTGTTGGCCGGAGAATGCAGCGAAGGCTGCTGCTGGTACCACAGTTTGACCAGATCGCTGTTGAGCAGGCCATAAAAGTCATCAAGATTTTTATTGTTTTTAAGATAATAAAAAATAGCTTTGGAGAGTCCGCCGGGGAAGACGAAAATATCACCGGTTTTAATCGGAAGTCCGGGATCCAGCATGATACAAATTTGTTGAACCAGAAATTTGCTGCTTTCTTTTTCTTTGTTTTGAATAATGATTTTTTCAATTTTGGAATAGAGCTTTTCGTTTTCAAGGCCGTTTTTTATCCATTCCAGGAGTTTTCCTCCGTTGATGATGCCAAGCGCTTCGTCCGGATAATCCAGCATGGCCAAAGCGGCTGATTTGACAGTATAGTATTTTTCACTGTTGACAACCAGAGCCTTAAGCGAGCGGTCGTTTGTTTCGCCAATGGTGAAGCCGGTGGTTTTGCCTTCAAGGAAGTTGTAAATTTGCAAATAATTCCAACGGATTTCTTCATTGTCTTCAAGCAGCGCTTTGACAACGGTGGCTGCAAACGCACTTATTTTTTCATTGTTGCATAAAACGGCGAAAGAGCCTTTTTTCAGTTTTTGGGAGATTAATTCTGCATTGGTCAGCGGCGAGGCAATTTCATGACCAAGCGTCAGCGCCAGCATGACCGCGCCGACAGCATACAGATCATCTCCGGGTACGCCGTTGCCGCGGGCTTGCGGCAGAGCCAACATATTATTGATTGTTTCGTATATCGAAGGCTGGTACAGACCGGGAAAAGAGGCTGCACAGTCGCCTAAAACAAGTTCTTCACAAGAGTTGTCTTTATAGAAAAGGTTATCGAGACGGATAGCGCGGTGGGTCAGGTTATAGCCTTTAAGAGCTTCGCAAGCGCTGCCAAGCGAAAAGATGAGAGATTTAAACTTGGGCAAAGTCAGTTTTTCTTCACTTTTTGAGAGTGTTTCCGAGACTTTCGGGCCATTTGGCTTTACATAAATCAGTGCCATATTATGCGTTTTTTGCGGCAGATAAAGAACCGTGCTGTACTCTACAAGCTTTAAGAGACCAGGGTGGTCGAGCGCTTTCAGATAAGGCAGCATGGAAAGACGCGGCGGATATGCGTTATCGCAAATCAGCGCAAAAAGCTGCCGTTGAGGATTTATTTTATCTTTAACCTCATAAGCTGTCGCTCCGTTGGTGTTCAGGTGCGGCAAAGGCTGGTCATAGTATATTTCAAAACGTTCTTTGACCAGGTATGTCATGTCGGCGGAAGTTTGAGGAGAGTTTTCCTGCGGGGTTTGCGGCTCCTCCGCTTCTTCTTCTGTAACCATCTTGAATTCTTTCTCTTTTTACATAGATACAGTGTATTATAAACAGATTTTGTTAATAAAATACAAAGATTTTGGCTTTGTGTTTTTTTGGCTGTATAATTGCGCTGTTGGCAGGCAACAGCAAAGCGGCAAGATGTGAAAACAGAAATTGATTTGGAAAAAATAACGGATGATCGTCCGGCGAATGTTGAAGACGCTGTCGGGCTGTTGGCGCAGGCATCGCGCTACGGCGTTGATCTTGATGCACTTGAAAATCCGAACGGTGTTTCACTGGTACGCGAGGAAAATATCAGTTTTGACAATAAAGACAAACCTTTTTGGTATAATCTTGACGTTAAGCTCGGTGATCTGATTAATCCGCTGATTAATGATTCCGAACGGCCGATGGTGTTGGTTAGCGATGACCGGATTGCGTATTGTAATCAGGCTATTATGCAGGCTTTGGATATTAAAAATTCCAAGCTTGCCGTCGGCGAGCCTTTTTTGGCTTTTGTCGATAAAGAAGACTGGATGGTTTTGACAACAAATATCGGCGAAATGTTGACTTCTTCCAAAAAAATGCGGATTCGTATGCGGACAGCTAAAGGAAAAATTGTGCCGCTTGAGTTTCAGGCAATTTATCTGCCGGATTCGTCGCATTTTTCATTTATTTTGGTGTCTACGCATTTGTCGAAAGCGAGCCGGCCGTTTTTTAATAATCTGTACGATGATCTGACAGGGTTGCCAAATTTCTTTTTATTTGAGGACAGGGTTCAGACAGCGGTGAACAACGAAAATTACAAAGATGCCCGTTTGCCTAAAGATCTGATTGCGGTTTTGGCGGTTAATATTGAAAATATGGAAAATTTCCGCAAATTGCATTTGGAAGAGTTTGTTCTGAAAAAAATGGCCGGAACGCTGGTTTTGAGCTTGAAAAAAAACTACACTGTGGCTCGCGGTCTTAAATATTCGTTGTGGATTTTGATGCCGGATTTGGCCAATGGTTATGAGCTTGATCTTGAACTTAAAAAACTGCGCAGTATTTTTAATGAAGGCGTCAGCGATAATTTCACCACGCATGAACTGGTTGTCAAACTCGGTGTCAGTGTTTTTCCGAATCCGGCCCGGTCTTCAAAAAAACTGATTGAACAGGCTATTTTTGCCTTGAAGAAAGCTCAGGAACAAGAAGGAAGCGTTACAGAGCTTTTTGGGCGGTGAAAATATTTTGGCAAACAAAATCCCGGAATTTTTGCTCCGGGATTTTGTTTCAGACTTTATCTTTCCTCCGGTTTTTGCCGGCGGCGGGCAATCGGATCCAGAACACGTTTGCGCAGACGCAGCGTTTTGGGCGTGACTTCCAAAAGTTCATCTTCCTGAATGTAAGAAAGCCCTTGTTCCAATGTTAACTTGCGCGGGGGCACAAGATCAATCGCTTCATCTTTGCCGGCGGCGCGGATATTGGTTAATTGCTTGGCTTTGCAAGGGTTAACTTCCAGATCGTTGGGTTTGGTGTGTTCGCCGATGATCATTCCAACATAAACCGGAACGCCGGGGTCGATAAACATCGGGCCGCGGTCTTGTAATTTCCACAATGAATAGGCAATGGCCGTGCCATTTTCCGATGAAATCAGAACACCGTTGCGGCGGCTGTCAATCTCGCCTTTATAGGGTTCATAGCATTTGAAAATGCGGTTCATGACGCCGGTGCCGCGGGTATCGGTCAGAAATTCGGAATGATAACCGATTAATCCGCGCGAGGGTGCGTTGAAAATCAGGCGGACTTTGTTGCCTACCTGTGAAGGAATCATTTCTGTCATTTCGGCTCGGCGCTGACCCATTTTTTCTACGACGGTGCCGGAATATTCTTCATCCACATCAACAACAACTTCTTCAATTGGTTCAAGCAACTGCCCGTTTTCATCCCGTTTCATCAAAACACGGGGGCGTGAAATGGAAAGTTCGAATCCTTCACGGCGCATGGTTTCAATTAAAACGCCGAGCTGCAATTCGCCGCGTCCGGCAACCTCAAAGGAATCGGAACTGTCAGTGCGTGAGATTTTAAGTGCAATGTTGCCCTCAGCTTCTTTGCAAAGACGATCCCAAATCATCCGCGAGGTGACTTTGTCTCCTTCGCGTCCGGCCAGCGGCGAATCGTTGATTGAAAAAGTCATCGCTAAAGTCGGCGGATCTATCGGCTGGGCGTGGATGGCTTGTGTTACTTCAAAAGCGCAAAGTGTATCGGCCACGGTTCCTTTAACGACACCGGCAACCGCAACAATATCACCGGCATGTGCTTCCGTCAGCGCTTCACGATTGAGCCCGCGATAAGCTAATATCTTGCTGATACGGACACGTTCGATTTCTTTGTTTTCACCATTTAAGACTTTGATTGTGTCGTTAACATGCAATGTGCCGGACTGAATTTTTCCGGTTAACAGACGACCAATGAATTTATCAGATTCCAAAGTGGTGGCCAGCATTGAAAAAGGTTTGTCCGGTTCGCAGGCCGGCTCAGGAAAATAGGAACAAATCAATTCAAACAACGGGGTCAGGTCTTTTTTCTCATCTTCCAGTTCTTTAACAGCCCAGCCATTGCGTCCGGAAGCGTATAAAACCGGGAAATCAAGCTGTTTGTCGTTTGCATTCAGACTGACAAACAGGTCGAAGATTTCGTTTAAGACTTCGTCACAGCGCGCATCGGCTTTGTCGGCTTTGTTGATGACAACAATCGGGCAAAGGCCGAGTTTGAGCGCTTTACCGAGAACAAATTTGGTTTGCGGCATCGGACCTTCGGAAGAATCAACCAGCAACACTACGCCGTCAACCATTGAAAGGATACGTTCGACCTCGCCGCCAAAATCCGCGTGACCCGGCGTGTCGACAATGTTGATATGAGTGCCGTGCCAGTTGACGGATGTGCATTTGGAAAGAATCGTGATGCCGCGTTCTCTTTCCAGATCGTTACTGTCCATGACGCAGGTTTCAACTTTTTGGTTGTCTCTGAAAGTACCGCTTTGTTTTAAAAGACCGTCAACCAAAGTTGTTTTGCCGTGATCGACGTGAGCTATAATGGCAATGTTACGCATATTCATTTATTTATTTCCTAAAAAATCATCATATCAAAAGCAAATGTTTTGCATTTTTGCGGGGCGCGTTTTGAAAAATTGCTTTTGGTATGGTCATAACAGTATTTGTCCGAAAATATCGGAAGACAGATTGCTTAAATTCGCTTTACCATACACTTTTAAAAGTAAATTTCAATCATTTAGTGAAAAAAAGTGTTGTCTGATACAAAGCATGGTTATGACCAGGAAACAAAAAGAGGATGATTTTTCACATCCTCTTTGTTTTTTAAGCTTTTTTTCCGTAAGAAAGTAATTTATTGCGAACGAATCCGCGCAAGGATATTTCCGGTCTGGCGCCATAATGAGAAATAATTTCCGCCGCGGCAATAGAGCCAATCATTGCGCAGGTGCCGAGACTGCGTTCCTGGGTTATGCCGTATAAAAAGCCGGCTGCGTACAAATCACCGGCGCCGGTGGTGTCGACAACATTTTCCTGTGGTACATTTTCTGCTTCAACAAAAGTTTTGGTTCGGCCGTTGACAACGACGGATCCTTTTTGTCCGCGGGTAATGGCCGCAATTTCAACCAAAGGTTTGACTTTGTCCAGGCTTTTGTAGAAATCTTCTTCCGAAAAAAGAGCTTTGATCTCATCCTCATTGGCAAATAAGATATCAACATCTTCTTTGACAAATTCCAAAATATTTTCGCGGTTGCGTTCAATGCAGGTCGTGTCTGAAAGCGTAAAAGCGATTTTGCGCCCGTATTTATGCGCAATATTGCAAGCTTTGACCAAGGCATTGCGGCAACATTCCGTATCCCATAAGTAGCCTTCAATATAAGTAATTTTTCCGGCTTTAATGACATTTTCGTCAATATCTTCTTCACTTAGATGAACGGCAGCCCCCAGGTAGGTGAACATTGAACGTTGGGCATCCGGCGTGACCAAGACTATGCTGCGGCCGGTGAGAGGCCCTTCATTTAACGGCTTGGTGAAAAAATCAACGCCGGCGGCGCCAATATCGCGCATGAATTCCTGTCCGAGTTCATCATCGTGGACTTTGCCAATAAAAGCCGGGGCACCGCCGAGCGATGCCAGACCGGCAACAGTGTTGGCGGCAGATCCGCCGGGGACTTCGCGTTCGGGCACCAGGTCGGCATAAATTTTGCCGGCATCAGCGGCATCAAGTAATGTCATGCAGCCTTTCTGAAGGTTTCTTTCCTTCAAAAAGCCTTCGCCGACTTTGGCCAAAACGTCAACAATCGCGTTACCAATGCCAACAACGTCGTAATAGGTGGTTTCCTGTTTGTTTATCATGCTTTCCTCAAAAATTTTTTATGTTTATTTTCTTCGTGTACCTCAATTTGTCTGCTACGTCAACAAATTTGCTTCCGGCATGAAAAAAGGCCTCCGAAACAGAGGCCTTTTTAGACGTATAATCGGATTTATTCGTTAGCATTTGGCCAATTTTTGGCATTTTCAGCGTTGAATTTAATCCATTTTTCATCAGCTTCGTCTTCCGAAGAAATTGCTTCCTGAGGGCATTCGGAAATGCAGACGCCGCAGGCAATGCAGGTGTCGGGATCAATAACCAGCTGAGTTTCACCTTCATGGAAAGCATCAACCGGGCATACATCGACGCAGGATTTACATTTGACGCAAGCGTCGCTTACAACAGATACCATGTTTGTCACTCCGTAGTTGTTTGTCAAAAAATCTCTCTTAATTTAGCCGTATTATTAAATAAATCAAGCACAATCTTGCAAAAGGAGAAAAGAATCTCTAAATATGCAGTAAAGTAAACGAGTTTTTATATGGAGAAACACTTATGTCCGACAAAATGTCTTTTCAGGCCGATGTCAGCAAAATGCTCGACATTGTGGTCAATTCTCTTTATTCCGACAAGCAGATTTTTCTGCGTGAGTTGATTTCAAACGCTTCGGACGCTTGTGACAAACTCAAATATCTGGCGCTGACTTCGCCCGGAATTGCCAAAGAATCCGGGCAATTCAAAATTAAAATTATTCCGGATGCCGAAAATAAAACTTTGACTGTTTCCGACAATGGTATCGGCATGAATAAAGAAGATCTGATTGCACATTTGGGAACAATTGCCAAGTCCGGTACGGCCGAGTTTGTCAAAAATGCCGCAGATAATGGTTCGGTTTGTGATTTGATCGGTCAGTTCGGCGTGGGTTTTTATTCGGCGTTTATGGTGGCTGACAAGGTGGAAATCATTACCCGCCGTGCCGGCGAAAAGCAAGCTTGGAAATGGACATCCAACGGACGTGACGGCTTTGAAATAGATCAGGCGCAACGCGATTGCAACGGAACGGATATTAAACTGTTTTTGAAAAAAGACGATGCCAATTATACCGATACAATTTATTTGCGGCATATCATCCGTACATATTCCGACCATGTAGCTTATCCTATTGTGTTGGAGCTTGGTAAGGCCGGGGAAGAAACGGTTAATACCGCCTCAGCACTGTGGACAAGACACAAATCGGAGATCAGCGAAGATCAGTATAAAGAATTTTATCATCATGTTTCGAAAAATTTTGATGATCCGTGGCTGACGCTGCATTTTAAGGCAGAAGGAAATATTGAATATACGGGGTTGTTGTATATTCCTTCAACCGCACCGTATGATCTGTTTCAGCCGGACAAAAAGAACGGTTTAAAATTGTATGTCAATAAAGTTTTTATCAGCGACAAAATTGAGGAATTGCTGCCGAATTATTTGCGATTTGTCCGCGGTGTTATTGATTCAGCCGATTTGCAGCTTAATATTTCCCGCGAGATGCTGCAACATAGTCCGCTGATTGAAAAGATTAAACACGGGACGGTTTCGCGTCTGTTAAAAGAGCTCAAAAAACGGACCGAAAATTTTGAGGATTATATGAAGTTCTGGAAAAACTTCGGGATTGTTTTGAAGGAAGGTATTTATGAAGATTTTAACAACCGAGAGGAAATTGCCGGTCTGAGCTATTTTTATTCAACTGCAGATAAAGAAAAAATGACCAGTTTGGATGCGTATATTTCCCGCGCTAAAAATGATCAGAAAACAATTTATTATATCACCGGCGATAATATTGATGTTTTACGCAATAATCCGCAACTTGAAGCGTTTGCCGAAAAAGGAATCGAAGTTTTGCTGATGAATGAGCCGATTGATGAATTTTGGCCGCAGGTTTTGCCTAATTACAAAGGGTTTGCCATCAAACATATTGCGCAAGCAGAAGATATGAGTTTTGAGCGCAAAGAACCCAAAGCTGATGCCGGCAGCCTGAGTAAACTGACAGAATTGATGAGCGGTTGGTTTAAGGATGAAGTCGGCAAAGTGGTGACAACCGAAAAACTGACTAAATCACCGGTCAGCCTGAAGGTGGAAGACGGGCAAATGAGCCTGCATTTGGAACGTTTGATGCGTAGCCATCAGCAGCAAACGGCATTTGCCAGCACAAGAATTTTGGAGCTTAATCCTTATCATCCGCTGATTATTAAATTGGCAGATATGGTTATGGATGAGGGTCGAAGAGCCGAAGCAGAGGATATAGCCTGGCTGCTGCTGGATGAGGCAAAAATTGCCGAAGGTGAAGCGGTTTCAAACCCGTCACGCTTCAATGAAAAGCTTAGTGCTTTTATCTTAAAAGCTATTTGAAAAAAAAGCCCGGAATGATTTTCCGGGTTTTTTATTCTCTTTCTATGGACGGGCGCTGTTTGTTTTTTTGCGGTTCAAACAAAGGTTTGAGAAAAAAGGCAACGGCGTTAAGAGCTTCTTGTGCTTCGGCCGGATAAAGGCGGGCCAGCCGCAGCATGATTTCTTTTTTATTGTCATAGCCGAGTGCCTGAGGTGTTAACGCATCAATTAAATCGCTGAAATTATCAAAAACAGCAATACCAGTTACCTCACAATTTAATTGTTCTCCGGTTGCAGCGTTATGTAATTCAAGCATATCATGCAGCTTAACCTGTTGTGTTTTTTTATCTAGCAGATGCGCGCCAATTTTGCGGCTGCCGTTTTTGATTTTATTAAAAGAAAATTCATGGACGGTGATGGCGTATTTCATAAAGAGATTCCTTTGATTTGCTCTTTACAGCATACCGTAAAAAGCTGAAATGTCTACCGTGATATCGGCTTATTGTTGCTTTTTTATGGAGCGGTATTTATCCAGATATAAAAAAAACTCCTGACGGAGTTTTAAATGGAGCGGGCGAAGGGATTCGGACCCTCGACATCAACCTTGGCAAGGTTGCGCTCTACCCCTGAGCTACGCCCGCATCGGCAGAACGACTAACTTAATAGCATAGTCAGAAAAAATTGCAAGAACTTTTTTAGCTTTTTTATTTTTTTCTATTCAACCGGCATTTCTGTTGTTAATCCGGATAATGTTTCCTCCAGCCCTGTTTCTGTTTGTTCAAAAATCATATCATTGTAAACAGCCGCCAAAGCGAAAGCGACAATGGCAAACCCGCGGAGAGCCAAGATGGCGCCACGGTTTCCTTTAAAAGGAATATGGTGCGGCGCTTTATTGACAAATAAGATTTCCACAAAGACCCAGATGCCGACAATCAGCAGCGGAATGTATAAAAACCACGGCGAAACGATGGTCAGGGTCAACTGGACCAAAGCCCGTCCCCAGTAGCCGGCATAAAAATTGTGCAAACCGAGTGTGCCTAAAAACCAACCAAGCAGAATATAAAAAATTCCGTTTTTAGCATGCGCGGGGTCTTCGCGCTTTATAATTTGGGCGGCCAGACGTTTTTTTTCATCAATATATTCTTCTTCGCTGATATGGCCGTTGTCTTTGAGTTTTTTTAGTTTTTCCGCATCCAGCATGATGGTTTTCCTTTCAGAATATTAATATAGCTCCGGATTTATTTTTTTCCAAGCATGATAAAGGTTTTAAACAAATGACACCGTAAGAATGTCGGTGTCATTTGTTGAAGCTCTCTATTTGATTCTGCAAGAAAAATTTATTCTTTGTGGCGGAAAGTAATGCGGCCTTTGGTCAGGTCATAAGGTGTCATTTCAATATCCACTTTGTCGCCCACCATGACTCTGATGCGGAATTTACGCATTTTTCCGGCCGTGTGAGCCAAAATTTCAACACCATTTTCGAGTTTGACGCGAAACATGGCGTTGGGTAATTTCTCGACAACTTCGCCGGTCAGCTCCAGTAACTCTTCTTTACTCATAAAAAAATCCTTTGTTTGTTATTTTGTGCATATTAATAAACCCAGAAAATTTATTTGGCAAGATTTTTTATTCTAGGAAAACATAAGGTAAACGTGCTTCCTTGACCGACAGAACTACGAACGCTGATTGTGCCGCCGGCTTTTTCGACAATGGATTTGGAAATCGAAAGGCCAAGACCATTGCCTCGATTGTGGCTGTCGGTGCCGTTGGAGAAGAACGGATCAAAAATGCGATTAAGATTTTGTTCCGGAATGCCGATACCGTCATCTTGAAAATCGATGCAGACGGTTTGCGCTTCTTTACGGATACTGATGGATACATTTTTGGCATCTCTGCCGATTTCAAGCCGGCCACAATCCTCTATGGCTTTAAGCGCGTTAAGAATCAGATTGATGACAACCATTTTGAAATCAGCTTCGCTGCAGCGAATCAAGACTTTGTTTTCCGGTGCGTTGAGAGCGATGGTAATGCCTTTGCTCTTGGCTTCAAAGTCCAACAAGCTGATGACATCGCGAATGCCAGCCGCGCAATCAATATCCGAAGTTTCCGAAGAGGCTGCACGTGTCAGTTTGAGCAATCTTTCAGGGACTTCTATGCAATTGAGCAGCTCGGAATGAATGAGATTAAGTAATTTTTTATCTTCGGCATTGTCAGATTTTTTGCGGTAAAATTTATCGCTGAGGTGTTCAATAATCATGCGCAGCGCGCCAAGCTGATTTTTCATTTCATGCGCAATGGAAGTTGACAAAAAGCCCATGGAAGAAAGTTTTTGCTGATGCGAAAAGTTGATGTCGTCACTAAGATCACGGATAGATTCAACAATATAGCCTTTTTTGCTGTAATGCGTGAGCGGTGCGGCATTGATGGATAAATGCCGCTCAGGATGACGAGCAAATTGCTGGACAACACGAACATTTTTTTCTTTATCGCGCAAAATTGCCCGCAGCGGACAATGAAAGGCCTGTTCACGACACGGTTCGTTGATATTTTGCGATGCTTCATAGCATTTGAGCGTTTTGGTTTTTCGGCCGATTTGATTGTAATAAGCCTGGTTGGCAATAATAATATTATAATTTTTGTCAATCACGCGGATGCCGTCGGGAATACTGTCAATTAAAGCCTGGAGAAAGGATTCTTTATCTTTAACTTCATGAATGACCGTTTCCAGATTGTCTAACATTTGATTAAATGTTGCTGTCAGATTGTCCAATTCATCGCGGAAAAAAGTTTGGCGGGGATTTTGAATGCGGATTTTCAGATTGCCGCTGGCGACGGCTTCGGAAACAGCTGAAATCCGGTTAATCGGACTCAGAACCCAGCGGCTGATCAGATAGCCGACCAGAATGATGGTGATAAACAATAAGACCGAACTGATGCCAAATATTTGCAAACTGACCTGGATGGCTCGGTAGCGCTCATCAAAACTCTGATTTAGCTGGGTGATTTGCTGTTTGCGGGCCGAGAGCTCGTTTAACTGACTTTCTTCAGAGGCGAAAATCGTTTTTTTCAATGTTTCGTCAATCCGAAGTTTAGGATTGTCGGCAATAATGGTGCGCAGATCTTTGATCATGTTAATATTGCGCAGCAAAAGATCAATGTATTGCTGATTGCGCTGGATGCTGTATAGCTGTTCTTCCTGGATTTTGTTGCCGTATACAATATAAAATGTTGCAACAAAAATAACCGATGTAAACAGGAACAGGAAGAGAATACTGTAAATAATTTTTTTGTTGATGCTGACAAACATAATCGCTCTCCCGCTGATTTGTTAGGTAATATTTAACAATATAAGGTTAAAATATTTCTAAATATTAAAGAGAGGAAAAATGTCCGAGAAGAATCTGTTAACAGAGGTAGAAGGCCTCCTTGCCGAGGATGAATGGAATGATGAACATTCCGCCTTTATTAAACACGGTGAATATAACGGCCGGTTGATGTGGTTGATCTGCAGTGCGGACGGAGAGAGAATCGCCGCAACAGATAATCGTGAATTTGCTTTTATTGTGGCTAAGCAAAATGATCTTGAACCGCACAGTGTTCATTAGGAAAATTCGAAAATATTGTAAAAAGCCCCGCCTTTAAGAAAGACGGGACTTTTTGTTTTTTCAGAGCTTATTAACGGCGATCGCCAAAGAACTGCAACATGTAGATAAACATGTTGATGAAATCCAGATAAAGCGATAAAGCACCGGCAACAGCTTTTTTGGTCATGGTGTCGGCATTGTCATATTCGGAGTAGATCTGGCGAATGCGCTGCGTGTCAAACGCGGTCAGGCCTGTGAAGACGAGAATGGCGATGAACGAAATGGCATAGTACAGCCCCGGGCTTTTCATAAAGATATTGACAATTGAGGCAATGATAATGCCAATCAGCCCCATGAAGAGGAAAGAGCCCATTCCCGACAGATCACGTTTGGTGGTATAGCCATAAATGCTCATGCCGCCGAACATTCCTGCTGTGATCAGGAAAACGCGGGCAACACTGGTACCCGTATATGCCAGAAAAATCGGGGTCAGAGATGCTCCCATGACTGCAGAGTAACACCAAAACAGTGTTTGTACCTGATTGGCCGTACCGCGGGTGACAACCCATCCAAAAGCAAAAACCATTATTAACGGCGCAATAAACATCAGCCAGCCAAAGCCGGACATGCCGGTTACCTGCCCTGCCGGATTGAGGTTAAAAAACAAGCCAAGCAAAGACGTGTTGGCAATGAGATAAGCTGTCAGAGCTGTCAGGCATAAGCCGGCAGCCATAAAATTGTATACTTTTATCATATATTGACGCAAGCCGGCGTCAACAGCAGATAATTCTTCGGTTTTGGAGAAAATTTTGTTTTCCATTGCAAATCCCTATTAAAGTTGTAACAAATTTAATATAGGGTGAGATTTTGAAAAAATCAACCAAAGATGTCCCCGTTTGGAAAAGCTGATGCTTTATATCCAGCGGTAGAGCATTTTTCCTCTGACTTTGAGCCAGCGGCGGCCGTCCTGCCAATTCGGGCAAAGAGACGCCACACAATTCCAGAAAGCCGCAGAGTGATCCGGATGGCACAGATGCGATACCTCATGGCAGATAAGATAATCAATGACAAAATCAGGTGCCATAATGATCCGCCAATTGTAATTAATGTTGTTTTTTGTTGAGCAACTGCCCCAGCGCGACTTGATTTCTTTAACGGTTACTTTGCGGACAGTTCGGCCAATTTTGGCGGCCGCCGCGCGTGAACGTTCTTCAAGGTAGGCGGCGGCATATTTTTTCAGAAAATCACATACCCGGCGATGCAGAAATTCTGCATCACCGCCAATGATCAGTTTGCCTGCAGTCAGTTCTGCGCCGCGGTGTCCCGGTTGGCGAATGATAGTGCAGGGGCGGCCGGCAATGCTGATTTCAGCACCTTCGGTAAAATATTCTCTTTGCGGTAATCGTGCCAACATGTTGCAGATCCAGTCACGATGTTGCCGGACAAATGCCAGAGCCTTTTTTTGAGAACAATACCGCGGAATTGTTAAAACCGGCAAATGCGCCTGTTCGTCAATTCGCAGACTGAGCCTGCGGGCTATCGGGGATTTGACGATATTTATCGCAAATCCGAGCTCTTTTGCAAAATCACAAGTCTTTCCAGTCAATAATGTAATTTTCAAAATCTGATACTCCGGATTCAGAAACTATTTGGCGGTTTTGAACAGACATGCCTGCTTCATGAACAGAAGCGGCGCGGCCGGAAACCAACGGGTGCCAGTTTGGCAGATCGTAGCCATTATCCAACAACCAGTAAGCACATGTTTTTGGCAGCCAACGCGGTTTTTCACGAACGGCGCAGAGGTCTATATCGCGGCAGTCATTCACTTTTTCAAAACGGTGTTCATAAATTTTACACAGACAAGTCTGCGGATCTAAAAAACGGCAATATGTACGGGTGAATTTGATCTTGCCGCGGATATCGAGTTTATTGAGACAGCATTTGCCGCAGCCGTCGCAAAGAAGTTCCCATTCGCGTTTGCTCATCTCAGAAAGCTTTTTCTTTTTCCAAAATTCCGGCTCGATGCCTTGAAGGTCGGTAAAGCGGCTTTGCGGGGTTATTTCTTCATCAATCCAGTCCGGCATCGTCTTCATCCTCAATGATATGATCTTCGAGCTCATCTTCCGGCACATCAAGCTCGGAAACGACGTTTGCGTCAATTTGGCGGTCTTGGGGAAGCGGCTTCCCGGAAACCAACGGGTGCCAGTCCGGCAGATCTCCGCTGCGGTTAAGAATATTGTAGGCGCAGGTTTCGGGAATCCAGAAAATATCGTTAAGATTTTGCGGCGTCAGTTTCAGGCACGTCGGTACGAGTGTGCAACGATCGGCGTAGCGGGTGCATAAATGCGTTTTGCAATCGTGATAACGGCAGATGACATTGGTATAGCATATGTCACCGCTATCTTCATCCTGGAGCTTGAGCAAACAACATTGACCACAGTGCGCGCAGACAGATTCCCATTCTTTTGGGGTAAATTCAGACAGTTTCTTGGTTTTCCAAAAAGGTTTTGCAGTCATTTTAGTCATTGTCACGGAAAGTAATGCGTCCTTTTTGAGAATATTTATATTTAAACCACAGCCAGCGAAGGCCGGCAATGATAAAAAGCGGGATAAAGATATAAACAAACGCAAGGGCAAAAATCGTTGCGCCAAGGGCAATGATTGTTACCATGGCCGCAAGACCAACAGCAGCGGCCAGAATGTAAAACAAAAGAGTTATAAAATTTGCAGGCATATCTAATCTCCGATGCGTTCAGGCAGGTATTCTTCTTTGGCAAGGTTGCCAAATTGAGCAAAGTCGCCGTTCCAGAACAGCTGAACAGTTCCGGTCGGACCATGGCGCTGTTTGCCGATAATGACTTCGGCAATATTCTGGGTTGCACGTTTGCGGGCCTCCCATTCTTCCATTCGTTTTTCCAAATGTTCTGGTGTTTCGGAAGGTTTTTGTTTGGGTTCTTCGTTCTGAAGATAATAATTTTCACGGTAAACGAACATCACAATGTCGGCATCTTGTTCTATGGATCCGGATTCACGCAAGTCCGACATGAGCGGGCGCTTGTCATCGCGTTGTTCAACGCCGCGGTTTAACTGCGAAAGAGCAATGACGGGAAGATTCAGTTCTTTGGCGAGAATTTTCAGACCGCGGGATATTTCAGAAAGTTCTTGCACACGGTTTCCTTCCGATCTTTTTGAGCCGCTGCCGCCAATGAGCTGAATATAGTCGATGATAATGGCGCCGAGACCTTTGTTGCGTTTGAGGCGGCGGGCGCGGGTGCGAATGGTGTTGATGCTGAGTCCCGGCGTGTCGTCAATATAAAGAGGTATTGATTCAAGCTCGCGGACAGCCGCGGCAATACGGGTAAATTCGGCATTATCAAGTTCGCCTGTGCGCATTTTATGGCCGTTGGTTTGCGTAACGGTAGAAAGAATGCGGGTCGCCAGCTGGTCGGCCGACATTTCCAGCGAAAAGAAAGCTACACCGCGGCATTTGTCTTCAATATCTTTTGCATGAGACATATATTCGGCCACATTATAAGCAATGTTGGTGGCTAAAGCTGTTTTTCCCATGGCCGGGCGGCCGGCAATGATAATGAGGTCGGAATTGTTGAGGCCGCCAGTCTTGTTGTCCAGCGCATCGAGCCCGGTCGGCAGGCCGGAGATTTTTCCATCTTTTTGATAGGCCTGTTCAATATGCGTCAGCGAAGAGTTTAGTGCTTCGGAAAAATCTTTGAATCCGCCAGTGGTTTCGTTTTCGTTGGCCAGATCAAAAAGGCGTTTTTCTGCAGCTTCAATTTGTTCTGACGCATCGGAATCAATATCTTCCCGGCGGGCGCTGGCAACCATGTCAAAACCGGTGGCTATCAGCTCACGGCGCAGATATTTGTCATAAATAAACTGGGCATAGTATTCGGTGTTGGTCAGCGGCGTGGCGCTGTCGGCTAATTTGACAAGATATTTGGCGCCGCCGACTTCGTCCAAAGCGCCGTCCTGCTCAAGATAGTTCTTTAGAGTAATGACGTCTGCCGAATGGCCGCGGGTGATGAGTTTGGAAATGGTCTCAAAAATTTTAGCATGAACCTGATCGGCAAAATGCTGCGGTTTTAAGAATTCCGAGATTTTTTCAAAAGCGCGGTTGTTGGCTAAAATTGCGCCAAGGAGAGCTTGTTCGGCTTCAATATTTTGAGGAATATCACTGGTTTCGGGGGTATCCATTTTAATCTTATCCTGCAGAATCCAAAAATTATCTTTAATCTTTTATAGCGAATAAAAAACAAAAGACAAACAGAATGTCGGATAATCTTTTTCAGGTCTGTGGATAGCGGGGATAACGGGGATAAAAAAACCCGCGTTAGAAAACGCGGGCTTCGGGATGTTTTGACATTCCTTTATTTGGCAGCTTTTTTCTTGGCAATCGATTTTTTGATTTTTTTAGCTTCCTCAGTCAATTTGTTGTTTGATGTCGACTCGAGGTAAGCATCCAAGCCGCCGTTATGTTCAATTGAACGCAGTGTTTTGGCACAAACTTTCAGTTTGAAAATTTTGCCGAGGGTGTCGCTCAAAAGCGAAACAACCTGCAGATTCGGCAGAAAACGGCGGCGCGTTTTGTTGTTCGCGTGGCTGACGTTGTTGCCACTCTGCACACCGGTGCCGGAAATATCACATTTTTTAGCCATTTTTCATATCCTCATAAAAACCAGTTGCCTCTTAATACATATTATTTCCGCAATAGTCAAGGGAAAAATGGATTAAAATGCGGATTACTAAAGTTTTTGCTGGAATTTTTATTTTATTTGTTATATGAAGAACAAGAAATGTTAAAGTACCCGTAGCTCAGTTGGATAGAGTATCAGCCTCCGACGCTGAGGGTCGTGGGTTCGAATCCCTCCGGGTACGCCATGAACCTTTGCCACTCCTTTAGCGGGTGGCTTTTGTTTATGTTGAGTTATAGTGGCAGTTTCGTCCTTCGTGTTTGATAACAAAAGAAATCCCGAAAAATGCAAACGCAATTTTCGGGATTTTAGCTGTATGGTCTTTGATTTTAGCTCAAAAGCTATTTAGAAACCCATGCCACCGGGCATGCCGGCCGGAGCTGCGGCGCCGCCGCAATGGCATTCTTTTTGCGGCGCTTCGGTAACCATGGCTTCCGTGGTGATCAGCAAACCGCCGACCGAAGCGGCGTCTTGCAAAGCTGTGCGGACAACTTTGGTCGGATCGATAATACCGGCTTTAACCATATCGGCATATTCACCGCTCTGCGCGTTGTAACCATAATTAGGGTCATTGCTTTCCAGCAGTTTTCCGGCGACAACGGCGCCGTCAACACCGGCATTTTCGGCAATCTGACGGATCGGTGCCTGTGTGGCTTTGCGAATAATGTCAATACCCACTTTTTGATCCTGATTTTCCGGTTTCAGGCTATCAAGCACTTTGCCGGCATAGAGCAGAGCGCAACCGCCACCGGCAACAACGCCTTCTTTGACTGCGGCACGAGTGGCGTTCAGTGCGTCGTCAATGCGGTCTTTTCTTTCTTTGACCTCAACTTCGGAAGCGCCGCCAACTTTGATAACGGCAACGCCGCCGGACAGTTTAGCCAGACGTTCCTGCAGTTTTTCACGGTCGTAGTCTGAGGTTGTATCCTCAATCTGTTTGCGAATCTGGTTTGCTCTAGCCTCAATCAGATCTTTTTCGCCGGCACCATCAATGATGGTGGTGTCATCTTTGGAAATTTCAATTCGTTTGGCAGATCCGAGCATATCCAGCGTCACATTTTCCAGTTTCATGCCCAACTCTTCAGAAACAACCTGACCGCCGGTCAGAATGGCGATGTCTTCCAGCATGGCTTTGCGACGATCCCCGAATCCCGGTGCTTTGACCGCGCAAACTTTCAGGCCGCCGCGGATGCGGTTGACAACCAAAGTGGCCAGAGCTTCACCTTCAATATCTTCCGCAATGATAACCAAAGCGCGGCCGGATTGAACAATGTTTTCCAAAATCGGAATCAGCGGCTGCAAGGTTGATACTTTCTGATCATAGAGCAGAACATACGGTGTTTCATATTCGCAGGTCATTTTATCGGCGTTGGTGATGAAATAAGGCGACAGATATCCGCGGTCAAACTGCATGCCTTCAACCACGTCAAGTTCGGTTTCAAGACCTTTGGCGTCTTCAACGGTGATGACGCCTTCATTGCCGACTTTTTCCATAGCGCGTGCCAGATATTCACCGATAGTGCGGTCGCCGTTGGCAGAGATTGTGCCAACCTGGGCAATTTCTTCCGATGTTTTAATAGCCACCGAGCGTGATTTAACCTCGTTGACAACAGCATCAACAGCCATGTCAATACCGCGTTTGAGATCCATAGGATTCATGCCTGCGGCAACAGCTTTGCAGCCTTCTTTGATAATGGCTTCAGCCAAAACTGTTGCGGTGGTTGTGCCGTCACCGGCTTTGTCTGCCGTTTTCTGAGCAACTTCTTTGACAAGTTGCGCACCCATGTTTTCAAATTTGTCTTCCAGCTCAATTTCTTTGGCAACGGAAACACCGTCTTTGGTGATTTTCGGTGCGCCATAAGACTTGTCAAGAATGACATTTCGTCCTTTGGGGCCTAAGGTTACTTTTACGGTTTTGGCCAGAGTTTCAACGCCTTTGAGCATTTTGGCGCGGGCGTCGGTGCCAAATTTGATATCTTTTGCAGCCATTGTTTATTTTCCTTTCTATTCTTCTACAATTGCTAAGATGTCGGCTTCTTTAACGATCAAGCGTTCTTCGCCGTTGATTTTGATTTCGGTGCCCGACCATTTGCCAAACAATACTTTATCGCCGACTTTGACGCTCATCGGTACGATTTTGCCGTCTTCGGCGCGAAATCCGTTACCAACAGCTTCAACAATACCTTCGCTCGGCTTTTCTTTGGCGGTGTCGGGAATAATGATACCGCCGGCCGTTTTTGTGGTTTCTTCCAGCCGTTTTACCAAAACGCGATCATGTAATGGTGTTACTTTCATTTTTTTAACTCCGTTCGGTTATAGTATTTTTATCTATCTGCTTAGTTAGTTATTCAAAATCGGGATGTCAAGATAATGCAAAAATTTTTATGATTATTTATAAAAAAGAGCCCCCGAAAAGCACTGTTTGCACATTTTGATCAGGCTAAGCGGGGGCAATTTGATGAAACGTTATTTTCTCATGTCCATGATTTGTAATATGGCGCTGGTAACAAAGCTGACAACCAGCAGGAAAGAAAAAACAACGACCGTGCCAAAAAACAGCCATGCATGCGGGAAAATAAGCATTACCGGACGGGCGATGGCTGAAGCCCAACCGTCCAGCGTGAAGACCTGCAGCAAAGTGAACATTGATGAACCAAGATTGGCAAAACTACCGAAAACATCGCCGTATAAGCTCATCGCGATAATTGCAAAAACATAGAAAAATACCGTGAAAATTCCTAAAAATGAGGCAAAAGTCGGCAGCAGGGCAATAAAAACATCCACAATATTATGCATCTTGGAAAAATGATGAATATATTTAAGCAACCGGAACAAACGGAATGTTCGTAAAACAATGAAAGCACTGTTGGCCGGGACAGAAGAAACAACGACAATGATCAGGTCAAAAATATTCCAGCCGGATGTAAAGAAATTCTTTTTTAAGGCATAGATTTTAAGGAACATTTCAACAATGAATATACCCATAAACAACCGGTCGAGCAAAAACAGACCGTTGGAAAAATAAAGGCCGATGTTTCCTGAAGTCAGAAAGCCGATTACCACGGCATCCAGCAAAATGATGCTCATGATGAAAATGTCAAAATTAAATCCTGTGACCAGTTTGGCCAGACGACGCCGGTCATCGCGATAAAACAAACTGCCGCGCATTTTACCGGCCAGACGGTTGATTTTGGATGTTTTGGGTTGGGTTTTCGACTTGGATTGAGCAACCATTTTGTTTATCCTTAAAATTTAAAATGTCAACTTATTGTAACTCAAAAAAAGCAGATTGCAATAATAATTGACGAAAAGGCCAGAGCCGGTCCAAATGCCACAGCCCGGCGTCGTTGCAGCAACGCTAAAAACATCTGGCAGATTGAGGCTAAGGCTATTGTATAAATGAGTTTTTCCACGCCGAGCCAGGCCCCAAGCGCCGCCAGAAGCTTAATATCGCCGCCGCCAAAAGCATCACGGTTTTTCCAGACCAAAAATAACGCGGCAATTGTCGGTAAAAAATAGCCTGTCAGCGCGCCCAAAGCACTGTCGCTCGGAATAGCAAAGCCAAAATTCCAAACACTGGCAAAAAAGCCCAAAATCAATAACGGTACGGTCAAAATATCGGGTAGCAGAAACATACGCCAGTCAATTTCGGCCAGCAGCAACAAAGTCCACAGAAAAATAATTTTTACCTCCGGTGCGTAAGCGGCAAATTTATGGTGAAAGATAAAGCTTAAGATTCCGGTTAGCAGACCGCAAAGCAGAGATCGCCATAAATAAGTGCGAAACAACGGTGATTTAAGAATTGCCCGGGTGTTTTTGGGCCGTTTGACGATTTGCCAAAAGGCCCAGGCCGGAGAAGCCGGCATGAATTTGGCAAAACGGCGGCTGATGTAGGGAATGAGCAACCCAAAACAGAATCCGGATAGGGCATAAAACATGATTTGTTCCTTTAGCAGTTGTTTGCTTTATAAATTAGCTGAGTTTGATTAATAAATTAATAATCCTAACCTTTTTTAAGTAATTTTACGGCATATTATTTATAAAATACGGTCTGTTGAGGAGGAATCGGTTTATGAAAAAATTTTTGGCTTTTGATATCGGCGGAACCAAAATCGCTTACGCTATTATTGATGAAAAAGGAAATTTCACCAATGAGATTGTTAAAGTTACCACACCCAAAACCGCTGAGGGAATTTATGAACTGTTTAAAACCGTTGCCAAAGGTCTGGAAGAAGAAATTGACGGTGTTTCAATCGCAACGGCCGGCGCCGTTAATAATGACAACAATAAAATCATCAGTTATGTCGGCAATTTGCCGGAAGGGTACAGCGCGCTTGATTTTGCTAAGCTCAGCAATAAGCCTGTTTTTTTAGAAAATGATGCCAATTCCGCGGCATGGGCGGAATATCGTCTTGGTGCGGCCAAAGGAACAAAGCATGCTGTCGTTCTGACGCTCGGAACAGGCGTCGGAGCGGGAATTATTGTTGACGGCAGACTTTTTAAAGGAAAATCCGGTGCTGCCGGTGAGATGCATATGCGTTTCGGCTTCGGGGAGAATCGTAAATGCACCTGCGGTTTATGGGATTGTCTGGAAACATATGTTTCCGGAAATGCTCTGACGACTGATGCCGGAATCTATATGAAAAAGGGGATGACAAGCTATGATGTCATTCGTGGTTTGAAGGACGCTCTTCCACAGGCAAGACAAGCATTTGACCATTGGCAGTCTGCTTTGGAAAATGCGTTGGTGATGATGGGAAATTTGTTTGACCCCGAAGTGATTGTTTTGTCCGGTTCAATGGCGCAATTTGTTGAATATGAGAAATTAAACCGGCAGGCTAATAGGGATATTCTGACGCAGCCTTTTGAACTAAAACCGGCACATTTTGAAAATAATGCGGGTATGCTCGGCGCTGCCTTGTTGTTGTCCGATACTCTGAAGTAAGGTAAATGTTTGATCTGATTGTTTGTTTGCTGCTGTTGGTGGGAATTTCGGCTTGCGTGGCGGAATTTTACTTTGTTGCCGCTTATGTCCATTCAGGATTTGGCAAATATCCGCCGTTTTTTCCTTCTTTTGGGAAGATGAAAAAAGTTTGTTTGCTGGAAGCTGAAAAATATTTGCGGGCAGCAGAAGGCCGGCTTAAAATTGCTGACCTTGGCTGCGGCAGCGGCAGCCTTTTGATCCCGTTGGCAAAAAAATTTCCGAATCATGAATTTTATGGTTATGACTGGGATGTTGTGCCTTTTGCAATAGCTTCTTTTCGTGCCAGACATTTGAAAAATATCAGACTGTTTTGTAAAGATTTTACTAAAACCGATTTTGTTAAGGCTGATTTAATTTTGATTTTTGGCGGGAAAAAGCTGTTTGCCGAGTGGGGTGAAAATTTTATTGCTTCTTTACGACCCGGGACGCAAATTATTTCCGAAGTTTTTCCGTTGCCGCAGCTGAAGCCTTTGGCTGAAATCGAGACGCCGTCATACGGAATGCCGCTGAAAGTATATATTTATCAGACAACTAAAAAAAGGCTTGCAAAATAAAAAGAAAGCCTTTAATACTAACCGCGAAAGAACAGTGCTTGGCGAGGCGCGTTTCGACAGATGTGTCAAAGCGTCGGCGCAAATATGTCGTTCTTTATGTATTACGGATGAGTGGCAGAGAGGCTGAATGCGCGCGACTCGAAATCGTGTATACGGGGTGACTCGTATCGGGGGTTCAAATCCCTCCTCATCCGCCATTTTAATTAAAAACGCCCGGATTGTTCTGGGCGTTTTTTGTCGGATGAATCCGCTCAAACGTC
>CALXTL010000002.1 GCA_944391445.1 uncultured Alphaproteobacteria bacterium | reverse complement strand
CTCCTCATCCGCCATTTTAATTAAAAACGCCCGGATTGTTCTGGGCGTTTTTTGTCGGATGAATCCGCTCAAACGTCGCCAAAGGCTTGTTTTCACGAGGAGAAATCCGAGTTCTTAGAGAAGAGAGGAAAACAGAGCTTTGGCCGGGTCGGTCTTGCCGGAAGTCATCTGGGCAAAATTTAAATAGCCGTTTGAAAGCATGGTCGCCGTGACGCTGTAGCGCTGTGCCTGAATTTGCGCGGCATAGGCCGCAGAAATTCCGGTTGTGGAATTAAGTGTTTCAGACGGTTCGGTCGAAATTTTTTTATTTTGACTGTCTTCAGACAATTGCTGCGTCATTATATAGTCGTGTTTATAGTCTGTTCCTTGGATAACTTGCAGCGCATAAGGATGCGTTTCGCTATTGTCTTCTATTTCATTAGTTGTGCCGACTTCAATATAGTAGTCGCCTTTGGCAGCTTTGTATTCTCCCGTAACAATTTCTTTCAGCGTTTGATATTCTTTACTATCACGGTCAGCCGTGCTGTCGGCAATGAGAACCTGGCGGCCGTTTTTGGTGGAATATATTTTTAACGACATTCCCGGTGCTAAGGGGTCCAGAACATTTTGATTTTCAAGTTCTTCATTCTTTTTGTCCTGTTCTTCCTGCCAGCCTTCGGGATCAAGCTGTTTCTTGAGATTGTCAAGATATTCTTCATATTCGGAAAGATCCAGAACATTTTCATTGTCAGAATCGGTGTTGCGGAGGCTGATGGTCAGATTGCCGTTGGATTGAACCTGAATTTTATAAAAATCAACGGTATTGTATTTGTCAATGCTGGCCACGGCAGTGACACGGGCGTAGTTCAAACGCGTGTAGCCAAGATCACGCGCATTGGCAAAGCTTTCGTCAATGTTGTTGACGTCAACAACGGTCTTTTCCCAGCTGTACTTGCCGTATTCGTCTCTGTTGGTTACGCCGGAAATGCTGCTGCTCATGGTTTTGCCTCCTAAAACGAGATAACCCCTTAATAGTCCATGTTATTTTAGGAAAATTAAGATAAAGTTAATCTTCATCCACAGCTTTTATTATAGCATCAAAAAAGTTTTTAGTAAATAAAAAGCAGAATTATTTTGAAACTTCGTCAATAATGCCGCCGCCCAGTACGATATCTTCACGATACAAAACGACAGATTGTCCGGGTGCTAACGCTTTTTGCGGTGCGGCAAATTCAATTCGGACAGAATCTCCGGTCAACGGAAAAACAGTGACTGGTGCGGGTTTTTGCGAGGAGCGTACTTTTGCTTCGGCTTTAAAGGGAGTGTCATCAAGCGTAATGTCCATCCAAACACATTGCACGGCTGTTAAAATCCGGCGGCCGGTTTCTTCTTCATGGCCGAGGATGACTTCATTACGCTGTTTGTCAACGCCGATGACATACAGCGGTCGTTCGGATGATATGCCTAGTCCGCGGCGCTGGCCGATCGTATAGTTCCAAATGCCTTTATGCCGACCAAGAATCCGCCCCGCCGTGTCAACGAAATTTCCCGGGCGGGCTTTGGTTTCCAGCAGGTCGTTATAATCCCCGGCATAAAAGTCCTGACTGTCCGGTTTATCATAGACTTTGAGGCCGGCTTGTTTGGCTATCTCTCGGATTTCTCTTTTGTCGTATTCTCCGAGCGGCAGCATGATTTTGGCCAGTTGTTCCTGTGAAAGACGGTAGATGAAGTAAGATTGATCTTTGGAAAGATCCGCGGCCGTGCGCAAAAAATAGCGCCCGCTGTCCGGGTTGAAATCCAACCGGGCATAATGTCCGGTGGCGAATTTGTCAAACTCTAATCCTTGGGCTTTGGCGGTGCGCGGCAATGCTTCAAATTTTATCATTGAGTTGCACCAAATGCATGGATTTGGTGTGCGGCCGTTGAGATATTCTTCGCGAAAGTTGGTTAAAACAAGTTTTTTGTATTCTTCACGACAATCAAAAACATAATACGGAATGCCGATTTTTTCGCAAATTTTGCGGGTTTCAGGAATTTCTGTGAGTTCTTTGGGGCCAAAACAGGCATCTTTGCCTTTTGGCGCCAGATTGCGGACAACTTCATCCCAGATTGTCATCGTGGCACCGATGACTTCATGCCCGGCTTGCTTCAGCAGCAAAGCCGCTACAGATGAATCAACTCCGCCGCTCATTCCGATCAAAACTCTCATCGGTTTACTTTATCCTTTCAAATTCCAGAAAAACCGGACGTCGCCCCTCGGCAATAGCTTTACGCTGGTATTTGGTTTCAACCCAGTCGGCGGGCGGGTGTTTCCAGTCATCGCCGCAATGCGCTGTCCAGCGGAAATCCGGATGATCATGCAACTGTCGCAAAGTCCATGATTTGTATACTTTGTGGTCGGTGGCAATACGCAAAATGCCGCCGGGTTTGAGAATTCGTGCAATTTCCCGAAGATTGTCCGGGTTGATAAATCTGCGGGAAGCATGGCGTTTTTTGGGCCAGGGATCCGGAAACAAAACATATATTTTGTCGAGGAAGCCATCGGGAATACGCTCAAACAACAAGCGAACATCGTCTCCAAATACACGGATGTTATCCGTACGGCCCGGCAGCAGACAGAATGTTTCGGGAAGCCGGCTGCCTTCTTTGATGCCGGTGATAAGGGTCAGCAGATTGGCAATGCCGTTTTTGAATACTTCCGCACCAATAAAACCCGTTTGCGGATGTGACAGCGCCTGTCCGGCTAAGTGCTCGCCGTTGCCAAAGCCGATTTCAAGGCATACTTGCGCAACCGGTGTGCCGAATAAAGTTTCTTTGTTGAAAGAGGTGTTTTCGTTTATTTCGATTTGCGGCAAAAAGCTTTCCAAAAGCGAAGTTTTGGCTTTGCGAATGCGGCGGCACTGACGACGACCGTAAAATTTTGGTTTAGCGGAGATTGAAAGCATTTTGCAAATCCTTGACAAGGTCTAATTTTTCCCAGCTGAAATGTCCCTGTTTGTCCGGCGTGCGGCCAAAATGACCAAAAGCACTGGTTGGACGATAAATAGGCCGGCGCAGCTTCAGCCTGTCGATGATTCCTTCCGGCGTCAGATCCACCATCTGGCGAATGGTGTTTAATATCCGCTGCTCATCAATCCGGGCGGTCTTTTTTGTGTCAATATACAGCGATAACGGGTCGGCCATGCCGATGGCATAAGATATCTGCAAAATGCATTCTTCAGCCAGGCCGGCGGCAACAATATTTTTGGCAAGATAGCGCATCATATAAGCGGCAGAACGGTCGACTTTGGTCGGGTCTTTGCCGGAAAAAGCTCCGCCGCCGTGAGGTGCGGCACCGCCATATGTATCGACAATGATTTTGCGGCCGGTTAATCCTGTGTCGCCGGCTGGCCCTCCGATAACAAAGCGTCCAGTCGGATTGACCAGGATGTCTTCTTCTGCCGGAAACAGACTGGCCGGCACGCTTTTTTGCAGTTGCCGGAGAACAATTTGGCGAACATCTTCAAGGCTAAGATCGGCACTATGTTGTGTTGATAAAACAATTTTTGAAATGCGCCGTGGTGTGCCTGCGTCATCATATTCGACAGTGAACTGGCTTTTGGAATCCGGGCCGATTCCGGGCAAACGTCCTTTATGTCTGGCCTCACTCAGATCATATAATACTTTGTGCGCGAGGTATATCGGCAAAGGCATGTTATTGGTATCAAAACCGCTCTCTTTTTTTGCATAGCCAAACATAATCCCCTGGTCGCCGGCGCCGAAACGATCAACCCCTATGGCAATGTCAGAGGATTGAGCATGAAGATAATTTTCAAGGTCGATTGTTTCGGCAGAGAAATCCGGCTGATGATAGCCAATGTCATTAATCGTTTGTTTGGCAGTCGCGCGAATTTCTTCAGCGGACGGCTGCCAAGCAGAATGCACCTCACCGGACAAAATAACTTTGTTGGTGCCAACCATTGTTTCTATGGCTGTCCGGGCTTTGGCATCATGCGCAAGGTATAGGTCCAAAAGGCTGTCGGAGATGGCATCACAGACTTTGTCCGGATGCCCGTCAGAAACAGATTCGCTGGTAAAAAAATAAGACATTTAACATGCTTTCGTTTGATTTATTTAATGTTAATAAATCGTCGGTTTTATTTAATATAAACGGTGTGCAACATATTTGTCCGCCCGGCGACGTTCAGCGGGAAACCGGCGGTGATAATGATATGATCACCGGATTTTGCCATCCCGGTTTGGGTGACGGCCTTAACCGCACATCCTTCAGCTTTTTCAAAGCTTTTGAAGCTTTCTTTATTGATATAGGATTTTACGCCCCAGACCAAAACCAGGCGTCTGGCCACTTCAATGTGCGGTGTCAGCGCCAGGACGGGCAAAGCCGGTCGTTCGCGCGCCATTAAAAAGGCTGTAAAACCGGATGTTGTGTATGAAACAATCGCTTTGACATTTTTTAGAACCGAAGAAAGTTCGCTGGCCGCAAAACTGATGGAGTCAGCTTCGCTGGCCGCGCAGGGAATCCGCCGCGAATTTTGCAACAACTGGTAAAATAGCGGATCAGCCTCTACCTGAGATACAATTTTGTGCATCATTTTAACGGCTTCTTCCGGATACTTCCCGGCTGCGGTTTCGGCCGAGAGCATAACCGTATCGGCACCGTCATAAACGGCGGTTGCCACATCGGAAACTTCTGCCCGGGTCGGGTTCGGATTATTGATCATTGATTCCAACATTTGTGTGGCAATAATCACCGGTCGGCCGTATTTGCGGCATGCCGCAACAATTTTTTTCTGCAAAACGGGTACAACCTGCAGCGGGCACTCAACACCCAAGTCGCCTCGGGCAACCATAATCGCGTCAGATTCACGAATAATATTGTCCAGGTCGTCAATGGCACTTGGTTTTTCCAGTTTGGAAATAATCCAGGCGCGGCCGTTGATCAGTTTTTTAGCCATCTGAACATCTTCAACTTTCTGCACAAAAGAAAGCCCAATCCAGTCTACGCCAATTTTAAGCGCAAATTCAAGATCTTCACGGTCTTTGGCGGTGATGGCCGAAATCGGCAGAGAAGTGTTGGGCAGGTTGACTCCTTTGTGGCTGGATATAATGCCGCCGACCTTAACTTTTGTAACGGCGTGTTTTTTATCGCAACTTGTAACTTTTAAGACAATGTAGCCATCATTGACCAACAGATTATCTCCGGGTTTGAGCGCCTGAAAGATTTCTTTATGCGGCAGGCAGACACGGGTGGCATCGCCCGGTTCCGGGTTCATGTCCAGTGTAAAAATCTGGCCTTCTTTTAATAAAACGCTGTCGTTTTTAAAAACGCCAACCCGCAATTTCGGTCCTTGTAAATCTGCCAAGATCGAAATAAAACGACCTTTTTCTTTTTCAAGCTGGCGAATAATTTTGACCCGGGCTTTGTGTTCGGCATGCGTGCCGTGACTGAAGTTGATTCGAAAAGCGTCGGCACCGGCATCGATCAGTTTTTCAATTTGTTCTTTTGAAGCAGAAGACGGCCCGATGGTGGCCAGAATTTTAGTGTGCGTATCTATTGGCATATTATACGATCCTTATCTGTTACACTTTATAAAAGAATATACTTCACAATATCTTAAAAAGCTCTTATTTTTTTAACGCTCATCCACAAATTTATTACTTGTCAAAAAGAACAAATTTTGCTAGCGTCACTACCAATGTTGTTTCAAAAAAGGAGAAAAAGATGAGTGAAGAAAACAAAGAAGTCGGCGGAATTGCCGTTGACCGGCTGCGTTCGCTGATTGAGCGTATTGAGCATCTTGAGGAAGAAAAAGCGGCCATTGCTTCCGATATCCGCGACATCTTTGCTGAAGCTAAATCGGCCGGTTTTGATGTTAAAATCATGCGTACGGTTATTAAACTGCGCAAAATGAACGCTGCCGACCGCGATGAGCAGGAATTTTTGCTGGAAACATATAAAAAAGCTTTGGATATTTAGTTTTTCAGAGCTTTAAAACAATTCCGGTTACAGCCGCAAGCCCCAAGTAAAATACGGGGCTTTTTTTATAGAAACGAATGGAGGCAAACAGAATTGCAAATATGATTCCGTGCAGCAGATCGGTCATTGTTACTTTGGCCAGCTCCAATCCGGCAAAAACAATCAACGCAACAACCGCCGGGCGAATCCCCTCCAAAACGGTGTTCACTCGGCGATTGCACTGATACTGGCTCATTAATTTTGCAATCATGATAATGACAATGACTGAAGGTGTTACCAGGCCCAGTGTGGCAATTATTCCCCCGCCGATTCCGGCGGCGTTGACCCCTGCGTAGGTTGCCATATTTACGCCGATCGGCCCAGGTGTCGATTCAGAGATAGCGATCATATCGGTCAGTTCTTTGGCTGTAAACCAAGTGTATTTTTCTGTAAGGTCAAATAAAAACGGCACTGTCACCAAACCGCCGCCGATGGCAAATAGTCCGATTTTGAAAAATTCAAAAAACAGCAGTAAATAAATCATTTTTTTGCACATTCTCCAATTATTAAGGCGGCTGCTGCTGAGATAATGACAATCCATACCGCCGAAAGACTGAACAGTCCAAGCAAAAGAAGCGCCAAAACAAAAAGCGCGCCGTCGGTGTAGCCGCGGATGTTTGACTGCCACAAATCTATTACCACGCTGGCAATCAAGGCCACTACACCAATCCGCACGCCGGCAAAAGCATAAGTCAGATAGCGGTTGTACATGTATTGTTTCAGAATCATGGCAATCAGGGTAATAATAATCAATGAGGGAAAAATCATGCCAAGTGTTGCGGCAACGGCACCACCAACTCCGGCGCGGCGATAACCGATAAATGTGGCAACATTGATTGCGATGATACCCGGCGTACATTGTCCGATAGCGTACATATCCAGAAGCTCATCTTCGGTGAGCAGTCTTTTTCTGGACACAAGTTCATCTTTTAAAAGCGGCAGCATTGCGTATCCGCCGCCGAAAGTAAACAAACCGATTTTGAAAAACAAAACAAACAAGTCTTTAAGTGTCTGCATTTGTCCCGCCGTTGTTAATTGTTTCTGACTGACTATATTTTGATTTAACTTTATATATGGTTAAAAAAAGGCTGTTGTTATGATTATTTCCGTTCCTAAAGAAATTTTTCCCGGAGAAACCAGAGTTGCAATGACGCCGGAAACTGTCAGAGCCTTTGCCGAAAAAGGCATCGGCGTTCGGATTGAAAAAGGTGCCGGCATTTGCAGCGGCTTTGCTGATCGGGATTATGCCGCGACCGGCGCGGTAATGACAACCCGGGACGAAATCTGGCAAGAAAAAGGATTAATCCTTAAAATCAGAGCGCCTTTGCCGGAAGAATGCGGCTTTTTGCGGACAGGACAAATAATTGTGGCTGATTTTACCGGTGTTTCTTGGTTGAGCGCGTTTATCGCAAAAAAATTAACCTGCTTTGCTTTGGAAAAAATTCCGCGGTTGTCCCGTGCGCAAAGCATGGATATTTTATCATCGCAGAGCAATTTGGCCGGTTATAAGGCTGTTCTTAATGCGGCGGTACGGCTGCAAAAGACCATTCCGTTGATGATGACGGCGGCGGCGACGTTGGCACCAATCAGGGTTTTAGTACTGGGTGTCGGTGTTGCCGGATTACAGGCAATTGCTACGGCTAAACGTCTTGGCGCTCAGGTTTTTGCCAGTGACGTCCGTCCGGAAACTCAGGAGCAGATTGTTTCTCTGGGAGGCAGATTTGTTGCAACTGACAAAATTTCCGCGCAACTTTCTCAAACAGATATCCTGATTACAACGGCGCAAAGCTCAAGAGGCGGCAAAGCGCCACGGCTGGTGACAGATGCCATGTTGAAGCAGATGCCTTCAGGCGGTGTTGTTATTGATATTGCAGCGGCTGCCGGTGGCAATGTCGAAGGTGTTGTTGACGGAAAAATATTTTGCCGTAACGGTTTGACAATTATCGGCGCCGGCAACCTTGCCGCCGAACTGCCGTTTTCCGCCAGTGTGTTGTTTGCCGGAAATATTTTTAATTTTCTGATGCCTTATTATAATCGCGAGAAGGCAAGGTTTGATTTTGATTTCAATGACGAAATTGTCGCAACAATCTGTATTCTTCGTGACGGAAGAATCTGCCGCAAGGGGAAACAATGATGGCGTTTTGGCTTTTACTGACGATTTTTGTGCTTTCCTGTTTTATCGGCTATTTTGTTGTCTGGGGTGTGACACCGGCGCTGCACTCGCCGCTTATGAGCGTTTCCAATGCCATTTCCGGCATTATTGTTGTCGGCGCCCTGACAACCGCCGGTTTTGCAGAAAATAATATTTCCGTCCTTTTGGGGCTGTTTGCCGTTTTTCTTGCTGCTGTTAATATTTTCGGCGGTTTTGCCGTTTCTCAGCGGATGTTGGCCATGTTTAAGAAGAAGGAGAAGAAATAATGCCTTTGTCTTTGCTGCCGGCGGTTTGGATTTTTTCCGGCGTTTTGTTTATTGCCGCCATTCGCGGACTGGCATCGCCGCAAAGTGCCCGCGGCGGCAATATTCTTGGAATTTTGGGAATGGCAACGGCTGTTGCCTTTACTATCTTTATCCCGGGAATTAAACAACAATTTTGGATTTTGACAGCTTTGCTTTTGGGGGGAATCGGCGGAATTTATTTTGCACTCAGAGTGAAAATGGCGTCTTTGCCGCAAATGATTGCCGTTTTAAACGGCCTCGGCGGTTTGGCGGCGGTTTTTATTGCACTGGCCGAGATTATTAACGGTTCAACGGCGTATTTGGATAATGTTCTGGGGTTAATTATCGGCGCGCTGACTTTTTCCGGCTCAATGGTTGCTTTTGCCAAATTGCAGGGGCTGTTGTCTTCGCGACCGCTTATTTTTCCTTTCTGGCGGTTGCTTAATTTGCTGCTGATTTTGACTATTTTGGTTCTTACTACGGTATTTTTGCTTTGTCCGGAGCGGGAATTATTTTATGTTCTCGGTGTTTTGGGATTTTTGTTCGGCATTATGTTTATTTTGCCTGTCGGCGGCGCGGATATGCCGATTGTAATCTCAATTCTCAATGCCTGTTCAGGGTGGGCGGCGGTCGGAATCGGCTTTTCTTTCGGCAATGTGTTGCTGATTGTTACCGGTTCCATTGTGGGCGCCAGCGGTGCAATATTGTCTTATGTTATGGTTAAAGCCATGAATCGGTCTTTAATTAAAGTTTTGTTTGGCGAAACCGGCTCCGAAAGCGGGGCAACCGGGGTTACCGCACATCAGCAAGCGCGGGCGGGATCTCCTCGGGATGCCGCCTATCTTATGGAAAATGCAGCAAAAATTATTATTGTTCCCGGATATGGCATGGCGGCAGCCGGGGCTCAGCATATTTTGCAAAAAATGGCGCGTGATTTGCGCGAGTTGTATGATGTTGACGTTAAGTTTGCCATCCATCCGGTGGCCGGGCGCATGCCTGGTCATATGAATGTTTTGCTGGCGGAAGCAAACGTGCCTTATGAAGATGTTTTTGCTCTGGAAGATATCAATCAGGAGTTTGCAACCGCCGATATTGCTTATGTTATCGGCGCCAACGATATTACCAATCCGGCAGCCAAAACAGATCATTCCTCACCGCTTTTCGGCATGCCGGTCTTTGATGTTGGAAAAGCCAAGACGGTTTTCTTTGTTAAAAGATCACTCGGCAGCGGTTATTCGGGCGTAGAAAATCCGCTGTTTTTTGCCGAAAATACAATCATGTTGTATGGAGACGCCAAACAAATCACCGGGGAAATTGTCCGTGTATTGGAACAAAAATAAAAAATTCCGTTAATTTTATCAAGAAATTAAGTTTTTGCGGTTAAGATACCTTTGTTGTCGCAGATGAATATAAAAACGGGATAAGGATTTATGCACTCGATACATACATTGATTGTCGATCTGACGCTGATTACCATTTACGCCGGTATTACAACGCTTATTTTTAAAAAACTCAAACAGCCTACTGTGCTGGGGTATATTCTGGCCGGTATTCTGGCCGGGCCTTTTTTCAATTTTCTGCCGACTATCGGAGATCGCGAGGATCTGACTCTTTGGGCTGATATCGGCGTTATTTTCCTACTGTTCGGGCTCGGGCTGGAATTTAGTTTTGTCAAAATGATTAATGTCGGTAAGTCGGCGATGATTACCGCAACCGCCAACATTTTTTTCATGTTGTTTGTCGGTTATAATACCGGTTTGCTGCTTGGCTGGCCGGTTACGGACAGTTTCTTTCTGGGCTCTATGCTGTCGATGTCTTCCACCACCATTATCATCAAGGCTTTTGATGATCTGAATGTTAAAAAACAACGTTTTACCGATCTTGTTTTCGGTGTTTTGATTGTTGAAGATATTGTCGGTATTTTGCTTTTGGTTTTGTTGCCGACGATTGCGCTGGGTAGCACCATCAACAGTGAAGAATTGGCCGTAAATACCGCCAAATTAATCTTTTTTCTGGTTTTGTGTTTTGTCATCGGAATCTATCTTGTGCCGACGTTTTTGAAAAAAATTGCCGATTTTCTTAATGATGAGATGATTCTTCTGATCACGATCAGTTTATGCTTCGGCATGGTTCTGCTGGCAACTTCTTCAGGGTTTTCTTCAGCGCTCGGCGCTTTTATCATGGGGTCAATTCTTGCCGAAACGGAGATTATTGAAAAAATCGAGAAGACGTTCAAACCCTTGAAAGACTTTTTTGGAGCTGTTTTCTTTGTATCCGTCGGAATGATGGTTGATCCGACCATGTTTGTCAAATATGCCTGGCCGATTTTGGTGATTACGGCGATTGTCATTATCGGGAAAGTGTTGTTTTCCTGCTTTGGGTTTCTGCTTTCGGGGCAAAATCTCAAAACCTCAATCCAAGGTGGATTTTCTCTGGCACAAGTCGGTGAATTTGCTTTTATTATTGCCAGTCTGGGCATGAGTCTTGGCGTGCTTAACCAACGTGTTTACCCGATTATTGTCGCTGTTTCCGTTATTACGACGTTTCTTACGCCGATGATGATTAAAGCCGCAGAGCCCGTTTATAAGAAAATATCTAAGCTTTTGCCCGAAAAGTGGAGTACATTTATTGAGCGCAACACGGCTTTGGCTGATGAAACGCAAATGGAAGAGCGCCGTTGGAAACTTTTGTTTAAGAGTTATTTTCTGCGGCTGGTGCTTTTCAGCATGATTTTGTATACCATCATTGCATTATCGGCTTATTTTATCCGTCCGTTTATCAATAATCTGATTTCGGATAATCTTATTGCACGAATCATCATAACCACGATTACCTTTGTGCTGACATCCCCGTTCTTGAAAGCTTTAATCGGATGGGAAACAATTCTACCGCTTTATCTTAAGGAGAGAATTACGCTTTTATTCTGCAAAATAAGCCCGGTTTCCGATGAAGAGGCTCGTCAAAACATTATTCGGCGCCTGGAAAATAAATTTGATTTCTGCACGGTCAGCCATGAAACCGAAAACGCGCGTAATTTCTTTATTTCCAACAATAAAATAGCTGCTTTGTATTATCGGCTCTGGATGTCAAAAAAACTTAACCGGCTGCCGCTTATCCTGCTGACAAGCTTCAGATTGTTGTTGGTTTTGTTTTTCATTGGTATGATTATTCACCAGTTTTTGACCGAAAATTCAAAAATTACATTGATGCTGGCTATTGTTTCTGTTCTTACCATATCGCAATCGCGTTGGTTGTTTAATCAGTATATGAGTATAGAAACTCAGTTTTTGAGAAATCTTAACGGCAGCCGGCGTGCGTTGGAACCCGCGGAAGCAAAAACGACTAAACCCGCAGGAGAGAAAGAAGACAGCGGCAAAGCAAACGTTGCGGCACGGGTTGGAGAAGCGAAAAAATAAATATTATTCAAAAAAATATTGACTTAGAGTAAACTCTAAACTTTATGATGGTAGCCGATTAACCGGGCTTGTGTTTGCCGGAGCTTTTTTAGCTCTGCTGTATGTGCCGGTTTTTTTTGATCTTCAGATTGCAGCTTTGCTGCAAAGAGTATTGCTTCATTTTTCTGCCGCGGCGATTGTTTTATTACTTTGCTTGTTGTTGGCGACGTTTTTGTTCGGTCGGTTGTATTGTTCAACATTATGTCCGCTCGGTCTTTTTCAAGAATTTTTGACAATCATTTTTCGTCGTAAGGGAAAAGCACATTCTTCGGGCAATGGAAAGTATTTTTTAGCTATCTTTGTTTGGGGCAGCCTTTTGGGCGGCACGGCTTTTTTTCTTCGATTGCTTGATCCTTACACATTGTCCGGTTCAGCTGTTTCCGGCGCGATCGCCGGCTTGGCGGCGGTGGTCATTATTACGGTTTTGGTTTGGTTCAAAGGTCGCTTTTTTTGTACAAATATTTGCCCGGTTGGCATTCTTCTCGGTCTAATCAGCAAACACGCCGTCAATAAAATATATATCGCCGAAAATGATTGTGTTTCCTGCGGATTATGTGCCTCTGTCTGTCCGTGCGGCAGTATTGATTTCAAAAACAAGACGGTTGATAACGAAACCTGCGTCAAGTGTTTGAAATGTCTGAGCATCTGCCATAAAAACAGTTTGCATTACGGACGAGTTCCGGTGGCGGAGGTGCCTTTTAACCCCGGCAGGCGGCGGTTTTTAATCGGGGGTGCTCTGGTCACAACATTTGCTTTGGCATTCAAAAGCGGTCTGGAGATGAGCAAACTTGCGGCGGCTAAAGTTAAAAATGTTATTTTGCCGCCCGGTGCCGGCAGCGCAGATAATTTTGCGAATCGTTGTCTGAATTGTAATCTTTGCGTGCAAAACTGTCCGGCAAAAATCATCAAAAAAGCCAATGCGGACTATCCGGCGGTGCATCTTGACTATGCGGATGCTTTTTGCGATTATAACTGCAATCGGTGTTCGGCCCTTTGTCCGTCCGGTGCGCTTGAAAAACTGAGTTTGCCGCGAAAGCAAAATATTCAGATCGGGCAAGCCGCGGTTGACGAATCCGTTTGCATCAGGTGCGGTTTGTGCATCAGTACCTGCCCGCGGGGGATCATCCGCCGGGAAGAAGGAGGTTTTCCGCAGATCAGCCCCGATGATTGTATCGGTTGCGGTGCCTGTGTTCATGCCTGCCCCGTCAAAGCTATCACTGTCTCTGCTCCGGTAAAACAGAGACTTTTATCATAAGGAGAAAAATATGTCTTTAGGATTAACCGAAATTGCTCTGATTTTAGTCGTTGTGCTGATTCTTTTCGGCGGTAAGCGTATTCCCGAGTTGGCAAAAGCGCTCGGTAAAGCGCAGTATGAATACAAAAAAGCCAAAGAGCTGCTGCAGAACGAAGCCAAAGATTTAAAAGATTCGGTTGAAAAAGCCGTTGCCGAAGAAGAACAGAAATCGCAAAAAAAATCCGATGGAAAATAAAGACGAAAGCCTGATTCAGCATCTGGAAGTTTTACGCCGGACGTTAATAAGATGTTTTTTGGCTCTTGCGGCAGGTTTGGTGCCGATGTTTCTGACCGCGCCGTATGTTATTGACGGGCTGATCAAGATTATGCTCGGCGAGCATCCGATTGTTCTTAATTATTTTTCGCCGATGGAAATGTTTATTCTCCAGATAAAGACGGCGGTTGTTCTGGATATTTTGGTATGTTTTCCGTATATTGCCCGGCAGATATGGTTGTTTGTTCTGCCGGCGCTTTATGATAATGAACGATGTTTTATCCGCTCAGTTGTTTTGACATCCAGCCTGCTGTTTCTGATTGGCGTCTGCTTTTGTATTTTCTTTATTTTGCCGCTGATTATCAATTTCGGCATTAGTTTTGCCACGGCGGATATTCAGGCCGTTTTGGGCATTTCCAGCGTTGTTACTTTGGCTTTGTGGCTGTCGGTTGTTTTCGGCTTGATGTTTCAGTTTCCGCTGATCACATATTCTTTGATTCGTTATGAAATTGTTTCTTATCAAAGCGTTGTTCATAAAAGGCCATATATTTTTGTTATCATCCTGATTATTGCGGCGTTGCTGACACCGCCTGATGTTGTCAGCCAAGTAATGTTGGCTGTGCCGACATATTTGCTGTTTGAAGCCGGTTTGTTTTTTGCGGGGCGTACATCCACAAAAAATAAAAAAGACTTGACTTAGAGCAGACTCTAAAAATTATACTTTGTGCATCATAAAAGGAGATTTTCCGATGAACAGACGCGATTTTTTAATGAATTCTCTGGCTTTGTTTGCTCTTTCTGCCTTGCCGAGGCTGACGCTGGCAGAACAAATCCCCGTTTCCGAACAGGTTAAAGCCAAAATTAATCCGGCTAACAAGCTCGGTTTCGGCTTTATGCGGCTGCCGCTGAAAGACCCGGCTGATCAGACATCCATTGATTATGATGAGCTGAATAAAATGGTTGATTTGTTTTTGGCGCGCGGTTTTACTTATTTTGACACGGCGTGGATGTATATGGGTTATGAAAGCGAAATCGCCATTCGGGAGGCTTTGGTCAAAAGACATCCTCGCAATAAATTTACCGTTGCCAGCAAGCTGCCCGCAGGTTATCTGAAAAGTGCGGCGGACCGGGAGGAAATTTTCAATAAACAATTGGAAAAAACCGGTTTGGTTTATTTTGATTATTACATGGTGCACAATATCAACGGCAGCACGATTGACAATGTGCGCAAATATAATTGTTTTGAATTTATCTCAGAAAAGAAAAAAGAAGGTAAAGTCCGACAGATCGGTTTTTCTTTTCATGGCACGCCGGCGCTTCTTGAGGAGGTTTTGCAGGAGCACCCGGAGGTTGATTTTGTGCAATTGCAGATTAACTACATTGATTGGGACAATGCCAGTATTCAGGCGCGTAAATGCTATGAAATTGCTCAAAAACACAATAAGCCTGTGATTGTTATGGAACCGGTCAAAGGCGGTACGCTGGCTCAGGTTCCGCCGGCGGTTGAAAAGATATTCAAAAATGCCGCTCCTGATATGTCGGTGGCTTCCTGGGCTGTTCGGTATGCGGCCAGTTTGCCCGGAGTTATGATGGTTTTGAGCGGCATGAGCAATATGCAACAACTGGAAGACAATACATCGTATATGCAGAATTTTAAACCGCTGAGCGCACAAGAGCAAAGAGTGATTGAAACCGCCGTCAAAACACTTCATGACGAGATCACAATTCCGTGTACGGCATGTAATTATTGTGTTGAGTTTTGCCCGATGAAAATCGCTATTCCCGATTATTTTGCGCTTTATAATGCCGAAAAACAGGAACGTGCCGGCAAGCCGTTTACCGCGCAGAATATCTATTATGAAAATCTGATTAAATCACACGGAAAAGCTTCTGCCTGCATTGGCTGCAAGCTTTGTGAGAAACATTGTCCTCAGCATATTGAAATCAGCAAATGGATGAAAGAAATTGCCAAAACTTTTGAAGCATAGGAGATGAAGATGAATAAATTTTTAGAGATCAGCGCTTTGGTTTGCGCCGTCGTTATCCTTTCCAGTTATAAGATTCTTGCGCAAATGCCCGCTGAAAACAAACTTGCGGATGCAAAGAACGCAAATGTTTTGATTGCCTATTATTCCTACAGCGGCAATACTAAAGAGGTGGCTCAGGCTATTCATGAAAAAGTCGGCGGGGATCTCTTTGAAATTAAGGCAAAAGATTCTTATCCCGAAGAATATAGTGCTATGACTGAACAGGCTAAAAAAGAAATCGAATCCGGGGTGCGTCCGGAACTGACAAGTAATGTTGCGGATATTGCTCAATATGATATTATTTTTCTTGGTTCGCCGAATTGGTGGGGAACAATTACGCCGCAAGTCAGCAGTTTTTTGCAAAGTTATGATTTGAGCGGCAAAACGGTTATTCCTTTTATTACGCATGGCGGCGGCGGTGTACAAAACACCTTTGCCGATATGATTGCACAATGCAAAAACTGCAATGTTGTTTCCGACGGCTGGGCCGGCTACGGGAATCGGATGACCGGGCTTTCCGGCTGGCTCGAACGAATCGGCTTCTCAGGTAAAGCAAGTAACTGATAATAAGACAAAAATTTTGTTTCGGAAATTGGCTGAAGTTTTGTCAGGATTGGTTATGTTTTATTTTACTTATTATCTGTCTCCGCTGGGAAAGCTGCTGTTGGTCGGAGATGAGGCTCATCTGACAGGGGTGTGGTTTGAGAAGCAAAAATATTATGCCAGTACGGCGCCCGAACAGATGCTGAAAAATGATGATTTGCCGATTTTTACAGAGATAAAAAAATGGCTGGATGCGTATTTTCGGGGACAGCAGCTCCCAATAGCGGATTTGCCGCTGGCGCCGCAAGGAAGTGAATTTCGGCAGATGGTGTGGCAAATTTTATGCCAGATTCCGTATGGCAAAGTCATGACTTATGGTGAAATTGCCAGGAAGATTGCCCAGCAGACTTCAAAAAGCACAATATCGGCGCAGGCGGTGGGCGGCGCCGTTGGTCATAATCCGATTTCCATTATTATTCCTTGTCACCGGGTTGTCGGCAGCAACGGCAGTTTAACCGGTTATGCCGGCGGACTGGAAACCAAGCTTAAATTGTTAAAACTTGAAAACGCCGATCTGTCACGCTTGTTTTATCCTAAAAAACGTTCATGTCTTTGAGATAAAAATTTTTCAATAAAACCGGTTTTAAACTGTTTTGCGTGCGGTTTAATTTACTTTTTTATTCTTTATCGCTGAAATTGTATGTTGTTTTGGATAAAGCGATAATCAAGTCATAGAGCTGTTTGGCCATTTTTCGATTGGGAATTTTGTAATAAGCTTTAACCAGTTCAATGGTTTCCTGTTTTTGCATCGGATCCGTCTGATATTCGGCTTCGTCTTCATTCAAGGTGCAGGGTACTTCTTTGTTGGTGCTGAATGTCCGCGGACTTTGTTCGGCAACAATCTTGTCCATGTCCTCAAAAAAGAATCCAATCGGCGTTTTGAGGACTTTACTGATGTCCCATAATCTTGATGCTCCGACCCTGTTGGTGCCGCGTTCGTATTTCTGTACCTGCTGGAAAGTCAATCCCAGCAGCGATGCTAAATGTTCCTGACTCATATGCAGTAAAGTTCGTCTGAGCCGAATCCGATTACCGACATGAACGTCAATCGGATTGGGTTCTCCCGACGGCGTGCGGCCGCGATTTGATTTTTTGGGAGCCGTTTTTATCATCGTATCGTAGTCCTTAATCAGTCCTTACAAAAAAAGTCTTTCTGCCTTTCAGGATAAGGGGTTAAGGGCGTTTCGTCAATAGATTTTTATATAACATTTTATATTAGGATATCTTCATTGAGGCAGAAGATATTTTTGTTTATTCCTTTATTTTTCCGTATTTGCGCGAAATAAAAAGAGCGCGGTTTATTAATATAAAGCATATCATCAGGATAATAAAATTGCCATATTGGCCGTAGAGGGTCGGGAGAGAGAGCTGCTGAGGAAGATAGACGTCGAGAACGTCTGCCTGGTTGAGACCAAGTTGTTTGATGATTGTGCCAAAAGGGGAGATGACGGCGCTGATACCGCTGTTGGCCGCCCGGACAACTGTGATGCCCTCTTCAACGGCGCGTATTCTTGCGGCGACCAAATGCTGGTGCGGGCCGGCGGAGTTTCCATACCAGCCATCGTTGGCCGGATTGATCAGCCATTGCGGGCGGTTGTTCGAATCCAGGATGCGTCCGGGAAAAATTGCTTCATAGCAGATGGCCGCGCCAAAGTCCGGTAACCCGGGAAGGGTTATTTTCTTGGGACCCGGTCCCGGTGTAAAAGTACCGACAGTGTTGGCCAGAGGCCGCAGCCAGTCGGGCAGAAACCGCCGTAACGGAATGTATTCACCAAAAGGGACCAGATGAAATTTGTCATACCAGGCGCGCGGATTGCCCCGGTTGTCAAAAACCAACAGCGAATTTGAAGCCTGCCGGCGGCTGTCTCTGGTGTGATAACGAACCTGACCGGTGATAAGGTAACCTTCCTGCGGAATGATTCCACGGACTTTGAAATTGTGCGCCTCATCAAAATCTAGCGGGAAAGGCGAGGCTGTTTCACCCCATATAACGGCTTTGATGCCATCAGTGGGCGCTTTGCGGGAGAAATTGAGATAAGTATCAAGGTTTTGTTCAAGGAGACCTTCATCCCATTTGAAACTCTGCGGAATACTCGGTTGAACAATGCGGATGAGGGTTGACGAAGGCGCTGAAGATTCTTCTTGCAATCGCAAACCGCCCCATAATGCGGTTCCACCAAATAAAATAAAAATGATGCTGCCGGATAAGATCAGATTTTTCCGGTTTGGGGCAGCCAGATATAAAAACGGCGCGCCACAGATCAGCAAGACCAACAATGACAGCAGATAAGCACCGCCGATAGATGCCGGCTGAAGCAATGCTGTGTGAAATGCCAAAACAGATCCCCACAGATTCCACGGAAAGCCGGTCAGGAAAAAGCTGCGAATCCATTCGAAAACGACAATCAACCCTGCAAAAGCGAGATAGCGGGCAACGGCTGTTTTGAAAAACCAGGACAGATATGCGGGAACAGCGAAGAAAAATGCAAAAAAAACGCCGCAAGCCAAAAAGACAACCGGATATAACCAGCGCAAAAAAGTGTTGTCAAGCAACAACGCATTGCCAATCCAACAAAGGCCAAAAGCAAAAAAAGAAAAACCAAACCAATAACCGCAGGCAAAAGCCCGGCGCGGCGAATCGCTCCGGTCTATCAGCCAAATCCACAGACTGACGGTAATGAATAAAAGCGGAAAGACATAAAAAGGCGGCAATGCAGCCACACTCAGCCATCCGCACAAAAAGGCGGTGAGTTTCGGATGATGCAGAATTTTATTCTGAAACGGCGACAGCGGGAGTCTCCTTGGGCAGCATGATCAAAACTTTTTTAATGCGGCGAGGATCTACTTCTAAAATGCGAAATTTGATGCCGCCGTTGCCTTCGATGATTTCACCGCGAGAAGGGATGCGCTGGGCAATCTGAAAAACAAGGCCGCCCAGAGTGTCGATGTCTTCTTTTTCATCATCGTCAAGCGCAGATGCCAAATCCAGTCCGGTCTGCTCTTTGATTTCATCCAGTTCGGCCTTGGCATCGGCGAGAATTTCACCATTTTCCTGAACCGTGATGATATGGTCTTCATCCAGGTCATATTCATCTTCAATGTCGCCGACAATTTCTTCCAACAGATCTTCAATCGTGACTAAACCGTCAATTCCGCCGTATTCGTCGACAACCATGGCCATATGCACCTTTTGCAGCTGCATTTGCCGCAAAAGATCCAAAACCCGCATGGACGGAGAGACAAATTTGACATTGTTGGTGATAATATCGGCTACCTTGACATTTTTCTGACCATTGAGCAGACATTTGACAAGGTCAATAACGTGCACAATACCAATGATGTCATCGAGGGATTCCCCATAGATCGGGATGCGGGAATGCCCTTTGGTTATCATTAATTCGGCCAGATCGCCAACGGTGCCGTCTTTGGGAAAACCAACAATGTCGGCCCGCGGAATCATGGCACTGCTGCATTTTTTGTCGCGCAGGCACAAGATGTTATTCAACAATAATTGTTCATGCTCCGAAAATTCTTGTCCGGCATCGGCATCTTCAATCAGATCTTCAATGGTTTCACGGACTGTTTCAGGTTGCTTGTGTTTGAAGAAATTAGTTACAAAACTACAAAAGGAAGGCTCATTTTTCGTTTCGTCTGGCATAATGAAAATTTACTCCTGATAGGGGTTGTTAATGTTAAGACTTTGCAGAATCTCTGTTTCCAGATTTTCCATGTATTCGGCTTCTTCGTCCTGTTGGTGATCAAATCCGCACAGGTGCAAGAGTCCATGAGTCAGCAGGTGCGCGAAGTGATCATGCACGGAGATTTTCTTTTCGGCGGCCTCTTTGCACAGCGTTTCATAAGCAATGATGATGTCGCCGAGTTCAATCTCCGGGCTGATGCAGAGATATTTGTCAAAATCATCGTCATCAATATTGGCGAAGGAAAGGACGTTTGTCGGACGGTCAAGATTGCGAAATTCACGGTTAAGGCGGCGGATCTCTTCATCATTGTTTAGCGATAAATTGACGATAATGCTTTTGCCGTTTTGTAGAAAATCAATTTCCTGCCGGGTTCTCAAAAAGCTTAAAAGGGTTTTGAAAACAGTTTGTGCCGTCAGCACGGCGTCAAACCCGCAGCTGTTCCAAATCGGAGCATCCGGCGCAATGTTGAGGATGTCACTCATCTCCATACTCTTTTTTGCTGCGCTCTTCATAGGCTTTTACAATTTTGGCAACCAGACCGTGGCGGACAACATCTGCAGCGCTGAAACGCACAGAACCAATACCGGGTGTGTCTTTGAGGATATCGAGCGCATCGCGCAATCCTGAAATAATGCCGCGCGGCAAGTCAACCTGGCTTAAGTCTCCGTTGACAACCATGCGTGAATTTTCGCCAAGACGGGTCAGAAACATTTTCATCTGCATCGGCGTGGTATTTTGCGCTTCGTCCAAAATAACAAAAGCATTGGAAAGCGTGCGGCCGCGCATGAAAGCCAGCGGCGCAATTTCAATTTCGCCCAGAGAGATTTTCTTGTCGACCTGTTCAGCCGGCAGCATTTCATATAGCGCATCGTACAGCGGGCGCAGGTAAGGGTCGACTTTTTCTTTAAGGTCTCCGGGCAGAAAGCCGAGATTCTCGCCGGCTTCAACCGCCGGACGCGACAGAATGATTTTATCGATTTTTCCTTCCAGCATCATGGAAACAGCCAGTGCCACGGCAAGATATGTTTTACCCGTACCGGCCGGGCCAAGGCCAAAAACAAGCTCATTTTTCATCATTTCCTGGATATAAAGCGCCTGCGTGGCCGAACGCGGGTATATATGGCGTTTTTTGGTCTTGAGCACAATGTTGCTCAAGTCTTGCGCTGTGGCGGCGTCGGTGTCGCCCCCTGAAATGCGAACGGCGGCTTTGACTTCTTCGTCGCCAACGGCAATGCCTTTGCTGACTTTGTTATAAAGAACGTCAATGGCGGTTTTGGCCTGCTCAATGGCAGAAGCCGAACCTTTAATGTTCATCTTATTACCAAAGGAGCCGATTTCAACATCAAGAATTTTTTCCAGCAGGCGCAGATTACAGTCCTGCGGGCCGACAAGCTGTTGAACCAGCGTGTTATTGAAGAGTTCAAAATTAATTTCTGCCATGGTTATTTTCCTTCTTTTTGACCGGTGAGCGAATTAACGGTTGCGCCAGTCACTCTGACATTGACAATTTTGTTTAAGTATTCCCGGCCGAGTTCGGCATGGAGGTTTTGCATATAAGGGGTTCGTCCGGTCAGCTGTCCGGCGTGGCGTCCTCCGGTTTCAAATAAGACGGGGACTATTTTACCAACAGTTTCTTTATTAAAGTTTAACTGTCCGGAAAATAAAAGATTTTGCAAAATGTCCAAACGTTGTTTTTTTACCTTTTCCTCAATTTGGCCAGGCATCAGGGCCGCCGGTGTACCGGGGCGGCGTGAGTATTTGAAGGAAAAGGCCTGAATAAATCCTACTTTTTTGACTAAATCCAATGTCGCTTCAAAATCGGCATCGGTTTCGCCGGGAAAGCCGACAATGAAGTCGGAAGAGAATCCAAGCAAAGGGTTGGCTTCGCGTAATTTGGCAATGATCTCCAAATATTGTCCGGCGGTGTGGCGTCGGTTCATGGCTTTGAGAATCTTGTCGGATCCAGACTGAACAGGCAGATGCAGATAGGGCATTAGTTTTGAGATGTTTTTATGACAGGCAATCAGCTCATCGGCCATATCCGCCGGATAAGACGTGGTGTAGCGCAGGCGTTTTAGGCCGTCAATTTCATTGAGTTTGTTGAGCAAATATGCCAGTGAGCGTTCCTTGCCGGAAGAATCCTTCCCATGGTAGGAATTGACGTTTTGGCCGAGTAAATTTAATTCAACCGCGCCACGTGCAACCAAACCGCGTGCTTCGCACAATACATCTTCAACCGGGCGCGATGTTTCAATGCCGCGGGTGTAGGGGACAACACAATAAGTGCAGAAATTATTGCATCCTTCCTGAACAGCCAGAAAAGCACATCCGGAGGAAGTATTGTTGGGCGGTAAAAAATCAAATTTTGATTCAACGGGGAATTCTGTGTCAATAATTGTTTCTCCCCGCGTGCGGCCTAGTTTGGCTAAAACTTCAGGCAGGCGATGATATGCCAGCGGACCAAGGGCAAAGTCAACATAAGGTGCGCGTTTGGCAATTTGTTCGTCTTCCGCCTGAACAACGCAGCCAACGACACCGATGATTGTGGACAGACCTTTTTCTAAGCGCTCTTGGCGAAGCAACTCCAGCCGGCCAAGGTCAGAAAAAACTTTTTCCGCCGCTTTTTCGCGGATGTGACAGGTGTTGAGAATAATCAGATCAGCCGCACGGGGTGAAGAAGCCGCCTTTAGTCCAAGATGTTCCAAAATTGAGGCGATGCGCTGGGAATCATAAACATTCATCTGGCAGCCGAAGGTCTTGATGTAATATTTTTTCAATTCGTATCCGTTTTCAATTATTAAACTTTTTTTATTTTATGCCAAGCAAGGATTAAATTCAATTGCTTTTTGGCATAAAAAGGTAAAAAAGGTTTTTGATTGAAAAGTTATTAATTTTTGTTAATATGATAACAAATCAACAATGGAAGAAAGGACAGAAATAATGTCTAACTTTAACATGGAGAGCGATATGGGGTATCTGGCAAGCATGAGTGAAGACGAGCGCGTTGTCTTTCTGAAGATTTTGGCTAAGTTAGCCAAGTCAGACGGCGAGTTTGATGATGAAGAAAAGCTCTTTATCCGAGAAATGGCGCTGGTTCTTGGTGTGTCGGAAAACAGGTTTGAAGAAATTAACTCCAAAATGAGCGACGATGACATTGTTGAGGCCGCCAAACTTATCAAAGACCGCAAGAAAGCAATGGCGCTGGTCAAGGAAATGTGCCTGCTCGCTAATTCCGACGGCGATTTGTCGGATAAAGAAGTTCTGCTGATCGGCCGTATTGGTCAGGCTATGGGGCTTGAACTTGAAAAAATCGAGCAAATCAGCCAGTGGGTGGTTGACCGGATTGTCTGGCTTGAGGAAGGAAAAATTATTTTTGAAAAAGTTTAATTAAACAAAGGAGCATGAATATGCCCGATATGTATACAGAAGAATATGCCAACTGGAAAGAGGAATACCAGCAACAGTCTTTGGATCTGCTGGCTGATGTCAGGTACAGTTTGGGGCAGAGCCCGGATCAACGGCAACGGATGGAATATGCCCGTTCAACCATGGCCGGTGTTGATAAAAAATTGCTGAAACAGGAAGCGGACAAATTTATTTTGCGGCAAAAGCTTGATAAGGTTGCCAATGCATACAGCGTGCCCGGTAAAATTGAGGAAATTAAGCAAGTTGCCAAAATTCAGGGTGTGGAGATTAATACTTTTGAATTGGATTTTTTGATTGCCGAATCCTTGCAAAAGATGGATGCCGGCGAAGATCCGCGCGCTGAGTATTATGATTGGATTGAGGCCCAGAAAAAAATTGAAAACGATATTAATTCAAACGGCACAACGGAAGAAGAAATTATTGCCCGCAATTCATTTTTGAATTTCTTGGATGACCGGGAAACCGAAATGCGCCGGATTATCGCTTTGTATGCCGGAGCGGCGGTTTACGGCAACGGTCCGTTGAAAGAACAAGCTTTGGAACGTCTTGCTTTTTTGAATTTCAAAATGAGCGAATTACGCCGTTTGCGTGTCCGAACGCAGGCAACCAAAGATAAAGCAGACACCCGAGAAGGCTATGCGAGTGAATTGGCCGAAAGAAGTGCACAGCTTGCAACCGGCGCCGTGATGGCTGCCGGTGCAATGGCGATTGCGCGCGACAATATGGCCAACCGTTATCTGCGTATGAAAGCAGGGATTGATTCCCGGGAGTTTGAACGGGGTATCGGCGAGGAATTTGTCCGGTTTCGTCCGGTTACTTCCAGCCGCGAAGAAGCTGAAAATAAAATTGATATTGCTAAAAGGAACCGGCAAAAGATGGCCATCGTGCTGACCGCCATGCGTATGGGCAAGTCCCGCGAAGAAGTTGAGCGAGAGACAGCAGATGCCGCCATGCCGCCGAAAATCCGCAGTCTGAACGGATTTCGGATGGCTCGGTATCGTGATATATACGAACGCAGTCGTCAACAAGTATAAATTTTCGGGATATTGACACAAAAAGCCGATTAGGGTATCACAACCAATGAGATTTATTTGATAAGGAGATTTTTTATGGGCGCGCTGCTTGAGCCTTTTGTTTATGTTTTGGGCCTGCTGGTGGATATTTACTTCAAAATTGTCGTGGTCCAGGTGGTTATTTCCTGGTTGCTGCATTTCCGGATTTTGGAGGCGTCAAACAAATATACCCAGAAGACAGTTGAAATTCTGGATAAACTGACTATTCCGGTTTACCGCAAAATCGCCAAGAAGATTCCGCCTTTTTCCGGAATTGATTTTTCACCCTTTATTCTGCTTTTGATCCTGATTTTGATCAGCCGGCTGCTGTTGCGGCTGAGCGCAATGCTGGTGTAAGTTGCCTGAGGTTATTGAAAAAAAAGACGGCGGCATTGTTGTCAGAATCAGGCTGACGCCGAACGCTTCGCGTTGCGGAAAGGTCGGCTTTTTTACCGTTGCTTCGGGAGAGGAATATTTGAAAATCAGCGTGACGAGTATTCCCGAAAAAGGCAAAGCTAATAAAGAGTTAATTGATTTTTTGGCCAAGGCCTTGAAAATTCCTAAGACAAGTATGGAAATTATCAGCGGTTTTCTTGACCGTCATAAGAAAATTTTTATCAAAACAGAGGATGAAACAACGGCAGAAAGAATCCGCCGTTGGACGGAGGAGAGTTAGATGTCGGCACAGATCATTGACGGAAAACAGGCGGCAGCCCAACTCAGGGAAGAGCTGGCGCGGAAAATTGCCAAGGAAGAGGAAAAACCGGTTTTGGCGGTGGTGTTGGCCGGGGAAAATGAAGCCAGCAAGGTTTATGTTCGTAATAAGAAAAAAGCCGCTGCCGAAGTTGGCATCAGTTGTGAAGTTTTGGAACTTTCAGCGTCTATAGGCGAACATGCTTTGCAGGAAGTGATTGAGGAACTTAATGAAAATCCGCATATCAACGGCATTATTGTCCAATTACCGCTGCCGGAACATCTTGATTCGCAGCGGATTTTGAACAGTATTCGTCCAGAGAAAGATGTGGACGGCTTTCATCCTTATAATGCAGGGCTTTTGGCTGTTGGCAATCCGGAAGCCGTTGTGTCGGCGACGCCGCGCGGAATTTTAAAGCTGCTTGAAAGCACCGGAATTGACTTTACCGGAAAGCATGCCGTGATTATTGGGCGTTCTAATATTGTGGGAAGGCCGACAGCCGCGTTATTGCTTAATCATGATTGCACGGTTACGATTGCGCATTCCAAAACGAAGAATCTGCCGGATCTTGTTCGGCAGGGGGATATTGTGGTCGCCGCTTGCGGTCGGCCGAAAATAGTTAAAAAGGACTGGGTTAAGCCCGGTGCTCTGGTGATTGACGTCGGTATTAACCGGGTAGAAGGCAAATTATGCGGAGATGTTGATTTTGACAATGTGCGAGAGGTTGCTGCTTTTGTCACTCCGGTTCCGGGCGGGGTCGGGCCGATGACGGTGGCGATGTTGCTGGAAAATACCTATGAAGCATTTTGCCGGCAAAAACAAAAGTCCGGGCATTCATGCCATTGCGGCGGTCATGGCTGCAGCCATTGCTGAGTTTATTTGAAACGGTTTAAGGGATGTCTGGTGCGTACTTCGGCAAGGAGTTCTTCATCGGCGATATGCGTGTAGATCTGAGTGGTGGCAATGTCGGCATGTCCAAGCATTTTTTGAACTGAACGCAGGTCCGCGCCATTATGCAGCAGATGCGTTGCAAACGAATGGCGCAAAACATGCGGAGAAATTTTTTCCGCCGGAATATTGGCAAGAAGGGCGATTTTTTTGAGATCTTTGAAAAAGGCATCACGGGTAATGTGTCCGCTTGCCGATTTTGGAGAGGGAAACAACCAAATTGATTTGCGACCGCGGATAAATTCTTCCCGCAGGGAGAGGTAGTCGAGAATGGTTTTGATTGTGCGTTCGGCTACCGGAATTAGTCGTTCTTTGCTGCCTTTGCCGCGGACTAGAATCTGCCTTTTGTCAAAATTAAAACAATTTTCCGGTAAAGCGACCAATTCCGAAACACGAAGCCCACAGGCATAAATCAGCTCAAGCATGACAGCCGCGCGCTGGAAAGAAATTTCGTTTTTCTTTTGAGCTGTTTCCAAGAGCCGATTGACTTCATCCGGGGTTAAAAATTTTGGCAGAGGTTTTTCTTGTTTGGGCTGTGTTAAGTCGGTGGCCGGATTAGAGGAAATTTCTTTTTCCGAATAGAGAAATTTGAAAAAATCTTTAAGCGCCGAGATTTTGCGCGCGACGGACTTCGGCGCATATTTATTGTCGCTCAGACAGCGGATGTGCGCCGTCAGGTCTTCGGCAGTTATTTGCGCTGGCGGTTTGCGGCATCCGGCAGCAAATTGCTCGAGATCACGACGATATGCGTCAATCGTGTTGGTTGCAGCACCGGCTTCGGCCCGCAGCATATCAAGGAAATCTTCTATCAGAGCCTGCATTATTGCGCCAGAGGCAATTCAACCTCAACATGTTCAACCGGCATTTGTACCTCATGTACGACGGCAAAGACAACTGCCGCCAGAAAAATCAGGCCGAGGATGTAATAAATGAAATTTGATTTTTTCTGACGCATTGGAGCCCCCTTTGACAAAAAATTATTGATAAAAACCTGCTTTATTTATATAGTTAGCACAATAAGTTTGAAAAATATGTTAAAATAGTGAAAAAATGGCGAATTTTCAGGACAAAATAATTCTTTTGGTCGGGTTAATGGGCAGCGGCAAAACCAGTGTTGGGAAACGTCTGGCGCAGAAGCTTGATCTGCCTTTTATAGACGGTGACCGCGAGGTTGAAAAAGCGGCGGGACTGTCGCTGATTGATATTCTTAAATGTTTTGGACTGCAGGAATATCGCGCCGGCGAGGCGCGGGTTATGAAACGTTTGCTGCAGGGGCCGCCCTGCGTGCTGGCTTCCGGCGGAGGATCTTTTGTGGCACCGCAAACCCGGGAATATGCAAAAAAAAATGCTATAACCGTCTGGCTGAAAGCAGATGTGGACGTGTTGTACAGTCGGACAGCCGGTCGTAAACACAGGCCATTTTTACTTGGTGCGGATGATGAGCTGAAAGGTAAGCTTGAAAAATATATTGGCGAAGAATATCCCTTTTATTCGGAGGCAGATATTGTTGTTGAAACCAGAGAAGAACAGGTTTCTATGACAGTTGAGCGCGTTACAAAAGCCATTGAAAAATTTTTGAACGGGAAAAGCAGTGGATGATTTCTTTATTGAGAAATGTTTTTGGTGAAAAAAACACTTCGGCACCGGTGTCGTTTGAGGATGCTTTTCGCGGCGCCATGGATCATTGCGCCGATGAGAATACCGCTCAGGAAAAGGCAATGCTTGAGGGTGTTTTGGACTTATCGGAGATTACGGTTTATGATATTATGAACCATCGCAAAAATCTGTTCTCGATTGATATTGATCTGCCGGTAGCGGAAATTTTTGCCAAGGTTGAGAACAGCCCGTTTTCCCGCGTGCCGTTGTATCAGGATCGGCCGGAAAATATTGTCGGGGTGATCAGAGTCAAAACCCTGTTTAAGGAAATTATTGACCATGCGGGGGTTTGTGAGCAGGTTGACATCCGGAAGATTATGACCGAACCGTGGTTTATTCCCGACAATACGACGTTGTTGCAACAGTTGCAGCTTTTTCGTTCCAGGAGAGAGCATTTTGCAATCGTGGTTGACGAATATGGTGTTTTACAAGGCGTTGTGACTCTAGAAGATATTTTGGAAGAAATTGTCGGTGAGATTGACGATGAAAGTGATGCCGCTTATCCGAATCCGGCTGGGATTCGTAAAATTAATGAGCGGACTTTTGTGGTTGACGGGCAAGTTTCCGTGCGGGATCTGAATCGTCGTTTCGGATGGAATATTTGTGACAGCAATGCTGCGACCATTGCCGGTTATTTGTTGGATATGACGCAGTCAATTCCTTCCGCAGGGCAAAAATTTATGTTTGAAGGATTTCATTTTGAAATTCTCAAGCGCAAAAAAAATCAGATTTGTTTGGTTAAAATTTCATATTAATTTTATTTACCGCGGACTTTGCGCAGGTTGTTTACTTTGAGAGCGGCCAGCGCGTCTGCCGAAAGGGCGGAAACAGCACGGTAAAATTCTTCTCTTTGTTCAACTTTGGCGATCCAGTTTTGGAATCCTGCAAGGTCTTCAATCTGTGGCAGATTTGATCCTTTAAGCCGTTTTGCCGCGCGCAAAAGGTCATTATTGTTGATCAGAGCGGCGGTTTCGTCCAGCGTTGCCTCAATGTCTGCTTCTGGTGTGTTGATACCGGTCTTTTTGATTTTGACAATCTCATTTAATTTGTTGTTAAGACGTTCGGTCCAGGTTTGCCCGTTTTGCTGAGTCTGCCGACGGCGCAGTTCCTGCAGCAAATGATTATATTCGAGGCTTAATTCAAGATCCGAGGGCAAGCCCGTCGCTGCAAAACGGCGAATGGCGGCTATATATGGCGCCGTTTGCGAAGAATTGTCGGCAAGCTGGGTGAGAACTTCTGCTTCGTATTCAAAAGTTTGTCCGCGATCGGCGGCGTCTTTGACCAAGAGTATACCGGTCAGCAACAGGGCGCTGGAATCGGTAACTTCGCTTAATTTGGTAATTTTTTGCTCGGCTGAATCCATTCGGGTGACAACGCCAAGAACGGCGGCGGCGTCTGCTTTGGAGTCTATGATGTTCAGGTTTATTTTTTCAAGATTTCGGACTTGTTCGCGGATTTCGCCAAGGCCTGAATTCTCAAGACGAAAAGCCAAACTGTTGATTTGGTCTTGCAGCCCGGTTATCTGGTTTTGCAGATCGGTTATACGCGGTGTGATAAGATCTTCTTTCGGCGCGGGCGCGAACCAAGAGTGTATTTGGGTTTTCAGAACCGGGTTTTGCCAGGCAAAATAGCCGACACCTCCGATGATGATCAACAAGGCAAAACGAAAGGTATATTTATTTAACCTTCCGGGATGTGCGGATGGTGTCTGGTTTTCTGCCGGCGCAGCGGCAGAGAGTGTGTCTTTTTGCGTTTTGGCCATTTCGGGTTCCTCATTGATAAGTAATTCTTGGCATTAAACTTTTTATAGTGTATATAATAATCCGAAAACTGCAACAAAGAAGTATTATATATGCAGTTGAAAGGCGTTTTGAATGATTGTTTTGGGAATAGAAAGCAGCTGCGATGAAACTGCGGCAGCGATTGTGAATGACAAAAGAGAGATTTTGGGCGATTGCGTGCTGACGCAACTTGAACATAAAATATACGGCGGCGTTGTTCCCGAGATTGCGGCGCGGGCACATCTTGACCATATTGAAGACATATTAGAAGAAACATTTAAGCAGGCAGGGTTGCGGCCGCAGGATGTTGATGCCGTGGCCGCGGCGGCCGGGCCGGGATTAATCGGTGGCGTGGTTGTCGGCGTGATGGCGGCAAAAGCGCTGTGTCTGGCACTGAACAAGCCGTTTATTGCCGTGAATCATCTGGAAGGGCACGCTTTGGCCGCGCGTCTGACTTCCGAAGTAAATTATCCTTATTTGCTGCTGCTGGTGTCAGGCGGGCATTGCCAGATATTGATTGTCAAAGGCAGCGGTGATTTTGAACGCCTGGGGACAACAATTGATGATGCAGCCGGCGAAGCTTTTGATAAAGTGGCCAAAATGCTGAATTTGGGCTATCCTGGCGGGCCAATGATTGAAAAAATGGCGGAACTGGGCGATGAAAATCGCTTTGTCCTGCCGCGGCCGCTGCAAAATTCGGGCGATTGTAATTTATCTTTTTCCGGTTTAAAAACCGCTGTGCGCAAGATTATCGAATCCTATGCCGCAGACGGCAGTATCGAACATACTATTCTCAGCAAACAGGATACGGCTGATGTTTGCGCCAGTTTCCAGAAAGCCGTGACCGAAAGCTTGCTTTATAAATTGAAAAAAGCAATTTTTATTTTCCGCAGCAAATATCCTCAAGGAAGAGATTTGGTTGTTGCCGGCGGGGTGGCCGCGAATACTTATTTGCGAGGGCGGTTGCAGCAACTGGCGGAAACGGAGGGGCTGATTTTTTCGGCGCCGCCGATCAGGCTTTGTACGGATAATGGCGTGATGATTGCCTGGGCGGGAATGGAACGCGCCCTTAAAGGAATGTATAATGATCTTGATTTTAAGCCAAGACCGCGTTGGCCGCTGGATGAAAATGCGCCTAAAGCTGCCGGTGCCGGAGGAGTGAAAGCCTGATGCGCCATCCAAAAGAGATTCTGGAAATTCTTGATGTTTTTAAAGCGAAAGATGCCGATCCGTCTTCGGAGTTGGACTATACCAATGCTTATACACTTTTGGTGGCTATCGTTTTGTCTGCCCAAAGCACGGACAAGGGTGTGAACAAAGCCACCAAAGAATTGTTTAAGGTGGCGGATACGCCGCAGAAAATGCTGACTCTCGGACTTGAACGTCTGAAAGATTATATTAAAACAATCGGCCTTTATAACAACAAAGCAAAAAATATTATTGCCATGAGCCGGACTTTGGTTGAAACCTATGGCGGCAAAGTGCCGCATGATCGTGCGGCTTTGGAAAAACTGGCCGGTGTCGGCCGCAAGACGGCTAATGTTCTGCTAAATGTGTGGTGGAACGAACCAACGGTGGCAGTGGATACGCATGTGCTGCGTGTGACGGAAAGGCTGGAAATGAGCGACAGCCGGACGCCGCTCGGCGTGGAGGCAGATTTGGAAAAAATACTGCCCGATGATTATAAGCGACATTTGAACCACTGGCTGGTTTTGTTTGGCCGCTATATTTGCAAAGCTCAGAAACCGGACTGCAGCAATTGTCCGGTGAGTCGGTTTTGCCGCAGTCAGGACAAGCGCTTATAGGTATTTTATCGCAACAAAACCGCCAACAAGCAAAACCATAAATAAAACCGAAAGCATACCGAGATTGTTTTCGATAAATTCTTTCATCGGCGCTCCCCATTTTTTGAGCAACCAGGCAATCAGGTAGAAGCGCATACCGCGGGCAATGACCGAGGCAACCGTGAACGTGACCAGATTCAGCCCGACAACGCCGCTGGCAATGGTAATGACTTTATAGGGAAAAGGTGTGATGCCCGCGCCGAAGACAATCCAAGCGCCCCATTCGTGGTAATATTCTTTGAAAACATCAAATTGGTGCAGGTAACCGTAAAAAGCAAGCAGAGGCTGAGCAATCTGATCAAACAAAAAGACCCCAATACCATAGCCGAAACAGCCGCCCAGCACGCTGGCCAGCGTGGCGAGCCCGGCAATGCGCCATGCTTTTTCCGGGGTGGCCAGAACCATCGGAATGATCATGATGTCCGGCGGAATCGGGAAAAAGGAACTTTCAATGAAGGCAACAACAAACAAAAAAAACATTGCTCGCGGCGAGGCGGAAAGCTCCAGCATCCAGTTGTATGTTGCATGAATAAGTTTATGAAAACCGTCGTAAAGATTTTTCGCCAAAGACATCCATATTTCCTTAATTTATTCGTAAAATAACGGGTTGATTATAAACATGCTTTTTGAAAATTCATTTAAATTTTTAGTTTTTTACCAAAATTTTTATGTAAAAAAGAGCCGCTTGTCTGTGACAAGGCCGGCTCTTTGAAGCAATTTGCGGTTAAGTCTGCTTCTGACTCATTTCTTCCTGATGACCAGCTTGACGTCCTCGGCGTTTTGGATGCTCGGAACAGTGCCGTCCACCGGAACAACGAAGATCGTCTTCTGATCTTCCGAAGTGGCGATGAAGGCTTTGAAGATGTTGCCTTTCAGCTCTATCGTTTCCTGACGGAAAAGATAACCTTCGAAAGTCTCGCTTTCCGGATTTAAGGCCTGTGACAAAGATCCAAATTCGGCCAGAAACGCTTTGATCGCTTCTTCAGCGGATTTCACGCTTTTGATCACGTGGACATCGGCGAAGTCCTCAATGGTCGGTTCGCCGTTTTTCTCCGGGTCAACCGGGACAATGAATGTGTGTTTCATTGCATTGTCATGGGCGATGTAAGCCAGGAAAGGTTCCCCGCCTTTTAGCTGGATTCTCTGGCGGACAAACTGAAATCCGTCGTAGAAGATGCTGCACGGGTTGAGCGCACATGCTAGTGTTGCGAAACTGTACTCGAAAGCTTCCTGGGCTTCCCTTCTGCTGGTAATTTTCTTTTTTTCCATAATCTTGGGTTTTGAGGCCTGTGAGCGGAAAGTGTCGTCTTTCAAGCCGTCGGCCGGTTAATAATATAGTAACAATTTTTTATTGATTGTGAAAATAACATTGATAAAGACAAAAAGCAAGCGTTTTTTGTGAAATTTTGTCAAAAAAATTATAACGAGGCAGAAAGGGACAGGAATTGTTGCGGGGAAATCTCTTCCGGACGAGCCGTTAACGGGATGCCGGCGGCGGCACATTTGGCTTCCAGAGCAGGAACAGATTTAAGACTTTGGCGAATCATCTTGCGGCGTTGGGCAAAAGCTTGCATCGTTAACTTTTCGAGTTTATTAATTTGCGGTGTCGTCAAGGGTGTTGCCGCCGGCTCAAACAACAGGATCGTTGACCATATTTTGGGTGCCGGGACAAAACATTCGGGATTAAGATCAAAAAGCCGGGTAATTTTGCACTGAAGCTGCGCCAAAACCGAAAGCCGGCCATAATCTTTGGTGCAAAGAGGTGCCGTGATCCGGTCGGCTACCTCTTTTTGGAACATCAGAGTCAGTGCCGCGAAACGGTCAATGTTTTTCAACCAGCCGGTCAGCAGCGGCACCGAAACATTGTACGGAAGGTTGGAAATAATTTGCCGGGGTATATTTTCAGTGTGGCCAAAGTCAAATTTGAGCGCGTCCCCGTTAATGATTTCCATGATGTTTCCGGTTTTGGCGCGCAGTTCTTCCATAATGCCGATACAGCGTTCATCCATTTCAATAACCGTCAGCTTATCCGGCGTTGCTTTGAGAATCGAACGAGTCAGACCGCCGGGGCCGGGGCCGATTTCATAAATATGCATTCCGGCAAAAGATTTGCGATGTTGGTTGTCCAGCGATGTGCGGATGATTTTGTCTGTAATATTGCTGTCCAGCAAAAAATTTTGTCCGAGCGTTTTTTTGGCCATCAAGCCGTGCGCCTCGACTGTCAGACGCAAAGAGGGCATGGATGCAATGATTTGTTTAAGCTCCGCCATTTCAGCTCCGTATCTCAATGACGGCCTGCTGACGCAGTTCTTGTAACAATTTTTTGCTGAGAGCTTCCATCTTTTGGTTTTCCAACAAAGTACGAATCTCTTTGGCGGAAGGTGTTTGCGGTTTGTCTGTTTTGGGATTGAATGTTTGGTTGAGTTTGAGAATATAATAACCGTCGCCAATTTGAACAGGGTCAGAAACAGCGCCCGGTTTCATCTTTTTGAGGCGACCTTCCAACGCAAGCGGAAGCCGGCCGGTATTGACCCAGCCGAGGTTACCGCCGTTGGCTGCGCTCGGGCTGTCGGAAAACTGCATTGCATAAAGTTCAAAGCGGTTGTCATTGCGCAAATTGTAAACAAGATCCGACAGATTCTTAGCGTGGTCTTTTTTTATGAAAATTTCGGATACAAGATATTTGGGCGTGTCTAAATCTTTTTTTGCTTCTTCCAGTGCTTCATTAATTTCTTTTTGAGTCAGCGATCCTTCCATGGCGTATTTTTTGCGAATCAGGCGCAGCCAGGCAAGATCGGATTTGATTTGGTCGCGGAGGGTTTGCGGATTGACCCCGGCTTCACGCAACACTTTTGTCATTTGTCCGTTTGGGATGTCTGCTTTCTTTTCAAGATGGCGGATTTGCGCATCGATTTCTTCATCGGTGATGGTAATGTCATTTTTGAGAGCTTCCTGAATTTTGAGCTTTTCGTCGATACACTGGTTGAGAACTTTTTGCATGATCATGCCCCTTGTTTGATTATTGAGGGGAATTTTGGTGTTCATGACAAAAGAATTAAGCTGGCTTTGAAAGTCTTCCGAAGAAATGATTTCGCCGTTGACCAAGGCAACAATTTTGAGCGATGCCGCTTGTGCCGGCAGCGCCAAAATGACAAACAGTCCGAGTAAGGCAAAAAGCTTTTTCATTATTCGTTATCCTTTCAAGGTTGTTAAGATTCTGTTCCGCCAAGCGTTTTTAAGAAGAAAGTGAAACCAAATTCAAAGTCTCCTTCGTAATCGGGATCGCTGGAATTGTCTTTTTCAATATTGAAGATCAGTTTGGTACATTCGTCTTCATATGTCAAGAAGCCGCCATATTCCAATGCGCCGCCGCCGGGAGCCAGATCTTGTCGGTTGTAGAGGCTGATAGACCAGTTCTTGGTGAGCTGGCTGCTCAGGCCGGTATAAAGCTCTTTGCGTTCTTCATCCTGGATGGAGGAAGTTTCGTTGGCCTGAAAATAAATGTATGACACATACATCCGCAAAATCCGCGGGCCGAAGCTGGAGGCAAGTTCGCTGTAGTTGATGCTGAAGTCTTCGCGGTCGAATTTGAAACGGTAATTTAAGTCAAAATATTCGTTGGGCGAGGCGTAAACTCGGCCGACATAGTCCGTGAAAGAACCTTGTTGATCATCTGCCGCGGCAAAACTTTCATCTTTGTCAAATTCATAGCTTTGTGCCAGCAAAACCGACGTGCGTCCAAAAAGATTGCCATAAGAGCTCCAGTTGAGACCGTAGCTGATGCGGCTCCCGGTATCATTGCGGTCGTATCCGGAATAGCGGTCAAGATTGAGGATGTTGGTGTCATTAAGCTCAACATCCTGACTGTCTTCATTGGGGATTTTTTCCGGATCGTTACTTTGGTTTGGTGCAAAAGCGGCAACAATGATCGGTTCAAGAATCTGGCGGGAATTTTCTGCCGCACGAATAAACGGCAACCGCCATTCCAAGCCAACCTGAGGGAAAACACGCGCTGCCGTGCCGGTGAACGGATCGCCGTCATCGCGATAATCGTAATCATTAACATAATAAAGGTCAGACTTGACAGAAGCTACCAGTTTGTATTTTTCACCATAAGGACTGGTGTAGGGCAGGTTCCAGGAATTGATCATGGTGGCGCGTTGGCTGGAAGTGTCTTCATCATGCGTGACCGAGGCAAAGCTCAAGTTGGTTTTGGCATAAGCGCCGTAGCGGTTCGTATCACTGATGTTTTCATAAGTGAGAAATGGGAAGACTATCGGCCGGTCAGCGTCGCGAAGGTCATAACTCAAAATTTTGTAATAATAAGCTTCCAGGGCTGCATAGTTGCGGTTATCAAAACCCTGTAAACGCGCGCGGGAAGTCAGCCAGGCATCATCATCCTTTGGGAGATTGAGGTCTTTGAGATAACTGTTGTCAGACGCATAGTTGATGTCAGTGTCGGCGACCCAGTAGTCGTTGATTTCATACCGGCCGTAGGCAAAGAGGTTGCCCCGGTTTTTATCTTTGTCTTCATCTTTGAGAAAAGAGCCGGAAGCCGAAAGATTGCCATTGTAAAAATATTTGTTATAGGCTCCGCTGTAGACAATGCCTTTGTCCGTGGTCAAAATGGGGTTAAACAACAGATCCTGGTGATCATCAATGTTCCAGAAATATTGCGCCTGCAAAGCTCCGCCAAGATAAGAGTTGGACATTATCCGCGGGAATAAAAAGCCAGAGCGGCGCTTGACAGTCGGATCCGGATGCGACAAATACGGCGTGTAGAAAACCGGCGTGCCTTTTACTTCCAGAAAAGCATTTTGATAATTGACGTCTTTATTTTCAGCATCATGAACCACTTTGGTGGCTTTAATCTGCCAAAGAGGATTTTCGCCACGGCAGGCGTCGCAAGGTGTGTAAACGGCATTGCGCAATACTTTTTTGTCTTTGTTTCTGCGAACAAACGAACGAGCCGCCATCCGGCTTTTATCTGCCATGATGACTTTGATGTTTTTCATTTCGCCTTCGCTCATGCGATCATGAAGCTCTGAATAATCGGAAAAAACAACCGAGCCGTTTTCTTCGACCAAAACAACGTTGCCGATGGCGGTGACGGTGTCTTCTTTTTGATTGTAAACGACCTTGTCGGCATAAAGAGTCAGATTATCGCGAATGATCTCAACATGTCCGGAAGCAGTAATCAGGCTTTGTTCCTGATTATTTTCTACTTCGTCGGCAGAAAAATAGATTTCTTGTTCTTCTTCTTTGGTCTCATCAGGAGCGCTCTCGGAAGGGCCGAGAATGTCTGTCATGTTGACTTTGGGGTCAAGTTTCGGCTTTGCCGCCTTGGTGGTTTCGGTGATGGTGCCGCGTGTGTCCGGGGTGACAACACTGTTATCCGCCGCGGCTGTGCCGATATTAATGAGCGGAACTCCGAGCAGCATACAGAACAGTTTTTTATTCATTATGGCTCCCCGGTATTGGTTCGGCGGCGTTTGCGGAATAAGTGCGGGGTGTAGAAAAACAACAATCCCAGGCAAACGACAGTCGGCAGAATCAGATTAAGATACATGGCGACCAGCCACCACAAATTTTTGGCTGCAAGATTACCCAAAGCCAGATCAAACGCTTGAATCAGCACCATGCCGCCCACCGAATAGGAAATCAGCTTGATCTGACCGCGCCGGTTGAAGTTGCCCACCAGCAAACCGGTGCAGGCAATCAGAGAATAAACAAGATTGAGCAACGGCGTGGTGAAGCGTTTGTTGCCTTCGACAAACCAGCGGCGCGCGTCTTCAGGGTCCAGAGATTTGTTATCAAGCGCGCCCCAAAGCTCACGCAATGTTTTCTCGCGTACGCCGGCAGCTTTGCGCGCTTTGCTTTCTTTGGCGCCAAAGTCTACCGAATAGCGCTCGAAACTTACAGAGCTGAACTGGCCGCTCTTGCGGTTAAGCTCCTGGCGGGTGCCGTGGACAAGAATAATGCGCGGCCCTTTGGGGGTGTGAACAATGCGTCCAAACTCTGCGGTGACCGTGGATCGGGTTTTGGGATTGCGGTCATCATTAATCAAAATGCCGCCGACCGATCCGTCCGGCTCGTGCGACGTGACAAACAATGTCAGATTATCTTGCAAAGACGTAAATTCACCTTCTCGGAACATCAATTGCGAAACATCGTTTTTGACCTGCCATTGCAGATCCTTAAACGCATTTTCAGCCGCGGGGATGCCAATATTCATGACATAAACATTGAATATTGCCATAATCAAACCGATGAGCAGGGCCGGTTTGGCATTTTCCCACGGGCTGATGCCGGCTGCCTTCATGACGGAAAGTTCGCGGTCGGATAACATGCGGTTGTATACAAACAAAACCGCAGCAAACAGGGATATCGGCGCCAAAATTGTAAAAATACGGGGCATCAGCAGCGATGTCATTTTGACAAACACCGCCAGCGAGATACCTTTGTTGGTGATCAGCTCGATAAAGCGCAATGACTGTGTCAGCCAGATGATGGACATCAGGCAAAACGCAACCAGCAGAAAACCGATGACAATCTGCCGAGCAATGTACAGGTTTAGTTTTTTCATGCCGACGATTATAAACATTTTATATGATTTAGAAACATCTTTTTTCAGAATATTACAAAAAATCTCTAAAAATTCGAATAATATTAGGTCTTTTTTTATAAATTTCAGCCAAATTTAAATAAATCGGGTGGAGAAAAGCGAATCCGCTTGAACGGAATTTGTTTTGCCGATATGATGACCCCTATAAAAGCAACAAGATAGGAGAAATTGATGGACGGAAATTCTCTGGGCGCTCAGGTTGCTGCCAAATGGCGCAAAAAGCGCGGTTCTCTGATTATGGCTCTGCATGAAATTCAAGGCGTTAAAGGTTTTGTGCCGTGGGAAGATGCTATGGATTTAGCCGAAGGCATGGGTATTCCGCTGGCCAGAATCTATGAGGTTTTGACTTTTTATAACTTCTTCAAGCTTGATGCTCCTGGCAAAGCGGTTATCTCGGTTTGTACGGGTACGGCCTGTTATTTGAAAGGAAATGACAAGGTTCTTGAAGAGTTTAAAAAAGAACTTGGAATCGGCGAAGGCGAAAGCACGCCTGATAAAATGTTTCATTTGCAGAGTGTCCGCTGCGTCGGATGTTGCGGGTTGGCTCCGGTCTGTGTGGTCAATGGCAAAACTTATGGCCGTCTGACACCGGCTGATGTGCATGGAATCCTGGATGAATGGCGTAAAAAACTTAGTGAAGACGGGGAGCAGAACTGATGGCCGAAACGGATTTGGAAAAAAGATTTGACATTCATGAGATTGCCAAAAACAAACTCAGCGAGATAGAGCGGTTTGCGTGCAATATCTATTGTTGCCATTCAACCGGTTGTAAATCTTCCGGAAGTGAAGAGATTATTGATCTGATTAAAGCCGCTGTCGCTGATCATGGACTTGAAGATAAGGTTCGGGTTGTTTCTACCGGATGTATGGGACTTTGCGCTCAGGGGCCTTTGGTCAGAGTGGAAATTAAAGGACAAAAAGACGTTTTGTATAAGCGAATCGAGCCGTTGGTGGCGCGTCTGATTGTAACGGAGCATGTGGTGCCGGCCTTGGCGTTGTCGGAAGGCGAAACGTTTGAGGTGCCGGCGTTTTTACAAGAGCATGTTTTGTCGCTGGAGCTGCCGTTTTTTACCAAGCAGCAGAAAGTTGTTTTGAAAGATGCCGGGCATATGGATCCCGAAGATATTGCCGAATATATGACGCATGGCGGATATCTGGCTTTGGAGAAAGTTCTTAAGACCATGAAGCCGGAAGAAGTGGTGGCCGAAATTAAGAAGTCAGGTCTGCGCGGCCGCGGCGGCGGCGGTTTTTCCACCGGGATGAAATGGGAACTGGCCGCCAAAGTGCCTACCGTTGATGAAAAATTTATCATTTGCAACGGTGATGAAGGCGACCCGGGGGCTTATATGGATCGCAGTATTTTGGAGGGCGACCCGCATTCGGTGATTGAGGGCATGATGATTGCCGCGTATGCCATCGGTGCAACGGCCGGCTGGTTTTATGTTCGGGCCGAATATCCGCTGGCGGTGGAGCGTTTGGAAAAAGCGATCAAAGCCTGTAAAAAGAATCGTTTGCTCGGGAATAATATCATGGGCACAGATTTTTGCTTTAATGTTGATATTCGTTTGGGCGCCGGCGCTTTTGTCTGCGGCGAAGAAACAGCTTTGATCCATTCAATCGAAGGGGCTCGCGGCACACCGCGTCCGCGGCCGCCATACCCGACCAACAAAGGTTTGTGGAATAAGCCGTCCTGTGTTAACAATGTGGAGACACTCGGCAATATTCCGAAAATTATTCTCAAAGGCGCAGACTGGTTTTCTTCTTTCGGGACGGAAACCTCAAAAGGGACAAAAGTTTTTGCTTTGACCGGTCAGGTGGAACATTCCGGCTTGATTGAAGTGCCGATGGGGACAACCATCAATGAGATTGTCAATGAGATTGGCGGCGGCGTGCCAAACGGCAAAAAACTGAAAGCCGTTCAGACCGGCGGGCCTTCCGGCGGCGTTATTCCCGCGGACAAAATGGATTTGCCGGTTTGTTATGAAGAACTCAAAAAAATCGGCTCAATTATGGGGTCGGGCGGTATGATCGTAATTGATGATACGCAGGATATGGCCGGTCTGGCTAACTTCTACCTTGATTTTACGGTTGATGAGTCCTGTGGTAAATGCGCTCCGTGCCGTATCGGCGGCAAACAAATGCTTTTGCTGCTTGAGAAAATTAACAAAGGCAAAGGAACCCGTCAGGATCTGGCTGATCTGAAACGTGTGGCAACCGCCATGCAGAAAGCGTCGTTGTGCGGCTTGGGACAGACGGCGCCGAATCCGGTTTTGTCAACGCTGAAGTTTTTTGAGCAGGAATATCTTGATAAGCTGACGGACAACAAACCCGCTTCAAAAGAGGAGAAATAAACATGGTTAAGCTGAAGATTGACAATTTTGAAGTGGATGTGCCCGAGGGAACAAGTATTCTGGAGGCTGCCCGGCAGGCGCATATTGATATTCCGACGCTGTGCAAACATCCGGACGTTGACCCAACAGCCGGCTGCGGTATGTGTATTGTTAAGGTTAACGGGCGAATCCTGCGTTCCTGCTGTACGCCTGTGGCGGAAGGCATGGAGGTGATTACCGGCGATGCTGAAATTGTCGGCGTCAGACGCACGGTGCTGGAGCTGATTTTGAGCAACCATCCTAACGAATGTCTGAGTTGTATCCGCTCCGGTCATTGTGAGTTGCAGGATATGGCCAATACATTCGGTATTTCCTCGTCGCATTTGCCAAGCCTGAATAAAAAATATGACAAAGATACTTCAACCGAAGCACTGGTGCTGGATCCTTCCAAATGTATTGTCTGCGGCCGCTGTGTCGAAGTCTGCCAGAATCAGCAGAATGTCTGGGCATTAAGCTATCTGAACCGTGGATTGGCTACCCGGGTGACGGCAGCCGGCGGTATTCCGCTGGCCGACAGTCCGTGTATTAAATGTGGTCAGTGTTCGGCGCATTGTCCGACCGGTGCGATTGTCGAGTTCGACGAGACGCAAAAGGTTTGGGATATGTTGCAAGATCCGGAGGTGTATACAATCGTGCAGATTGCGCCGGCCGTCCGGGTGGCTATTGGCGAAGAATTTGGTTATGATTTCGGTGAGAATCTGACCGGCAAAACTTATGCTGCATTGCGCCGGCTCGGGTTTAACCGGATTTTTGATACAAATTTCGGTGCAGACTTGACAATTATTGAAGAGGCGACGGAGTTTGTCGAAAAATTTACCAAACATCCGGAAAGTCTGCCGATGTTTACGTCTTGTTGTCCGGCCTGGGTCGATATGCTTGAAAAAACACACCATGACATGATTGAACATTTTTCAACCTGTAAGTCGCCGCAATCCATGGTCGGCGCTTTGGCAAAAACTTATTATGCAGAGAAAATGGCGATTAATCCGGCAAAAATTCGCGTTGTTTCAATTATGCCCTGTACGGCCAAAAAGTGGGAGATCAAGCGCAGTAAGGATATGAGCAGCTCCGGATATCAGGATGTCGATGTTTCGCTGACGACGCGAGAAATCTGCCGCATGATTAAACAGGCGGGGATTGACTTCAGAAATCTGCCCGAAGAAGAAGCTGACAGCCCGCTGGGCGAATATTCCGGCGCCGGCACTATTTTCGGCGTTACCGGCGGGGTGATGACGGCTGCGCTGCGGACGGCTTATTTTTACATTACCGGCGAAGAACTCGGCGATATTAATTTTAAGGAGATAGAAGGCCTTGAGGGTGTCAAAGAGGCCGAGATTGATATTAAAGGAACAAAGGTCAGGATTGCGGTGGCACATGGCTGCGGCAATATTGAAACTGTCTTGAACCGTATTCGCGAAGCCAAAGCCAGCGGTGAAGAAATTCCGTATCATTTTGTGGAGGTGATGGCCTGTCGCGGCGGTTGTATTTCCGGTGGCGGGCAACCGCGCGTTATGTTACCCGGTCAGCCTAAGCCGCGCGGCATTACCGACGAAATTCGCAGGAAGCGTGCCCAAGGTTTGATGGATGAAGATCTGCATGCCAAGAATCGGTTGTCGCATCATAATGAATCCGTTAAAACCTTGTATAAAGAATATCTCGGCGCGGCCGGCGGCGAAAAAGCGCATCATTTGTTGCATACGCATTATACGGCGCGTGCGCCTTATAAGAAGAAATAAGCTTCTTCGAAACGGTGATTCTTGTAAAAAAGCAGGCTGAATAGCCTGCTTTTTTTTGGAATGTTATGCGAAAAGTATCGGCTTATTTTTTACTGACGACGACCATGGCTTCGCGCAGGATGCGGTCGTTGATCATGTAGCCGGTTTGGAGCTCGGCGATGATTGTGCCAGCCTCTTTTTCGGCGTCAGAAACTTCCTGAATAACCTGATGAAAATTCGGATCAAAATGCCGACCCAGAGTTTCCATTTTGCGAATGCCGAATTTATCAAAAACTTTGTACAGCTCATTTTGTGTCAGCTCGACACCTTGGCGCAATGCATCGCAGGAAGCTGAAGAATCCGTGTTTTGTGAGGCGTCCAGCGCGCGCTGCAGATTGTCGGCCACGCTCAGCAGACCTTTGGCAAAAGAAGAAATCGCATATTTGTTGTTTTTTTCAATTTCCTGAGCACAGCGCTTTTTGGTGTTTTCGGCTTCGGCAAAGGCACGCAGATAGTCTTCGCGGAGTTTATGATTTTCCGCCTGCAATTCTTCAATGTTGATTTCGGGAGAGGCTTCTTCCTCAGGTGTTTCCGCAGGAGAATCCTGAGCGGTTTCTTCGGCGGAAAGTTCAATATTTTCCTCCGGGGTGTGCAGGGGCATGTCAGTGGCAGTTTTCTTGTTCTTTTTCATGTTTTTTCTCTTTAAATATTCGTCTTCCGGTGTATATATAAGAGGAATGTAGTGACTAAAGCTTGACAAGTCAAGAGGGATAGGTTTTTATTGTTGCGAGGAGCCTGTCTGAGCTTGGCTCCGATTGAATTATTCTTATGGAAAGACTGGATATGAAAGCAGACATGGCGGCAGCCGAGATTGATAAACCATCGTTGTTGTTAGAAAAAAATTTTAATAAAAAACGTTTTTCCGTAAATTATACGGTTACTACGAATCCTCATCTTTTAGAGATACAGAATCTTTCCCGCAAACAATGTTTGGGCAAAACCTCCTGGCCACAGATTGACCGGGTGGATGCCTGGATGATTTCCGCCGAGACGGCTACTTTTATGAAATGGGGCGGGCTCGGGATGATTGCTTCCGAGCTGCCGGAGGCTTTTAATCGGACTTTCGGCGTTGAAAAGCATAAACTTACAATCGTTACCCCGATGTATTTGGGTGATACCGGCAAAAAAAAAGCTACACTTAACGGTAATGTTTATGAGGGAGCCGAACATGTCAGCGTACCGGTCAAAAAGGTTAAAACGCTTGACGTGCGCTTTTTCGGCGATAAGTTTGCGCTGCATAAATATAAGACGGATGTTTATCTGGCGCGTTATGAATCCTGCGATTATATTTTCCTGTCCAACGATCGCTTTTTTAGTATTGATCCGCATAAGGATAATCCTTCAGCTCAGGACGGCTGCTATGTTTTGAACAAAAGCGGCGTCAATGAAGTTGAGCGTTTTGCATTCTTTTCCAAGGCGGTTTATGAGCTGATCAGGGCATTGTATAAGGACGGGATTAAGGAGATCAGCAAACCAAATCTGTTGATCGCCAATGATTGGCACAGCGGCGCTTTGTCCGGACTGCTCAAATATTACAGTGTGGCCCGGGTGGAGAATAAAACGATGGATCCCGCGCTGGCAGAAGAAATAAAAACATTGCCGGTGATTCATATTGCGCATCATCTTGGCTATCAAGGCTGGGACTATGATAATACATCGCGAATCCTTAACTCTTTGTATGAAGAAACAACGTCGTTGGTTTTTAAAAATGCCAAGGCTATCAAAAACAGTAATCCGCGCGCAACCAACACGCTGATTGTGCATGATTGTTATAATCAGGCGTCATGCAATTTCCATTTGGCAGACAGAGTGGTGACCGTTTCCAAAAATTATATGGAAGAAGTTTCCAAAGAGCTTGGTTTCGGTTTTGATTTTCGCGATATTTTGAAAATCCGCAAAGACCACCGGGATTTCTTCGGAATTGTTAATGGCTATGATAAAAATTTGATTTCTCCCAACAAGGCAAAAATTGAGCGGGTTAATGCTTATTTCGGGGATACGGCTTTTACGACTTTTGATGAAAACACGCTGGATAAGAAACTGCAAAACAAAAAGGAATTTATTAAACTCATTTCCAAAATTGCCACTGATGAAGATTATTGTCGGAAGGTTATTCCGCTGATTGATGTTTATAAATTTGAAAGTATTGTTCAATCTGTCAAGGATCCGGCCAAAACGCCTGTCGTTTGCGCGACCAGCCGTTTGGTTGAGCAAAAAGGCTATGACATTGCGGCGCAAGCAATTGTTAATCTGGCTCAGAAATATGCTCAAAAAGAAGATGAACCGCCGGTCTTTGTTTTGGGTGGCGCGGGCGATGTTAATTATTTTGAATTGTTAACCCGCTTAAAAGACAAAGTGCGGGAGATCAGCCCTAAAATTGCCGCGCGTCTTTTTGTTTTCCGAGGATATAAAGATGAGTTTGCCTATGCGGTGCAATTGGCTTCGGATTTTTATATGATGCCATGCCGTTTTGAGCCCTGCGGTTTGACACAGATGGAAGCGATGGCCAAAGGAACGCTGCCGGTGGCCATGTCAACCGGCGGGCTGGTGGATACAATTGAAGACGGTGCGGACGGTTTTCGCACGGAAGCCTTTTTCTGCAATAAACGCCGGGTTTATGGAACGAATCTGGCCGCACAGCGGTTGAAGAACAATGAAAACGCTTATACGGAAACATTGGAAAAAGCTTTGATGCTTTTTTATCAGCAACCGGAGAAGATCCGTGAGATGCAGAAGAATGCCATGCATAAGGATTTTAGCTGGGATGTTGAAGGCGGTTCCGTTTATAAATATTTCAACCTTTTAACAACCGGGCATTTGTAACAGGGCTTGTTCTAAGTCGTTTTATGCGAAATCAGTATGTTATGCTGTTTGGTGTGTTTTTCTGCTTTTATTTTCCGTAATCTTTAGCTTAGTTTTGTGTTGCCATTGATTTGGAATCAGGATAATCTGACGACAGTTAATTTTATGGGAAAGAGAAGAAAATGCGTCATTCAAATCGTCAAAATAATCAACTTCGCGAGATTGAACTGATTCCGAATTTTAATCCTTATGCCGAAGGGTCTTGTCTGGTTAAGTTCGGCGGGACTCATGTTGTCTGCACGGCCAGCGCCGAAGAAAAAGTTCCGGCATGGCTTAAAGGGCAAGACAAAGGCTGGATTACAGCCGAATACGCCATGTTGCCGCGCGCTACGCAAATCCGCGTGCCGCGGGAGGCCAAAAAGCCTTCGGGCAGAACACAGGAAATTCAACGTTTGGTCGGACGTTCACTGCGTTCGGTGGTGGATCTCAGCAAAATGAAGGATATTTCCATTTGCATAGACTGCGATGTTTTGCAGGCTGACGGCGGGACCCGGGTGGCCTCGATTACCGGCGGTTTTGTCGCTTTGTATATCGCTTTGCAAAAACTTTTGAAAAACAAAAAAATTAAAGAAAATCCGATTAAAGAATTTGTTGCCGCCGTGTCTTGCGATATTTACAACGGAGAGGCTATTTTGGATGTCGACTATGAAGAAGATTCACATTCGCAGGTTGATATGAATTTTGTGATGACGGAATCGGGTAAAATTGTTGAAATCCAAGGAACGGCCGAGGGGGATCCGTTTGATGAGGCGCAGTTTAACCAGCTGCTTGCACTGGGCAGAAAAGGAATCGCCGAAATTATCGTCAAACAAAAACAGGCACTGGGGCTTGGCAAATGAAAATAGAGCAACTGCTGATTGCCTCGCATAATCAGGGTAAGATTGACGAGATCAAAAAAATGCTGGCGCCATACGGCGTTCGGGTGGTGTCGGCGCGCGACATGAATCTGCCTGATGTTGAAGAGACGGGAACAACTTTCCGCGAAAATGCGGAATTGAAAGCAACGCAATTGTCTGAGATCAGCGGACTGCCTTGTTTGGCCGATGATTCCGGTTTGTGTGTCGATGCTTTGTCCGGGCGGCCAGGCGTTTATTCTGCCCGCTATGCCGAACGCGAAGAAAACGGCAAAGTCATCCGGGACTTTGATCAGGCGATGGAAAGATTGATTGCAGAGCTTCAAGCAAGCGGAAGCAATGATTGGTCTGCTCATTTTTCCTGTGTGCTGGCGTTTAAGATTCCTGGGCAGGATTGTCGCTTTTTTGAAGGCCGAGTCAACGGGAAAATTGTGGCAGAAAGAAGCGGGGATAAAGGTTTTGGCTTTGATCCGGTGTTTATGCCGGATGGTTTTGACAAGACTTTCGGTCATTTTGACAAAGATGAAAAAGCTGCGGTTTCGCACCGGGGCAGAGCTTTTGCTCAATTTATAGAAAAGGAATTTGCCGCTGCAAAATAAAATATGGAATATTGCGGCATCAGTTGGCTTTGCCGATGTGCTTGCCGGAAAACTGATTGAAGATTATCGCGGCCGGGAGTTGGAGCTGGCTGATGTTTTGGTGTTGCTTCCCAATCGCCGCGCCTGCAAGACGCTGGCGGATGCCTTTGTCCGTTTGCGGGGCATGACGCCGACATTATTGCCGCATTTGCGGCCGATCGGAGATCCGGACGAAGATGAGATTATTTTGCAAGACAGCCTGGCTTTTGAAAGTATGCCGCCGGCTGTCAGCGAGACGGAACGTTTGCTGCTGTTTATGAAAATAATTCTTTCCCGTCCGGGTGATTTCGGAACAGGAAAAATTTCGGCTGAACAGGCCTGCTATTTGGCACGAGATCTTGGCACGCTGATTGATATGGCGTATTATCATGATCTTGATTTTTCGCGGTTGAAAGATCTTGTGCCTGAAGAGTATGCTGCTCATTGGCAGGAAACACTGAAGTTTTTGGAAATTATCACTGCTTATTGGCCGAAAATTTTGCAAGAACGCGGCAAAACGGATGCGAGTTTCCGAAAAAAAATGCTGCTTGAGAAACAAGCGGAAATATGGACTAAAAATAAACCTTGTCGCCAGATTATTCTGGCCGGGACAACTGCCGGGTTTACGGCAATGAAAAAAATAGTCCGAGCGGTGCTTGATTTGCCGCAAGGAGAAGTTTATCTTTCCGGGCTTGATCGTTGGATGAGTGAAGAAGCCTGGACGGCAGTTGATGAAGGGCATCCGCAGTTTGAGCTGAAGGAATTACTTGATTTCCTGGGATTAAAGCGCTCTGACGTGCAAGAATTGCGGCGGCCAGAGAATCCGCTTCACGAACGGCTGGTTTCGGAAATTATGCTTCCGGCCGCCGAGACAGATAAATGGCGCGAGGCGGCACAAAGAGACGTCTGCTTGTCTGATTTTCAACATTTGTCTTTGTTGGAGTGTGATGAAATCAGACAAGAAGCTTTGGCCATTGCCGCCAAAATGCGCGAAGTTTTGGAGACGCCTGAAAAAACAGCGGCGTTGGTCACGCCGGACAGAAATCTGGCCAGGCGGGTGGCCGCGCAATTGAAACGTTGGAAAATTGAGGTTGATGATTCCGGAGGTGTCCCGCTGGCGGCGACAGCCTGGGGAATGTTTATGCGTCTGATTCTGAAAGCGGCAACGCCGACAGCTACCCGGACGGAAATTTTGGCACTTTTGAAAAATCCTCTGACGGGAATGGGGCAAAATTATGCTGTTGTGCGCACCAGAGCGCGCGAACTGGAGCAGAATATCTGGCGCGCCGGTCAATCTGAGGTCGGTGCCGACAGTATTTTAAATGCGCTTGATGACATTTTGGCAGAATTGAAAGAATTATATACAAAATCCGCGGTGCAACCCAAGGCGTTGCTGCGGGCGCATATTGGTGCGGCCGAGCGGCTGGCAGCTACGGATACCAAAGACGGCAGACAGCTTTTGTGGCGGGGCGATGCCGGCGAATCCGGTGCGGTCCTGCTGGCTCAGTGGTTGGAGAATGCAGATCTTTCCGGTGAGATTGGGCCGTCGGAGTATGCCGGTTTGTTTGAAGCCATGATTGCGGGAAAAATGGTTCGGCCAAGGTATGGTACTCATCCCCGTCTGAGTATTCTGGGGCCGATTGAAGCCAGACTTAATCGTTTTGATGTAACCATTATCGGTGAAGTTAATGAAGGCATATGGCCGCAATTGCCGGGAGCCGATCCCTGGATGTCACGGCCGATGAAAAAAGAATTCGGCTTCCCTCTGCCGGAAAGGAATATCGGCGTACTCGGTTTTGATTTTGCGCAGCTGTTGTGCGGCAAAGAAGTTTATCTGACCCGTGCCGGCCGGGTACAGGGTACGCCGATGATGAAATCGCGCTGGTGGATGCGTCTGCAAGCGGTGGCGGAAGCTGTCGGCCTTAAAGCGGAGAGGCTGACCGACAAAAATCTTTTATCATTGGTGCGTCTTTTGGAAGAGCCTGATAAATTTGAAACTTTGCAACCACCGGCGCCAAAACCGCCTTTTGCTGCCCGGCCGCGCCGTCTTTCGGTTAGCGGAATCGAGCTTTTGATGCGCGATCCGTACAGCGTTTTTGCCCGGTATATTTTGAAACTTCAGCCTTTGAAAAAAATTGAACCGGAACTGACAAAGGCTGATTACGGCATCATTATACACGGTATTCTGGAGGAGTTTAATCATAAGTATCCGCGGCAATTTCCGGAAAATGCCAAAGAGGAGCTGTTAGCCCTCGGGCGCCGGTGTTTTGCCGAGAACCGGCTTGCCAATGAAAAGAAAGTTTTCTGGTGGCCGCAGTTTGAACAGATTATTGAGCATCTGATTGCGTTAGAAACGGTGTATCGGGATGATATTTTGCAAATTCACAGCGAAATTTCCGGCAAGATGGAAATCGAGACCGGCGGCGGTAAATTTGTGATCACGGCAGAAGCCGACCGAATTGATGAAACGCGGGACGGCCAGATAAATATTATTGATTATAAAACCGGCGAAGCTCGCAGCGTCAAACAAGTGAAAAGCGGCTTTGCGCCGCAGCTGCCGTTAGAGGGATTGATCGCCGAGGCCGGCGGATTTGACGGTGTTAAAGCGGCAAAAGTGAACAAACTGCTGTACTGGCAGCTCGGCGTTAAGAATATTGACATTGATGGCGATATTTCCAAACTTTTGGCTGAAACAAAACAAAATGTGACGGAACTTGTTACTCTTTATGATTTGGAATCAACTCCGTATGAATGTCATCCCAATCTTAAGAAAAATCCGGCTTTTGAAATTTATGCCCATTTGGCCCGGGTGAAGGAGTGGGGTAGTTATGACAATTGATCAGGAAAAACAAACCCGTTACGCGCTGGCAACGGATCAGCAAAGAAAGGCCGCCGATCCGGAGGTTTCCGTTTGGGTTGAGGCCTCTGCCGGCACCGGGAAAACCAAAGTTTTGTCCGACAGAGTTTTGCGTTTGTTGCTTAAAGGCGTGTTGCCGGGGCGGATATTGTGTCTGACCTATACAAAAGCGGCGGCGGTTAACATGAGCTCGCGCATTGCCGGAAAGTTAGCGCAATGGGCGGTAACAGATGAAGAAAAACTGCGCGGCGAACTGCAAAAGTTGCTGGGTGAAGAGGCCTTTTGGGCCTGCGATGAGACAGCATTGACGGCACAGGCTCGCAAGCTTTTTGCCATTTTGCTGGATACGCCCGGCGGGATGAAGATTCAGACTATTCATAGTTTTTGCGAGGAAGTTTTGAAAAGATTTCCTTTGGAGGCAAAAATTTCGCCTTATTTTGAAATTATGGATGACCGTGCGGCGGCAGAAGCGATGGATGAGATCAGGCGGCGGTTGTTGCTTAAGCTGGAAACAGAGCCGGATAGCCGCCTGGCCAAGGCTCTGGCGTTTATCACCATGCAAGTGAGCGAATTCAGCTTTCCGAAGCTGGTTGAATCTCTGACCCAAAACCGTAATAAGATTTTGCAGATATTACAGCAAACCGATCGAGTCGATGATTTGATTGCCAAAGCGGCCGAGCGACTCGGAGTCAGTCTTGATGAAACGCCAGCACAGGCAACGGAAGCGTTTTTTGCCGATATGGACCACGATATGTTGGCCGCTCTGCTTGCCGCCATGCAATTCGGCAGTGAAACGAATGTGGCGGCGGCTGCGAATCTTGGTCGCGCCTGTGAAGAGAAAAATTATGAGCTTTACCGCGCTTTTTTCTTGAAAGCCGATAATGAAGGGCGCAAGAGTTTTGCAACGCAGCGCGTGATGCAAAGATGTCCGGGCGGACATGAATGGTGTCTGGAGGAAGTCAAACGCTGCCAGGCGTTTGACGAACATTTGGCCGCTTTGCGCGTTTTGGCTTCAACAAAAGCCGTCCTGCTTTTGGCCGATGAGTTGTTGCATGGGTATCAGGCTTATAAAAAGCGGCATGCCAAAATGGACTATGAGGATCTGATTCTGATGACCAGGCAGCTGTTTGAAAATCGTCAGGTGGCAGACTGGGTTTTGTATAAACTTGACGGCGGTATTGATCATGTGTTGATTGATGAAGCTCAGGATACATCGCCGGATCAATGGGCAATCGTGCGGGCAATTACCAACGAATTTTTTTATGGCGACGGCGCCAAAGACAAAAAATCCACGCTGTTTGTGGTGGGAGACAGAAAACAGTCTATCTATTCTTTTCAAGGGGCAGATCCTTATGAATTTGAGAAAATGCGTCATTATTTTCTGAGCAAAAATAATGAGGGAATCGATTTCAGAGAAGTGACGCTGGATGTTTCTTTTCGGTCGACGGCGGCGGTTCTGGATACGGTGGACCGGGTTTTTGCCGAGGCTTTGCCTCAGCAAGGCGTGGTTGCCGAAGGAAAAACAACTTTACATGTGCCGTCGCGTATTGGTGAGGCCGGGCGAGTGGAAATTTGGCCGTTGCTGGAGGCGGAACCCGGTGAAAAACCTGCTGTCTGGCAAACACAGGTCGAGCGCAAACTTCCGGAAACGGTTGAAGCAAAACTTGCCCGTCAGATTGCCGAAAATATTCATGCCAAAGTTATGTCCGGCGAATATTTGAAATCAAAAGGACGACCGCTGCAGTACCGTGATTTTCTTATTTTAGTGCAACGGCGAGGTGCTTTGGTTAATGAAATTGTGCGCGCCTGCAAAAAAAACGGGGTGAATGTTGCCGGTGTTGACCGTATTCGGCTCAGCGAACAGATTGCGGTGAAGGATCTTATTTCTCTTGGAAAGTTTATGTTGTTGCCGACAGATGATCTGAGTTTGGCTGAAGTGTTGAAATCTCCTTTGTTTGGGCTGGATGATGATGATTTGTTTGTCTTATGCTACCAGCGTGGCGTCAAAAGTCTGTTTGTGTCTTTAGACGCTCATGAAAAATATCGGCCGCTGTATCGACAGTTGCAAGAATGGCTGAATATGATTGATTTTGTTCGGCCGTTTGAATTTTTTTCACATGTGCTCAATACCTGTGGCGGTCGTCGGCAGTTTGTGCGCAGACTCGGCTTTGAGGCGGAGGACGGGCTGGATGAATTTTTGAATCAGTGTCTTCTTTTTGAGCAGGACCATATTCCAACACTGCAATTATTTATTGACTGGATTGAAAAAGACAATGTTGATATTAAGCGCGAACTGGAACAAAGCGGCGCTGATGCGGTGCGGATCATGACCGTTCACGGCTCCAAAGGGTTGCAAGCGCCGTATGTGATTATGCCGGATACCGCGGATATGAAAAGCGTTAATAAAGAAATGGGGCTGTTGATTGACAAAGACACGTTGTTTTATCCGCTGCGTTCCGCTGATTATGAAAAAAATTGTCTGCGTTGTAAGGAAAAAGAGAAACAGATCAGGCGGGAGGAATATCATCGGCTGCTGTATGTGGCGCTAACCAGAGCGGAAGACTGTCTGTGTTTGTGTGGTTATAAGCCCGCGCGCGGCGGGGATAAAGGTGAGTCCTGGTATGAAATCTGTAAAAACAGTTTTGGTAAAATTGCGGTTGAAGACCAAAATGGCATACTGAGCTATGAGTTGGCACAAGAAGCGGCAATACCTTCTTTTGAACAGAAAACAGCCGAGGAGACAGAATTTGAGCCGCCGGCATGGTTGTTTGCCCCCGCGGCAAAGGAAGATAAAACCGCCCGGCCGCTGACTCCTTCAAAACCGGATGATGAAGACGAAGAAGAAAAATTTTTGTCGCCGTTGGAGGCGGCAACGCCGATTAATCCGTACCGCCGGGGTGAATTGATGCATAAATTGCTGCAGTATCTGCCCGAAACGGATTCACAGCAACGCTGTTCTCTGATTGATGCTTTTTTGGCAGAAAATGCAGCGGAAATGTCAATCGGACAGCGGAATAAAATCAGAGATGAACTGCTTTCTTTGCTGAAAAATGAGGACTTTGCGATGATTTTTGGATCGGCATCTAAAGCAGAAGTGCCGGTGATGGGACAGGTTGGCGACAGGATTATTTCCGGGCAGATTGACCGCTTGGTGGTGACGGAAGACAAGGTGATGATTATTGATTTTAAGACAAACCGGCCGGCCGCGCAAACAGCAGCGGATGTACCAACGACTTATCGCCGTCAGCTTGACGCTTATGCTGAGTTGGTCGCAAAAATTTATCCGCACAAAAAAATCTGTAAATATATTTTATGGACCAATACGGCGCGGCTGATGCCTTTGGACGAAGATAAAAATTTATAAAATTATCATAATTGCTCTTTATTTATAAAAAATATCAATTATATTAGAAAGAAACCATATCTTATCGGAAAGGAAAAAAGATGAAAGCGATTACAGACAGTCAATTTGAGGCGGAAGTTCTGCAGGCCAAGGGGCTGGTGCTTGTCGATTTTTGGGCCGAATGGTGCGGACCCTGCCGTCAACTGATTCCGGTTTTGGAAGAAGTTTCCAAGGAAATGGCCGGCAAAGTTGAAATTTGCAAAATTAATGTTGACGAATCTCCCAATACGGCGGCTCAGTATGGTATTCGCAGTATTCCGACCATGTTTTTGTTTAAGGATGGCAAACAGATTGATACAAAAGTCGGTCTGAACTCCAAAGCTACTCTGGAAGCCTGGATTGAAGCCAATTGTTAGCCAACAGTTTTTCAGATTGAAAAAAAGCGCCTCACAGCGCTTTTTTAATTGCTGTTGAGTAATTCCGATGTCTTGGCAATGCTGACAGTGATACGCCTCGATGCATCGGTGAGTTCCATGTTGTCAAAAATATAAAGCGCATCATGATAGCATTCCAATGCCTCTTCCAGCGCGTCGGAATCTTGATCTCTGCGGCCAAGCTGAAAATAAATGTCGCCGATTTTTTCTTGAATTTCCGCCCAGGAGCAGGGGTCACGCTTTTCGGTGATGATTTTTTGCTGATTTTTGTAGGCGGCAATTCCAAGTTCGGCAATATCGGAGCTGTGCGTGAGGCCTGCCAGCAACGATAAATGGTAGCCAAGGCGTCCTTCTATTTTGGCCCAAAATTCGGGGAAAAGAGCATAGGTAAAAATCTTTTCTGCTTCGCGCAGATTAAAGACAGAATCCCGCAGAGCCTGAAGTTCATTTTTTTGTTTCCAGTAGTCATAAAAAAGTTCGGAAAGGCGGAAGGAAATGGCGCCATAATCATAAGGATAGGTGTATTTGCCAAGATATTTCTGCGCCAGACGGTAGTTGGCAATTGCGCCGCGGTAATAAGCACTCGGCCGTTTGGACATGTAGTGCGAAGCGGCGTCATATAATTGCCCGAGGTGCAGATATATGCAGCCGAGATGGATAGGGTTTTTGATCAGATCCTGGTGCGAAACAGCCGTTTCAAAAAGATTTTTGACAATTTTGAAATCACGGTCGGTTTCGGATTCAAAAGAATAACTCAGATAGATCGTTCCGAGAAAATTCATGATATAGGGCAGGTAATCAACCGAAAGAGATTTGGCCGAATTGTCAGAGGACAGAGCCGCAATGATTTTTTTGAGGAGATAACGCTTTTGAATGCGCAATTGTCTGGTCGGTGTGGCAACAGCACTGACAATTGCTCCATAAATCAGCGCCGTCAACGATTTTGGAAAAGGAGCAGACGGTTCGAACATCTCCGCCGGAAAGTACAGGCTGTCTAGAATTGAGGTGAATATTCCGGAGGTCGTTTCATATTGCAGATCGGTCTGAAAATTCAGACGAATCCGTTCTCCCTCGCGGCAGCCCCAGACCAAAACATCCGCGCCGCTTTTGTCAATGATGGTTTGTCCTTTTTCCAGCAAGTCAAAAAATGTTCGGCTTTCCAGATTCAGAAAAGATTTATTGAAAGGTTCATTGAAATAAATCACCTGGAGGCCTTCGCGGTTTTTGAGCAGAGAACAAATTTTTTCTGCGCCGGAACTTTCAACGTTGTCGGCAAATTCGGCAATGACAACTTTGAAATTTATCAGCCGTGCGGCTTCCGGAGACAGATCTTCAGGAGAAGCCGGGCGCTTTTGCAAAAAAATATGTTTGAAAAGGTCGAGGAGGGTCATTCTTTGTTTTCGGCCCCCTTTTTGAAATTTTTAGAGACTTCTTGCAAATTTTTTCTGACGGTGCTGAGCAGCCGCTGGTTGGTCTCTTTAAGAGTCAAAGAACTTTCACGCCAGTTGAAAATACGATACAACTGCCAAAAGACAACCAACAGCGTGAAAGACGGAATGGAATAAATATTCGGTGCAAAAGCCTGAAAACAGCCAAACAAAATGCAGATGGCACTGATGCGCAGAAAATGCCGGTTGACAATCGGCGGGGATATTTCTTCACTGACTATGTGTATATAAAGGGTGTTATTTTTGGCAATGGCATACTGTGGTAAAAAAGTCAGTTTTTGAGCCAGAACAACAATCAATTCAATCAGCGGATACAAAGCAAAAGTTAACAAGCAACTGCCCGTGCCTTCGGCCAGGGTCAGGATCACCAGCCAACCAAGCAAAAAGCCCAGCAGGTTGCACATCTGATCGGAAATCAGCAGATTTTTGTTTGATCGTCCGGCAATCAGCAAGGCCAAAAAACAGGCGGCGATATTGCCACTCAAAAAGCCAAGCGCAAACGGCAACGCATTGATGAAAAATAACAACAGGCATCCAAGCGCAATGGTCAGCGTCTCAATGCAGAGCAAACCAAGATTAAGATTGAAAATACGCGGGATGAAACAAACAGACAGCCATAACAAGAAGCTTAAAACAAGGTTGACGACAGCCGGTAAATTTTCCGAAAAGACAACAGAGAGGTTCAAACCAAAAACCAGAGCAGCACAACACAGGGCCAGAGCAAGAAATTGCAGCCGCGGCTTGGGAAAAGCAAGGGTTAACAAAGCTAGACCCGGCAAGCAAACGGCCGGAGCGATAAATGCAGGCAATGTGACGGAAGAAATAAAATCAGACTGCTTCCAAAAGAAAAAGCTGGTTACAATGACGGCAAAAGCAAGTATACAACTGAGCGCAAAAAAAGGCGCATTCAAAGAAGGTTTCTTTTTTTTGGCAATGACGGCAAAGGCAAAAAGGCTGCCGATCAGGCAAAATAAAACCCCTGAAAATAATATGCCGCCGTCTGTGAGCATCTTAAAATTTCTCCCTGTTTATTCGTGTTTGTATTGTAATGCTTTTGCTTTTTTCTTCAAGCGGGATTGTTATTTTATGCTAGTATTTGTTGTAAACCATTTGCAGCAGCCGGTGTGTCATAGGATATTTTCGTTCGTTTTTGCCGCTTTTTGACAGTAAAAAAGAGCTTAATCTGTCGAAAAAAAGCGGTGTGTGATCACGGATGCTTGTTTGCAGCGGAGAATTGAAATCCTGCGGGATTTCATAAAGCTCGGAGAGCAGAGCGGCCGCCGACAAAATAACATTGTCGGCCGCGGCAATTTTGGAAAGTTCTTCCAGCAGCGTATCAATCGTTTTGCGGCCATTTTCTTCTTTGGCGAGTTCAAAAATGTTTTGCCCGTAAGCTGCGGTGAGCATGTTATGCGCCAGAAATGGTCCGGCAAAGCTCCAAAAATTGTTCATGTTATCGGCGGAAAAAACAGGCTTGATGTTTGTCGGTTCAAAAATTTCGCGCAACAGCGCGGCATCAGCCGTTGTGTCTTCTATTGAAAAGACAATCCGCGCGGCCCGTTTGAAAACGGTGATATGATTTTTGCTGCCGTTAAAACAGCCTGCATGATATGCACTGACAGGCGGCCGACGCAATATTTCCGTTAAAACGGGGTCGTTTCCCAGAAAACAGAAATTGATTGTCAGTGTGTCGGCCAGTTTGCCCGGTGTCAAAAGCGATAGGTCGGCCTTTAGCTTGTCGGGAGATGAGGCAATTATCAGCAGGTGCGGAATTTCATCCAGCTCATGAACAAAGCGGAAATTTCCGCGTTGATTGCGAAGGCGGGAAGCATCTCTGAAAACAAAATCTGTTGCATTATATTCGTCAGCTTGCTGCGGCCGGGTCAGCAGGCGGATGTTGTGACCGGCATTTTGCAGTTGGTTTGCCCACCAAAGAGCATCGGCACTGGTGCCGAGAATGCCGATGTTTTGCGGGTTGGCGGTTGGTTGAGAATCGGTTTTGGCAAAAAACATCGGTTATTGTCCTTTTTGCAGGCAGGCAACGAAAAAGCCGTCGGTGCCGCCGAATTTTTTCAAATGGCAGGGAAGTGTGCGGATGTAGCCTTCCGGTGTTAGAATTTCAGAGACAGCAGCGGGAATAATTGCATTTAGCCGGCGCGGAAAAAAGGTCGGGTGTTGTTTTAGAAAACCGGTCATTTGTTCTTCTCCTTCAGCCCGGGCCAGAGAACAAACACAGTAGACTAAAAAGCCTCCGGGTTTGACGGCTCGTTCAACAACGGCAAGAATTTCTTTTTGAATGGCGGCTTGTTTTTCCACATCGGCCAGATTTTTGATATGGATGATTTCCGGGTGGCGGCGCAAGGTGCCGGTGGCAGAGCAAGGTGCATCCAAGATGACTGCGTCAAAACACGGTTTTGGCAAATTTTGCAAATAAGAAACGGCATCGGCGCAGATAATTTGCGGCAAAGGCAATTGCAGGCGGCAGATGTTTTCGCGCAGACGTTCCAAACGCGGTGCGGAAATATCCAGCGCGGTGACTTCGGCGCCCTTGGACAGGAGTTGTGCCGTTTTGCCGCCCGGCGCGGCGCAAAGGTCCAGAACTTTTTGTTTGGAGAGATCTTCTCCTAAGGTCTTGACAGCCAAAGACGCGGCAAAATCCTGTACCCACCAGGCACCGTCAGCATAGCCCGGCCATTTTGCGGGATTGCCCTGTCCGGACAAGCGCAACGTGCCGGTCGGCAGCAAACGGGCATTGAGCTTTTGCGCCCAGAGCTGCGGTTCTGCCTTGCAGGAAAGATCGAGTTCGGGCTGGTTAATAAAAACATTTTCAATTTCGCGGACAGTTTTGCGGCTATAACTGACATTCAGAATCCGTCGGAATTCCGGCGGAAAAAATTCAGATGTGTTTGTTTGTGCCAAATTTTTTGCATCGGCGGCAATTTTGCGTAAAACCGCGTTGACAAAGCCGGCAATATATTTATCCAGCTTTTTTTTGACCAGGCCGACATAACTGTTGATGACGGCATAGTCCGGTGTTTCCAACCAGAGAATTTCAGTTGCAGCCAGAAGCAGTGCATAATGCGCAAATTTTGCCTGAGCCGGTAATTTCCTTTTGACGAACAGTCCGAGAATGCGTCGAAGAGGAAGCATACGGCGGAGTGTTGTTTGCAGCAGCATGGTGACAAAAGCATCGTTGCCGGCTTCTTTTTCAAAACGGAGCCTGGCATCGGAAGCAAAGCTTTTATTTTCGATAATTTCCTGCAGAATCAGAATTGCAGTCAAACGGGAATCGGTCATTTTTCGCTGCCATTTTTTTAACTACGCTCATTGTATTTAATCGTGGTTATAAATACAAGTGTTAAAATAGACTCTTGTCAAAAGTATCAAATTAAGTTAATTTTTGTGATTAGTTATGATTTTAGCCGCAGGGACGAAAGGTAATGAATAAAAAATTTGACGGAAAAGACAGCTTTGAACAATGGCAGGAAAGCTGGAAGCTCGAAGATCGGTATAATTTCAAGACGATTGAAAAAAAATGGCAGGAAATTTGGGATGATGAAAAAGCCTACCATGTTGAAATTGATAAAAACAAAGAGAAGTTTTATGCTTTGGTTGAATTTCCATATCCGTCCGGCGCCGGTTTGCATGTGGGGCATCCGCGTTCTTACACGGCTTTGGATGTTATTGCCCGCAAAAAACGGATGCAGGGATTTAATGTTTTGTATCCGATGGGGTTTGATGCTTTTGGTCTGCCCGCCGAAAATTATGCAATTAAAACCGGCGTTCACCCGGCGGTTTCCACGGCAGCCAACATCAAAACTTTTACCAAGCAACTGAAATCACTTGGTTTTTGCTTTGACTGGGACAGATGTATCAGCACCTGCGATCCGGAATATTACAAATGGACGCAGTGGATGTTTATCAAATTTTTCGAAAAAGGTCTGGCTTATAAAGATAAAATTGCCATTAACTGGTGTCCGTCGTGTAAGGTCGGTCTGGCCAACGAGGAAGTGGTTGACGGCTGCTGCGAACGCTGCGGCGCGCAAGTGGTGCGTAAGGATAAAGAACAATGGATGATTGCCATTACCAAGTATGCCGACAGACTGATTAAGGATTTGGACGGGCTTGATTTTATTGATCGGGTTAAGTCGCAGCAAATCAATTGGATCGGCCGTTCGGAGGGGGCGGAGCTTGATTTCAAATTCGGCGAAGATAAACTGACCGTTTTTACAACCCGGCCGGATACGGCTTTTGGCGTAACGTATATGGTTTTGGCGCCGGAGCATCCTTTTGTGCAAAAATATATGGGGCGTTTTGAAAATCAGGCCGAGATTAAGGTCTATGTTGACGAGACAGCCAAAAAGTCTGATTTGCAACGCACGCAGGGTGACGGCAAAACCGGCGTGGAGCTGAAAGGCATGAAGGCGGTTAATCCGTTTAACGGCAAAGAGATTCCGGTTTTTATTTCCGACTATGTACTGACCGGATATGGAACCGGCGCCATTATGGCCGTGCCGGCGCATGATCAGCGCGACTATGATTTTGCCAAGGTTTTTGATTTGCCCATTATTCAGGTTTTAGACGGCGGCGATATTTCTGAAAAAGCTTTTGAAGAAGACGGACCGCATATCAATTCTTCTTTCCTTGACGGAATGAACAAAGAAGACGGGATGAAAGCGGCGACGGATTATGCCGTTAAGAATGGGTTTGGCCGGCCAAAAGTTAATTTTAAATTGCGCGATTGGGTTTTTTCTCGTCAGCGTTACTGGGGTGAGCCAATTCCGATGGTCTATTGCGAACATTGCGGCTGGCAGCCGATTCCGGAATCCGAACTGCCGCTGAAGTTGCCGGAAGTACCGGATTATCATCCTAACGATGAAGGAGAGTCTCCGCTGTCAAAGGCTGGTGACTGGCTTTATACCAAGTGCCCGAAATGCGGTGCAAAAGCCCGTCGCGAGACCGATACCATGCCGAACTGGGCCGGGTCTTCCTGGTATTTTCTGCGCTATTGCGATCCGCATAATGACAAAGAATTTGCCTCTAAAGAAGCGCTGGACTATTGGATGAATGTCGACTGGTATAACGGCGGTATGGAGCATACCACGCTGCACTTGTTGTATTCTCGCTTTTGGCACAAATTTTTGTATGATTGCGGTTTGGTGCCAACCAAAGAGCCGTATAATAAACGTACGTCACATGGTATGATTTTGGCTGAGAACGGCGAAAAAATGTCCAAATCACGCGGCAATGTTATTAATCCGGACGATATTGTGGCCGCTTATGGCGCAGATACTTTCCGCCTTTATGAGATGTTTATCGGGCCGTTTGACCAAGTGGCCATGTGGTCGGATGAAAGTTTGATGGGTGTATACCGCTTTGTCGGCAAGGTTTATAATCTGTTTAAAAAAGTTTATAAACAGCAACCGACCAAGGAAGATTTGCGGGCTATGCACAAATGTATTCTTGAAGTTACCGACAGAATTGATCAGATGCGGTTTAATACGGCAGTTTCTTCACTGATGACATATGTTAATTATTTGAGTAATCTGGAGAAAATTCCGGCAGAACTATATGCAACGCTTTTGAAGCTGATGGCGCCGTTTACGCCGCATCTGTGCGAGGAAATGTGGGCACGGCTCGGTTATCAGGGACTGATTATTAATGAGACATGGCCCCAAGGCGACAAAACTTTGGCTCAAGACGATATGGTGACTGTGGCGGTTCAAATTTGCGGAAAAATGCGCGGTACCGTTAATGTTCCGCTTAATGCCGCCAATGAAGATATTCAGGCCGCAGCTTTGGCGCTTGATAATGTCAGACGCCAGCTGGAGGGTAAGGATATCCGCAAGATTATTGTTGTTCCCAATAAAATCTGCAACATTGTCATATAGCAAAACGGGTTGGTCTGATGAAGAAAAGTTGGTTGATTGCAGGGATGTTTTTGGCGGTTTCCGCCTGCGGATTTGAACCGTTGTATGTACAGCGAGAGAAAGCCGGAAGTTGGTATTTTAACGATAAGTTTGATACTTCAATCAGCGAAGAGATGGCTCAGATTAAGATTAATCCGATCTCTGAGCGTTTCGGACAGCAACTGCGCAATAATCTGCTGGATCTGCTGACACCGCGCGGCGCTCCTCAAAAACCGCGCTATCGTCTTGAAGTCAGACTGACAGACCGGCAGGTAACGCAACAGGCTTTGCGCGACGATATTACCGCCACCAGCGAACGTGTCAGCTACCGGGTTCAGTATGAACTTTGGGAAGGAACGGAGGTAAAACTGCGTAGCGACAGTATTGCTTTTGTCAGTTATGATATTATGGCAAATCCCTATTCGACAACCATGGCGCAGAAAAAAACCGAAAGCGACGCGGCCAAAATTATTGCCAATGACATTGCTCTGCGTCTCGGAGCATATTTCCATAAAAAACTGAGCGGGGGAACCAGCGACCGTGATTTATAAGCAGGCGCAGATTGACAAATATCTGAAAAAAGCCGACAGCAGCATTGGTGCTTTTCTGATTTACGGATCAAATGAGGGATTGGTCGCCGAATATGTGCGTCGATTGGTTCAGAGTGTGTCTCCGGATGTTTATGATCCGTTTCACGTGGTTTATCTGAATGGTGCCGAAGTCAACGGTGACCCCGGGCTTTTAAGCTCGGAATATAATAGTCAGTCACTGATGGGCGGCCGGCGGGTGATTGTTATCCGCGATGCAGATAACAATCTGACCAAGCAGCTTAAGCTTTTGTTTGAAAATTCGGTTGCCGATACGCTGGTGGTTGTTTACTCTGTCTCGCTTAATAAAAAATCTTCATTGGTGGCATGGGCCGAAGGTGCGGATAATGCGGCGGCGGTTGCCTGCTATGAAGACCGCGATGAAGATATTTTCAGCACGGCACGGGCAATGTTTATTGATAATGCCGTTACGATCGGTAATGAGGCTTTGCAGCTTTTGTGCGCCAGATTATCCAATGATCGCAAATCAAATGTGGGTGAAATTGAAAAACTGATCACTTATCTGGGAGACAGACGGAATGTGACAATTGACGATGTTAAGGCGGTTATTTCCGATCAGTCGGTTTCTAATACGGATGATGTGTGCTATTATACGGCCGGCGGTAACAGCGAAAAATCGCAAAAAGCATTGCAACGATTGTTGAACGAGGGCGAAGAGCCGGTTACGATTGTGCGTGCGCTCGGGAGCCATTTTAGCCGGTTGATTGTCTGCCGAGGCTATATGGAAAAAGGGGAAACTCCTGAAAAAGCAATGGATAAGCTGGTGCCGCGGATAATGTTTTACCGGGTTTCTTCGTTTAAACGCCAGCTCGCGCTATGGCCGAAAGAAAGGCTCTTTTCGGTGATGGAGTTGCTGTATAAGTGTGAGCGTGATTGCAAAACAACAAATTATCCGGCAACGGAGATTTTGTCTTATTGTCTGATGCAGATTTCTTCCGCCGCGGCCAAATTGGCCCGCGCCGCATGATTTAGTCTGCTACACCCCAGTTGCCGGTTACCAGGAGCATCAGCAGAATCAAAAAGAACAGCATGGAGAAGCCGGCTTTGACGGAAATATTGTCGGGAATGCGTCTGTATTTGTTAAGAAAGAAGACGAAAAGCGGCGCTGTCAGAACAAGAGCCACAACATACCCCGGGTTTGGCGCCAGGCGCATTGCCATGGTTTTTGAGGTTATTAACGCGGCGGAAAAGCTGATGATGTAGGCACTGACGGCAATAAGCCGACGGTCAAAGACCGTGTTGAAAAAATCTTGGCGGGTCGGTTTTTCGCTTTTGAGATAGCAGATGGTATTGTAGCATCCGCTGACAAAAGCGGCAACGGCCAGATAATAAACAATGTTTATCCAGACATTTTCGCCAAGCATGGCAATTTCTTTGGCCGCAATACTCATGCCTGCCAGAGCAAAAATTGCTGGTGCCACGTATTCGACAATTTTTCGATTAAGCGGAATTTTTATCATCTGCCAATAGCAAAAGGTAAAACCGAATAAAGTCAAAAGGATGGTGATGAAAACATTGCCGTTGGAAAACAGATCAAAAAAAAGTTTCGGCGTAAGCGCCCACCATAAAAGCGCGGTTACGGGCGCACTCAAGGCCATCATTCGTGAAGTTGCACCAGCGCCAAATCTGGCCGAGGCAAAGAAAAGGTGAGAGTCATAAATGCCGATCATCCATCCTTGGAAGATCAGCAAAGCCCAGACAAAGGCATCGGTTTGCGGCGGCAGAAACAGCAAAAACGGCATAAATATCAGGGCAACACCGAAGCCGCGCCAGATGCCGAGAACATAACCGTTGAATTTGTGCCTCTGATTAACCAGAGTGTAAAGCGCCGTGAAGAAACCATAAAGAAGCCCGTTAATGATCCATAGCATGTTTTCCGCCGTTTTTTTGACTTTTTCAGGCCATATATAATTGTATTATTAAAAAATTAAAGATTTTGGGTTATAATAGGAATATCAGGCAAAGATTGATATTAGCGGCGAAAGACGCTTTGTTAATGTGAGGAGAGCGGTTATGAAAAACTGCGCGGCTCTTGGAGCAGTGGTTGTTTTGAGTATTATGGTTTTGGCAGGATCTCTTGATGCAAGAGTCACTTTGCTGCCTGATTATATTAATGATAATCCGTTTGAAGACCGCATTAATGAACGCACAGCTCAAAAATATCAGGTTTTGTGCGAGAATTATGCCGGGGTGACAGCCGCTTATGCTCAAAGTCACGGGCTGGTCTGCAAAAGTGTTTTTTCACCAATGCCCAATTTGACCTGTTATCGTGATTGCGGTTGTGATGTTGCTTATCGATACAGCACGGCCAATTGTCCGTCGCAGGAGGGGAAAAAACTTGCCGGAAGCACTTGTAACGGCTTGTATAACGCATGCAACTGCGATACGACAATTTATAAATATCGGGAAAATGATCCTTCTTGCGCGACGAAGAAATTTTCAGGCATTTGCAAAGGCAGCAACGGTACATTTTACAGATCCTGCGACGATCCCTGCGACGGTTTGACAGAGGCAAACTGCGTGGTTGACGGCGTTGATCTTGGTTGTGCCGAGACATACGGCAATGGCTGCGATTTGTGTAAAAGCTGTAATAATAATACCTGTAATCTGCCGGAAAATATTAATAAGCCCGTCATTGCAACCGAATGCAACGGCTGCGATGTGCCGGTGCCGGGATGTCCTTCCAAATGCGAATCCGGCTGTGGCCAGTGTGAGGCCAATTGCAGCGGTTATCGTTTCGACAGTCCGAGCGCCATTCCGTTTGTGAACGAAACATATGACTGTGTTTTATGCGGGGGAACCACGAAATATAAAGCCAAAAGCTGTGTCTCCGGGTATAAAATTGATCCTAACACCGGCGGTTGTACGGCCATGACTTGTGATGAATATCTGGCAGCCGAAGGCTATGCTCTGGTCAGCAGCAAAGCCGAATTTGAAATGGCCATTTCGCAAAATAAACCTATTGTTCTGCGAAGTGATATTAATGCCAGTGATACATATACCCTCAAGCAAAATATTTATGATTATGCGAAAATGTATGAGCTCGGCTATACTCAGTGTCCGAAGAGCAGCGCCCGGCTGACGTTTAACTCTTTGACAACAAACAAAAGCGGCGGCACGGTGGAAATTTATCCGGAAATATCTTTCAGTTCACTTGCTGTTGCAGGAAATACACAGCTTTACGGCGGTACGGCTGGTTCGCCGTTATCCATCTCTTTTACCAACAGCGCAACACTCAGCCTGCTTGGTGCCGAAACATATGCCGGCGGACGGCGGCTTTCCGGTACCGGTTCCATTACTGTCGGGCCGGCCAGTTTATTGACTCTGCCTAGCTCAAGCTTCAGTATCAAAGGATTACGATTGCAGATTGGCGGTTGTGCGGAACAAGGTAATTTTCTGGTTTGCGGCGGCACCTCAGAAGCCAGCATAACTTTCCACAATTCGGGCGCTTCTTTGCCGACGCGTTGCGAAACAGGCGGTTGGACAAACGGGCGGCTTACATGCAGCGGTAATATTTATACCAACTGTTCGGTCGGTTCAACTCCGGTTGATTTGCGCTATGACGGCGACCGGGACAGTATTTGTCCGTTGATGGTTAATACGCTTGTGGCTTTGCCGGTTCAGGCCAGCGGCGCGCAGGAAAATTATAAGCTTTTGTCGTCATTGTCCAGCGGCAATTATAATATCTATTGCACACGCTGTCAGCCTATAGACGAGTGCGATAAAGTGGCCACAACGTGTTATCGGGCCGCAGAGGCGCAATTTGCCAATTGCTTCAGTGTCAACAGCAATCCTTCTTACTGCATGGGGACAGAGGTTAGAACGGCAAAAGAGGCTTGCGATCAGGCAAGAGAACTTTGCCGTGGTCCGGAAAACTGTGCCGTGCAGTGGAGCAAAGGAAAAGATGCGACCGCGGTGGTGAGTAATTTTGCGGATTTGAAGGCGGCCGTTTTACAAGACAATATTGAAGTTATTGTGGTTGATGGAGATATTTCGCTGAGCGAGTCAATTACGCTGCCAGATAAAAAACAGATTATTGGCGCAACCAGTTCCGTGGTCGGTTGCAGCTGCGACGAATATTTGGGAAGCTGCGCAACGGGAAAATACCGTCTTTTGGTCAACGGCGATGCAACAAACAGCTCCGAAGGCACGCAAAAACTTATTGTGCAAGGCGGGGCAACGTTGCGGGATATTGCCGTGTTTACGAATTTTCAAGAAGCACTGAACAGTGATGTCGCGGCAGTTTATGTTAATACGGACAGTGAAGTGAAGCTGAACAATATCTATATTGAGGGCAATGAAGGTTATGGAATTAAAGATATCAGCGCCGGCGGCGCCAACATCAAAGTCAGCGGTGATTCGGTCATTAACGGTACGGTTGCTCTCAGAGGCAAAGATATGTCTGCCGCAGGGACAGGAACAGAGCTTATTATTGATCAAGATGCTTCCGTGGTTGTCGGCGGGTATGATAAAGGTATTGAGAAAATAGAAAATCTGAAAATGGTTTCCGGGAGCGGCGTGTATACCAAACTGCGGGTTAACGCGAATACACTCGGTATTTCTTTATACAAAACAGACGGTTCTCTGGTGCCAAATGCATATGTTGATCTGGCATTGAACAGCGGTCAGGCTATTGTGTTTGAGGAGTTGAGCGGCGTGACGCCGGTATGGCCGTTTAATACAAAGATCAGAATAACCGGAAATGGGACAGGTTTGTATTCCAAGGGAAATCGGATTTTGACCATTTCCGGCGACTTTGACTGGGCTAATTCTGCCGCGACTGCGGATACCAAAGGCATTGTTTCTGAAGGATCTTTGACCATCAGTAACGGAGGATCTGCTGGCGAAGGCGTGGTCAGGTTGGCGGCGTCTACGGTTAATCCGTTGATTGATGTGAAAAATGTTTTTGAAGCGGAAAGTTATTTATCGGCGGAAAATCAGAGCCCGCAGGGGACGGCCATCCGCGCGGCTCATGCTACTTTTAATGAAGCCAAGTGTTATATACCGGCCGGTTCATCATCATGCGAGGGGTTCTTTGCCAACAGTGCCGATATCAGTGCCAATACGGGTATTGAGATCGTTTCCGGTTCATCATCTGTCTATGGCCAGTTGATTTTTAAGAAAGGCGCCAATGTCAATTTCTTTAATGATAATCTGACCGCGCCGACAGCCATTCTTCTGAACGGAAATACCGGTATGACGCTTGAGAAAGGCAGCGCAGTTACGGTTAGTGGCGACAAGGCGGTTGTTTCTGCTGCAAGTGATGTTTCCTCAACGGTGAACGGCGATTTCGAGGCAAATGTAAAAACGTCGGCTTTCAGCGGCGGCACACAATCTGTCGGCGGGGTTTTGACGGTTAGCGGCGGGCAAGCATTCGCCGAAGGCAGTTCGGCTTCTTTCAACGGCGGTTCCGCGCTGCAGTTTTACCCTGAGGTATCAGTGGTGGCCGACAATACTTCTAAGCTGAAGATGCCGGCCAACGCATTGTTTTCCGTTTCTTATGCAACAGATGAGGAGACCGGGACTAATCGCAATAACCTGTTTACTCAGGGATTGTATGATTTTGCGGGTACGCAGCTCATGAGCGAATATGACGGAGCGGATACGTCAGCGACTTATCTGTACGCTTTAACCACCAAATGTGCGTCTACGGAAGATGTTTGCTCCATGTCGAGCTTTAAGCTGGAAGATTTTATTAATAGTCTTGGCGCCGGATCCGGCACGGAAACGGATGCAAAAGGCAATTCTCTGGCTAAGCTTTCTTCCTGCAGTTCAACATTGTTTGGGGCAAGCTCCTGCACGGCAGCTACAGGAAACCGAGCTATTTATTGCCCATATGATTCTGCAAAAATGTTATGTTACGGGGTTATTCGCAGCAATAGCAGCGGCAGTGAAATTTTTGGCCGAGAGCTTCCGCTGAGCTATTTTGAATAATTTTTTGCAATTATGGAGCGCGGTGTTCGGCCGCGCTTTTTGCCATGATGTTTGTCAGATTTTGAGTCATCGGGCAATCTTTCATAAAACTATTTCTTTTTGATGTTGAAAAACGCGTCAGCCGCTTTATATCAATAAGGCAAAAAGTTCAATTTTTTGGGAAAGGTAAAGCTTATGAATACATTTTGGAGAAATCTTGCTCTGATTCTGACAATTGTCGGCGGTGTGAACTGGGGCTTGGTCGGCGCGTTTGATTTTGATCTGGTGGCTTTTTTGTTCGGGCCAATGAGTGTCTTGAGCCGGATGGTTTATATTGTGGTCGGATTATCGGCGCTGGCCATGATTTTTGTGCCGTCATGTTCTCTGAAAGAGGCTGTGCAACATAAAATGAATTAAACCAGCTCTTCCGTGACTTTGTCCAAAACCAAAAAACCTGCCGGCGTTGCCCGCAGGTTTTGCGGTGTGTCAATCAGCAGGCCGTTTTTGGTCAGTTCGCTTAATGAGTCAGAATTAACAAATGAATCAAAATTCTGAGAGCAGGTTTGCTCAAAGAGAGTTTTATCAATGCCAGATGTCAGCCGCAATCCCATCAACAACAATTCCTGCGCGCGTTCGTCCGGGGTCAGTTCAATCATGCGGCGGCGATGTTCGGTGGCCCAAAAATGATTACCGATGCGAAGACGTCCGTGTGCACCTTCGCCAACACCGACGTAATCGTTGCCGCGCCAATAAAGCAGGTTATGCCGGCAGGCATAGCCTTTTTGTGCATAGTTGGAGACTTCATAATGCTGAAAACCGTTTTCTTCAAGAAGTTTTTCGGTGGTAAGGAATATGTCGGCGGCAAAGTCTTCTTCCGGCAGAGAGATGTTTTTGCGGGCAAAGGGGGTTCCTTCTTCAATTGTGAGCTGATATAACGATAAATGTTTCAGCCCGAAAGAAAGAATGGTCTTGAGTGTTTTTTGCCAATTTGACAGCGTTTGTCCGGGTAATGCATAAATTAAATCGGCAGAGTGGTTGTCAAAAATTTTTAAGACTTCTTCAAGAGCTTTTAAGGCCATGGCGGCAGAGTGGGTGCGGCCGAGAAACTTGAGTTCTTGGTTGTCAAGTGACTGGATTCCCAATGATAAACGATTGATGCCGGCCGCGCGAAAATCTGCAAAAAGAGCTTTGTCGGTTGTATTTGGATTGGCTTCCAGAGAGATTTCGGCATTGCGGCTCAGGCCCCAGTTTTTATCGACAGCGGCAATAATTTTTTCAATTTGGCGCGGATTCAGCAGCGACGGCGTGCCGCCGCCAAAGAAAACGGATGTTACCGTGCGCGGACCGGTTTTTTGCGCATAGAAAGTCAGATCTTCAAGATAGGAAGCAATCAGCTTATCCTGATCGATATTTGGCTGGACGCGGCTTAAAAAATCGCAATAAGGACATTTGCTGCGGCAAAACGGCCAGTGAATGTAGATTCCGAAATCAGACATCACAAAATAAACTTTGAAAGATCGCTGCTCTTAGTATATTTATTGAGTTTTTCTTCTACCATGGCGGCGGTAATGACAACTTTTTCACCACTGCGGTCTGACGCCGAAAAACTGATGTCTTCCAGCAGAATCTCCAAAACCGTGTGCAGCCGGCGAGCGCCAATATTTTCCACGTTCTCATTAATTGCAACGGCAATATCGGCGATTTTGTCGATGGCTTCGGGTTCAAATTCGAGCTGGAAATTTTCCGTGCCAAGCAGAGCTGTGTATTGTTCAATCAGGTTTGCTTCCGGTTCAGTCAGAATCCGCACAAAGTCGTTATGAGTCAGTGCCTGCAGCTCAACACGAATGGGCAGACGCCCCTGCAGCTCGGGCAGCAAATCCGATGGCTTGGCCAAATGAAAAGCACCCGAACAGATAAACAAAATGTGATCGGTTTTGACCATGCCGTATTTGGTGGAAACGGTTGTCCCTTCTATCAGTGGGAGCAGATCGCGCTGGACGCCCTCGCGCGAAACATCGGCGCGGCTGCCTTCGGATTTACCGGTGATTTTGTCAATTTCATCAATAAAGACAATGCCGTCATTTTCAACCGCGGCAATGGCGTCATGCGTGATTTTGTCGTTATCAAGAAGTTTGTCGCATTCTTCATCCATCAGCAGTTTACGAGCTTCAGCCACGGTCAGTTTGCGGGTTTTGTATTTTGGGGTGCCGCCGCCAAGCAAATCTCCCAGGCTGACCATCCCCATGGAAGCGCCGGGCATGCCGGGGATGTCAATTGTGGGCATTGAGAGATTACTGTTGTCAATCAGGGAAATTTCAATTTCTTTGTCATCAAGAGCGCCATCTAATAAAAGTTTGCGGAATTTTTGGCGGGTTTCTTCTCCCGCAGAGGCGCCGACCAAAGCTTCCAGCAGACGCTCCAGTGTGCCTTGCTCGGCTCGGGCACGGACTTCTTTGCGTGCTTTTTTGCGGGTTTCGTTCAGAGCAATTTCCATCAGGTCGCGGATGATGCTTTCAACATCGCGGCCGACGTATCCGATCTCGGTAAATTTGGTGGCTTCAACTTTAACAAAAGGCGCTTTGGCCAGCTTGGCCAACCGGCGCGAAATTTCGGTTTTGCCAACGCCGGTCGGTCCGACCATGAGAATGTTTTTGGGAACAATCTCTTCTTTGAGACGCTCGGGCAGCTGCATCCGGCGCCAGCGGTTGCGCAAAGCGACGGCGACAGCTTTTTTGGCCTCATCCTGGCCGATGATGTATTTGTCGAGTTCGGAGACAATTTCGCGAGGGCTGAAGTTACTCATTGCAAATTCTTTCGATGATAATATTGTGATTGGTGTATATATCTATATCGCCGGCAATTTTCATGGCGCGTTCGGCAATTTCTGTCAGGCTCAGGCCTTTGATATCATACAGGGCTTTGGCGGCTGCCATGGCATAATTGCCACCGCTGCCGATGCCGATGATGCCGTCGTCGGGTTCCATGACTTCGCCGGTGCCGGAAATGACCAGGGAGGTCTCTTTGTCAGCCACAATCATAAATGCCTGAAGCTGGCGCAGATATTTATCCATTCGCCAGTCTTTGGCCAGTTCAACGGCGGCACGCTTGAGCTGGTTGGCGTGTTTTTCAAGTTTGGCTTCCAAACGTTCAATCAGCGTGATGCCGTCAGCCGCCGCACCCGCAAATCCGGCAATAATCTGGCCGTTGCCGATGCGCCGGACTTTGACGGATTTTGATTTGAAAATGACAGCTTCGCCAAGAGTGGCTTGTCCGTCACCGGCCATAACGACTTCATTGTCGCGGCGAACACAGAGAATTGTAGTCATCAAAGTTTCCTTTTTGGTTTAAATTTGCTTATTATGTAGGTAATATTTGGGACGAATGCAATAAAAAACCTTCGTTTTTTCTTAACGAAGGTTTTTTATTGTTATTTGCGCTGCAGTCCTTCCAACGGAATCGGCGTTTTATCTGTGGAGTTGTCAATTGCGTCGGCAAGAGGAGTCTGCTTGAAAGCTTTAGGTTTGTCGCCGTCGAACGGCCGACCGCAAATCTCAAGTCCGAGAGCTTTGAGTGCGGTTTCAATCGGGATGAACAGATCCGGCGAATTGTCAGATTTTTTGCTGACATGGGCGATTCCGACAATATTGCCGTGCATGTCAATCAACGCGCCGCCAAGCGTGACGGTCTGCACAAAGGTGTCTACCTCAATTTCGGCGCCTTTGTCTTCCGACCAGCGATAGCCGATGACGCGTCCTTCATTATCAATATAACCTTCCCCTTCAGTATCAAGATCAAGCAAGCCCAGCGTCAACAAGATATCTTTTTCTACTTCCGGCAGTTCCAAGGACAGCGGCAGCGGTGTATAACGTGTCGGTTCTTGCAACAGAAGCAGGGCAACGTTTTTGTTGGGGTTGACTCTGAAAGCTGCCGCCTGCATTTCCCGGCCATTGATGGTGCGAAGGTTGAAATTGTTGTTGTTTTTGACCATGAGGTCGGCCGAAGTCAGAACCAGATTGTCGGCAATAATTAAGCCGGCGCCTTTTTGTCCCAGGGCATTTTCAACCGCAACAATTGATGCCCGGACTTTATATAGATTCTGAGCATTCAGATCTTTATACGGCGGTTGGCTGCTGATGCAAAATTTGTTGGTGGTACTGGCAAAAGCGCTTTCAACCTGATTGCGGCTGTCGACGGCTTTTTGGTCGTCGGTGTCAAGCGGGATATCTACCCAGTAGTCGTCGGAAATTTTGACATTGTCTTTGACCGGTTGGACAATCGTGCCGCTGTCGCCGCTGACCCCGCCGCGGACTTCGACCGCGTTGCAGCTTGGTTCGAGCGAAACGGTTGTTTGGGTCGAGGTCATGCCCGCATTTTCCACAACCTGGGCTGCTTCCACCTGCGCCACGGGGACAAGCTCAACAGCTTCTACTGTTTGAGCAGTTACCGGCTGTGCTGCGATCGGGATGACCGAAGCAATGCCGCTGGCACAGTCTTGCAGCATGGAGATGCCTTTTAGCTCATTCTGGTATTGTGAAGCAAAGGTCTGACCGCGTTGTTCAATGCCATCCAGATAAGCCAGCTGTGCACGGATATCTTCCGGCCGGATGCGTTGTGCCAGTGTGGAATTGAAACACTGAACTTCGGGCAATTTGGTCAGAGCATCTTCAAAAGCGCGTTCGACCAACAGCGTTTCTCCGTTCGGTTCGCCTTCGGAAATCTGGCCGTAACCGGTGGTGGTGCCTTTGCAGTATACTTCGTCGCGCAGAAGATTCATGACCCGCCAAACCACGGTAATTTCCGAGCTGCCGGAACGAAGTTTTTTCTGTTTGACATTTTCCCAGTCAAATTCATCACAGATATTCATAAAATAATCGGTGATTTCGGCCGTGATGATATATTCGGGATAAGGCAGGCGGTCGGAATCGGGATAGTACATATTGCTTTTGTCAACCACAACCGGGTAATAGTCATTCATGGTTTCATAAAAGACATCGAAAAAGCGCATGTCTTTCTGCATGGTGCGGCCTTCATTGAGAAATGCGTTTTTGGTTTCGCGGCGGCAGCCGAAGATACGGAAACGGTAATTACCAAGTTTACGGTCGTAGTCGGTGTAGTTGCGGTTTTTCTTAATGCGGAAATCAACATATTCCAGTTTAATCGGTGCGTAGTAATTGCGGCTTTTGTGAAGATAAAGGTAAGCGTCGCGCTGCTCGTCATCAATAATCAGGGTTTGATAGCGAGGAGCGTTACTGTCTTGCAGATAGGAAATGCGGCGCACCGGTTTCTTTTTCATCGGTTCGCACATGCAGTCAAACAAACCCAGCGTTGATTCGGAGCCGTCGCACATGCAGGGGATAAGTTCAGGACTTTCCTTGCTGCATGAGGCAAGCAGGAAAAACAAAACGGAAATTCGGGCGATTATGTTCTTTTTCATTACAAATGCTCCTGATTTTACTGCCGGATTACAGGCTGCGCCGATAAGACAAAGCCTCCGCAATGTGCATTTTAAGAATTTTTGATTCGTTTTGCAAGTCCGCAATTGTTCTTGCTAACCGCAAAGTGCGATGATAAGCCCGGGCGGAAAGTTTGTTGCGTTCGGCATAGGCAATCAGCAGGTTTTGCGCCTCGTTGTCAAGTGCGGCCACTTCTTCCAGCAAAGCCCCTTTGAGGCCCGCGTTGGTGAAATAATCAGAAATTCCGAGTTTCTTCAGCCTGGATGCCTGAATTTGTCTTGCGGCAATGACACGGCGGCGGATGACTTCAGAGGTTTCGCCTTTTTTGACTCCGGCAAGGTCCCACGGGCTGACGGCAGGCACTTCAATGCGGATATCAATACGGTCCAGTAAAGGTCCGGATATTTTGGACTGATATTCCCGTGCGCATTGCGGCGCCCGCGGGCATTCGCGTCCTGGGTCACCCAAATGTCCGCAACGACAAGGATTCATGGCGGCCACCAGTTGAAAAGCGGCAGGATAAGTTGTATGCGCGTTGACACGGGAAATGCTGATTTTGCCGTTTTCCAGAGGCTGCCGCAAGGCTTCCAGGGCAGCGCGGCTGAATTCGGGAAGTTCGTCCAGAAACAGGACGCCGTTGTGCGCCAGAGAAATTTCTCCGGGTTCGGCTTTGCGGCCGCCGCCAACCAAGGCCGGTGTGGAAGCATTGTGATGCGGCGCGCGAAACGGACGCTCAAAGCAGATTTGACCGTTTTTGAGCTCGCCGGCGACAGAATGAATCATGCTGGTGGCCAGAGCTTCTTCCGAAGACAAGGGCGGCAAAATGCCAGGCAGTCTGGCAGCCAACATCGATTTTCCGGATCCGGGCGGGCCGATCATCAGCAAATTGTGACCGCCGGCGGCCGCAACTTCCAGCGCTTTTTTGGCACTTTCCTGCCCTTTGACGTCGGCCATATCCAAAATAACTTCTTGTCTTGCAGGCGATTGTTTTTGCGGCGGCGGCAAAACGATTTTGTTTTGTAAATGATTAATCAGGTCGGTCAACCGCGGCGCAGCAATAATGTCGTCCAATCCGGCCCAAAGAGCTTCAGTGCCTGAGGTTTGCGGACAAATGAGACCGCGTTTTTGTTTTTTGGCATGAACGGCGACAGGCAAAACACCGTTAACCGGCAGTAAGGCTCCGTCCAACCCCAGTTCTCCCAACGCCAGGTAATGATTTAAGGCTGTGGCGGGAATGGCATTCATTACCGCGAGAATGCCTAAAGCAATCGGCAGGTCAAAATGCGAGCCTTCTTTGAACAAATCTGCCGGCGCAAGATTAATGACAATGCGTTTGGCCGGCAGGCTGAGACCAAGTGACTGCAAAGCGGCACGGACGCGTTCTTTGCTTTCGGCGATTGCTTTGTCGGGCAATCCGACAATGATAAAATTGGGCAGACCGGCTGAAATTTGCACCTGCAGATCAACGTCAAGAATTTCCAGCCCGTTGAAAGTTATGGTATTGACGCGGGACAACATGGCATTTACCAACGAGAGGTCAGTTCAGAATCACGCCAGCGGCGCGTGGGGAATGTGTCGACATGTAAAAAGTCGTAATCTGCTGTTTTATAAGGGATGTCCCGAAAACGGACAAAACCAAGCTGTTCAAAATAGCGGGCGCATTCTTCGGCTGAGGAGAAGTTATTGTTGTAACAGCGGGCAATTTTGCGGGTATAGGGATTTTGCAGATTGATTGATACAGCTAAATCGGAAATGACGTCAAGTTTTTGCGGCTGAGGCTTCGGGGCCGGTTCTTCAGCGTCGGAGCGAAACCAGCTTTTCCAGTCGCAGATATCGCAGGAATAAGCCGGCGCAGCTATGCCTAAAACCAGCCAGAGGCCTAGAAATATGCCGAATTTGATGCCGTTCATGTTTGTTTTGTCCTTTTAACAGACCCAGCGTAATGCAAAAAGTTTAATTCTTCTTTAAAATGAAGTAAAGAAAATGCTTGCAAATTGAGGATTTTGTGCTATTTATGGCAACGTCCCTTGCCGCCTTGGAACGGCGGCTATACAAGAACCGACCCGCCAAGGGTCATTTGTTGAGAAATCCATAAGGAGATTTAATTTTATGACTAAATATGAAAGCGTGCTGATTGCACGTCAGGATTTGGGCGCTTCGCAGGTTTCGTCAATTGTATCGGAACTGAGCAATGCTATCGCCAAAGAAGGCGGCGAAGTTGTCCGCGTCGATAACTGGGGGCTTAAAAACCTGGCTTATCGCATCAAGAAAAACCGCAAAGGCCATTATGTTTTGCTGAATATTTCCGCGCCGGCTTCCGCCATTGCGGAATATGAACGTTTGATGAGAGTTAACGAAGATATTATCCGTTATATGACCGTCAAAGTGGATGAATTTTCAGAGGCTGCCGGCTCTGAGGCCGAAACCGCCGCTGCAGAGGAATAGGAGAACAAAACATGGCTAAACAAGTATTCTTCAGAAGAAGAAAAAGCTGTCCGTTTTCCGGCGAAGACGGATTGAAGATCGACTATAAGGATGTTAAGCTTTTGTCTCGTTATATTTCGGAAAAAGGCAAGATCATCCCCAGCCGTATTACTTCGGTTTCTGCAAAAAAACAGAGAGAGCTGGCCCGCGCCATCAAACGCGCCCGTTATCTCGGTTTATTGCCGTATGTTGCGATGTAAGGGAGGAGACGAGAAATGGAAGTTATCCTTCTTGAGCATGTAGAAAAATTAGGTAAAATGGGTGAGAAAGTATCGGTTAAAAACGGATATGCCCGTAATTACCTGTTGCCGCAGAAAAAAGCTTTGCGGGCTACGGAAGCCAACATGGCCTTTTATGAAAAACAGAAAGCCGAACTGGAGGCTCACAATAAGAAACTGTTTGAGGAAGCCAGCAAATTGTCTGATTCTCTCAAAGGATTTTCCGCGGTTTTGATCCGTCAGGCTGCCGAAACCGGTCAGCTTTACGGCTCGGTTACCATCCGCGATATTGCCGCCGCGATTAAAGAGGCCGGTTTTAATGTGGAGCGTCGCCAGGTTTATCTGGAAAAAACCATTAAAGACCTCGGCGTTTACAAAGTAACGCTGAATCTGCATCCTGAGGTTTCGCAGTCTATTTTGGTTAATGTGGCCAGAACAGACGATGAAGCAGCCAAACAGGCAAAAGCCTTTTCTGCCGAATAAAATTTCGGGTTTCAGATAAAAAAACACCGCCTGCAAAGGCGGTGTTTTTTTATCTGCTTTATGACGGGTTTAGAGAACTTCGCGGCGGCCGGCGTGATCCGGGGCAGAGATGACTCCTTCTTCCTCCATACGTTCAATCAGCGTTGCGGCACGGTTATATCCGATGCGCAGCCGACGCTGGACATAGCTGGTGGAGGCTTTTTTGTCGTTGCGGACAATTTCCACGGCCTGACGGTACAGATCGTCGTCGCTGCCCGAGCTGAAATTGCCGTTATCAAAAACCGGTTTGTCATTGCTCGCCGGGTTGAGTTCGCCGGCGGTGACTTCCTCGACATATTCCGGTTCGCGCTGCTGTTTTAAAAATTCGACGATTTGTTCAACTTCGCTGTCTTTAACAAACGGGGCATGAACGCGGCAGGGCCTCTGACCCGCCGGCATGTAAAGCATGTCACCCATACCCAGCAGTTGTTCGGCGCCCTGTTCTCCCAGAATGGTGCGACTGTCAATTTTGGAAGTGACCTGAAAACTGATGCGGGTCGGAAAATTGGCTTTGATGGTGCCGGTGATGACATCAACCGAAGGTCTTTGTGTCGACATGATTAAATGGATGCCTGCGGCGCGCGCCATTTGAGCCAAGCGCTGGATAGCCGCTTCCACTTCTTTACCGGCGACAAGCATCAGGTCGGCCATTTCATCAACCACAATCACAATATAAGGCAGCGGCGTGAGGTCGAGCTCCTGTTCTTCGTAAATCGGTTTTCCGGTTTCGGCATCAAAGCCTGTTTGCACGGTGCGGGAAACTTTTTCACCGCTTTCGCGCAGTTCTTCGAGGCGTTTGTTGTAGCCGGTGATGTTGCGAACATTGAGTTTGGCCATGGCGCGGTAGCGGTCTTCCATTTCACGGACGGCCCATTTGAGTCCGACGACGGCTTTGCCCGGATCGGTGATAACCGGGGTGAGCAGATGCGGAATGCCGTTATACATGGTAAATTCAAGCATTTTCGGGTCAATCATGATCAATTTGCATTCTTCCGGACGCATTTTGTACAACAAAGAAATGATCATAGAGTTGACACCGACGGATTTGCCGGAACCAGTTGTTCCGGCGACCAGCAGGTGCGGCATTTTGGCCAAGTCGGCATAAGTATTTTTGCCGCCGATGTCTTTGCCCAGCGTGATGGTCAGTGCCGCTTTGGAATCGGTAAAGTCTTTGCTTTCAAGCAGGTCACGCAGATAGACAATTTCGCGGGTTTTGTTGGGCAACTCAATGCCGATGGTGTTGGAACCCGGGACAACTGCAATACGTACGGAAACCGCGCTCATTGAGCGGGCAATATCATCAGCCAGGCCAATAACACGGGCGCTTTTGGTGCCGGGTGCAGGTTCAAGTTCGTACAAGGTGACGACCGGGCCGGGCCGGACCTTGACAATTTTGCCGTTGACGCCGAATTCCTGCAAAACGCTTTCGAGCTCAAGAGCGGTTTTATCGAGCTCTTTCTGACTGACGGCGGCGGCCGTTTTGTCTTTGGCGGTTGATAGCAGATTGATGTCGGGGAAGCGATAACCGTCATCTGCGGGTTTGCGCGGTTTGGCCGGTCTGGGTATTTCTGTCGGTTTTTCTGAAATGACAGGTTCTTTGCGCGGTTTGGGTTCGCGTTTGGTCCGGGGAGTCTTGGGTTTTGCCTGCTCAACTGTTGATCCGGCAAAAAGGCCGCAGAACCAGGCGCTTCCTGCCATGCATTTTTTCGCACTCCAGAAAATTCCCGCTCCAATCCGGCGGCAAAGACGAATCCATGAAGAAAAGGTCAGGCCGCAGGCCAGATTGAACGAGACAAAGGCTATCAGCAGAAAAACCGCAGCCAGAATGTGATGTGCACCGTCAAAAACATAAAATTTTTTGAACAAAGTCAAAAAGTTGCGCGAAAAGAAAAGACCAATGTTGCCACCAAGGCGAAAAGCGGCGCAACAACTGCTGATCAAACCGAAAAATGTGGAAAGACACAATGTACCCAGCCCAAAAGCAAACAGCCGCCAATACGGACGGAAGAAATCTCTCAGGCGTAAAAAGCCGTAGCTCCATAGCAACGGGGCTATCAGGAATATCGGCAATGCCAGACCAAACCAAGTTAAGATCAGATCTGCGTTTTTGGCACCATATGCACCCAGACGGTTTTGCACCGAGGAGGAAGAGGCCAGATTATATCCGGCGTCTCCGGCATGGTAGAACAAGCAGCTCAAAAGCAGACTGATTGTCCACAACATCAGCACCAGTCCGAAACCGCGCCGACCGAGTTTGCTCAGAAATGTTTTTTCTTTTTTGCGTTTTGCCATTTTTTGCCTTTCAGAACAGACTTTTAATTGTTGCCAGTATAGGGGCTAATTCTCAATTTTCTCTTAATATGGTTAAGATTTTGCTCTCAATAAAAGAGTTTTAAAACTTGACTTTTGATGCTAAGTCGCTAAAGATTCAGAGGTTGTTTTAATCAAACAAGGATTTTTTGTTTATGAAAAGAGCATTCGTTTTTCCAGGCCAGGGTTCACAATTTGTCGGCATGGGAAAAGAGCTTGCCGATAATTTTACATCGGCAAAACGAGTCTTTGAGGAGGTTAATGACGCTCTTGGCCAAGACTTGTTTAAAATTATGATTGAAGGTCCGGAACAGGATCTGACTCTTACTTCCAACGCTCAACCGGCTCTGATGGCTCATTCAATGGCCGTGGTCAGAGTTCTTGAACAGGATTTTGGTATTAAACTGTCCGATTGTGCCAGTTTTGTGGCGGGTCACTCTCTGGGTGAATATGCAGCGGCTTGTGCCGCCGGAGTTTTCTCATTGACGGATACTGCCAAACTGCTCCGTACCCGCGGTGACGCCATGCAAAAGGCCGTTCCCGTCGGGCTCGGCGGCATGGCTGCCGTTATCGGCGTATCGTATCAGGACGTGGTTGCTTTGGCAGAGGCTTGTGCCGACGGCAAATATGTTTGTGTTGCGGCCAATGACAATGCCAACGGGCAAGTTGTTTTGTCCGGGCATATTGAAGCCATAGAAAAAGCGGTTGAAATTGCCGCGGAGTTTGGTGCCAAACGCTGTATTAAGCTGCCGGTCAGCGCGCCTTTTCACAGTCCGCTGATGCAGCCGGCCGCAGAGGTTATGGCAGAAGCGCTGGCCAAAGTGAAGGCAAATCGGCCGCAAATTCCTCTGATTTCAAATGTGACGGCAATGCCGGTGACCGAGGAGAAAGCCTTGGTTGACAATCTGGTCAAACAAGTGACGGGATCTGTTCGGTGGCGAGAAACGGTGGACTTTATGGCGGAAGAAGATGTCGGAGAAACAGTTGAACTTGGTGCCGGTAAAGTTCTCTCGGGCATTATCAGAAGAAGCCACAGCGAAATCAATGTTGTTTCAGCAGGTGCTCCGGCCGAAATTGAAGAACTTGTTAAAAATTTGAAAAACTAAGTTTTAGATGCAAAGGATAAAAAGATGTTTAGATTAGATGGAAAAGTTGCTCTGATTACCGGCGCTGCCGGCGGTATCGGCGATAAAATTGCCCGCACATTGCATGCACAGGGCGCTATTTTGGCTCTGACCGATATGCGCGAAGAACCGATGCAGAAACTGAAAGCCGAACTTGGCAGCAATGTCGAAGTTTTTACGGCAAACTTGACCAATGCCGATGATGTCAAGAATCTGGTTGCCCAGGTTGAAGAAAAACTCGGCCGGATTGATATTTTGGTCAATAACGCCGGTTTGACCCGCGATAATTTGTTTATCCGCATGAGCGATGAAGACTGGCAGCTGGTTTTGGATGTTAATCTGTCAGCCGGTTTCAAACTGGCAAAGGCTGCTGTCCGCGGTATGATGAAACGCCGTTTCGGCCGGATTATCGGTATTGCTTCGGTCGTCGGGGTTACCGGCAATGCCGGACAGGCAAACTATTCCGCTTCTAAGGCTGGAATGATCGCCATGAACAAATGTCTGGCACAGGAAGTCGGCTCACGCGGAATTACGGTCAATTCAATTGCGCCGGGTTTTATTCGCACGCCGATGACAGATGTTTTGCCGCAGGATGTTAAAGATGCGCTGCTGGCCAAAATTCCGGAAGGCAAACTCGGCGAAGCACAGGATATTGCCAATGTTGTGGCTTTTCTGGCTTCGGATGAAGCGCAGTATATTACCGGTCAGACGATTAATATCAACGGCGGTATGGCAATGATATAGCCGTTGTCGGTTTGTCGCGATTGTATTTGAGACAGGCGGGGAATGCTTCGCCTGTTTTTTATTGCTAAAATTGCAAAGAGCCGCTATAAAAGTAAAAGTTGTTCAAGGAGAAAATTTATGGCTGAAAACAAAGAGCCGTCGCAACGGCAACTGCGGGTGGCGCAGGAAATCCGCAAAATCATCGTTAATTTTATTGATCGCGGCGAGGTGCATAATCTGGAAGGAATCGACACAATGGTGACGGTAACCAAAGTGACGGTGTCTCCGGATCTGAAATATTGCACGGTGTGGTTTATGACCACCAACGGCAGCTATCTGCAGGAAGTTTTGGGCGGGTTGCAGCTGGCATCAAATTTTTTCAGGAAGCAGGTGGCCGCCGGCACGTCGCTGCGCTATGTACCGGAAATTAATTTTCGGGTCGATAAAACATTTGAAGCCGTTGACAATATTGAAAAACTGTTGCGCGATCCTAAAGTTCAGCAAGATTTAAAGTAAGACAACGCTTATGTCCAAACACCGAAAAGGAAACAATGTCAGCGGCTGGCTGATTGTCGACAAACCTAAAGGAATGGGGTCAACAGAAGTTGTTAATCTGACGCGGCGGTTGTTTAATGCCCGTAAAAACGGGCACTGCGGCACGCTAGATCCCTTTGCAACAGGTGTTTTGCCGATTGCTTTCGGAGAAGCAACCAAATTGATTTCTTATGTGACGGACGGCGACAAAGAATATGAGTTTGCTTTGTGTTTTGGCGAAGAAACCGATACGTTGGACACGGAGGGAAAAGTGGTTGCCACTTCGACCGCCATTCCCTCGGAAAGAGAAATCCGTGCGGTTTTGCCGGCTTTTTGCGGCGAGATTACACAAGTGCCCCCGATTTATTCGGCAATCCGGATTAATGGGCGGCATGCTTATGATTTGGCCCGGCGTGGTCAGGCGGTACAGATGCCGTCCCGGTGCGTTTATGTTCATGCGCTGGAGCTACTCGGAATGGAATCGACTCGAATCGGCCGCTTTAGGGTTTGTTGCTCAAAGGGGACTTATGTGCGTACGCTCGGGGCGGATATTGCGCGAAGGCTTGGCAGCTGCGGACATTTGAAAGAGCTTCGGCGGACAAAATGCGGTAATTTTGACCTGAGTCAGAAGATTTTGCTGGAAAATATAAAAAATATGGAGTATGGTGAAACCCTCATGAAGAGTTTACTTCCCGTCATGACATGTCTGCGCGACATCGCGGTCATTGCCGTAGGGGAGGAAGAAGCTAGAAAACTCAGACTCGGGCAAGGTTTGTCGCCCAAGGTTGCAGATGTCAAAAATCTTATCGGCCAAGAGGCGGCCGCTGTCTTTGAAAATGAGTTGGTAGCTATGGTCAGAATCGATGAGAGAAAAATTTCTCCGGTTCGTGTTTTTAATTTTGATTAAAAAGGAATAAAACAGATGTCGATTTCTAATGAAAAGAAAAAAGAACTGGTTAAAGCATACGGTCTGAATCCCAATGATACGGGGTCTCCGGAAGTGCAGATTGCCATTTGGACCGCCGAGATCAATAACTTGATCGAGCATTTTAAAACGCATGCCAAAGACACGCACTCCCGCTTGGGACTGATGAAAAAGGTCAGCCGTCGTCGTCACCTTTTGGACTATCTGAAAGGTAAAAGCGAAAGCCGGTATCAGGATCTGATTAAAAAGCTGGATCTGCGCAAGTAGTATGAAAAAGACGGTTTTTACGGCAAAAGCACAAATTATCCGTGCGGGGAAAATGTCTTTGCGCGGTGGTGCGTTGACCGGCGTTTGGTCGGGTATTTGTTGTGAAAGCCGTCTTTTGTCTTGACATTAATTTATAGCTGCGGAAAAAGAGCCGCGGTTATTTTTATAAAAATCCTGCATGGGGCAGGTGAGGTATTTGAAAGGTAAAGAAATATGATCGAATTTAAGGAATGCCGCAAAGAAATGGAATGGGGCGGCCGAAAACTGGTATTGGAAACGGGAAAAATCGCAAGACAGGCCACCGGTGCCGTTCTTGTTACTTACGGCGAAACAAAGGTGATTGCCACGGTGTGTGCTGCAAAAGAGGCGAAGGCAGATCAGGATTTCTTTCCTTTGACAGTGAACTATCAGGAAAAATACTATGCTACCGGCAAACTGCCCGGTGGTTTTATGAAGCGCGAGGGCAAACCTTCTGAACATGAAGTTTTGATTTCCCGGTTGATCGACCGGCCGATCCGTCCGCTGTTTCCTGATGCGTTTAAAAACGAAGTTCAGATTATTTGCACGGTTCTCGGGCATGATCAGGAGAATGATTCCGACATTCCGGCCATGATCGGCGCTTCCGCCGCTTTGGCTATTTCCGGCATTCCGTTTTTGGGGCCGATTGCCGGTGCTAAAATCGGTTATAAAAACGGTTCGTATATTTTAAACCCGACGATTGAACAATTGAAAGATTCCGAGCTTGAGCTGGTTGTGGCCGGTACGTCTGAGGGCGTGCTGATGGTGGAGTCAGAGGCGCAGGAGCTGTCGGAAGAAACCATGCTGGGCGCGGTTATGTTCGGTTTTGATAATTTTCAGGGTGTGATTAAACTAATCAACGAACTGAAGGCCGAGGCGGGCAAAGAAGCTTGGGCGGCTCCGGTTTTCCCCGCGGAGTATGATGCTTTGTATGCGCGGATTGAAAAAGAATTTGGCGCCAAATTTGAAGAAGCTTTCAAAGAAACCGACAAACTCAAACGCGGCACGCTGGTTGGTCAGGCTTCCGAAGAAGTTAAGGCTTCGATTGACCCGGAAAATGAGATCGAGACACGTTATGTCGGCGATGCAATTGAACAACTGATGCATAAAATTGTCCGCGAAAAAGTTTTAACGACCGGACATCGGATTGACGGCCGCGATACCAAAACCGTCCGTCCGATCCAGTGCCAGGTTGATGTTTTGCCGACAGCGCATGGCTCGGCTTTGTTTACCCGCGGCGAGACGCAAGCTTTGGTTGTGACAACGTTGGGCACCGGCGAAGACGCGCAGATTGTTGACGGTCTGATGGAAGAATATAAGCAAGACTTTATGCTGAATTATAATTTCCCGCCGTTTTCTGTCGGCGAGTGCGGCCGTCTGGGCAGCCCCGGGCGTCGTGAGATTGGTCACGGCAAGCTGGCTTGGCGCGCCATTCATCCGATGATGCCTAAAGACAAAGACGCTTTTCCGTATACGGTTCGGGTTGTTTCGGAGATTATGGAGTCTAACGGTTCTTCTTCTATGGCGACGGTTTGCGGCACGACCATGTCGTTGCAGGCCGCCGGCGTGCCTTTGGTTAAGCCGGTTGCCGGTATTGCCATGGGGCTGATCAAGGAAGATGACGGTCGGGTGGCTGTTTTAACCGATATTCTGGGTGATGAGGATCATCTCGGTGATATGGATTTTAAGGTTGCCGGAACCAAAGACGGCGTCACGGCTTTGCAGATGGATATTAAGATTACCTCAATTACCAAAGAAATCATGCAGACAGCGCTGGCGCAGGCTCATGAGGGACGTCTCCATATTCTGGGTGAAATGGCCAAAGCCATTGCCGAACCGCGGCCGCATGTTTCCGACAAGGCGCCGCGCATTGTAGCTATTAAGATTCCGGTTGATAAAATCCGCGAAGTGATTGGCACAGGCGGTAAGATTATTCGGGAAATTGTTGAAAAAACTCATACCAAAATCGATATTTCCGATGACGGTGTTGTTAAGATTGCTTCAATGAAGAAAGAAGACGGCGATGCCGCGCTGGAATGGGTGATGGGTATTGTTGCCGAACCCGAAGAAGGCAAGATTTATCATGGTGTCGTTACCAAGATTATGGATTTTGGCGCTTTTGTCCGCTTTCTCGGCGCGACCGAAGGGCTGGTTCATATTTCCGAAATTAAACCGGAGCGGATTGCTTCTGTTTCCGATTTTTATAAGGAAGGTGACCAGATTTGGGTAAAATGCATGGGGGCTGATAATCGCGGCAAGATCAGACTTTCTGCTAAGCGCGTTAATCAGGAAACAGGCGAAGATCTGGAGAAATAAACCAGATGCCGTTTGCAAAAGTTTGGCCGTCGGATTGTCCGGCGGCCTGCTTTTTAAAAATATCTTGAAAAGAAGAGAAAAATGATGTATGAGTCGAGTCACCTGTTGCGGCACCCCTGGAGGCCGGACGGGTTGTTTTATCTTAAACAATGTGAAGGATTTTAAAATGGTGAACATTACGTTTAATGCTGAAAAGCGTGAAAAAGCAGGTAAGGGGGCAGCTCGTGCATGTCGTCGCGAAGGACGTATTCCTGCCGTTATTTATGGCGGAAAAAAAGAAACCGTCATGATCTCGTTGCATCCGGTTGAGCTGGAAAAAGCTTTGGATACCGTTGGTTTTTATGACGCGGATATTGAGATTGTATTAGACGGGAAAAAAGTTAAAGTTTCTTGCCAAGATGTGCAATTTCACCCGGTTACCGATATGCCGATTCATGTCGATTTTCTCCGCAAATAGGATAAACGCGGGTTATTGACATGAAATGACAAGCGGCGGTATCCCGGCTTGGGCCGCCGCTTTTGATTTTCCAAAAACGAACGGAGAAAAGATTTTTGGAGATGTTTTTGATTGTTGGTTTGGGCAATCCCGGGACAGAATATGCCGGTACGCGGCATAATGTCGGCTTTATGGCGGCGGATGCTTTGCATGAAGCTTTTGACTTTTCTCCTTACCGGGTAAAGTTTGACGGCTTGGTGGCTGAAGGCAAAATTGATGGAAAAAAGGTTTTTTTGCTCAAACCGCAGACGTATATGAATTTATCCGGCAATTCAGTGGTGAAGGCCGCCGGATTTTATAAAATTTTGCCGGAGCATATTGTGGTTATTCACGATGATATGGATTTGCCGGTCGGTAAAATCAAAGCCAAACGCGGCGGCGGCGCCGGCGGACATAACGGTCTGAAATCCATAGATGCGGCGATTAGCCCCGATTATAACCGAATTAGAATCGGAGTCGGGCATCCGCAAGGCAAGGGGGAGTTTGTGGTGAACCATGTGTTATCCGATTTTGGCAAGGTGGATAAGGCGCTTATTGCCGAAAATATTAAAACCGTGGTGGAGACCATCGGCGTCTTGCTGGAAAAAGGAATCGGCGAATATTCCGGCAGGCTTGGTATGCTGTTGAAGAAGTAGAAGTTTTTTGATTAGAATTATTGTTTCACTTTAATTATTTAGACTTATGGAAAGGAATCACTGTTTTGGGAAGTTTTTGCAGATTTTCAGCAAACAAAGAGGAGAAAAAGAAGATCTTTCTCCGGAAGAGAAGGTCATGCGCGTTTTGTATGCGATGGATAAGACAAATCCCCAACGCCGGGCGCGTAATGTGTGGGATAAGCGCTTTGCACAGCTGGTGCCGGAGTTGCATCTGTATGATCGGGCGCTGGAGTTTATAAATACTTACGGGCATGTCTGCGACACATATATACAGTTGCTTGCGGAACCCGAAAAAAATGCTGAACTTCAGTTTCGTTTATGTAAGGTAGCTATTTCGGCATATAGCGATCGGTATCGTGCAAAATATCCGAATGTACTTTGGGGGTATTTGGGCCATTACGATTTGTTGCCGGAGGTGAAATCACTTGTTCTTGATGATGCCAAATATGAGCATATTGCCGAAATTTATAAATTGCGGCGGCAGTGATTTTTTATAAAAGCCGTTGTCTGATAAAGACAACGGCTTTTATTGTTGAAAAACACGCGATTATCGTTTATAAGAAAAAAAATTTGTTTTGAGGACAGGAGTGTATCAATATGGGTTTTAATTGCGGAATTGTCGGCTTACCCAATGTCGGAAAATCAACTTTGTTTAATGCCCTGACACAGACTATTGCGGCGCAGGCAGCTAACTTTCCGTTTTGTACGATTGAGCCGAATACCGGCCGAGTGGCGGTACCGGACAGGCGTTTGGATAAATTGGTGGAAATGGTTCACCCGAAAAATGTGGTGCCGACACAGTTGGAATTTGTTGATATTGCCGGTTTGGTTAAAGGCGCTTCCAAAGGTGAGGGGCTTGGCAACCAGTTTTTGGCCAATATCCGTGAAGTGGATGCCATTGTTCATGTTTTGCGTTGTTTTGATAACGAGAATATTACGCATGTTGAGGGCAGCGTTGATCCAATTCGGGATGCGGAAATTGTTGAAACAGAGCTGATGATTGCTGATTTGGAATCTTTGGAAAAACGTTTTGATCAGGTTCAGAAAAAAGCGCGCGGTGGTGATAAAGAAGCAATTGTCAACATGGCGGTCATGGAATCGGTGATTGCGGCGCTTAAGGCCGGAAAGCCGGCACGCACAGCGGCGCCGGAGATGACCGACAAAGAGGCTTTTCGAGCTTATAAGATGCTGCAATTGCTGACATCAAAGCCGGTTTTGTATGTTTGCAATGTGGACGAAGATTCGGCGGCTGCCGGCAATAAATATTCGGAAGCCGTTTTTGCCAAAGCCAAAGCGGAAAATACGCAGGCCGTGATTATTTCTGCCGAAATCGAATCCGAAGTGGCTCAGTTGGAATCCGAAGAAGAAAAGAAAGAATTTTTGGAATCACTCGGACTGGCCGAGACCGGACTGACTAAAATTATTCGTGCCGGGTATGATCTGCTCGGTCTGCAGACCTATTTTACCGCCGGGCCGAAAGAGGTTCGCGCCTGGACATTTGTGAAAGGTTCCAAAGCGCCGCAATGTGCGGGTATTATTCATTCGGATTTTGAACGTGGTTTTATTCGCGCTGAGACAATTTCGTACGAAGATTATGTTAAATTCGGCGGAGAGCAAGGCTGCAAAGAGGCCGGCAAAATGCGCAGCGAAGGTAAAGATTATGTGGTTCAGGACGGGGATTTATTAAACTTTTTATTTAACGTCTAAAGAAAGCTTGTTTAGCTGGTGACTAATACAGATTTCGCGGGTCGGTGACATCCTCATGTACGCTTTATGTACACTCCGGTGTCACCGCCCTAAAATCTTATTATTCACACACGCTATCCAAGCTTTTTGAAAATATGAGAAAAAGAAAATTTTTGACCGCAGAGTCATAAAAATTTTCTTTTAAGAGAGGAAATAAAAATGCGTTTGGCTTTGTTTCAGCCGGATATACCACAGAACACCGGCACGATGATGCGGCTTTGCGCTTGTGTTGGCCTGCCTATAGACATTATCGGGCCATGCGGCTTTATTTTTAATGATAAGGCCATGCGCCGTGCCGGGATGGATTATCTTGGTCTGGTTGAGTGCCGTCGGCATGATTCCTGGAACGACTTTTGGCAATATCGGGCGGCGAAGCCGCAGGAATACGGACGACTTGTGCTGTTGACGACACATGCTTCCCAGCCGTATGTGGATTTTGCTTTTGCCAAAAACGATATTATTTTGATGGGCAGAGAATCTGCCGGTGTGCCGGAAGAAGTTCATCGTCTGGCGGACGCACGGTTACTGATTCCGATGAATGCAAACGCGCGTTCAATCAATGTGGCTGTTTCCGCCGCAATGGTTGTCGGCGAAGCTCTGCGGCAGACAAAACTCGGCGCGTTCGGCGGTATGATTTAGGCTTTTGTTTATCTGCTGCTGCGACCGCCGTTGATAATTTCGCGCGCAATGTTTTGTGCATTTTTGTATTTGGCAATTTCTTCTTTTTTGGCGGTGCGCGGTGCCGGCGTTTTGCCTTCTTCGCGGTCTTTTTTGCTTATGTATTCATGAGAGAAGAAGGTTTCGGCGTCATATTCACTCAGATGTTTTTCAACTTTTTTCCGGCGTTCTTCCGGCGTTTGTTCCGGTTTGGAGGATTCACTGCCATATTGAATGTAGAAATTGAGTGATGCTTTCATAGCGCTTTTATAAGCCTGAGCGGTTTTTTGAATTTCCTGAGCCGCCGGGTTGGCGTTTAAGGCTTCTTTGGCCGCTTCGATTGCGTCGGCATCTTTACTTTTTATGGCGTTATTCAGAGCCTCTTTGAGCTTTTTATACTCGGGGTCATTTGTCTTTTGCGAAGCCTGTTTAAATTCAAAGCGGCTTTGTTTCAGTTTGTCGGCCAGTTCTTGGCGGCGCTGCGGCACATAGATGTTCATAATGGCAGGAAACTCCGGATAGTCGCGCAGCTCTTCCAGCTTGGGGGCATTTTTCATCTTCATACCGCTTTCAAGACAGGCCAGATAAAGCCGGGCGCGATATTCGGGGTGTTCCTCAAATCGGCCGAAATTGATGGTTGACATGTTCATGTTTTTAGCCGTTTGACAAAGGGTGCGGAAAGTTTGCATGTCGCCTTCCACGGCAACTTTGTTGCGCGAGGAGAAAATCATTTTATCATCGCCGTCGCGGAAGCAAAGCCGCTCGGGATGCTCAGGGTCATCATATTCGGCAAAGCCGGTTTGGACGGTTTCTCTGGCTTTGGCTACAGCCCTGCGAACTTCGTCTTTCCAGCTGCCATCCTGCCCGTCAAACGGCTTGTCGCTGACTTCCATGGTGTTGTCGTTATTTGTCGGCTGATAAGATTCAACAAATTTGGTTTTGTCTTCTGCCTGCCAAAATTCTTCGGCAAGCTGGCGTCTTTGTTCCAGATCCAAAGAATATTTTGCCAACAGCTTTTGCAGCAGGATAATGTCGGCACTGTTATTACGGTCATCGCGATGGCCTTCGTTGATGTCTTGCAAAGCCATTTGAGCAAATTGTTGGTCTGTTTCCTGTTGTCGGTCAATTTCCGCATGAGTGAAAGAAGGGGACTTTTGAGCAAGACGTTGGTATAGATCCTCTATTGAATTTGCTTTTGATGCTTCGGAGATTATATGGTTGCTGACGGTGGCGCAGTCCATACGGTTGCCGTCGGTCAGCGGCTGGGTATTTAATTTAACCGTATAGCCGGCGTTTATGAGCGCGTCAGAAATAGCTTTTTTGACTTCGCTGTAAGCCGTATTGCTGCCGAATTGCTCAAAGAGATAAGCTTTGTCTCCTTCAATGCAAAGAGCCATCATGTGGCTTACGCCGTATCCCCAGGCGCCAACCGGTAAAAGAACTTTTTGATATTTATTGGCCTTTTTTATTTCCTGGAGAGAATCTTTTAAGGCGGCAAGGTCTTTTTGCTCACTGCTTTTGTCAATATTCTGAAGTGTGCACAGTAAAATGCTATTCGCAGAATTTTCTTGTTGTTTCAACTCGTTGGTCAAATTTACAGGAAATGATGTATCGGCAAAGTCATGTCCCATGTATTTTGCCGTTTCACGCATGACATGATTTTCCGAAATTTGTGTCATTCCGCCATTGTACACTCCGCGCGCATTGGCGATAAACTCGCTCAGTTCCTCGATTTCTATTGCTTTATCTATGGTTCCGTCTGCTGCCGCGGGGTAGGGTAAGAAAGCCATGTTCGTTCTCCAAAGTTTTGTTTATGACATCATATTATCACACAAAAAGTATTTTGTCTAATATTTTGTCATAAATCAGAAAAGGTTTTTAAATTCCGTCAGCGTCTGCGCTCGCAGATAGGGGTTACAGCGTTTTTCCTCGGCCAGCGTGAACGGGCCGGCCGGAAGCCCCTGTTTCAGATTGGCGTCGGCTTTGGCGAGATAGTTGCGGATATCCGGGTTGCCGTTGTTAAAGGCAAAAGCGTCGTGCGCGCCGTGGGGCGTGTATTCGTGGCCGGGATAAAACAACGTATCATCGGGCAGTCGTTTTATTTTTTGCAAAGCCTGAAACATTTGTTCGGGCGTTCCCTCGAACAGGCCGCCGATGCACAGGTTAAACAGCGTGTCGCCGGTGAACAGAGCTTTGTCTTTAGGAAAATACCACAGAATATGCCCCTGCGTGTGCGCGGAAGCGTCGATAATCTGCGCGGCGGAATCTCCGAGCATAAACGTTTCGCCGGGTCGGACGCCGATATCAAAACCGGGAATGCGGTTTTTGTCCTGTTCGTTGGCAACGACTTTGGCGCCGTATTTTTCTTTGAGGGCAAGGTTGTCGTCGGTGTGGTCAAAGTGATGATGGGTGTTTAAAATATAATCCGGCGCGCGGCTCAGTCGTTTGAGTTCGGCGATAATCGGGGCGGCTTCGGACGGATCAATGACGGCTGTTGCAGCGGTTGCGTCATCGGCCAAAATATAGCTGTAGTTGTCCATTTGACCGGCGCGGCAGAGTACCGGATAAATTTGCAACGGCATTATAAATATTCCTCCGGGTTAATTTCATCAATCTGGCTTTTTTCAATATATTGTTCGGCGTAGTCCATGTAAACGCGGCTTTTGATGAAAACTTCGTACAAATCGGGGTCCAGATGTCCGGAATTTTTCATATCGCGCATGATACTCAGAACTTCGGAAAGTTTTTTGGGTTCTTTGTAGGGCCGGTCACGGGCGGTGAGCGCTTCAAAAACATCGGCAATGGCCATGATTTTGGCCGGAACGGACATTTGATCTCCTTTGAGCCCGCGCGGGTAACCTTTGCCATCGATCCGCTCATGGTGGCAACCTGCATATTCGACAATATGAGATAATTCTTTCGGGAAGGGCAAGGCTTCCAGCATGTTAATGGTAACTTCGATATGTTCGTTGATTTTTTGGCGCTCTTCTTTGCTGATGGTGCCTTGCGGAATTTTCAGATTGTATAGTTCTCCGCGGTTGTAATGTTCAATCATTTGGTCCGGACGATCCTGAAGCAACATTTCTTCAGCCGGGCGGGCATAAAGCTCCGGATCTTTTACCCGGTTTCGCTCTGCCCAGGAGAGGCCGAGCATTCGGTTGAAGTAGCGGACAAAGTGCTGCTCGGAAATTTTATCCAAACGTTTGAGGTCGGCAGGTGAAAGTTCGTTGTCTCCTTTATTGCATTCGGCAACAAAGGCAAAATCTTCTTCCAATTGTTTGACCCTGGCGACAAATTCAGCTTGCAGATTTTCTTTGTTGTCGGTGTTGGCCAGGCGCTTTTGCAGATAAAGAATATGCGCGTCGCGTCGCAAGATTTCAAAACGATTGCGAATTTCGTGGATGCGATTGCAGATTGTTTCCAGCTTGGTGGCTTTATCAACAATATACTCAGGGGTGGTGATTTTGCCGCAGTCATGCAGCCAGGAGGCAATGTGCAGCGCATACCAGTCGTCTGCATTGAGCTCGAAATCTTTGAGAGCTCCTTCCTTTTGCTCAACGGCGGCGGTGGCAAGCAGCCGCGTGATGATCGGCACTTTTTGGCAATGACTGCCGGTATATGGCGATTTGGCATCAATGGCACGAGCCAAAACTTCAATAAACGATTCCAAAAGCTGTTTATAATTGGCTTCAGAAATGCGGTTTTCCAATGAAATTGTAATCAGGTTGCAGATGGAAATCAGCATATTCTGGATTTCAGAGGTGAAGGCAATGACTTTGCCGGCATTATTGCGCGCATTGATAAACTGAGCGACGCCAAGCAGATTGTCTTTGCGGTCAATCAGCGGAATATCCAGCACAGAAACGGTCGCATAGTTGTTTTCTTCATCGAATCTTGCAATAAAAGAAGTGTCCAGTTCCGTGGCGGCATATATGTTGTCATAATTGATGATTTCGCGGTTGCAGGCACAGATTTCTGCCGGGCGTTTGGCCATTTTGCTACGGATGTCGGGCATGTATACCGGCGGGAAAAAACGCGTGTTTTCAAACGCGCCGCTTTTTTGTGTCTGGAGGCTGGAAATGCGCGCATAATTCAGCGACATATATTTATCGGCTGAGATTTCAAAGAAAAAAAGACCGTCGGCATTGGCTGCTTCGGCAGCGGTTGTCATGATTTCGCGGATGATATCACTCATCTCCCGCGGCTGGTTGAGAATTTTGCCAAGATCCAGAAGGCGGGTCAGGATCATGTCGTTTGCACTGGGCAATGCTGATACTCCTTATTGTTTGCAAAAGAGTATAAGGCAAAAAGTTTAAGAAAAATATAAGACTAGCTGATTTTAGAAACCAGATAGCGGATATCTTCCTCGCTCAGCTCTTCATTATTGGGGCTATAACTCAGAATCCGCTCAATAACTTTATGTGCAAAGGTTTTGCGGTCTGTTCGCGAGCAGTCAAATTTAATCTCGCGGATGATTTTCAGCGCACTGAAGACGGCCGGAAACATTGTTTTGGGTATGTAGGCCTTACGCAGCAGATTGCGGATCATGAAGTCCAGCGAATTGTTAAACAAGATTTTTCTGACCTCAAGAATCGGCGTATTGGAAAGATAAACCAGCGCGTATTCAAAAAACTTCAGGTCTCCAAGGCAGATAGAGCGAACAACCAAACTCGGTGTGAGCCGGTTAGAGGCATAAAGCTGGTGAACCAGTTCTTCAATTTGTTTATCAGAGCTGTATTCTTCAGAAATGCGCAACGTGGTTTTTTCTTTGACTTCTTCAATGATGTCGGATGCCAGGTCTGCCGGCAGGTTGTGTGATAAGATAAGACGCTTTTTCAGCTCTTCGGAAAGCGAATTGGCAATTTTTTCAATTACCGAAGTCGGCAATTCGGTTCGATATACCAGACGTTTTTGAATGTCTTTGCTCTGCTGATATTTATCCAAAATGGTGGCAAAAGTTTTTTCGTGAATTTCGGCTGTCTCGTTAGAAATCAGAACCCCGACAACTTCTTCAGGGCATTTTTCAACAATGTATTCCGATATTTCATTGGGCAGGTTAGGCCTTCCGGCAACGGCTTTTTGTTTGTTTATGCTCGGCATATTGAGGATCTTGATAAGATCTTCATTGCTGAGATCCGTATAATATTGCAGGAAAGGCGCTGCCACGCTGTCCACGTCATGAATGACAGCGTCAACGACGTCTTGCGGCAGTTTGCGGCAGTTTTTGAGACTGTCCGACAAAATTTGGCGGACTTTGACCTCAACATCACGCACCATAATCCGGAAAATGTCTTCAGCCAGTTTTTTGCCGTTCGGCGTGATGGTCCGGCCGTTGTAATAGGCCCCGACTTTTTGCGCCACAACAGACTTTGCCTCAAGTCTCGGTTTTTTGGCAAGGTTTTTGACATCTTGTTTATTTAGCTCTGAGTTGTTCATGGCGCTTCTTCTCAAAAACTTTTCATCTATATTTTATAATAATGGCAACTCCGACAAAAGGCTAATGACATTTTTGTTACATTATCAGCTGACGGAGCTTTTGCGGTAATTTATCTCTTGTTATTGTACTATCCAGGGAGGATTTGTCAATTATATTCAGTTCATAGTAAGCAAGTGTGTATTGAAACATGCCGGCGTAATTTTTCAACGGACTTTTCCAAATCAGATACGGCGCAAGAATGTTGCCAAAAGGGATATTTTCCCGATAAAGAAATTCCTTGCGGATGTCACGCATATCGGCAAATTTCAGCTCCGAGTTCAGCGACAAAGCAAATTCTTGCATGGAAGCATAGATGTTCGGATAGGTTTTGATGCGGTATGTATCGTCTTCGGTTTCACCCAGAGGTTTTAATCCTTTGTCGGAATGCCAGACTAACATTTTATAGAGAGAATTTCCTTCGCGGACAATGCGTGAGGTTCCCCAGTTGGTTTCAATGGCGGCAGCCGTGATCAGCAATGAAGGCGGCAGGGTATTTACTTTTATCAGAAGCTCACGGAGAAGAAGACGCTTTCGTTCCGGACCTTTGAGCCGGGTGAAAACATCATATTTGGCGGCGGTTTTTTCCAGAAGTTCGTTTTCTTGTGCCGAAAGAGCCTTTCCTTGCTCAAATTTTTTGTTTAGAGTTTCAATTTGCTTCCTTTCTGCCAGAATTTCCCGGTTGAGGCGAAGCGCCAAGGGGGCAAGAATCTTAATAAACAGCGCGTTACGCTCCTTCTCATCAGTGATTTTGTGGAAATCTTCCGGAAAATATGACAGGAACAGAGCCGGATATTTGTAAGAGGGAATCATCAGGTAGTCTTTTTCGCCTCGGTAGTCATAAATATCATAAATTTGCTTGAGCTGTTTGGTGTTGAGCCGGTCTAAACGGAGCTCTTCTCCGCGAGCCGGCAGCAGCCATCCGGTCAGTATCAACAACAAAAACAGAAATTTTTTCATCAAAGCGGCCTTTATTCTTCCGGCTGAATATTGCGGACTTCCCGGATGGCCGGAATATAATCGCGCAGAATTTTCTCAACGCCTTCTTTCAGAGTTACCATTGCATAGGGGCAGCCTTTGCAGGATCCTTGCATTTCGACATAAACAATGCCGTTTTGGTAGCCTCGGAAAGCAATGTCTCCGCCGTCTTTTTTGACTGCCGGGCGGATGCGGGCATTTAGCAGACCTTTTATATTGCCGATGATTTCTTCGTCCGTGTCAGCGTTTTCCTGCGGCGTGACAATTTCTTCTCCCGTGGCGAAATGATCCATAATTTCGGCCAAAATCTGCGGTTTAAGATATTCCCATGAAGCCGCATCTTCTTTGGTAACGGAAACCATGCTGCCATTGATGAAAACCGATGTGATGCCGCCCAAATCAAACAAACGTTCGGCAAAAGGCGATTTACGCGCCGATCGCGTATCGGCAAATTCGGCTGCGCCCGATTTCAGCAAAGGTTCCGGCGCAAAAAAATTGATGACATTGGCATCGGGCGTTTGTTGGGTTTCAATCAGCATTTTTCTTTCCTTATTGCGGGCGCTGTTCAAGTTTGGGGCATATCTCAAGCAGGCTGGCAGCAGCACGGCTTGCATAGTAACCCAGCGCTATCAGGTGGTTGGGCGCCCAAGAAGACGACGGCGCGCCGTTGCGAATAATCAGCGGTGAGATCCGGGACGCATTTTCCAAAGTTTTGAGCAGACGGGTCCAGGGTTCATAAAGACCGCGGGAAACGATAATTTCTTTATAGTCTGCACTCAGCGCTTTGAGCATAAGATGGTATCCATATAATTTCCCCTGCTGGTAAAAAAAGAGGTCATCCGCCCGGTTGTCAATCAGGCTATCGGAATATTCACGAACGTGCGCTTCAATGGCCAGAGTGCCTTTTTGGATGTCCTGTTCAATCCGCCGCAAGATATACAGCAAGTCTTGCGGACGTTTCAGAAAGACGGTTTCTCCGGAAGCAAGGGCTTCGTTATATTTGAGCAAATGTTTGCGGGCTCGGCGGTATTGACTGTTGGAAGACGGCGCCGGCAACAGTTTGTTCTGCGGGGAAAACATCCAGATCGTCGGCGGGTAGTTGAGCAATTCGGCCGCCGTGTGCAGAGAAGAATCTTTTTCAATGGGGATCCTTTTATTCATGGTGATGATGACGTTTGCCAGCGAAGACATCAAACCGCTTTGGAAAGCGGGCATGTTGTCCAGAATCGAGGCCGGAAAGAAAAACGGCAGGTTCGGCGTCCAGATTTTATTATTGATCTCGCGGCGGATCAGATAAGCGGCGGTGCTGACGGTTGCCGACTGGCTGTCGGTTGCCGGCGTTTCAAAAGAAGTGTCCGTATCGATACTGTTGGTCATGAAAGCGCCAAGCGGGTAGTAAAGCACAATCAACGTACCGAAAAGCCACAAGCTCAGCCGGGGCCATGAGGTGATTTGCTTTTTCAAAAAAGAAAAGGGTTTGCGAATGAGCATTTCGGCCTTGGAAACGGAAAGGTTTTTCAACAAGGCAGCGAAGAATTTTTTTGATTTATTTTTACTCATGCGCATTTCCTTTTTTTAGCAGATTGCCGATAAGTTCCCGAATATCTATGATGCCCAATATTTTAGCGGCAAATGCAAAAGTTGCAACACCCAAAATGCATAAGGAGGCAAACAGCCCGAGTTTTGGCATAAGCGCCAAGCCGAGCCATCCGTTGCAGAGATGATCAAGAGCAACGGATGACAGCTTCATTACGGCGCCCATTGCCGCTGCAGCCATGATGATACGAACGGTTTTTAAAGAAAGTTCTTTGCCATATATCCAATAGCCGCGTTTTCTCAGCCCGTGAAGGTATTGTCCAAGAGAGACAAAAGCAGCAATCGTTGTTGCCGCGGCAATGCCGACATGGCCGAAAGGCTGCATTAAAAGCAATGAAAAACACAGGTTGGTCAACAGTACGACAATACTGTATTTAACCGGGGTTTTGGTGTCGCCGCGGGCGAAGAAGTTTGGCGCCAGTGCTTTGACAATGACATAGGCCGGCAAGCCTACGGCGTAGGCAATCAACGCTTTGGTGGTCATGGCGGTTTCATAGGCGCCAAACCTGCCGTGTTGGAAGAGGATGTTGATCATCGGTTCAGCCAGGATGATGAGGGCAACAGCTGCCGGCATGGATAAAAGCGCTCCGTATTCAACAGCTTTATTTTGGACATGAGCGGCTTGTTGGTTGTTGCCGGCTTTGAGATGTTTTGACAAGATCGGCAGGACGGCTACGCCGATGGCAGCTCCGACAACACCCAGCGGTAATTGTTGCAAGCGGTTGGCATAATAGAGCCATGAAATAGCGCCGGTACCGACCAGAGAAACCAAAATTGTGTCCACAACCATGTTAATTTGATAGACTCCGGCACCAAGCACGCCGGGGCCAATTCTTTTGAACAGGGTACGAATGGTTTTGTCCTTAAGCTGGCGGAAAATGTGAAAGTCAGGTTTGAGACGGACCTGTTCGCGGTGCAGGAAAAGGCTCAGCCAGATGATTTCCAAAAAGCCGGCAACCGTCACGCCAATGGCAATTCCATGCGCCGGCGTGTCTCCAAAAGGTACGAAAACAAAAACAGAGGCAATCATGGTCAGATTCAGAATAACCGGCGCGGCCGCCGGCGCGGCAAAACGGCCCAAAGAATTGAGAATGCCCGATTGGAAAGAAACAATTGAAATAAACAGCAAAAAAGGAAAAGTAATTCGTGACAATGTTGTGGCCAATTCTATTTTCCCCGGATCATTTACAAAACCAGGCGCCAGAATCTGCACAATCCAGGGCATCAAAAATTCCATTAACAGGACAAAAAAACCGAGGAAAAAGGTTAGGACAGAAATGGCTTTGGCGGCAAAGTCGATGGCATCTTGGCGGCTTTCTGAAACCAGTTTTTGCGATAAAATCGGCACAAAAGCAGAAGTGAAAGCCCCCTCGGCAAACAGGCTGCGAAATAAGTTCGGTAGTTTGAATGCCACAAAAAATGCATCCGAAACAAGGCCGGCGCCAAGAAAGTTGGCCAAGACCATATCCCGAAAGAATCCGGTGATGCGCGATAACAGCGTGAAACTGCCAAAAGTGGCAATGGATTTGAATAAATTCATGATAAATTGTGACCTAAATACATAATTAAGTAGATTTTAAGGGATTGTATATTAATATTTAAGATAAAGAAAGGAAAAATTGTTGACAAATCGCCGAAAATAGAGGATTTTGCGGTTGACAAAAAAGATTGTTTTTGCGATAATAGACAAAAGAATGCGACAGTTTATTTATGGAGAAAAATAATGAATAATACAGTAAATAAAACCAGAGGGAAAGGCGGGGTGCTTCACGGTCTGGATTCATTTATCAGCGGAATTACCGATAAAGGTCTGGAACTGGCCGAAGGCTCTAAGTTTATTCAGCAAAATTTGTCGGAAACTTATAAGGGGATTAAATCCGCACGTCAGATGTATGTCGAGTATAATAAACGGCTTGCCTCCGGCAAAACCCGGACTGTCGACGGCAAAGCGGCAGTTGCTTTAGCCAAAGTGGTCGACGGATTGGGCAAAGATATGAACAGCAAGATTTCCGGTTTGCTCGGAAAACTTAATCCTTTTAAGAAAAAAAGTGTTGCTTTTGCAATGCGGCCGATTGAAAAAACTCGAGAATAAGTTTTGTAGCTCCATAAATAAATTTCAAGCTCCGAAAGGCTTCGGAGCTTTTTTTGCAGCCAGATGAAAAGAAACCCCGTCGAAACGGGGTTTTGAGGTTTATTCTTCGTTGTTCAGCAAAGCAAACAACTCAACCGGTTTGTATATTTGTCGCAGTTTTTGACAAAGTGCTTCATCTTTGAGAATGCGCGACAATTTGGCCAGAGCCGTCAGGTGGTCGGCGCCGTTGCCTTCCGGAGAAAGCAAAGCAAAAACCAAATCAACGGGTTTGCCGTCAATAGCATCAAAGTCCAGAGAAGACGCCGGTTTGGCTAGAAAGGCGTAGACCCGATCCAGACCTTCAAACCGACCGTGCGGCAAGGCCGTGCCACCGCCAAATCCGGTTGATCCGAGATTTTCTCTTTCCAGCAGAGTGTCAAAAATTGTCCGTTCATCCAAACCGGTCAGCTCTGCGGCGCGAGATGACAATTCCTGCAGGAATTCGCGCTTAGAATTTGATTTAATGCCGATAAAAATATTTTTTTCGGTCATTATGTCTGCAATATTCATCATAAGCCTCGTGGTTGGTTATTCTTTAGGTTCAACCCAGCCGACATTACCGTCTTTGCGGCGGTATACCATGTTAAATTTGTTGTTGGCAATATTTTTGAACATTAAAGCTACTTCGTTGTTTAAATCCATGTACATGACGGCTTCAGAAACCGAGCATACCGGAATATTGGCTTCCAGTTCGGCAATGGTCAAAGGCGCATCGCCAATTTCCATCTCTTCAGCATTTTCATCAACAGAAAAAACAGCTTCATTGGCAATTTCAGCCAGCCCGGTCTTGCCTTTGTGATCATTCAGTCTGGTTTTATGGCGGCGCAGACGGGTTGCAATATGCTCGTTGGCAGCATCAAACGCGGAGTACGGGTCGCCGGCGGAACCGCTGCCTTTAAGAATGATATTTTTCGCAGGATGAACTGTCACATCCGCAATGAAATTTTCTTTTTCTTTGCTGAAAACAACGCTGCAGCTGACCGGAGCCGGAAAGTATTTATTGACGGCGTTGAGGATGTTTTCTTCGACATGTTGGCGGAGTCTTTCTCCAATATCAACTTGATTTCCAGATAATGTGATTTTCATAATTCTTCCTTGCAAAATATAATTAAAATCACTGAAACAGATTCAGTAATATATTTGTATTCAAACAGTTCAAAACAAATACAATCTTATTTTAATAAAGTCAATATAAATGTCAAGGCCGGCGGCGTGCTTATCTACGCTTTTGACGCTTGCGCTCGGCCGAACTCGGTAATTTGAGCGCCTCACGGTATTTGGCAACCGTCCGGCGGGCAATGCGTGTTCCCTCGGCAGCCAGGAGCGCTGCTATTGCGTCATCAGAAAGGATGTTTTCGGGCGTTTCATTTTCAATCAGCTGTTTAATCTTGTGTTTGATGGCCAGAGTGGAGGTTTCTTCATCGCCGATGTAGCTGCCGGCAGCTTGGGAGAAAAAGAATTTGAGCTCAAACAGGCCGCGAGGCGTATGCATATATTTGCGGCTGGTGACGCGGCTGACGGTGCTTTCGTGCAATTCCAGAGCATAGGCGACATCTTTGAGTGCCAGCGGTTTGAGAAAATCAATGCCTTTTTCAAAAAAATCTTGCTGGCGCCGGACAATTTCTTCGCTGACGCGCAAAATAGTTGTTGCCCGCTGATGCATGGCTTTGACTAAAAAATCAGCCCGGCTCAGGTTCTCGCGGAGGTAGCGGCGGGATGAGTGATCGCGCGCGGCAATTTCGGCATAGTAAGCACGGTTGATCAGCAGGCGCGGCAATGACATGTTATTCAGTTCCACCCGATAACTGCCATCAATCAGACGGCGGACAAAAACATCGGGAATAACATAAGATGTTATGTCAAAATTGCAGCTGCTGAGCGGTTTGGGGTTGAGGGCTTTGATGTCGGCAATGATATCGTCAAGATCTTCGCGACAGATGCCGCAAATTTTTTGGAGCTCTTTAAAGTTGCGGGCAGCCAGCAGGTCAAGGTGCTCCATAAGCAAGGCTGCCGCCGGATCATAGCGGTTTTTTTCTTTGAGCTGGATTGTCAGACATTCTTTGAGATCGCGGGCAAAAATGCCGTCCGGTTCGAAAGTCTGGAGCGCAGAGAGAATGTTTAAAATTTCTGTTTCAGATGTGTGGAGGCGGTTGGCAATTTGTGCTGTGTCACCGCGGAAATATCCCGCGGCGTCCAGTTGCTCGCAAAGTAAATTGGCAATAAGTTTTTGACGCGGCTGCTGAAATTTTAAGCTGATCTGACGTTCCAACAATTCATAAACCGATGTTGTCGCCGCGGCTTTTTTTTCACAATAATCAAAATCTTCATCCGATGTACCGTGTTTGCCCCGGTTATAGTCTGACCAGTCATAGGCTGCATCCTGATATCCGGCGCTGTCGCTGCCGGAATCATCAAAATTGGATTCATAATCGATATTGTCTGGGGCAAAAGTTTCTTCTGCCGGGGCGGCGTCGTTATTATAGTCGTCAATGGTCGGGATGTCGTTTGGCGGCTCAGTGCCGGTTTCTTCCTCGCGTTCGAGCAAGGGGTTGCGTTCCAGTTCCTGGTTTATGGCTTCGGAAAGTTCCAGATTGGACATTTGCAACAGGTTAATCGCCTGGCGCAGCTGAGGCGTCATTAACAGGGATTGAGACTGCCGTATTTCCAGCCGGGGCGTTAGGGCCATTGCTATGTCCTTATTGCCATTTTACATTGAAAAATTATCGCCGAGATATACTTTGCGGACTTCTTTGTTCGCGACGATTTCATCAGGCGTGCCTTCCATCAGAACAGTGCCGCCGTGCAAGATATAGGCCCGATCAGTGATGTCCAGGGTTTCGCGCACGTTGTGATCAGTGATCAACACACCAAGCCCGCGATGTTTGAGCTGCGAGACCAGGTTGCGGATTTCGCCGACCGCAATCGGATCAATTCCGGCCAGCGGCTCGTCCAGCAAAATATAGTGCGGCTGGCTGGCCAGCGCACGGGCAATTTCCAGGCGCCGTCTTTCTCCTCCGGAAAGAGCAATCGCAGGACTTTTGCGTAAATGCGCAATCGAAAATTCATTGAGCAGTTCTTCCAACATGTTTTCACGCCGGCTGCGGTCATCAATGACAATTTCCAAAATGGCTTTGATGTTGTCTTCGACGCTGAGCGAACGGAAAATAGATGCTTCCTGCGGCAGGTAGCCGATGCCGAGGCGGGCTCGGCGGTACATCGGCAAATCAGTAATGTCCTGACCGTCGATATGCACATCGCCGTAGTCCGGGGTGATCAGCCCGGTTACGCAGTAAAAGCAGGTCGTTTTGCCGGCGCCGTTCGGACCCAGCAGGCCGACAGCCTCGCCGCGTCGGACATTGAGCGAAACATTGCGCAACACCGGGCGGTTTTTATATTTTTTGCCGATGTTGAAAATTTCAAGCTTTGATTCGGGGGTGAAATTGGCTGCCATGGTTTATTTTTTCTCCTTAAAGACGCCTTTGACGCGGTTTTTCGGGGAGGCGGAAAGCAGTTTACTGATGCCGGTGTTGAGATCGGTCTCGGCTTTGTCTCCATGCAGGACGTTTCCTTCCTGGTTGATGGTGATATTGTCAAACAATTTGACCAAACCGGTTTGCGGCAGATATGTGCCTTTGTCGGCGGTGACGGTAGCGTCCGGCGTGACAATTTTGATGTTGTCAAAAATATCAACTTTGCGCAGCGTCAAATTTTGTGAGCGCGGATCTTCTTTAGCAAAATAGGCAATCATTTTTTCAGAGTAAAGAGTGTTTTTGTCTTTGTCTACGGCGACCACATTGCCAAGAGCCACGGCTTTTTGCTGTTCGGGGTAATAAGTGATTTTGTCTTCGGCGGTAATGATTTCATTGCCGGTATCAATTTTTGCCGGCCGGCCGGTGAGGACAGCTTCTTCTTTTTGCAGGTCATAGTCCAAATTGTCACCAAAAGCGGAAGCTTTGGGGCTGCTCATGCGCACGTTGCCGGTTGCCGTGACGCGGGTGACGCGGCCTTTGCCGGCGGCATCTTTGCCGTAATATCCGGTCAGCGTGTCTGCTTTAACCGTCATATCCTCTTTGGCGGCAACGGCGTCGCCAACGGCCACCATTTTTTGATCTTTCTGATGCCATTCGACTTTTTGCTCGGCGGTAATGTTAATGTCGGCGCCAAAAACCGTGCCCGCTGCCAGCAAAAAAAACGAAAAAGTAAAACAGGCTGATTTCATTATTCCTTCCTTTGCAGACTTTCTTCTTTGATGGTCATGTCTGTGTGACCGGTAAAAGACAAGATAGATTCAGAATTCAAAAATTCAAACCCTTCAGAGGTCAAATTCCCCCAAAAACCCTGGGCTCTGACTTGTTTGTCGCCATAGCCGCGCTCTTGCCCGAAATGGTAGAAGGCCTGGGGCGTTTTGATGGAGGTGCCTTCGCTGTGAAACAGTTCAACATCATCGCGGAGCTCCAGCAGATTTTCGTTTTGATTATAATATCCTACGGGGGCTTTGAGACTGAGCCAGGTATCATCATCAGAGGGGACGATCCCTTCGGGGTTGACCAGCTTGATCAGTTTTGAACCGGGCGCCGTCTCATCAATTTTATCGGCGAGAAAATTGTTAACCCGGTTTTTTTTGTCGGTGATGTAGAATACGGTGTCTTCAACATGAAGCTTTTCCAACTCGCTTTTTTTGGGCCGGGTGATGTCTAAGCGGATATCGCGGGCATCTTTGCGAAGGCTTGGAAAAATCAGCAACAGACCGATCAGCACCGCGGCAATGCTCGGCAATAAAAGTTTGGCTGCGCGGACAAAGCGCGAATGCCGGTTGTGCAGTTCGTCCGGTTTGGTGCGCGGCTGTTCAGAATCGGCATTGAAATATGCATCTATTTCTTTGGGGTCAAGCATGGTTCAGATATTATGCCACTCCGATACGCAGGCAGTCGTGAATATGGATGATGCCAATGGGTTTTTTATCCTGCAGCACAAAAAGCTGTGTGATGCCTTTGCCGGTGTTGTTCATGGTTTGAAGTGCTTCGGCGGCCAGGACATCGGGCGAAATGACTTTCGGGTTTCTTGTCATGACGTCGGATGCTTTACGCGTTAATATATCCGGTGACATGCAGCGGCGCAGGTCGCCGTCGGTGATAATACCGGTCAGTTCGCCGGCGGCATTGACGATGCCGACGCAACCGAGCATTTTGGATGTCATGATCAGCATTGCTTCCTGCATGGAAGCGTTTTCGTCGGCCAGCGGAATTTCATCTCCGGTGTGCATCAGGTCGGAAACCTTGCGCAGAATGGCACCCAGTTTTCCGCCCGGGTGGCGCCGCTTGTAGTCTGTCTGCGTAAAACCTTTGCGCTCAATGAGGCCAACGGCAAGAACATCACCCAAAACCAATGTGGCCGTGGTTGAGGAGGTCGGCGCCAAACCCAACGGGCAGGCTTCGCCGTTGTCAGGCAGCTTGAGTAAAATATCGCCGGCTTTGCCGAGAGAGCTGTCCGGGTTTTTGGTCATGGCAATCAATGGAATACCATAACGTTTGCAATAAACCAAAATGTCGGAAAGTTCTCGTGATTCACCACCGTTGGAAATGGCTAAAACAATGTCATTTTCAGTCAGCATGCCAAGATCGCCATGGCTGGCTTCTGCCGGGTGCACAAAAAATGAGGGTGTCCCGGTGGAGGCTAAAGTGGCGGCAATTTTGCGGCCGACATGGCCTGATTTGCCCATGCCGGTGACAATGACTCGGCCTTTGACATTTTGCATCATATCAAGCGCTTTGGAAAGCGAACCGTCCAGTTCATTTTCCATTGTGCGCAGTGCTTCGACTTCACGGTCGATCGTCCGCTTGGCGGACTGGATGTCTTTGTTTTCAGAAGTCATAAAAGTTTCCTTGAAAGTTAGTCATTATGGCTTCGAAAATATTATTTTCTGCGCGGAAAGGCAAGAATTATTTGTTTCTTATGCAAAAATTGCGCCAAAACAACGCTGCGCCGCTTTGTCTGTCCGAATTAATCAGGGTTTTGGACTCAATTGGACCTAAAATAAAATATGCGCTGCTGGTATTTATGCGAGTCAAAACAATAAATTAGAACCGTTTGACAAAAGGAAAGAAATGTTGAAATTCCTGTTTTTGGACTCAAAAATGCTTTTTTTGTAAAAAATGGTTGACTTGGCGAAGATATGAATCTAGTATGCCGAGACTCAATAAAGAATGAGCAAGGCTTTTGTGTGTCTTGTTACACGGCTTTAGCGAGTAATTTTTTAACAACAATAATACTTTAAGGAAATTTGTGATGCCTACAATTAATCAGTTAATTCGTAAATCACGAACACCCAAAGTGAAGAGAAACAAAGTTCCGGCTTTGAAAGCGTGCCCTCAAAAACGCGGTGTTTGTACCAGGGTTTACACAACGACCCCGAAAAAACCGAACTCCGCTTTGCGTAAGGTTGCCCGCGTTCGTCTGACAAACGGCTTTGAAGTAATCAGTTATATCCCTGGTGAAGGTCATAATCTTCAAGAGCACTCAGTGGTACTGATTAGAGGCGGCCGTGTAAAAGACTTACCTGGTGTTCGTTATCATATCATTCGTGGTACCTTGGATACTCAAGGTGTATCTAAACGTCGTCAACGTCGTTCACTGTACGGCGCCAAGAGACCTAAATAAGGAGTATGGAAGATGTCACGTCGTCATACAGCTGAAAAAAGAATCGTACTGCCTGACGCCAAATTCGGCGACAAGGTAGTTGCAAAATTTATTAACAATGTTATGGAGCATGGTAAAAAGGCGGTGGCCGAAAAAATCGTTTATTCCGCTTTTGACATCATTGCTGCCAAATCCAAACAGGAGGCTCTGAAGGTTTTTGCCGAAGCCATCGAAAACGTCAAGCCCTTGGTTGAAGTTAAATCCCGCCGCGTCGGCGGTGCGACTTATCAGGTGCCGATGGAAGTCCGCCCGGACCGCCGTCAGGCTCTGGCAATTCGCTGGATTATCGAAGCTGCCAAGAAGCGTTCGGAAACCACAATGACCGACAAGCTGGCCAATGAACTGCTGGATGCTTTTGCAAACAAAGGTTCTGCCGTTAAGAAACGCGAGGATACTCACAGAATGGCTGAAGCTAACAAAGCTTTCTCCCATTATAAGTTTTAACCGACATAGTATAGGAAAATACAATGGCTCGTACACATAAATTGGAAATGTATAGAAACATCGGTATTATGGCGCATATTGACGCGGGTAAGACCACGACAAGCGAGCGCATCCTGTACTATACCGGACAAACACATAAAATCGGTGAAGTTCATGATGGTGCGGCCACCATGGACTGGATGGAGCAGGAGCAAGAGCGCGGCATTACGATTACGTCTGCCGCGACAACCTGTTTTTGGAAGGGCCACAGAATCAACCTGATCGATACGCCGGGCCACGTTGACTTTACGGTCGAGGTGGAACGTTCGCTGCGTGTTCTGGATGGCGCGATTACCGTTTTTGATTCGGTTGCCGGTGTTGAGCCGCAATCGGAAACGGTTTGGAGACAAGCCGATAAATACGGTGTGCCGAGAATTTGTTTCTGCAATAAAATGGATCGTATCGGCGCAAATTTTTACCGTTGTCTGGATATGATCGTTGACCGCCTGGGCGCCAAGCCTTTGGCTATGCAACTGCCGATCGGCGCGGAAGCTGATTTCCGCGGTGTTGTCGACCTGTTGAACATGAATGCGATCATTTATACCGGTGATACGGCAGATTCTCCGATTGAGATTCAGGAAATTCCTGCTGATTTAAAAGACAAGGCCGAGGAATATCATCATCAGTTGGTTGAAATGGCTGTCGAAGAAGATGAACAGGCCATGGAAGACTATCTGGAAGGTAAAGAAGTTTCCGCCGAGACTTTGAAAAAATGTATTCGCAAAGGAACATTGGCTCAGAGTTTTGTGCCGGTTTTCTGCGGAACAGCTTTTAAAAATAAGGGTGTTCAGCCTTTGCTCGACGCAGTGATTGATTATCTGCCGTCGCCACTGGATATTCCGGCAATTAAAGGCGTTAATCCGAATACGGATGCGGAGGAAGTCCGCAAGCCTGCCGATGACCAGCCTTTGGCTGCTTTGGCGTTCAAAATTATGAACGACCCGTTTGTCGGCTCGCTGACTTTTACCCGTATTTATTCGGGTACGATGACCGCCGGTTCTTATGTCTATAATTCGGTTAAAGACAAAAAAGAGCGCGTCGGCCGCATGCTGTTGATGCATTCTAACAAGCGTGAGGATTTGAAAGAAGCTCATGCCGGCGATATTATCGCTTTGGCCGGTTTGAAAGATACAACCACCGGTGATACGCTGTGTGATGCCAACAAGCCGATTGTTTTGGAAAACATGGTCTTTCCGGAGCCGGTTATTGAGTTGGCGGTTGAGCCAAAGACAAAAGCCGATGTTGAAAAAATGGGACTGGCTTTGTCTCGTCTGGCCATGGAAGATCCTTCGTTTAAGGTTTCTTCTGATCCGGACAGCGGCCAAACCATCATTAAAGGCATGGGTGAATTGCATTTGGAAATTATCGTTGACCGTTTGAAACGCGAGTTTAAGGTTGATTGTAATGTCGGCGAACCTCAGGTCGCTTATCGTGAAACAATTACCAAGCCCTGCGATATTGAATATACCCATAAGAAACAGTCCGGCGGTGCCGGTCAGTTTGCCCGGGTTAAAATCAAATTTGAACCGATTGAAGGTTATAACGGTTTTGAATTTGAAAATACGGTTGTCGGCGGTAATGTTCCGAAAGAATATGTCCCCGGCGTTGAAAAAGGTCTGCGTTCGGCGATGGATGCCGGTGTTATTGCCGGTTATCCGGTAACCGGTGTCAAGTGTAACCTCTATGACGGTGCTTATCATGAAGTTGACTCGAATGTGATGTGCTTTGAGATTGCCGCCCGTGCTGCTTTCAGAGAAGGTATGCGTCAGGCGAATCCGAAGCTGCTGGAGCCGATTATGAAGGTTGAAGTTGTGACGCCTGAAGAATATATGGGCGATATCATCGGCGACCTGAATTCTCGTCGCGGTTTGGTCAACGGCATGGATCAGCGTGCCAATGCCCGCGTAATTGACGCACATGTTCCGCTGGCCAATATGTTCGGCTATGTTAACACATTGCGTTCGCTGTCGCAGGGTCGCGCTCAGTTTTCAATGGTGTTTGACCATTATGCCGAAGTGCCGAAGGATGTTGCCGACAAGGTGAAGGCTAAAAATGCTTAATTTTTTGTTTTAGGAGAGCCAAGACGGTTATGCGCGGTTGACGGAAGTTTTTTGTTTGCGCAAATTAAGATTCCGTTGCCGCGCAGAGCCGGACTTGTTTTCCCTGAAGGCGGAGAATTATTGGCAACGAATTTGATTTTTTTATAACTAACGAAACTAAATTTTATTGGAGTAATAACATGGCAAAAGAGAAGTTTGAGCGGACGAAGCCGCACTGCAATATCGGAACGATCGGGCACGTAGACCACGGCAAG
>CALXTL010000001.1 GCA_944391445.1 uncultured Alphaproteobacteria bacterium | reverse complement strand
GTAATGCAGCGGATTGCTAATCCGTCATCGTGAATAACGATGCACAGGTTCGAGTCCTGTACTCTCCGCCACTTCAAATACCCCGGTTTGCAAGGACCGGGGTATTTTTTTATCTGAAGACCTTTGTGTGGAGGACAGGGAAGCTTTTTTATATTTGCACTTTGCGTATTGATTTTCTTTATATTAAAGAGTGTTTTTTACTATATGAAAATTATATAATAAGATATATGGCAAAAAATATGGTTAATTTTCGGAAAATCGAAAGTAATTTTGAAAAGTTGCGGGCAGGTGTTGCTTTTTTCGGCAATCAACAGAAGCAAATGAAATTTGCGTTTCGGTTGATTCACAGCCTGCGCAAAGAATGGGATTATGTGGCCTGGATTTCTCCACGAGCCTCATTGAAGGCGCGTCATTATATCGGCATGATTAAAGATTGTGCCGGGGAAGATCTCGGTCAGCTTCTTTTTTTCCCGCAGGAGCATATTTCCGCCTGTGACCGACAGTATTTAAAATTATGTTCTTTGTCAGATCATCATCGGCTTTTTTGTGTGATTGACGACAGTATCAGCATTAAAAATGCCGGCGCTGCTTTGACCAAGAGATTGCAGGCGTTGCGCAACAAATTCTCATATCGATTGCTGCTTTCAAAGAATCCGCTGACTTCAAGCATCAAAGATATTTATGTGCAGATGAGCTTTGTCAATCCGCAGATTTTTAATATGACAGAAACACAGTTTTTGCATAATTTTATGCCACTGCTTGTTTCTGAATATGACATGGCCAAACGCTGGTCTGATCCCGGATTGGAGAAAAAAGCCGTTGATATGGTGCGGCCGTATGTTTTGGCATGCGATTTTAAAAATAATCTGCATATTGTTCGGCAAGAGTATTGGTTTGAACTGACACCACAGGAAAAGAAGTCTTATCAGGAAGATAAAGAACATTTATTACAGGGCGTGACACAAAACGGCTATCTTTCGGTTTCGCAGAATTTTCAATATTATTACACGCTTTGCCGCCAGAAAGTTGAGGCCTTGCAAAAAATTTTGTCCGAAATTTCGGCTCGTAAAGAAAAAGTAATTATTTATCTGAAATACAGCGGCGAAATCAATTTTTTGGAAGAAACTGGACTGCTTGATGCTTATCAATATGTTATTATGGCGGGGAGATCAAATAAAAACAGAGCGTCTTTGCTTTTTGAAGTCGACTATGACATTATGATATGCACATATAAAGTTAAAATTCCGCGGTTGAACTTGCATGAATGCGCAAATTTGATATACTTTACACAGACTTTTGATTATAAAGATAAATTGTATATTCTTTCCAAATTTTACGACAGCAAGAGGAAAAAATTGCGAATTTATGATTTCTGGGTTAATACCAAGTTGGAAAATTTAATTCGGGCTAATCTGGAACGTAAGCGGAAATTATTGAAAAATGTATGTGAAATAATGTCCCGGGATTGTTGCTAATGAAGGTTTATCTGGATAAAAATGTTTACGATGCCACGCAGGAACGGTTGAAATTTATCTTTGACAATTTCGACAATATTTATGTTTCTTTTTCCGGCGGAAAAGACAGCGGCTTGTTGCTTAATCTGGTTTTAGATTATAAACGCAAACACAACATTACAAGAAAAATCGGTGTTTTTCATCAGGATTTTGAAGCACAGTATCAGCTGACGACTGATTATGTTACTCAAATGTTTGATGACAATATTGATGATATTGAGCCGTATTGGGTTTGTCTGCCGATGGGGTCGCGCTGCGCGGTCAGCAATTTTCAGATGTATTGGTATCCCTGGGATGACAAGAAAGAAAATTTGTGGGTGCGTCCGATGCCGGACCGGCCGTATATCATTAACTTGCAGAATAATCCGTTTGATTTTTACCGTTATAAAATGGCGCAGGAGGATTTGTATGCGGAATTTGCCCATTGGTATGGCCGCACGCATAAAGGCACAAGTGTTTGTCTGGTCGGGATCCGGGCGGATGAATCAATCAACCGTTATCGCGCGTATGCCAATGTCCGCAAAGATTTGATGAAAAATTCGCAATGGACGACTAAGCTTGATGATAATATGTATAATGCTTATCCTCTTTATGACTGGACCACAAAAGATGTTTGGATAGCCAATGGTCGCGAAGGTTTTGAATATAACAAAATTTATGATCTTTATTATCGCGCCGGGGTGCCGGTCAGTCAAATGCGCGTTTCCAGTCCGTATCATGAAAATGCCAAAGACAGCCTTAATTTGTATCGGGTGTTGGAGCCGGTAACATGGGTGAAAGTTGTTTCTCGGGTTAACGGGGCGAATTTTGCTGCCATTTATGGCAATACCAAATTGATGGGGGTGGGCAAAATTACGTTACCTGCCGGATATACTTGGCGTCGTTATGTCAAATTTTTGCTGGCAACATTGCCCGAGGGTATCCGCCGTAATTATATAAGCAAATTCAAAACATCTATTCGCTTTTGGTGGAAAAAAGGCGGCGTTGTTAATGATGCGGCCATTAAAGAGCTTGAGGCCTGCAATTATCATATCCGGCTCAACGGCAAGAGTAATTATAAAACAGATAAGGAAAGAGTGGTCTTCCTTGGCACACCGGACGATACAGATGATGTTAAGTCCAGTATCGACATTCCGTCATGGAAGAGAATGGCTGTTTGCATTTTGAAAAATGATCATTTGTGCAAGCATATGGGCTTTTCGCAGACCAAGAGCCAGACCCGTCGGGAAAAAGAGTTGTTGGAAAAGTATAAAAGTTTGTGAGGATAAGCAGATGAAAGATTTTATCAGTCCGGTGTACAATGTTATCGGCGTTCCGGTGGAGAAAGTGGTTGCCAACGACTATAATCCCAACCGGGTGGCACCGCCGGAAATGAAACTTCTGGAATTATCTATTTGGGAAGACGGATTCACTCAGCCGGTGGTTTGCTATCATGATAAAGAAGCCGATAAATATATTATTGTCGATGGCTTTCATCGCTATACCATTATGAAAACCAGTGATCGGATTTATCGTCGCGAACATGGTAAGCTGCCTGTGGTTGTGATTAACAAAGAACTGGGTGAGCGGATTGCATCAACAATCCGACATAATCGGGCGCGCGGCAGCCATAATGTGGATTTGATGAGCAATATTGTGGCCGAGTTGCTGGAACTTGGCAAAAGCGACAGCTGGATCTGCCGCAATATCGGCATGTCGGCGGATGAGCTGCTGCGTCTGAAACAAGTGACCGGGCTGGCGGCCTTGTTTAAAGATGAAGAATATTCGCGTAGTTGGGAAGTGAAATAAATTTTTTTACGGCTCTTTAAGCGGCGTTTCTTAAAAATTATATTTGTTGTGATACGTGGGAACATTAATATTAATAAAGGGAGATACTGATGAAATCTGTCAGGTTAAACACGGATGCACTTATGCCGCAGATCGGCCTGGGAACATGGCAGGCTGCCCCGGGAGAAGTTTATCAGGCTGTGCGGTGGGCTATCAAACTTGGGTACATTAGTATTGATTGTGCCGCTATTTATGGCAATGAGGCTGAAATAGGCCAGGCATTGCATGATGCCGTTGCGGAAGGAGACATCAGGCGCGAAGAATTGTTTATTACTTCAAAATTGTGGAATGATTCTCATAAACCCGAGGATGTTCGTCCGGCTTTAGAAAAAACTTTGCGAGATCTGCAGCTGGATTATCTTGATTTGTATCTGATGCATTGGCCGGTGGCTCAACGCAAAGGGACAGAAATGCCACAAAAGTCGGATGACTGGCTGCCGCTGGAACTGGTGCCACTGGAGGCAACATGGGCCGAGATGGAAAAGGCTTATCACGATGGTCTGACCAAAGCTATCGGTGTTTCAAATTTTAGTGTCGGCAAACTTGAGCGTTTGCTGGCAAAAGCGGTTGTTGTACCTGCTGTCAATCAAGTTGAAAATCATCCGTTGCTGCCGCAAAATGAATTGGTTGATTTTTGTCATAAAAACAATATTGCGGTCACGGCTTATTCGCCGCTGGGGTCAACCTTCCATGCCGAGGGAAAGAGTGTCTTGAACCATGATGTTGTCAAAAAAACGGCTGAGCGTCTGAAGATAACGCCGGCACAAGCTGTTTTGGCATGGCAGATGCAACGCGGGCTGGCCGTTATTCCAAAGTCGGTGCATGAAGAACGGTTGAAGGAAAATTTTGCGGCACAGGCCGTGGTGCTTGACCAGGCGGACATGGATGCTTTGGCGGGGTTGGATGAAAATTATCGTTTTATTAACGGAAAAATTTTTATCAATCCGCAGGCCGGCTATGACAATATTTGGGCTTAACGGGGAAGGGCGGCGTTTGAGCCGAGTATAAATTCAGCCAAACGTTCGGGGTCTTGCCAGATGATGTCTATATCCAGGACTTTGATTTTGTTTCGGAAGCAGGAGGGAATTTTAACAAAGTCTTTAGACGTGGTGTAAAGTTCGGCTTTGGAAGTTTCGGCCTCGTTTACCAGATGTTGAAGTTCGTTTTGCTGATAAAAATGGTGGTCTGGAAAATCAAAGGTTTTGACAATTTCAAAGCCGCAGTTTTGTAATGAGCGATAAAATTTTTGCGGGCGACCGATGCCGGCAAAGGCAATCACCCGCTGATTTTTTATTTCCGGGCGTTGCGGTTCAATCTGCGCACGGAAAACGGGAAGTTTTATTTTTTCAGCCAAATGATGCTTGTCTGCGCCGATGAGGATGACCGCTTGAGCGCGGCGCAGCCCGGCTGAGGCAAATTCACGCAGCGGGCCGGCCGGAATGCAAAAACCGTTGCCCAGGCCAAATTCGCCGTCGATAACCAACAAGGAAAGGTCTTTATATAAAGACGGGTTTTGAAAACCGTCATCCATAATAATGGTGTCGGCGCCGGCGGCAACGGCTTTTTGCGCGCCTTCAAAACGTCGACGGTTGACAATAACCGGGGCTTGTCTGGCCAGAAGTAAGGGTTCATCGCCGACTTCGGCCGCCCGGTGAATAAGCGGATCTACTTGGATATCCTGCAATTTCCCGCCATAACCGCGGGTGAGAAAAAACGGATGCCGCCCGTGTTGTTGCAACATTTTCGCCAGGGCGATGGAAACCGGGGTTTTTCCGGTGCCGCCGGCGGTAAGATTACCCACGCAGATAACGCGTGCGGGCACTTTTTGCGGTTTTTTGAAGCAGAGGCGCAACATGGTTGCTAAACCATACAGGCAACCAAACGGCCATAAGAGAATTGACAATAAATTTGTGCTTTTCCAATGCGCTGGCGTTTTCATTTAAATAAACTCTTTAACTTTATCCATGATGCCGTCAAGAACTTTCGATTCACTTGATGCCCAGTTATAAGCCAAAGAACGTTTTGCATCAAGCAATTCTTTATTTTCAAAAAGCTGGACGACCACATCATGAAGCTCTTCGGTGTCGGCAACCTGGATTATGGCATCGGCTTTTTTGGCGCGATTCATGGCATCGGTGAAATTATGCATATGTGGGCCGACAATAACAGCATCGCGAACGCGCGACGGCTCCATAAAGTTTTGTCCGCCGTGCGGAATCAGCGAGCCGCCGATGAACACAATATTGATGACATCGTACCAAAGCCCCATTTCACCAATCGTATCAGCGATGTAAATATCTGTTTTAGCTGTGATTTTTTCATTTTTTGAACGCAGAGCCGTTTGCAGCCCAAGTTCGTTAATCCGGTTTTTGATTTCTTCGCCGCGCTGCGGATGACGCGGCGCAATGACAGTCAGAAGCCCGGGGAATTTTTCAATCAGTCTTTTGTGAATTTTGGCAATGCGGATTTCTTCATCGTTGTGGGTTGCCGAAGCCAGCCACATGCGGCGGTCGGCGGATTGTTTCAGAAATTCGGCACGTTTCTCTTCGTCAATCGGCAGCGGCAGTCCGGCATATTTAAGATTACCAAGGCATAAGGCATTTTTGGCGCCGAGAACGCGGAGGCGATAGGCATCTTCCTCTGACTGGCCGAGGCAGAGCGTGAAGCAGCCGAGCAATTCTTTGCTGATAAAGTCAAACTGCTGCCAGCGCTTGAAAGATTTATTGGAAATGCGGCCGTTGATCAGAATCAGCGGAATATTTTTGCGTTTGATGCCAGATAGAATTGCCGGCCAAAGTTCCGATTCAAACCACAAAGCGACGTCCGGATGCCAGTGCTTGAGGAAACGCGCGGTAAAAATCGGATTGTCAATCGGGATAAATTGATGAAAAGCTCGTTCCGGCAAGCGTTTTTGCATAACGTCAGCCGAGGTGACTGTTCCGGTCGTGACCATAACATGCGCTTCCGGATAGGTATCCAGAATCTTTTGAATTAACGGGAGCATTGAAACAGACTCGCCAACAGAAGCGCCGTGCAGCCAAACAAGCTTGCCATCGGGGCGCTTCATGTTCGGGCGGCCGATACGTTCATTGAACCGTTTGATGTCTTCTTTGCCGTTTTCTTGGCGCTTTTTGATGTAGCGTTTGATAACCAGCGGGTAAAGGATAGTGATTAAAGTATTGTATATTTTGATGAACATAAACAAGCCTCTTATTGACGATATTTTTTACGCTTACCGGTGCCGTCATCCGGCAAAACCGGCGTTAAGCCCAGTTCTTTGTCACAGGAAATGCTGATTTCATTGAGTTTTTGTTCAACTGTCTGCCGATATTTTTCAAGCTCTTTGTTATTGATTCCGTCCGGAATAAAAATCGGCTCAGACAGACGGCATATCCCTTCTGAAAAAGGAAAAGGAATCATCATTTTGTCCCAGGCTTTGGCAATAATGTGTGCTTTTTTGATGCTGTAGGAGGCACAAACAATCGGCTTACCGGTTTTTTGCGCATAGTATAAAGGTGAATTGCCCAAGTGCATGCGCGGACCGCGCGGACCATCCGGAATAATGCAGATGGAGGCTTTTTGTCTGACGGCATGCATCAGGCCGACAGCGCCGCCTACGGCATTTTCGTTGGAAGAACCGCCGATGGTTTTGATGCCGAAACGCTCCAGCAGGCCGGCAATCATGCGGCCGTCGTGATGTAATGAGACCAATGCGTAGAGTGAGCCGCTTTGCGGTTTCCAGAAATATGGCAGCATCAACGCCCGTCCGTGCCATATCAGCAGAATGACGCCGTCATTTTGTTCGCTCAGGCGATAAAAGCGGTCAACTCCGTCAAGCTTCCATCTGGTGGTGCGGCCAACCAGTTTGGCATAACCGTAGATTAACTGGGATATCAGCCAAATCGCCGGGGCAGACTGGACTAGTTTACGGAGCGGTTTTTTGATATATTTTTTATAAAAAGTCATGCAGCCGTCTCTAGCTATGTGCAGAAGGAATGACGCTGATGCCGATGGTCTCATCGTCGGTGACGACAACTTCGCCTTTGCCGATGAGAACATCGTTTGCATAGATGTCAACATAGTCGTTGACATTGCGGTCGAGCTCAACCACGGCACCGCGGCCAAGTTTGAGCAACTGGTGGACGCGCAGATCCGCCGTGCCCAGTGTGACCGAAATTTCAATGCTGATGTCTTCGTTGGAAATGCTGTTTTTGTGCATTGCTGGCATTTTGTTTATTTCTCCGGATATTTTGTTTATTTGATTATATCTATTTTTTTTAATCTGCAAATTCTTTATTTGCACTTATTATATATATTTTATCATCAAAAAATATCGTTGCAAAACAGGGGCGAGTTTGCGCAGACGGATTGATAGCGGCTTTGGTGATGACAGGTTAAGGAAAAGAAAAAATCAAAAGACGGTGATAAATTAAAAAAAGTGTAGCCAAATATTGCAGATGTCATTATGTTCTCTTATATAAGAAATAACGCTGATTTTTATTATATGAGGTCAAAATGGCTGTGCAAAAAGAAAAATATCCGGTCCTTCCCCTGCGTGATATCGTAGTCTATCCCAAAATGATTGTTCCGCTGTTTGTCGGACGAGAGAAGTCGATCCGTGCGTTGCAAGAGGTTGTTGACGGCGATCAGAACATTGTTTTGGTGACGCAGAAAGATGCTTCCGTTGAGGAACCTAAAGAGGGTGATGTTTATAAGGTCGGGACGCTTGGAACAGTTCTGCAGTTGTTGCGTTTACCGGATGGTACAGTTAAGGTTTTGGTTGAGGGGCTGGAAAGGGTTAAGCTTGATAAGATTTTTGATGATGACGCTTTTATGGCTGCTAATATAACGGTGATGCCCGATATACAGCCCGATGATAAGGAAATTGAAGGCGCCGCCAGAGCCGTGCTGGCGCAGTTTGAAGAGTATGTCAAACTTTCCAAAAAGACTCCGCCGGAGGTCTTGGTGGCTGTTAACCAGATTGACGACTACGGGAAACTGGCGGATACAATTGCGTCACACCTGGCATTGAAAATTGCCGACAAGCAGGCATTACTGGAAGGCGCGACGCTGAGTGAACGCTTTGAAAAGATTTTGGAATTCATGGATGCGGAAATCACTATGCTGGAAGTGGAAAACAAAATTCGCAACCGTGTGAAAAAACAAATGGAGAAAAGTCAGAAAGAATATTATCTGAACGAGCAAATGAAAGCTATTCAGAAAGAGCTCGGGGATGACGAAGACGACGAGATATCCAATTATATGAAAAAAATTGAACACACCAAGCTTTCCAAAGAGGCCAGGGAAAAAGCTCTGGCCGAGGTGAAAAAACTCCGGACTATGAGCGCGATGTCTTCAGAAGCGACTGTCGTGCGCAATTATCTGGACTGGATTTTGGACATTCCTTGGAAAAAACGTTCCAAAGTCAACAAAGAGCTTGATAAAGCCATGGAGATATTGGAAGCCGACCATTATGGTTTGGACAAAGTCAAAGAAAGAATTATTGAGTATTTGGCCGTGCAATCCCGGGCTGACAAGGTAAAGGGCCCGATTTTGTGTCTGGTCGGACCTCCGGGTGTGGGCAAGACATCACTCGGAAAGTCTATTGCCAAGGCGACTGGGCGCGCTTTTGTGCGCGCATCGCTGGGCGGTATGCGTGATGAAGCTGAAATCCGCGGCCACCGCCGGACTTATATTGGTTCAATGCCCGGTAAAATTATTAAAGGAATGAAAAAAGCCGGGACAACCAACCCGTTGTTTTTGCTTGATGAAATTGATAAACTGGGAAATGATTATCGCGGAGATCCGAGCTCAGCCCTCTTGGAAGTGCTTGATCCGGAGCAGAATGTTGCCTTTAACGATCATTATCTGGAGGTGGATTATGATCTTTCAGATGTGATGTTTGTGACAACGGCCAATTCTTTAGATATGCCACGGCCGTTGCTGGATCGTATGGAGATTATCCGCTTGTCCGGCTATACGGAAGATGAAAAGGTGGAAATCGCCAAGCGGCATCTGATTCCGAAGATTTTTGCCGAAAATGCGGTTAAGCCGAAAGAACTGCAGATTACAGACGGTGCTGTCCGCTCCATTATCCGTTACTATACGCGGGAGGCCGGTGTGCGTAATCTGGAGCGTGAGTTGGCTACCATTGCCCGTAAGGCCGTCAAAGAGACTCTGCTTTCTAAAAAAGCCAAAAAAATTGAGGTAACGGAAAAAAATATTGATAAATATCTCGGCGTTATTAAATATCGATACGGTGAAATGGAAGAAAAAGATCATGTCGGTGTGACGACCGGTTTGGCCTGGACGGAAGTCGGCGGCGATATCTTGTTTATTGAGGCCGTGGATATGCCTGGTAAAGGAATTGTCAAACAGACGGGTAAGCTTGGCGATGTGATGAAAGAGTCTATTGAAACGGCTTATTCAGTGGTGCGTTCGCATTCACGCGATTTGGGAATTGCGCCGGAAATTTTTGAAAAAACGGATATCCATGTCCATGTTCCCGAAGGAGCAACGCCGAAAGACGGTCCGTCGGCAGGTATTGCCATGTATACGACTTTGGTTTCAACGCTGACTAAGATTCCGGTGCGCAAAGACGTAGCCATGACCGGTGAAATTACGTTGCAGGGCAGGGTTTTACCCATCGGCGGTCTGAAAGAAAAATTACTGTCAGCGTTGCGCGGCGGCATTAAGACGGTGATTATTCCCAAGGATAATGAAAAAGATCTAGCGGAAATTCCCGATAATGTTAAAAAAGGTTTGAAGATTATTCCTGTTTCGGAAGTTAAGGATGTTTTGAAAATCGCACTGAACGGGAAACTTAAGCCTTTGAAAGGCGAGGGATGAGAGAAAGGCGGCTTTGGCCGCCTTTTTTGTGACTTTTTTCATCTGATCTTTTTTCAAGAATCGCAGCTGACAGATTGAGAATCGTATGGATGAAAAGGATATTTTGTTTTTATAAGCACGCAAAATTGGGGATAACTCTTGTTTTTCAGGGAAAATCAAGCAGAATCCGCCCAAAAATGTAGAAAATTGCGGTATAAGTGCGAAATTTGTTTGACTAAAAAATTTTTTGGTGCTCAAATTTCCTTGTAGGCGAGGGAAACCTTGGCTTACATTGGTTTATAACTTCATATTAGAGGGAGTCCTCACCGTGAATAAAAATGAATTGATTTCTAGCATTGCTAGCGAAACCGGCCTTACCAAAACTGATTCTGCTAAGGCTTTGGATGCTTTTGTTTCTTCTATTACCAATGCTCTGAAGAAAGGTGATGAAGTTCGCTTGGTTGGTTTTGGTACTTTTGCCGTTACCAAACGCGCTGCTTCCACCGGCCGCAATCCTCGTACCGGCGCCGCTATCAAAATTCCGGCCCGCAAACAGGCTAAATTCAAAGCTGGTAAAACTTTGCAAGACTCTGTAAACTAATATGTGTTTAAGGATCGGTGTTTTCCGGTCCTTATCTTTACCAGTTTACAATCAAAGGACGGGACAAAGAAAAGTTCCGTCCTTTTTTGCGATTAAAATCAAATAAGGAAAAATCTGTCGGAATGGAAAATTGTTTATCATTTTTTACTTGATTATTTTTTTTGGCAAGTGTATAAAGCTTTTCGTATACGGGACGGGCGCTTAGCTCAGCTGGAAGAGCATCTCGTTTACACCGAGAGGGTCGGGAGTTCGAACCTCTCAGCGCCCACCAATCTGGAAGCCACCTTTAAGGTGGTTTTTTTTGTTGAAAGATATTTAAAATAAATCTTAAAAAATAATATTTGCAGATTATCTTATTATATGATTTGCTGAACAGGTCATTAATTGTAAAAGGAGAATCTGATGAAACATGCAACTATACTGGCCGCTGCGGCTCTGATGGCTTATGTCCCTTATGCTCACGCCGGGTTTGTCGGACCAAGTGCCGAGCCGGTTGTTTCTGTGGAAGAAGCAAAGAAAATGCCTGATGATACGCATATTATTCTTAAAGGATATATTGAAAACAGCCTGGGCGGCGAAAAATATGTTTTTAAGGATAATACCGGTAGCATTGAAATCGAAATTGACGATGAAGACTGGCGTGGTTTGAATGTTTCACCGAAAGATAAAGTTGAAATTCACGGCGAAGTTGATACACATCTGATGAAACCGACAGATATTGATGTTGACAGTATTCAGCTGGCTAAGTAAACACTGGTTTAAGGCTCTGTTCTTTGAAGAACGGGGCCTTTGTCTTATTTTAAGGAGATTTTTATGCAACAAACTTCTTCTGTCAGACTTATTTCCGCTATTGCTGCTGTTGGCGGTCTTTTGTTCGGTTATGACACGGGGGTTATTTCCGGTGCGCTTTTGTTTATTAAAGAGACGTGGACCCTCAGCGCTTTTGAACAAGGGTGGATTGTGAGCTCGGTTTTGGTCGGGGCGATTTTGGGTGCTGTTTTCAGCGGTAATTTGACTGATCGGTTAGGACGAAAGAGAATTATTTTGCTGACGGCCATGGCTTTTTTTGCCGGGTCTTTGGCTACTGCGCTGGCTCGTTCTCCTCTGGAGCTGATGCTGTATCGCGGGCTGATCGGTTTTGCCATAGGCATCGCCTCGTATACGGTGCCGTTGTATATTTCCGAAATTGCGCCTGATGACAAACGCGGTGCTTTAGTATCGCTAAATCAATTGGCTATTACTGTCGGTATTGTGCTTTCATATCTGATTGACGGCGCTTTTGCTCAAATTGAACATGGCTGGCGCTATATGATGGGGGTCGGGGTGGTGCCGGCTTTGCTGCTGGCTGCCGGGATGCTTTTTGTACCGGAAACACCTCGCTGGCTGATTAGCCGCAGCCGGACAGATCAGGCTAAAGAGGCTTTATGCCGGATTTACGGAAATTGTGATGTCAATGGTGAAATCGAAAAAATCCGTGGCGGTATGCTGCATGAAGAACAAAGCTCTTTTAGGGAGCTGACGGCCGGATGGATGCGGCCTGCGCTTTTGGTCGGAATTGGCTTGATGTTTATTCAGCAAGCCACAGGCATTAATACAATTATTTATTACGCACCGACAATTTTTCAGCTTTCCGGCTTTGAAAGCGAGGTTTCGGCTATTTCGGCAACGGTGGGTATCGGCATAATTAATGTGTTGATGACAATTGTTTCCATTCGATTATTGGATAGATTAGGGCGCAAGCCTTTGTTGTATATAGGTTTGTGGGGAATGATCATCAGTCTTTTAGTTTTGGGCGGTGCTTTTTTCTCTGGCGGATCAGGCGGTATGCTGAAAATTGTTTCTGTGGCAAGTTTGCTGGTGTATGTGGCGGCATTTGCCGTCAGTTTGGGGCCAATTTGCTGGTTGGTTATTTCAGAAATTTATCCGACACAGATTCGTGGTTTGGCCATGAGCGTGGCAACGCTTGCCAACTGGAGTTTTAATCTGATTGTGGCTCTGACTTTTCTTCCTTTGATTGAATTTTTGGGAACAGCTTATACTTTTTGGGGATTTGCCCTGGTTGGCTTTTGGGCACTGTGGTTCTGTCGTGTTAAGGTGCCGGAAACTAAAGGGAGATCTCTTGAGGAGATTGAAAATTCATGGCGGCAGGCAAACAAATCCAGATAAATTGTTTGACAGAACTCTGCTTCTTAAAAAAGGCTCCGTGCATGATGCAAGCGGAGCTTTTTTTTATCAGATTATTCTGCCGGCGTGCCAACCGGGGAGGCTGTCGGTTCTTTGTGCAAATAATGAGAGCTGCGCCATCTTGAGGTGAGCTTTGATGTGCCGTTGCGAAGCTGATAGATGGTGACAACATAACCGATGAAAACGACAGATGCGGCTGCCATCCAGGCAATCGGCCCGGCATAGCAGATGCCAATATAGCCGAAATGATTGGCCAGAAAAACGGCGGCAAACGAACGCATAACCAATTCCATAATACCGGCAACCAGCGGGATGAACGAATCTCCCATCCCCTGTAATGTGTTGCGGAAAATGAAAATTTGACCCAAAAACAGATAAAATAAGGTGCTGATGTTGAGATACTGTCTGGCGGTGTCGATAATTTCCTGACTCGGATTTTCAACAAAAATGCCAACCATTTCCTCGCCGACAAAACGGACAAGCAGCGCCAGAAAAACCGCAAAAGATAAAGAAATATAAGAACAATTGCGTACACCGGTGCGAATACGGCTTAGTTTGCCGGCTCCGATATTTTGAGCGGAGTAGGTGGCCATGGCCACGCCTAATGCCACCATCGGTTGTGTTGCCAGCTGTTCAATGCGCAAAGCCGAAGTAAAGGCGGCAATCGTATTGGCACCAAAAGAGTTGCAAACACTTTGTACAAACATCAGACCAAGAGACAAAACCGAAAACTGAACAGCCATAGGTACGGCAATATTCAGATGTTCCATCATAAAGTGCGAATCAAGCTTCCAATCTGCACGGCGTATTCTCAACAGTGGATATTTTTTCAGCATATAGATTAAGCATAAAACAGCGGAAACAGTCATGGAAACAGCCGTGCCGAGCGCCGAACCGACAACGCCGAGCTTGAAACTATATATCAGCCAGAAATTGAGCAAAATATTGAGAATTGATGAAAAAATCAGAAAATACAACGGTGTTTTACTGTCGCCAAGTGCACGGATGAAGCCTGAAAGCAGATTGTATGCCACAATCATAATCAGGCTGACCGAGAGAACCATCATGAAGTTATATGCATCGTTCATGATTTCCGAAGGGACGTTCATCAGGCGCAGCAACGGCCGCATAAAAAGCATCAACAGCGCCGTCATCAGAAAACTCAGGCCGAGACCTGCTGTCAGACTGTGGGTAACAGAACGGCGCACGCCTTCGAAATCTTTGGCACCGAAACGCTGTGCGGTAACAACTGTCAGTCCGCCGGTGAATCCAAGCGTAATCAGAATAACGACAAAATAAATCGGCGCCGATGCGCCAACGGCTGCCAAAGCATCAATACCAATCAGACGTCCGACAATGATAATGTCAGAAATCTGGAACAATTGTTGAAATAAGTTGCCGATTAACAACGGAATGGCAAATTTGAGAATCAATTTTGTCGGCGAACCGGTTGTCATATCCTGAATCATTCTGATGCTCTCTTTCTTTTTTATGCTTTATTTTAAAACCTCTGGAATTTAAGACCATAAATATAAAATGTAAAGTGGATTTTTTGTATAGTTCGCAAAAAAATAAATCGATAATTGTTTGGCAAAAATTATGTCTTTTTAGTCTAAAATATACTTGATTATTTGCTCTTGTTGTGGTATTTTGCAGGAAATTTTAGACAAAAAAGTGCGCAACAATGATTGTTAATTTTAAGGAATATCTGGAAGCGTTAAGCGAGATGTTTGTCGGTGAACAGGCGGCCGTGGCGGAAAATTATGTCCGCGATATGATGTCTGCCGGCAAAAAACAGCAGAAAGCTAAGGAAAAGTTGCAAAATGAAATTATACTGATTAACGCAAAAATCAGACAATTGCGCGCGGAAATTGCCGTTGTTGAGGATAAAAGGGTTGCCAGCGCGCAAATTAAACGTTTGAAAGCCGCCAAAAGCGATTTGGTTCAAAAAATCAAACAGCGGGAGCAGACTTCGCGTTTTGCAGTTTTGGCCGGAGAAACAAAAATTGCTTTGTGTACGCTGAATATTATGCGGCGCTATCTGAGTCGCGAGATGATGGAAAATCAGTTTTGCGGGATGCCGCGTCTGCCAAATGGCGATATTCGCTTTGAACGTGCTGTTTTTGAAAATTCATATCTTTATCAGGATGCGATACATATACGTGATTATGTCGCCGCTTATTTGGCTAAATATCCCGAACGGGTGGTGAGCGAAAAATATTTTAGCCGCTTGTTTGACAAAGAAAGCGGCTGGCGGGGTATTTGCCACCAGGCAGATAAGTTTTTTGAACTGCAAAGCCAAGCCGTTGTTAAAAAGAGCCGGGCGGAAATTATTGGTGAAAGCCGCAGCGATTTGCAATTGATTAAAGAATATCCGGGAATCAATGCTGTTTTGGTTGCTTTGAAAAGCCCAGAGGCGCTTGATTATGAAGGAACGGCCATGCATCATTGCGTTGGCAGCAGCTATTATGATCGGTTGTTGACGCAGCCCCAAAGCGGGATTTATTCCATTCGCCGGCTGATGCCCGACGGGGAATTGAAGCCGAAGGTGACAATTGAATTGCGCGATGGAAAAATTCAGCAGATCCGAGGCGTTTGCAATAACTTTGTGCCATATCGTTACCGTTTACCGTCCCGTGATGCGGTGTTGGCATTGCTCGGAAAAGATACTCAGGAACAATTGGCTGCCGATGTGACTGTTTCCGATACAGTTTTGCATAGTATCGGTTTGTACCGGCGTCCGAACGGCGGATATATTGATATTTACAACTTGGCCGATGATGAAGATTTTGTTTTACCTAAATTGATTCTGACGGCAGATGATTTGTCTGCCTGTGAGTTGGATAAGATAAAAATCGATGAAGCAGAGCTTATTGGCCCGATTTCAGCCAAAGAAATCAAAAAATTGTCAGCTTTTGTCTTGCTCAATCAACTTAATGTGGAAAATGTGTCGGAAGACTGTGTCCTTGATCTTTCGTCATTAGGCGAGCTGACAAGTCTGACGCTGAAAGCTGCCAAGCCGGTCAGCGTTCGTTTGCAAGGCTGTGGTTCAAAACTGCGGGATCTTTCTTTAGACAAGATTATTCCGGTGTGGATGGAAAGCTTTTCTTGTCCGCAACTGGAAAGAATTTCGCTGCGGAATCTTCCGGATGGGGATTTCACACTGGCTTCTTTTCCCAAGCTGAAACATTTGGCTGTATCTGTTTTTGCTGCGGGCAAGTCTGGTGAAAATAAGTTAGCCAAAGTCCGCCTGAGCGAAGGAAAAACAGATACTATTGGAATAGCTGATGCTCAGGATTCAGGCGGAATTTGTGTCTTTGATAATCAGCTTACACTGAATTTCTCAAAACTTCCGTTCTTACCGGAATTGTCTTTTTCAAATATGGATTTATCCAAAGATTTTTATCCGCCGGAGAACGTAAAGTGTTTTTATAGCAATTGTATTTTGAACGAGGCTTTGGTCAAAAGGTTTATGGACCAATCCCTGGAAGATGAAACTCAAAACGTGGTTCGTTTGCAGGAACCGGGTGGGTTTTCCAACAAGGTGGCGGGGCGGCATTTTGATTTTTCTGAATTTGACATTTGTCTGGATTTGGATCATGGAAATTTTTGTTTTTTTGAGGCAGAAACGATCAAACTGCCATCTTCTGTCGAGCGCGCTTCCATTACCGTGCCTTATCGGAAAGATATCAAAATATTCGGCTTGCACGAGGTTAAACATTTATCTCTTAACGGCGAGCTTGACGAAAGCAATATTTTGGATATGATTGACTCACAAAAGCTGATTAGTTTGTCTTATCATAATTATTTATCACCAAGGGGAGTTGATTTTTCGCGTTTTTCCAGGTTGAAGCGCTTGGTTACCGCTAATGTTAAAGAAGATGCTCTGCCAGAATCGTTGGAAGAACTGACGTTTCGTTGTGATAGTCTTTTTTTCACCCAAACAACCGAGAAAGCTTTTCAAAAAAATTTCAAAACGCTGGATTTTTCCCGATTGAAGAAATTGCGGTGTCTGGAGATGACGTGTCTTCCTTTTGGGGTGAACAGAATATTGTTCCCGGAAAGTCTGCAGCAACTTAGGGTTAAGTATGATGTCGGGGTTTTGGAAGAGCTTGATTTGAGCCGTTGCCGTCAGTTGCGTGAAGTTGAATTGCAGTTTTTGGGGAAAAATATACGGCGTGTTGTTTTGCCGGCCGGTGTTGAAAAGCTTGACGCCGCTCGCAGCTCAGTAGGAATAGGCATGGCTTGTATCGGTCAGGAAAACGTACGGCCGGTGGTCTTTGAAATACCGTCGGATGCCCGGCCGGAAATTATTTCTTATCTGCGCGAACAATGGGGTGAGGGGCATCTGCAGTTGAAAGCACCGGAAAAGCAAACAAGATTTTTGCCGATTTTACGCTCAAATACGCAAAACAGCCGTTGATAGAAAAGTTTTAATCAAATATTATTCTTAAAATTATGAATTATGGATACAATGAAAATCAATGCGGTTAAGAATCTCATGCAAAGTCTTGAGTTTAACCTGGAAGAGAAAGAAGCCCTGTTGCATTTTTTGCAGGACGAACTTGCATGGGCGGCAGGTGCAACCGGTAAAAGATTGTCATTTGAGCTTTTGTTTGCCGATGGTGTCAGGTCTTATTACCGCTTGCAGGGCAAAATGCCTGTGGCAATTATTGTAAAAGGTCAGACACGATCTTTCGGACTTTGTATTTGCAGAGAATATTTTGCTGCAGACGATACGCCCTTGGACAAGGCTCAAGTTCAGGCTTCGCAGTTTCCCAAAGTGGAAGGTCGCAGCTGGCGGGTGTTGACGGAAGATGATTGTAAGATTATCCAAAAGCAATTTATCCCGTTGAGGTGTTTGTTGTCTGAACTGGGATGCCGAAAGATTGTTGAAAGCAGGGAAATCGGCGTTTTGACCTCTGACGGTAATATGGGTAATCCTATAGGGTGGCAAGTATGGTTTGCCATTGATTTGGACTGAGCCAATAAAGAGCGGCGCGACAATTGGATGTTGCAGCCGCTCTTTACAGTTTTAAATGCTTGACAAAAAGAATCTGCTGCAATAGCAAATAAACAATGGACCAATAAAAACGGGAATTTCCGGATGAAAAAAGAACTTTTGGCACCGGCTGGCGATATTGAGGCCGGATATGCAGCGCTTTATTACGGTGCTGATGCCGTTTATCTCGGCTTGCGGCAATTTTCGGCACGGGCGACGGCAGCCAATTTTGATGAGGCGCAATTAGGCGAGTTTGCCGCTTATGCGCATCATCTGGGACGGAAGGTATATGTTGCCGTCAATACGCTGGCTCAGGAAAATGAAATGCCGGATTTGCTGAAAACACTGGATATCTGTGTCAGAACCGGCGCCGACGCCGTTATTGTTCAAGACCTTGGTGTGGCTAAAATTGTGCGGGATTTGTACCCCGAGCTGGAAATGCATGCAAGCACGCAAATGGCCGTGCATAATCGTGAAGGGGCTCTTGCTTTGCAAAAACTCGGGTTTAAGCGTGTGGTGACGGCGCGAGAACTTTCTTTGCCGGAAATTGAGCAGATTGCATCCATCCCCGGTCTTGATACCGAAGTTTTTATTCATGGTGCTTTGTGCTATTCATACAGCGGATTGTGTCTGTTTTCATCTTTGACAACGGGAAAAAGCGCCAACCGAGGGAAATGTCTGTATCCGTGTCGGGCGGAATTTTGTGATGAAAACGGCCGTAAAAAACACTTCTTTTCGATGAAAGATCTGGCTTTGCGAGAGGATGCTCTCCGGCTGCCGGTTTTGTCGCTCAAAATTGAGGGACGCAAAAAAAATGCGTTGTATGTGGCAGCAGTGACGGATTATTACCGTCGGTTATTGGACGGAGAGAAGGATGATGCCGTGCGGGCAGAGAATATTCAACAGATTTTTTCGCGACCATGGTGCAAATTTCATTTGAACAGTCGAGATAAAAACGTGATTGATCGTGATTTTGTCGGACATCGCGGTCTTTTGATCGGCAAAGTAAAATCCTATGGCAAAGGACGCCTTGTTTTACGGTCAAATCATACCATTGAAAAACACGATGGGGTGCAGATTGATGTTCCCGGATGCGAAAAACCATTTGGTTTTTCGGTGCGTGAACTGAGAGTTTCCGGCAAAAATGTTTTGACGGCTAAGACCGGCGATATAGTTGAGGTTGTGTTACCGCCTTTTGCGCCGGAATTGCACCCCGGACTGAATGTTTATTTGGCATCGGCCAGCCGGGTCAAAGGGGCTTATCCTTATGCCAAGCCTAAGCCGCATGCGTATCGTTCGTTGCAAGGAATTGATGTCGAGGTTCGTTTTACGCAAGGCAGAATTATTGCGAAAAGCGGTTCTTTTCAGGCGGAAATCGACGGCAACTTGGATCCGGCCAAAGATGCCGGTAAAGTAGAAGCCGCTGTTCAGCAGGCTTTTGGTAAAACCGGCGATACTTGTTTTTGTTTGAATCGGCTGGTGATTGAAAATCCAGATGGTTTGTTTGCTCCAGTTTCTTTGCTGAATGAATTACGCCGCCGATTGTATGCTGCCATTCAGCCGGAAGTTCCGGTGCGCTATTTGCCGCCGCGTTTGCGGAATGTGCATCGCAAAAATCCGCAATGGATTGTAAAAGTTGATTGCCCAAAAATATTGCAAGGTCTTGATTTACATGATGTTGCCGAGATTATACTGATGCTGACACCGCAGAGTGATTGCCACGAATGGGAGGGGCTGCCGCAGGAAAAAATCCGTTTGAGTTTGCCGCCGCTTTGTCGCCAAGTAAATGCTTTTCGGAAAAAAATAGATGCTTTGCTGGCTCAAGGGTATCGGAAGTGGGAAATCGGCAATTATTGGGGACGTGAGGTTCTGCCTGAAAAAGACGTCGATGTCAGCGCAGATTATGAAATTTATATGCTGAACACGTCGGCTGCAGATATGGCTGCAGAAATGGGGATTTCCCGAGTGACCCTGTCTCCGGAAGATACGTTTGAAAATTGGCAGAATTTGTCCGCTTCCTGTTCTTTGCCGCTGGTGCTGCCGGTTTATGAAGATATTGCTTTGTTTACCAGCGCGGTTTGTCTTCGGGATAATGCCTGCAAAATCTGCGATAAAAAGCGGAAGGTGATACATCTGACGCGGGGCAGCGATAAGTTTGCTGCGATTTCGGAGAATTGCCAGACGACAGTTTTAGACGAAAGAGCCTGGTATATCGGAGCGCAAAGGAAATTACCTCCGGCTGATTTCTACCGGGCAGCTTTTGTGTTTCGGGATTATACGGCGGAGGATGTTGCCGCTCTGCTGAACAAAATCCGGGCTGGCTGTGAGCTTGGCAATACAAATTGTGGAAATTTTATACGTCGTATATAATTTATTATTATAAACCATATTGTTATAGTCTTAAATTAATTTAAAAGATTAATATATAGAGATTTTTCATATTGAGAAAAGCAGAAGAGGAGGGAGAGATGCCAAAAGTTTTGATTGTCGGCGGCGCCGGGTATATCGGCTCGCATACATCGCGACATCTGGCGAAACAGGGATATGACTGCATTGTGCTGGACAATTTGTCTTGCGGACATGCGGCGGCAGTCGGAAATATTCCGCTGGAAAAAGCGGATTTGCTGGATATGGCCTCTTTGCAAGCTATTTTTGATAAATATGACATTGATGCGGTGATTCATTTTGCGGCTTTTTCTCTGGTTGGCGAAAGCGTTGCCCAGCCGGGAAAATATTATCGAAACAATGTTTGCGGCACAATGAATCTGTTGGATACAATGCTGGCGCACGGGGTGAGAAAAATTGTCTTTTCAAGTACTTGTGCCACTTATGGGCAACCGCATTATCTGCCGATGGATGAAAAACATCCGCAGGCTCCGATTAATCCCTACGGACAGACAAAATTAACCATTGAAAAAATGTTTGCCGATTATGCCCGAGCTTATGGGCTGAAGTATATTGCCTTGCGATATTTTAATGCCGCTGGTGCTGCAGCTGACGGATGTATCGGCGAAAGCCACCATCCGGAGAGCCATTTGATACCACTGGTGCTGCAGGCGATTGCAGGCAAAAGAGAAAATATTAAAATTTTTGGTAAAGATTATGATACGCCGGACGGCACTTGTCTGCGGGATTATATTCATGTTGAAGATTTGGCAGAAGCACATCGGCTGGCTCTGGAAAAACTTGATCTTTTCCAGGGATGTCTTAATTTGGGAACGGGGATTCCGACTTCGGTTTTGGAGATAATCCGCGCTGCAGAAAATGTTTCGGGAAAAGTTTGTCCGACCGTTATCGAAGGCCGCCGTCCCGGTGATCCGGCAAGGTTATACGCAGATAATCGTAAGGCAGCGGAAATTCTTGGCTGGCAGCCGCAATATACCAATATTGAAGAGATTGTCCGTACGGCCTGGAATTGGGAAATGAACCGAAAATTTTAGTTTTTAAAGAGAGTGCTCAATTTTTTTATGGCAGCAATCAATTTCTCTTCACCGTTAATGTGATGATTTTTCATGAGAATCCGGCCATCACAAATAACAGTGTCAATGCAGGAGCTGTCGGCCGCGTAGACCATATTGGAAACCAGATGATAGTCGGGAACCAGAAAATGGTTGTTCAGGTCGACTAAAAGACAGTCGGCCAGCTTGCCTTCGGCGATGATTCCGGCATCAAGTCCGACGGCTTGAGCGCCGTTGCGGGTGGCCATGGCAAAAACATCTTCGGCATTGCCCGCTGTTGCATCGCCGGCTTGAATTTTGGCAGAAAGAGCGCAGAGTTTCATCTCTTCAAGCATGCTGAGATTGTTGTTGGAGGCCATGCTGTCTGTGCCGAGCGTCAGAATACAGCCGGCTTTTTGCAGTTTTTGCAACATAAAAAGGCCGGAGGCCAGCTTATAGTTGGAAACAGGGTTGCTGCATAGAGGAACTTTTTTGCGTGCAAGCAAGGCGATGTCGGCATCGGTCAGATGTACGGCGTGTGCTACGATTGTCTTGGGGCCGAGCGCACCAAGGCGGTCCAGATATTCTATCGGCGTGCAGCCGTGCTCTTTGCGGCAGTCTTCAACCTCTTTAGCCGTTTCGGAAGCGTGTAGTGTCAGGAAAAGGCCTTCTTCTCTGGCACGGCGGACAATATAGCGGATGAGATCTTCCGATACGCTGTAGACGGCGTGTATCATCAGTCCTTTGGTGCAACGGCCGTTGTTGTCTTTTTCCGGATAAGAAATGTATTTTTCGATTTTTTCTTTTTCCAGGGTTGTTTTGGCCGCGTCGAACAGGTCCAGACCGGTGAGGGCAGAGATCGTGCGTATGCCCATTTCCTGTGCTGCTTTAAGGACTTCCTGCTGTTCAAAATACATGTCCAGGAAAAAGACCGTGCCGGTCTTGATCATTTCAAGAATGGAAAATTTTGATGCCAAATAAATCATTTCCGGAGTTAAGCGGGCTTCACGCGGCCAAATATCGTCATTAAGCCAGGAAAAAAGCTCCTTGTCATCGCTCAATCCTCTGAAAATGCTCATGCCGGCATGAGAATGAAGATTATAAAACGCCGGTAAGATCGCTTTGTTCCGGCAGTTCAGCTCGGCGACTCCGGGGATGTTTTGATCAGGGGCAATTTTGGCAAATCGGTTGCCTTCAATAAGAATGTCGGTTGTTTTTCTGTTGTGGGTAACATTTTTAAGCAAAAGCATATCAACTTTTCCTTTCTGTTGCCGCCTGGAGAAGCTTGTCGACAAATTGTGGAATTGTCGTTCCTGCTGGGCCCATGATGTGATGATCGAAGTAAAAATTATTGGAAGTCGGCTCTAAATTAAACTCATAAGTTTCGGCGCCGACGTATTTGGCTGTTTGCACAAACCCGGCTGCCGGAAAAACAATACCGGAAGTGCCGATTGACAAAAACAGGTCGCATTGGTGCAATTGTCTTTCGACATTATCCATATCCAGCAGGTTTTCGCCAAAAAAAACAATGTTCGGTTTCATCATGCCGGCAACCTGACAATGCGGGCAGGCGGTTTGGGTGTCGATGTCGCCGGTTGCTTCCATTATTTGGCCGCAGTTCAGACAGACGGCCTGGTCAATCCGTCCGTGGATATGACAAACATCAATAGAACCGGCTTTTTCATGGAGTGTGTCGACATTTTGGGTGATGAGGCAGACATGACCAGGATATTCTTTTTGCAATTTGGCCAATGCCAAGTGAGCCGGGTTTGGGCGGGCTTTGAAGACTTCGGGTTTGAGTTCGTTATAGAAATCGTGCACGTAAGCCGGGTTGCGCTCAAAGGCTTCGATTGTTGCCACTTCTTCGACCGGGCGGTTGTTCCATAAACCGTCAGCCCCGCGAAACGTTGCCAAGCCGGACTCGGCCGAGATGCCGGCGCCGGTTAAAACCACAATATGTCGATATACTGACATTTTTTTTGTTTTCCAATTGTAAATTTTCTATATATGATATAAAAAAATTGCTAATTTTTGGTGAATCGTTTTTTAAAGAATTCATAAAGAGACAGATATGAAATTTTTGTTATTGTCTTGTTGTGCACCATGTTCCTGCGCGGTTATCAAAACTCTGGCCGAAAAAGCCGAGGATTTTGAAGTTGTGTTCTATAACCCCAATGTTGTTCCGGAAGAAGAATATATCAAACGGCGCAATGAAAACAGACGTATTTGCGAAGTTTACGATATTCCGTTTATTGAGCTTGAGTATGATCATGAAAAATGGAATCAAGCCATTAAAGGCTTAGAGGAAGAACCGGAGCGCGGCAAAAGGTGCGAGATGTGTTTTTATATGCGGCTAAAAAAAGTTATGGCTTATGCTCAGAGCCGGGGTATAAGCCAAGTGGCTTCGGTGCTTGGTGTTTCCCGGTATAAAGATTTGGCTCAGGTCAACCGGGCAGCATACCGGGCTGCGGACGAAACCGGTGTGGCTTATCTGGAAATTGAGGGACGCAAAGGCGGTATGCAGGAATTGCGTTGTCGGCTGATTAAAGATATGGCGCTGTATAATCAAAAATATTGCGGTTGTCAGTTTAGTATATCAAAGAAAACGCCGCAGTAACTTTTGCCAAAAGGCTGGCAGCGCGCCGGCGGCTCGGAAGCAAAGAGTGATACGGTTAATGCCTTGCTCAACACAGATGCCGATACGGTGGTGTCCGTCATCGATGCTGTCTTTAATTCCTAAACGGCGGCACAGCATGACACGGATCGGCGAATTGTCATCAAAACCTTTTTTAAGCGATTCAACCAGTCGATTGTATCTATTGTGGCGTTCTTCTTCGGAAATATGCCAGCGTTTGGAGATTTTGTATGCATTTTCAGCATTGCGCGTGCCGCGTTCGATTTTGAGTTCGCGCAGATGCGGCAGGCTGGCATGGTAATTGCGGCTGTTGGTGAATTTGTATTTTTGCCGCAGCGGTTTGATGAAAATTGCCGGCAGATTCCACAAGGGAATACGCGGCTTGAACCAGAAACGAACCGGAATGTATTTTTGGCCGGCGGCAACAGCCTGTTCGGCCAGAATTTTTCCGGAGAGCAGTTTGTCTTCTTCCCCGGCGGCTATTAAAACGGCAATTTCGTCCGAGACAGAGGCGGTTGACAGACCGGCCGCATCTGGCAGGGGGAGGATATCTCGCGGATCTATATAATAAAGTTCTGATGAACGGCCGAGAAAAGTTGACATCAAAGACATATCCGATATAGTTAACACAACCTAGTTATTATAGAAAGATTTGGTAAAAAGACAATTAATTTGAGGGACAATGGTTATAAAATTTTTGAAAAAATGGCTTGAGCCAAAGCCGTTTTACGAAGGATATCTGCCGGTGGCAGACGGGCATGCGGTCTATTTTGCGGAATATGGAAATCCGTCCGGGAAACCGGTTTTGTTTTTTCACGGCGGTCCGGGAGGAAGCTTCAAGGTGCGGCACGCCGCTTTTGCCAATCCGAAAAAATATCGGATTATCGGATTTGACCAACGTGGCTGCGGAAAATCTAAACCTAAAGGAGAAATTGCTCATAATGACACAATGTCTCTGTTGAAAGATGTCGAAAGACTATTAGATTATCTGCGGATTGACGAAAAAGTTATCCTCCGGGGTGCTTCCTGGGGATCAACACTGGCATTGTTGTTTGCCGAGGCGCATCCGGAAAAGATTGAAAAATTATTATTGTCGCAGATATTTTTGGCAGATTCTACCTCGCAAAACTGGGAACTTTCCGGTACGCGGATGTTTTATCCGGAGTTTGTGGATAAGTTGCAGGCCACAGCCGGGGCGGAAGATGTCCGCTCTTATTTCGCCGGGGAAATTAATTCTTCGGATGCCCGCCGACAGACAAAAGCAGCCAATTTATACGGTTCTTTTGAACGTGTTTGCGGCGCACTTGAACCACACTGGGGGCAGTTTGATGTTCTGGACGAAGATGAACTGGCATCACAGCGTGTGTATATTAATTATGCCTCGCGGAAATTTATGTTAAAAGACTTGCAAATATTAAAAAACATTGATAAGATCGCCGACATACCAGTAATAATTGTTCATAACAGATTAGATTTTGTTTGCCCGGTATATGGGGCGTATATGTTACACAAGCTTTTGCCGAATTCTCAGTTGGTGATCGTGCCTGATCGCGGGCATGTCAGTGCTTTGTTGTATAAAACAATGAACAAAATCTTTGCAGAGGAACTTAAAAAGTGAGAAAAGATTTCTATATTTTTCGCCATGGACAGAGCTCGTATAATCTGGCCGGTCGTACTCAGGGGCGGACCAATGATTCCGTTCTGACCGAATTAGGACGGGAGCAGGCGAGGGCTGTCGGGCAAAAATTGGCCGGCCGCGGTATAGAAGTTATTATCACGTCACCGTTGGAGCGAGCCAAAGAAACGGCAAAACTGGCCAATGAGACACTCAGGGTTCCGGTGCTGACGGATGAACGGTTTATTGAGGTTGATGTCGGAGAAATCGAGGGTATGCATTATACCGACATTCAGAATAAATATGGTGAAAAATACCAACAATGGCGCAGTCTTGACTGCAAATATGAAAATATGTGCTTTGAAGGCGGCGAGACAAAAAAACAAGTTCGCCAGCGGGTGTTTGGCGGTTTGGAAGACTATGCCGAAAATTCAGCGTATGATATTCTGGCGATTTCTTCTCACGGGATTATGCTTTCGCAAGTGCTGATTGCCATGAAAGTCGGCGTTGTGGATGTAAAAAACGGTGCCATCCTGCATATTTTTTACGAAGACGGAAAGTGGAAGGTGGCAGAATGGCTTTGAGTACACAAGATGAATTGGCTGTTCAGATTGAGCAAGCCAATTTTGTTATGCTTTCTTTATATCGGGAATATTCCAAAAGGCTGCTGCAAAACCGGTATAACATATATTATGAAAAGCAGATGCAGCGGATTCGGCATGATATGATGTATTTGGACAAGGCTCAGATGGTGGTCAAGGTCCGGCAGGTGTATGTGCCCCTTTTAAAAGAATTTATTGAAAAACAATAGGATATGTTCAGATGACAAAATATAAATTGACGGAAGAAGAACACGAAAAGTGGTTTCAGACAGTTATTAAACCGTTGTTTGTTGACGGGAAGAAATCGGCCGAAGTTCCCACGTTTGTTTTGTTGACAGCACAATCTGGTGCCGGCAAAACCTTTGCTTCAGTGAGCTATGCCAAGCAGATGGCACAAGAGCCGATCCGCTTCGGCGCTGATGATTTGCGAATTTTGCTGCCATATGCACATAAAGCTCTGAGTGAGGACGAGGCTAATTATCCTTTCATTACCAAAGAAGATGCCTCCAAAGCGCGCGAAAAAATTGTGGAGCACGCCATTGCCAACCGGCAAAATATTTTGATTGAGAGCATTCTCGGAAATCCTAAGGATTGGAAAATGGGTACGCTGATGAAAGCAAAAGATGCCGGCTATCGTATAGAATGCGTGGCTTTGGGCGTGCATCAGTATGTCAGCCAGGTTTCGATGTTTTCACGTTATGAGGAGCAGAAAATGATTTCAGGACGCGGTTTTGCGCCGACGCTGGAGGTGCATGACCGGGCATATCATTTGTTGCCGGAAGTTATTGCCAAGATGTATGAAAATGGCGTTGCTGACAGTGTCAAGGTTTATAATCGCAGATTTGAGAACTTTTACAATACAGATAAAGAGCCGAATGCTTCCGGTATGGGTATCATGCGCGGAATTATTCGTTCGCGCAACAGTTATCTGAATTATGACGAAATGCGTTGGGTGATGGTTAAATGGGAAGAAGTTTTAGAGATGATGGCCAACCGCGGCGCCAAAGCAGAAGAAATTGAAAATGTCAGAATGTTGTATGGCAGTTTCAAAAAGGCTTCAGGGATATATCTGTCTGCGGCAAACAGCAACATTGTGTATAAAGGAAAAGTCAGCGGATTTGAAAAATAGACTTCTCAGTATACATAATATATATTATGCGACAAAATGTTGGGCGTTTCCTCAGAGGGTGCGCCCTCTTATTTTGTTGTTTTTCAAGTGGTTCCAACATTTTGACAAAAATCGTACATATCTTTTTCTCCTGTGCCAAGCCGGCGGCAAAACTCTTTTTGACAGGCCTTGCTTGTGTCTGCGCTATGCTTATTTGCTCGTCGAGATAATCTTTGCGCTCTTTTTGTTCTTCAAAATGCTGTTGCAAAACCTTATCAACCGGCGCCATTTCCGTTATGTTATTTGTTGACAATCAGTCTGACAAGATTCATCAAAAAGGCAATGCCTAAGAAACAAATAGTTTGCGCCAAGGTGGTCATTAGCCCTACTCCGCCGGACGAAAGCAATTGTACTGCCAGAGAAGCTAAAATTGCGCAAACGGTTAACAGCGACCAATAGTTTTTGTTTCCCAAGAAGATGAAGGTGCAAACAGCAGCCGATACAGATAAAATATTGTTGCTTGCGCTATTTAAACATACAGAAACAAAGCTTTTAATTGCGGCAATGTTTAAAATATAGCCGGCGGCGGCAACAGCCACGGCAATGATTAATATGGTAAAGTAATATCTGGTTTTGCTCATTTTATTCTCCGTAAAAGTTATGATACAAATGCTGATGCCCCGATTAGATTTTGGGTATATTGCTGCTTTGGTTGAGCCAAAATTTGCGCCGTCGGACCGCATTCAACAATAAGGCCGTCTTTCATTACCATGATTTGGTCAGATACAGCGCGGACGGCGTTTATATCATGTGAAATAAAAATATATGATAATTGCCGTTGTTGCTGCAGGCGCAGCAGTAAATTGATGATTTGCCGTTGAATGGTGACGTCCAACGCCGAAGTTGGTTCATCCAGCACAATAATTTTGGGATCAAGAATCAAAGCCCGGGCAATGGCTATACGTTGACGCTGGCCACCGGAAAATTCATGGGGATATTTATTTAACGCGGCCGGTGACAGGCCAACATCTTTAAGCGCGGTTTCAATGCGGTGAGATTTTTCCTCTGTTGTCAGGCGCGGATAGTGAACTTCAAGCCCCTCACCTACAATTTGACGGATTGTCATGCGTGGGTTGAGCGAATTGTAGGGATCTTGAAAAACAATTTGAAGCTCTTTGCGTAATTGCCGATTGGGGTAGTCATCAGTTTGCCGGCCGTTTAGGATGATCTTGCCGGTAAAAGAAATCAGGTTGCAGACTGCCAGACCCAAAGTGGTTTTGCCAGATCCGGATTCACCAACAATGCCAAGCGTTTGTCCTTTATGTAGTGTGAAGGATAATTTGTTTACTGCGTATAGATATTGTTTGACATTACCCCAAAAATTTTTGATCAGAGGAAAGCGGACGCTGATTTCTTGCGCCTTCAGAATAATGTCGCTTGTTATATTTGTATTGTTTTTCAATATATTGCGTGACGATATTAATCTTTTAGTGTAGCTGTTTTCAGGATGATTAAAAATTTTGGCGCAATTTCCTCTTTCTATAATCATACCATGATGCATGACCAAGACATTATCTGCAATACGGTGGATCAGATGCAGATCATGACTGATGAAAATCAGGCTCATATCTAATTCATGGCGCAATTTTAGTAAGAGTTCGATAATTTGTTTTTGGACAGTGACGTCCAAAGCTGTTGTCGGTTCGTCAGCAATCAAAATATCCGGTCGGTTGGCGATGGCCATGGCAATCATAACCCGCTGACGCTGGCCGCCGGAAAGCTGATGCGGGTAAGCTTTGAGGCGGGCTCGCGGATTTTGGATGCCGGTTTGTTTTAACAGGCGCAAAACCTCATGTCGTGCTTTGGTTCGGCTGATATTTTGATGAATCATGATGGCTTCGGCGATTTGCTGTTCGACAGTGTGCAGAGGATTGAGAGAGGACATCGGCTCTTGGAAAACAAAGCCTATTTTCCCGCCGCGGATGTGTCGGAGCGCCGGATTGTCAATCAGCTCTTCTCCTTTGAATTTTATGGATGTCTTTTTGCTGTGGTAGGCTTTAGGGTAAGGTAAAAGTCCTAGCAGCGATAATGCTGTCAGCGATTTGCCAGAACCGGACTCGCCGACAATACCGAGAACTTCTCCCGGCCGGAGATTAAATCCAACATGGCGGACGACATGAAAATCTTTTTTTCCTTCATTGTTTTTGAAAAAAATATCCAGATTTTTAACTTCCAGCAAATGCGTCATTTGTTTTTCCTCGTGTCGAATGCGTCACGAACCCCTTCTCCAATAAAAATTAACAAGGTGAGTAAACCGGAAAGGACAATAAAGATGGAAATGCCAATCCATGGAGCTTGCAGATTGTCTTTCCCCTGCCTGACGAGATCCCCCAAAGATGGATATTCAGCCGGCAGGCCCAGTCCTAAAAAGTCAAGCGCCGTCAGGGCAACAATGGCTTCCGACAACAGAAAAGGAATGAATGTGATGGTGGCAATGACAGCGTTGGGTAAAATGTGTCGAAACATAATGCGCATATTGCTGACACCGAGAGCTTTGGTTGCTTTGACAAATTCAAAATTACGCGTGCGCAAAAATTCCGCGCGGACAACTCCGGTCAGGCTGATCCAAGAAAAGAGCAGCATAATCAACAATAAACTCCAGAAATCCGGCATAAATAGGCTGGCCACAATAATCAGGATAAAAAGTTGCGGCAAAGATTCCCATATTTCAATAAAACGCTGGAAAAACAAGTCTGTTCGTCCGCCAAAATAGCCCTGAACAGCACCGGCAGCGATACCGATGAGCGAAGACAAGCATGTCAATAGAAAAGCAAAAATAATGGAAATGCGCAGTCCGTATATGATTCTGACTAAAACATCCCGCCCCTCATCATCAGTACCCAGCCAATGTCTGCCATCCGGTTTTGAAGGTGTTGGCATATCCAGTTCATAGTCAATGGTATTGAAGGAATACGGCCACAGCGGAAAAACCATAAAGCCATTATTGTTGATGTTTTGGGCAATATACGGGTCTCGATAATCTGCCGGGGTCGGGAAATCGCCGCCGAATGTTTGCTCGCTGTATGTTTTTAGCAGAGGAAAATATAATTCGCCTTTGTATTTGACCAGAAGCGGTTGATCATTGGCAAATAGTTCTGCCAAAAGACTGAAAATGAATATTGTCCCTAAAACGGCCAATGACCATTTAGCTCTTTTGTTGCGGCAAAAAGCAGCTATGTGCTGCTGCAGAGGTGATTGGACTTTTTCGGAGTGCCGTCTGAGCACGGTGCTTTTCCCTATTCGTCAGTTTCTGCCGGTTTATATTTGGTTTCTCCCAAGAGCGCAGGCGGAATAACATCTAAAGCCTTTTCTGTTTTATCGGTCAGCTGCACCTCAATTTTGACCTGAGCCGTGTCATTTTTTGCTGTTTGCGAAGCTGTTTGAGCCGCTTGTTGTTTGGCTCTGTATTCTCTTTTCAACCGTTCCGGTTTGGTCAGGGGAATTTCCTGTTCGACAGGCTGGGCAGCGGTTTCTTTTTTCGGATCTGGTTTAGCCGGTGCTGTTTGAGCAGCTGTTTGAGACTTTGGTTCGGTCTTTGGAGCAATGGTTTTGCTTTGTTGTTTAACCTGGTCTGTTTCCGGCGTCTGCTTTACCGATTCAGCTTTTTGTTTTTCTGTCTCTTTGGGAGCGTTCTCGGTTTCTGCAACAGGCGCTTCGGTCTGCTTTGCTTTAGGTTCTTCAACTGTTGGGGCCGGTTTATCGTTTTTCTGATTTTCTTGGGAGGAATCCTTATTTTCCTTTGCTTTTACTTCGTCTTTCTGTTCGTCTGTCTTTGCCGTGGTATCTGCGGCTGCTTTTTCTGTTTTTTGCATGGCCGCACTGATTGATTCCATTTTTGTTTCGGCCGGGAGTTCTTCCGCGACTTTGGTTACTTTTACTTTTTTGATCTCAATCGAAGTTTCTTTTTGTTCGGCGGCCGGCTCTGTTTTTTTATTTTCTTCATTCAGAGAATTTTCATACAAATTGTGGCTTGCGAAAGTTTGGTACCAATTCTTAAAACGATTGACAACACTGCGCAGGTGCTGTTCGGTAATGATATTTTTGTGCGCCTCATTAAGAATCTTTTCTTTGCGCTTGTCGGTTGTGTTTTCTTCGGCAAGCTCTTGGCAGGGTTCTCCGCCAAGATGGGTATTGATGATTGATGCTGCCGGACATAAATCATATCTGGTTTGAGCCTGTTTTTGTTCCGGCTTCAGGATGGCCAGGCCAACTCTGGAAAATTCTTTGAGCATTTCGTTTTTGCCGGGAAACTGTTTTGTCGGACCAAGCCCTTGCAGAACAATGGTCGTTTCGGCAAGACGGCCGTTCTTTTCCAGCTCCTGAATGAAGTGTTCCAACTGGCCGATCAAGCAGTTTGTTTGTTCGGCATAGGCTTGCTGTTTGGCATTAAAACTACCGCCTTTGCTCCAGGGTTGTTGTTGTGTTCCCAGCCATTGATATGGGCTTTTAAGGTCGCAGAAATCATTATATACATATGTTGACGACGGCAAGTCTATTACCGCAAAATAGGCATTATTGCCGCGAGCTGTCTTCAGATCATCAATGATCAGGTCGAAAATTTTGAAAGAATTGACAGGATAAAGCTCCGCGGCGGAAAAGTTCAAAGGCGCAATTTTGGAACTGAGGTAAGACAAGGCCCGCAATGGAAGGTTGATGTCCGAGACAATTTTGGTGCTGACCAGCCATTGAGCGGTCAAAAGGATTGTTTTATCCGCTGTCGACAGCCCCGGGCGATTCAGACTGATCGGGTGATTGATTTTTTCCATGCATTTGCTGACCGATAAATCATTATTGACGGTGCAGAGCTCAATTCCTCTGGTTTGGAATGTGCGGATATTATAATCTTGTTTGAAAAAATGTTTGTAAAGGTCGTTATTCTTAAGATAAAGCTTATCCGTGTCCAAATTTTTGAAGTCCCAGAAGCTGGTTAACATGACATTGTTAAGCAGATTCTCTTCCGGCTTCTCTTGTTTTTGCGGGTTAAGCGTGGCAACCAAGTTCATAAATTCATTGTCATAGGGCGTGACATATGCATTGGGGTAATGCACGAATTTGTTTAGTTCGTAGAAACCTAAGATATTGTCTGCCACTTGGTTGACGGTGTAGTTCTTGCTTTGCGCATCTTTGATGTCGGTGTAAGATGCAAAGTTCGGTAATGCTAGGAAAATAAATGTTTTCCCGTCTTTTTGCGCACTAAGGCCTTGCAGCGATTTCTTGCTGTCAAAATTCCGCGTGACCGGGTTGAAATAAGCTTCGCTGATAATTCCGCCGAGAACGAGTAATAAAGTGCCCAGCAGGTAAATCTGGTTGATGCGGGATGTGTAGCTGATCAGAATCAGGCTGATGACGGCTACAAAACCGGCTATGATCCAGTCGGAATGATTAATGAAAACGCCGGAAATGCCAGAATTAAGATAATTGTTAAAGAGGTTGTATAAAATGGAATTTTGATCAAACAGCGCAAATTGATTAAAGATCGAAAGCACCAGTGCGCCAAAGGAAAGAGCAATCATCAGATTTTGGATAAAGGCTGAAAAAGACAACAGCAACATCACGATGAAGCAGATTGCGGTTATTCCTCCCAGAATATACTGGACTTCCAAGGTGGGAATATTGTTGATATCAAACAGGTTGTAACTTCCCGCCTCGGCAAACAGCGTGAAGTCGATGGCAATCAGACAGCTGCAAATCAGCGTTTTGACAATTATATCAAACAAATATTGCCTAAAATTACGTCGTTTAAGGCTGTTTTTTTTGTCTTTTTGTTTTTGGGCAATTGCCTGAGCCGAGGTTTGACGCGGGTCGCTGATATATACATCATCCATGGTGATTTACCTTGTTGTTGACTTAATGTCGCATTTTATCTTCATATATATAAACATAAAAGTATTTCCTTTTAAACAAAAATCCTCAGGAGTTGCATAACTTCTGAGGATTTTGCATAAACAGAATATTTGTTTATCTGGAGTAAAATTCGATGACCAGGTTCGGCTCCATGACGGAAGCATAAGGTACATCATCATATTTGGGCACAAAAGAGTATTTCGCGCTCAATTTTTTGGTATCTACTTCCAGATAGCCCGGGATGTCGCGTCCGGCAGATTCCATTGCGGAAGTAACCATCGGAAGCTGTTTTGATTTTTCACGGACTTCAATAATGTCGCCGGCTTTGACCATATAAGAAGGAATATTGACTTTTTTGCCGTTGACAGTGACGTGACCGTGGTTAACAAATTGACGCGCGGCAAAAATTGTCGGAACAAATTTGGCTTTGTATACCAGATTGTCCAAACGGGATTCCAACAGTCCAATCAGGTTTTCAGCCGCGTCACCGCTGCGACGAACGGCTTCAACATAGTATTTGTGGAACTGTTTTTCGGAAACGTTGCCATAATAGGTCTTCAGCTTCTGCTTGGCATACAACTGCTGACCATAGTCTGTCGGTTTTTTGCGTCTCTGGCCGTGCTGACCGGGAGCATATTCTCTTTTAACGACAGAACCGTTTGCCGCACCCCAGATGGTGCCGTACTGACGTTCTTTTTTCTTCTTTGCGCAAACAATGCTTTTCATGTGTTTTAATCCTTTGTTTATTTAGGTTATTGTCCCGATAGTTTTGGTTCTTGAAAAAGCCAAACGAGACGGTTGATCCGTCTTCATTCTCGGAAGTGGTTGCAATCTAGTACAAACCAAAGGGAGAATCAAGCTTTTTTTTTAAATTTTTATGGATTTTTTAATCAGATAGCCTTAAAATAGCTTCCTTAAGGAGAAAAAGAAACAAATGTCATACGAAACGCTTTTTCAAAACGCGCTTAGTCTGCATGAGGCCGGACGACTTGACGAGGCAGAGGTTTTGTATCGGCAGATTTTGGAAACAGCGCCCGATCAGCCTGATGTTTTGAACCTTTTGGGATTGATTGCGCAAGACAAAGGCTTGCAGGAAGAAGCCGTTTCTCTTTTTTTAAGAGCAATTCCGCAAAAACCGGAAGAAGCTGCGTTTCGTTATAATTTGGCTTTTTCTTATAAACTTGCCGGCAGATATCGCGAAGCGCTGGAAGCTTTTGACAGCGTTTTGCGCCTTCGTCCGGATATTAAAGAAGCCCATAATGAAATAGGTTTAATTTATCAGCGGCTCGGCGATCCGACGAACGCCTCGAGCCATTTTCAATATGCGCTTGATCTTGATGCCGGCTATGCCGAAGCACGCATTAATCTGGCTATGAATTTTCGTTTTTCCAACCCGCAGCGCGCCTTGGAAGAACTTGAAAAATTGCTGCCGAAATATGAGAATGAGGCTTTGTTGTGGTATTACCTCGGTCAGCTTTATTTTGATCGCAAAAACTGGCCAAAAGCCTGGGGCGCCGCGGCAAAAACCAAAGAATTGGCACCGGCTTCCGATGAAGCGCGGGTGCTACTCGGACAATTATCTTTGCTGGAAAAGGATACGGCCAAGGCAAAAATTTATTTTGCAAAGGCCGAATTGCTTAATCCGAACAATCTGACCGCCCTGCTCTGTCTGGCAGATATTTACAGTCGTGAAGAGGCTTTTGACGAAGCCGAAAAACGCTATCGCCGGGTATTGGCGCTTGACCCCGGGCATTTTGAAGCTCATCAGAATTACGGCGAAATGCTGTATCGCGCCGGTCGGACGGCTGAAGCGCTTGAAGAATATCGGCAGGCGGTTATTCTTAATCCACGGTCGGCAGAAGTCAGCAACAATCTGGCTATGATCTTGAAGGATTTGCAGGAATATAAGGAAGCTGCCGGTTTATTACTGAATGCTTATCGCCTGGATCCGACTTTGGAAGAAATCAGCGTCAATCTCAGTGAAACGCTGACTCTGCTTGCCGCAGATCATCCGGAAGAGGCTAAAAATCAGCTTGGTCAATGGCTTGAAGTTGCTCCGGATAACGTTTTTGCAAGGAAATTGCAGGCGACGTTTGACGGGAAAAGTTTTGATGATGATGCTCTGTATAGCGAAAAACTGTTTGATCATTTTGCCGATCGTTATGAAAATGTAATGCGAAATTTGCATTATTCGGTTGTCGAGGCTATTCGGAAATATGTCGGACAAGGTAAAAAAACGATTGTTGACCTCGGTTGTGGCACGGGACTACTCGGGTCTGCGCTGAAAACACCGCAGACAAAACTGATCGGAGTGGATGTGTCGCAAAAAATGCTGGACAAAGCGGCTGAAAAAAATGTTTATGACGAACTTTGCAAAGATGATATTTGCCATTATTTGCAAAAGAAGCCGGTTTTTGATGTTGCGGTTATGGGCGATGTCTGCGGTTATTTGAGAAATTTTGAATCCGTTGTTAAATTATTAAAAAACAAAACGTTAATTTTCACAATTGAAGTATCGGATGAAGGTGAAAAACGCACATCTACTTCCGGCAGATATCGGTATCATCCAGAATATATTAAAGAATTGTTGCTGCAAAACGGGTTCAAGAATCTGTCCGAAGAGAAAATTGTTTTACGGCAAGAAAACGGACAGGATGTGCCGGGGATGCTGTTTGCCGGAAGCTGAACGTACAGAAAGCCGCCTGTGTTTGCAAGCGGCTTCCCGGTATTATCATGGTCGCGCTTTAGAATGAATAACGCAGACCAGCCGTTACTTCAGCCACATGATTGAGATCGCGCGAACCGATATAGCCATAGCGGCCGACAACACGTGCCGCGACATTTTCGGTCAGATCATACTGCGCGCCGCCGCCGACACGATAACCGACTTTGCTTTTGCTGATTTTGTCGTTGTGTTTGAGTTCGGTGTCATAAACCGCGGCGCCGAGCGTGCCCAGCAATTTGAATTTTTGTTCGCAGCCCAACGGCAGATATCCATACAAATCCAAACCATAAGCGTTAAATTTGAATTTTTTGGTGCCGCCGCCCTGGTCCTCTTTCAAATGAGCTTTACGGGAACCGCCGAATTGATAAAAAGCTTCAAGGCTGGCATATTCGGTAATACCGGTACCAATGTTTACAACCGCTGAATTGAAGTTTTCTTTGGCGTGTTTGGCTTTACCTTTTAAATCAAGATTATCATAGGCATAGTCAACACCAACATAGGGTCTGATTTCTTTTCTGATATTCATTTCAGCGTTGGCAGTTGTTGAAATGAGCAGAGCAGCACTTGCAAGTAATATCGCTTTTTTCATGTTGTATAAACTCCATTTATAAACAGGTTTTTATATTCTATAAATCACATATAAACGTGATTTATGAGGATGAGATAATATGCGCTAACTAAATTTAAAGAGTTCACTGTTATTTTTTTTTGAAAAATATGTGGAGAATTCATCATGCCTTTTGTTTGTCCGGATAAAAACTGTTCGTTGTGCCCTCGCCTGTTGGCCTTTCGAGCTCTGAATATGGCTCAATTTCCGACTTATTACAACGGACCGGTTGAACCTTTCGGCGGAATAGATGCCGAAATCCTGATTGTCGGGCTGGCTCCGGGATTAAACGGCGCCAACCAAACCAATCGGCCGTTTACCAATGATTATGCCGGCGATGTTTTGTATCCGACTTTAAAAAAATTTGGTCTGGCTGATGGAGAATATCTTAAACGCAAAGATGACGGGTTCCGCCTGATTAATACGCGGGTGACCAATTCTGTCCGTTGTGTGCCGCCGCAAAACAAAGTAACCGGCGAAGAAGTGCGCAACTGCGGCAAATATCTGATTGAAGAAATTAATGCCATGCCTCGGCTAAAACTTATTCTGACCTTGGGCAGTGTGGCACATAGTGCGGTTTTAAGCATTTTGGGATATCGGAAGTCTGCTTATAAATTTGCTCACGGTGCCGTGCACCGGTTGGATAAACACGGATTGCTGATGGTCGATTCTTATCATACTTCACGTTATAACATCAATACGGGCGTACTGACGCGGGAAATGTTTGAAAAAATCATTGCTGAAGTGCTAAAACTCTTGACAAATCGGATGTGAGCGCTAAGTTGGAATAAATTTCTCGTATTGTAGCTATAATCAACATAATTATTAATTTTAATACCTTGCTTTATGAATGAAAAAAGTTATTCTTACGGTCACGGTTGCGCTTTTTTTGGCGGTTGTCATCCTTCTCCCAGCCGTCAGGAAGTGGCTGTTCAGGCAAAAAAAGAAGGTTTTGGGTTTATTCAGCAAAATTCGTTTCATCACGGCCGCGTTCACAGTGTGATTTTGGCTTGGGATATCAGAGTCTTGGATTATGACGAAGCCAAACGGCTGTTTCAGGACAATAAAAAAATCTTGGATGAAATCGATAATCATTGGAAATCCCGCAAAGCGCAGGTTTTCCTTGTTGCACCGGCTCCGCCGGAGTTTGACGGCATTGACTTTTTTCCGTTTAACCTGGTGGATGAACTGCGTGTTGTCAGGTATGAAGATCTGTTAGACCCGCAGTTTAGGACCTGAAAAGGTTTGATCTTGTCAAAAATCCGGCATTGTGCCGGATTTTTTATTGTCAACGGCCAATTCCGGCAAAACCCATAAAAGCCATAGACAATAGTCCCGCCGTAATCAGGGAGATCGGCGTTCCCTGCAATACCTGAGGAATTTTGGTATAGGCTAATCGTTCGCGGATGCCGGCAAAAATGACAATAGCCAGTGTAAATCCCATGGCATTAGCCAGAGCAAAACAAACCCCCGGCAACAACGCATAGTCTTTTTGCACGGTCAGAATGGCAATACCAAGAACGGCGCAGTTGGTTGTGATTAACGGCAGAAAGATGCCTAATGCCTGATACAGCGGCGGTGATGCTTTTTTGATGATGATTTCCACCATTTGCACTAAAGCCGCGATGACCAAAATAAATGTGATTGTGGTCATATATTCCAGATTGTATGGTTTTAAAAGTGTGTGGTAAATCAGGAAAGTTGCCAGAGTTGAAAATGTCATGACAAACATAACGGCAACACCCATGCCGAGTGCGGTTGATATTTTTTTGGACACGCCGAGAAACGGACATATGCCAAGAAACTGAGACAGAACAATATTATTGACCAGAACAGCAGAAATAAAAATCAACAGATATGTCATGATTTTGCTTCTCTTTTACGCAGGTGGTTGAAAACGATAATCATAAAAGCCAGAGCCAAGAATGCACCGGGCGGCATAATGAAAAGCAGAATCGGACTCTCTCCTTCTCCTAGAAAGCTTAGTCCGAAAACGGATCCGTTGCCCAGGATTTCGCGGATGATGCCCAAAGTGGTCAGGGCCAGAGTGAATCCTATACCCATGCCAAGCGCATCAAGCAAAGATTGCCCCAGAGTGTTTTTTGAGGCAAAGGCTTCCGCCCTGCCCAAAATGATGCAGTTGACAACAATCAGCGGGATGTAAATGCCCAGCGCAGCATGCAGTGCCGGCAGATAAGCGGCCATTAATAAATCCACTACAGTAACAATAGTGGCAATAATGACTATGTATGAGGGAATGCGCACCAATGGCGGAATGATGTCTTTGACCAGAGAAATGGCGGCGTTGGAAAAAAGCAAGACCAACAGCGTGGCCGATCCCATTCCCAGCCCGTTCAGAGCCGATGTGCTGACGCCCAAAGTCGGACACATACCGAGCATCATGACTAAAATCGGATTTTCGGCAACAAGGCCGCGGGTCAGGTTTTGAAGACTTGTTTTATCCATGTTTTATTTATTCCCTGTGTAAAAATTATGATAAGCGTCAATTGCCCGCCGGATGGCGTCAACGGCGGCACGCGAACTAATCGTGGCTGCGGTGACAGCGTCAATCTCGCCGCCGTCCTGCCGAACTTTCAGCACTGTCCGTCCCGGATAAAGCCCGTGAAATTGGGCTTTAAATTTTTCGTCATTAATTTTTGTGCCAAGGCCCGGTGTCTCCTGACTTTGGGTGATAACAAAATTATTTATCCGCCCGTCCATAAAAAAGCCGACAATCATCTCTATCCGTCCGGCAAAGCCTTTGTCTGAATATGTTTTGATGGCATATGAGTTAACCACGCCATTTTTCCGGGCCGGATAGAGTTCAAGCTTTTCCTTTTTGTGCGGTATCGGCAGAGACAGCTTTTCGGCAAAAGGATTGTTGTCAAAAGGTTTGACAACTGCGGCCAAAGCCTCCAGTTCACGGTTTGTTTTGGCTTTGTCGATGGCGTCTTTGGTTTGTCCTTCCACAAATGAAAGCACAAATGCCGCGACCAGCGCAATTCCGCTTAAAGTCAGAAGCATGTTCCAGAATGTTGATTTTTTTTGTGCCACAGTTTCACCTCCTGTGTCCGAAAATCCGCCCGTGCACGTATTTATCAATCAGTGGAACGAACGCGTTCATAATTAAAATTGCAAAAGATACACCTTCGGGATAGGCGCCGTATAGACGTATAACTACCGTCAGAATTCCGCAGGCTATGGCATAGAGCACCTGCCCTCGCACAGTCATCGGCGAGGTTGCATAGTCTGTTGCCATGAAGAAAGCACCAAGCAGCAAACCGCCGGATAAAATGTGACGCAGCGGATCATAGCGAATGTCTCCGGTCAGGAGGTATAAAATTCCCGTCAGAATAAAAACCGTGCCGACATAATAAAAAGGTATATGCCAGGTGATGATGCCGCGCCAGAGCAGATAAATTAATCCCAGCAAAAGTGCCAGGGCGGAAATTTCGCCGATACAGCCGCCAATGTTGCCAATAAACATATCTTCATAAGACGGCAGTATTCCTTCCGGCGGAGTGGTTCCAGGCTCCATGTGTTTGAGCAGACCGAGCGTGGTTGCGCCCGTTTGCGCGTCAACGGCGAAGAAATTGAGAAAATGAGGCTGCGGCCAGTGTGTCATTTGCACCGGGAAGGAGATAAACAAAAACACTCGGCCGACAAGTGCCGGGTTGAAAATGTTTTTGCCCAGACCGCCATAACACATTTTGGCAACAACAATCGCCATAAAAGCGCCGGCAAGAATCATTCCCAAGGGTATTGAACTCGGCAGATTATAGGCCAACAGCAATCCTGTGATGATGGCAGAAAGGTCATGCGTGGTGTTGGCGGATTTTAGCCACCAGCGGCAAACCGCGTATTCAAAAAAGACACAGGAGGCAACGGATGTCAGAATCACCAGCAAAGCATTTACCCCAAAGAACAAAACGGCAGCCAGCGCCGCCGGCAATAAGGCAATGATGACATCTAACATGATTTGGCGCGTATTGACCTGTGTTTGGAAATGCGGTGTTGTAGAAATTTTAAGCATGGGCTATTTCTTCTTTTTTAGTTCGAGTTTGGCCAGTTTACAATAATCAAGCAGCGGAATGCGCGCCGGACAGGTGTAGGCACAACACCCGCATTCGATACAATCTTGTACATGAGCCGCACGGAGTTTGTCGGTTTGATACTCGCTCATCAGCCGTCTGATGAGAAAAGGCTCCAGTCCGACGGGGCAGACCAAAGCGCATTTGCCGCAACGGATGCAGTCTGTTTCCTGTTCTTTGTGGGAGAGTTTTTCAGACAAGAGCAAAATTCCCGATGTTAATTTGGTTACGGGAGCATGAATGTTCGTCACTGCGCTGCCCATCATTGGTCCGCCAAGGATAACTTGCGCAACATTTTTGTTCAGGCCGCCTGTTTTTTCAATGAGATATGAAATCGGCGTCCCTATTCTGACCAGAAAATTCCCCGGATGTGCGCAGGCATCGCCGCTGACGGTTATAACTCTCTCATATAACGGTTTGTTTTTTATAACGGCTTCGTAAATAGCAAAAACCGTGCCGACATTTTGAACAACGCAACCAACATCGACCGGCAATTTGCCCGAGGGAACCTCATGTCCGGTAATGGCGGCAATCAGTTGTTTTTCACCGCCCTGCGGATATTTTGTGGCACAGGGTTGGACGTTGACGCCGATATAGGTCTTCGTAATTTTGTTCAGTATTTCTATGGCCTTAGGTTTGTTTTCATCCACAGCGATGATGGCATTTTGAATACCAAGTGCTTTATTTAAAATTTTAGCGCCAAGAACGATTTGTTCGGCTTTTTCGATCATTAACCGCTCGTCTGCCGTCAAAAACGGCTCGCATTCAATCCCGTTGATAATCAGACAATCAACTTTTTTCCCTTCGGGGACGGCCGCTTTGACCGGCGTCGGAAAACCGGCGCCGCCCATGCCGACGATGCCTGCTTCGCGAATTTTGCCGATAATTTCTGCCGCTGTCAGCGGAATATCACGGGAAATCTGGCCTGTGCGATCAATTGTTTCTTCATATTCGTTGCCTTCCACCCGGATGGTGATCATGTCTTCAAGATAACCATTGCCGCCTTCGGCAGATTCAATTTTGAGCACTTCACCCGAGACGGAAGAATGGACATCGGCAGAAATAATGCCGTCGGCATCGGCCAATAATGTGCCGATTTTGACTTTATCGCCTTTTTTTACCAGAATTTTTGCCGGTGCTCCAATATGTTGCTTGACGGGAATGGTGACAATTTCCGGCAGTCCGGCATCCATGATCGGGGAAGCAGACGTCATTTTGTATTTGTTCGGGTGAATGCCGCCCATAGAAAAGGTTTTGACCTTATTCATCTTTTTTCTCCGTTGTCAGACAGATGGCGCCGGTTGGGCAGGATTTTCTCAGTTCTTCGCCAAGGGAGCGGGTTGCCGCCGATGACGGGATGTAGGAGAGATTATTTTCAAGTAAAATATCGGAAGATATTTTGGTACATTTACCACAGGCAATGCAGGCCGCCTTACAGTTTTTGCGGGCGATGGCTCCTTTTTGGGTGTTGCGACAGGCGACATAAGGGCCGGCGGCTCTGATTTCAAACAAGCCGCGCGGGCATATTCCGACACAGGCACCGCAAGAAGTACATTTATTGGCATCAACAACCGGAAGAAAGGTTTTTTCATCCAGTTTTAAAGCGCCAAACGGGCATACTTTGATACAGTCTCCTAAATGCAGACAACCGTTTGGGCAGCCGGACTGTCCGCTTGAGATCAGGTGTGCAATGCGGCAGCTTGAAACACCGTCATAAGTAATTTTTGCCGGTGCATTTTGACAACTGCCGTTGCAGCGCAGTACCGCCCGAGTTGCCTCTTTTTTGACAGCGGTATATCCCAAAAACGCGGCAATTTTTTTCATAACCGGTAATCCGCCGACCGGACAGTTAAGTGCGGCAAACTCTTGTGCCGAAGCCTGCAGACAGGATTGGGCAAAGTCGTGACAGCCTGCCCGGCCGCAGCCGCCACAGTTAGCCTGCGGTAAAAGAGCCTCAATTTCTTCCAGGCGGGAATCTTCCGGGATGTTAAATTTTTTTGCGGTCAAAAACAAAATAACGGCGGAAACAAGTGCCGTTCCACCCAAAACAGCCATGCTGATGAAGATGATATGCGTCATTGTTTAGTTCCCGGAAGTGTTAATTTTGGAAATGACAAATCGGAACTGTCTGTTCAACTTCTTTCTGTTTAAGAATAACCAGAAATAATAAGGAATCAAGATAATAATGCCAAATATGCCCGAGATTTGTTCGTTTGTGCCGGCGGCTACGGCAGCCGTCAGAGCGCCCAGCATCAGCAGCAGCGGCAGCAAATATGCATAAAACACAGCTTTTAGTCCCGCGGCCGCATTGATTTTGATCTCCACTTCTTCTCCTGGAAAAAAGACATCGTCCTCAGGAGAAGAAACCTTGATTTGTTTGGGCAGGCAGTCCGCCAAGGCGCAGTTTGAACGAGCAGCACAGCTTCCGCAGGCTGAATGACTAAGAATTTCCACAGTGATTTGATTATCTTCAATTGCCGAGATTTTTCCGCGATGACTGATGTTTTCCATTTTTATTCTTTCAGTATTTTTTGAATTGCGGCGGAATATGACCGAGCGAAACCGCCCGCGGCGTCATATGTCAGAAAAATAGCTGCAATATTGTGGCGGTCGGCAAAATCCAGCGCTTTCTTATTTCCCATAGCCATCAGAGCTGTGGCGTAAGCATCGGCATCAACGCAAAGCTTGGCAAAAACAGTGACGGAAGCCAGAGAACTGCGAACGGGCAAACCTGTCTGCGGTGAGATGATGTGCGCATAGTGTTTGCCGTTTTTATCGACGCGATAATTTCTGTAGTCGCCGGAAGTGGCAGCGGCCATACCGCTGATATCCAGCGCCAGGATGTTGCGGCTGCCTTTTTCCGGAGCGTTGAGACCCAGTGTCCAGGGGGTGCCCCGGGCATCACGACTGCCTGCGGCACGGACTTCTCCGCCGATTTCCACAATATAATCACCATAACCTTCGCCGGCAAGCAAGGACGCAACTTTGTCAACGCCATAACCTTTGGCCAGCGCAGAAAGGTCCAATGCCAGGTTGTCATCGGTTTTGTGCAGTGTTTTGAATTCCTTGTCAAAGCGAAGTTTGTCAAAACCGACATGATGCAACGCCCTGTTTATTTCCTCGCGGATCGGCATTTTCCCTGCCCCATCCGGTCCAAAACCCCACAGATTAACCAGCGGCGCAATTGTCGGATCAAAGGCGCCGCCGCTTTGCCGAAAAACCGTTGCCGCACGCTGCAAAAGAAAACTCATATCCTTGGAAAGGACGAGTTCTTTTCCGGCCGGCGCTTGGTTGATGCGCGATACTTCGGAGTCTTCTTCAAACATTGACATGGCGGCGTTGACCTTGGCCAGTTCGGCTTTGATTTTGTCATGCAGGCCGGTGTCTTGGCACGTAGAGCGTATTTTGATGTGATAGGTTGTGCCGAAAATATTGCCGTCAAAAATCAAATATTGCGGTTGTTCGCGGCTGATAAAAAATCCCAGCCCCAATAACAAAGCCGTTATTGAAAAATATTTTGCAAGGCGCATATTATTTTTTATCTTTTGCATAATTTGGAAGATGTTTTTTACTTTGGCGGAAAATTATTCTATGATGTTTCAGGATATGTCGTTTGAAGAGGATTATAATATGCAAAAAGACCTGAAATCAACCCTAAACAAATTTATTTCACATTACAAAGACTCGGATTTCTGTTTGCAAAGCAAATGTGTGCGCCAGAAATGGAAAAACGGAATCAATAAACTCGGCAAAAAAGCCGCTGCGCATCATGTCTCGGCTAATTTTGTCAGTCTGAGCGGCTTTGCCATCGGCATGCTGTCGATCAACTTTTTGGCAATGAATATGTATTTTTGGGCTTTGATCTGCATTTTGCTGAACCGCTTTTTTGACGCTTTGGACGGCGCTATTGCCAAAAACAGTAAAGTTTCCGATTTCGGCGTTTTTCTGGATGCGGCATTTGATTATATTTTTTATGCTGGCGTCATTTTCGGTTTCGCTTTAGCTAATCCGTGGGAAAATGCCGTTGCCGCAAGCTTTTTGTTGTTTGGTTTTTCAGCCTCGGCCTGTGCCATGCTTTCTTATGCCGTCATTGCATACAAAACATTGGGAAAGGCTGAAGCTGCTTTGGAACAGTCGCCTTTTTATCTCGGCGGTATGGCACAGGGGTTCGAGACACTGACTGTGTTGGTGATCCTTTGTATTGTGCCGGTCTGGTTTTTGCCGCTGGCCGTGATTCTCGGCTGTTGGTGTCTGATCAAGGCTTTGATGATTATCTCGGCAGCATATTTTAATTTCGTGATTGCCAGAAAAGAGAAATAAATTCATGAAAATTGCCGGATATTTATTGGCTGTGTGTCTGCTGCTGTCTGCCGGCAGCGCCCGGGCTGTTGAGATGTCGCGCCAGACGGAGCGGCTTGATATCAAGCTTATTTCAAATACGGAAGCTGTTAATCCGGCACAGAATCTTGAATTTTTGATTCGCTTCAAGATGAAGGGCGGCTGGCATATTTTTTCGCAAAATCCAGGAGAAATCGGCATGCCGACCAGCGTGAAATGGCAATTGCCGCAAGGTTATCTGGTGGCGGAAGAAAGCTGGAGTCGCGATGAAGCCTTTGAAACGGACGGTATTGTTCAGCGCGGGTATGGTGATGTCGCCTATTATAAGACGACAATTCAACCGCATTCGGAAATTTTCGGGCGGGTTCCCCTGCGGCTAACAATCCGGTGGCTGGCCTGTAAAGATGAATGTGTCCCCGGGCGGGCTGCCTTTGAATTTACTTTGCCGGTAAGCGAGAAAAATCTGGTTCCGACAGTTGCCTGGGACAGAGAATATGCTGCCGCACAGCGTTGGTTTTTACCCGAGGCTAACCGGCCTGTTTATTGGGGAAGCGTTTTGATCCTGGCTTTTTTGGGCGGCTTGATTTTGAACTTTATGCCCTGTATTCTGCCGATTTTAACCATCAAGGCCATTTCTTTGGCGCAAAGCTCATATGATCGACGTAAAAATCGGGCAGAAGCTTTGCTCTATACTTTGGGCGTGCTTTTTTCTTTTATGCTGGTGGCGAGTGTGTTGTTGCTGTTGCGGCTTAACGGCAAATATGTTGGTTGGGGCTTCCAGCTGCAATCTCCTGTATTTGTTTCGCTGATGATGGCCTTGTTTTTGGTTATTGCATTGCTGTTGTTGGATATCCTACACTTTAATAATCCGCTGGCAAACGCTGCCGGCCGGCTGAGTTTTAACAACCGTCTGTTAAGTTCTTTTATGACCGGTTTTTTGGCTGTGCTGATTGCCAGCCCATGTACGGCACCGTTTATGGGAATCGCCATCGGCTATACCTTAAGTGCTCCGGCTGCGGCTTATTATCCGGTGTTTTTGGCGCTCGGGCTGGGTTATGCGCTGCCGTTTGCCTTGGTGCATCTCTATCCGCAGCCTATTCATAAAATTCTTCCCAAACCGGGTAAATGGATGCTTGTTTTGAAAAAAATTATGGCTGTTCCCGTTTTGCTGACGGTTGTTTGGCTGGGATGGGTTTTGTATGCGCAACTGCGCCAGAACACTCTGACTTCATTGGATGAGCAATGGATGGTTTATGATGAACAAAGAATTGCCGCGCGTCTGCGCAACAAACAACCTGTTTTTATTGATTTTACGGCCAAATGGTGTCTGACATGTCTGCTTAATAAAAAAACAAGTCTGCAGTCGGAAGAGTTTGCGGCTTTGGTTAAAAAACATAATATTGCGCTTTATACGGCCGATTGGACCAATAATGACGCGAAAATTGCCGCTGCGCTGGCGAAGTATGGCCGAAATTCTATTCCTCTTTATGTTTATTATGACGGAAAATCAGATGACTATCTGATACTGCCGCCATTGCTGACGCCGCAAATCATTGAAGAATATCTGCAATAAAAAAGCCCCGGACATCCGGGGCTTTTCTTTTGGTAAAATCTTATTTTTTACCAAAAATGCCGAGGTTTTTAACTTTGTCTTTGACACTGTCAACGGCGTTGTCAAGGTTTTCTTTGGCTACTTTTTTCAAGTCGCTCAGATTGCTTTTGACAACGGTTTCGGTGGCTGTGTTCAGAATTTTGCTCATGATTTTGGATACGCTGGCGGCAATGCTTTGTCCTTTTCCGGATTTATCAGCGCCAATATCATTCAGAACAATTGAGGGGAGCTTAACCGGAATGGTGTTATCTTTTCCTTGCAGAGTCGTAACGGCTTGAAGTTCGCCTTCGGCAATGGTCAACTTGCGGATAATGACCTTTTTACCGGGAGCTGCAGGTTTTTCTTCTTCAGATGCGGCTTTTTCTTTTGTGGCCGATGCCGAAGCGGTCTTGGCTGTATTTTTGGTGACATTTTCTTGAATCTGCTTGATATTGTTTTGGTTTAACGAGAGCATTTCGTAGGTAATGACCGGTTTGCTGACAGTAATATCGTCAATAATGATTGTGTCTGTTAAGACAGATTTTGTATCAATTTTAACAGAAATGCCGCCTAAATTAAACAGATATGGCGAATGATATTTTTCAGGGTTGGCAACCGTCAGTCCTTCGACGGAGGCTGTTCCTTTTAATAAGTTCAAAGAAAATCCCTGAAGACGGACATCTGTGCCGACAACTTCGGAGCCATATTTATGTACGGCTGTTTTTACAATACTTTCAAGACAAATAACAACGGCAATGACCGCGATAACCACAACGGCAACAAGGCCGATGAGTATATGTTTGATTTTCATGAGAAGTCCTCCTGTCGATGATTAAGGTTAATTGATTGTATATACATTTTTGCATAATTGGCAAGCTTTTCCTGCAAATCTGTTTGTTGATTGAATTTGCCAACAACGGCCATCAGACGGTCAATGATATTGTGTTTTTTGGTAAATTCAATTGAAGTTTGATAGTTGAGATCAAACACCCAGGAAACGAATCCCAAGAAATTATCCGCCATCGTATATGTATCTTTATGCAAGGTTATTTGATGATTTTTAAAATATTCTTCAAATTTCGGATTGATGTTGCCGTGTAAATATTGTTCATCCGGAGCGTGAAACAGCAGATTCCGGTATTTTTCCTGCGCGGCAGGCGATGTCATCAGATAAAAATTGGCAATTTTATCGGCATCGCGGACCAAAAAAATAATGTCTCTGATTTCTTTGCGTAGGTTTTGATCTTTAATGGATTGATATTGCGCATCTTCGTAAAACCTTTCGATCATGTGTCCATGATGGCGGATCGGAATGATAATCCGAAGATCGGCGTATTCAGGCATTTGCGCCAAAAGCTCTGCGCCGCGTTCGCCATGATCCAACAGCGAATTCCGATCGTAGTAAGTTTTGCCGTTTTTTTCATAATTATATATTTCTCTGATCTCCGGAAAACGACCGATATCATGCAACAAATAAGCCAAAACGGCACAGCGCTCAAAACCTTTTGAACGGTTTTTGAATACCGGTTCGTGTTTCATGATATAATTGCCGGCGCCAATGACCTGCAGGGAATGTTGCCGTTTTTCTTCGCAGAAAGCCCGGCACCAGCGGCTGTCTTTGACATGAACCAACGTTTCCTGATATTGCCGCTGCAACAGTGCAATTTCCTGCTGATAATTTTTCATTTCTGCCTCTGATTTGTTTTTTACAAACTATTCGTAAAAACTTAAAAATATTTTAAGAAAATGTTTGCAAAAGCAAAAAAATATAAGCCGCGTGTAGAGGACGACCTTCCCTGCAGCGGCCGCACGGGTGCTCAAGAATCTTCGGCTTGCCGGTACGCTCCGCGATTTTCGCTGGCAGCTACTTTTTTCTCCGGGTTTCTTGCTGCGGCTTGTAACTATAAAAAAAAGTCCTCGCGGCGGAGGACTTTTTTTAATGGTACGCGCGCGGGGGCTCGAACCCCGGACCCACTGATTAAGAGTCAGTTGCTCTACCAACTGAGCTACGCACGCAGCAGACTTTTTTGACAAGGGGGACTATAGACTTTATTTTTTTTATTTGCAACTGTTTTTTTCTATAAAATATAAACGTCAGATCTTATGCGGCAGATATAAGTTAAAAACTGTATATTCTCCCGGTGTTGATCGCACAGAGATTTTTCCTTGCAGCATTGTTGTTAATTTCTTTACGATGCTTAAGCCCAGTCCGGCACCATGAGAGCGATTTTCCGGGATTGCGCTGCTTTGATAAAATTCGTCAAACACTCGTTCAATTTCTTCTTGTCTGATTCCGATGCCGTCGTCAATGACACGTATGATTATGTGTTTTTCGTTTTCTCTACAGCTTAAAATTATCCGGCCTTTGGTGTATTTGACAGCGTTGCTTAACAAATTGCGCAGGATGCGCTCCAGCAGAAAACGATCGCTGAGTATCCAGACCGAAGAAAAACGGCAGCGGATGTCGATGTTTTTCTGTGCGGCAACAATTTTATATTCGTCACATAAAGCAGATAAAAGTTCAGAGAGATTAAAACTTTCCGTTTTGGGCAAAATCTGCCTGGAATCTGCCCGCGAGATATCCAGCAAATTATCCAGTAAGGTTCTGAAATTGTCGACAGAAGCGTCTATTTTTTGAATAATCGGCATTTGTTCCGGCGTCGGATCGCTGCTTTGTAAAGCGTGAGTGAAAAGTTGCAGCGCCTGCAGCGGCTGCCGCAAATCATGACTGGCCTGTGCCAGAAACCAGGTCTTTTCCCGATTGGCGTTTTCGGCTTTTTCCCGGGCTTCTTTCATCAACTGGCGTTGTCTGACCCAACTACTGATGTTTTGGAAAGTGCCGGCAATGCGGCGGCCATTAATTCCGGCCGTGAATTTACAATAAACAATTTGTCCTGAAATTCTGCGGATGCGAATTTCGCCGGCTACCGGTTTATGGTGTCGCAGCAGATCAATGAGCCTTTCCTTGTATATGGGCAGGTCTTCAGGCAGAATATAATCACGAAACAGATTCTTTTTGCCGTCATTTCTTTCTTCGGGAATGCCGAAAATGCGATACATTTCCGCTGACCAATAAAAACGTTTGGCTTTGGTATCTAGTTCCCAATAACCGAGCTTGGCCATCTTTTCCGCAAAGGCCATGCGTTGCAAAACAGACAAATGCGCATCTTTTTTGCCCGGGACGTCCATTTTTCTTTCTTCGACGAACGGGACACGATACATGTCATCAACCCTTTTATGTTAAGGACAGCGGTGTTAAAATTTTTGCCGTCTCCGGTGATATTTTGAAATACCAGCTATCGTATAAGAATTTATTGTCTCTTATATAATCATTAACAATGCTCATTGGAAGTGCCGTCGTGGATAAAGTGATATGAATCCATGTTTCGTTGTTTTTATCAACGTAAATATCAATGAAAAAGACCAGGCCTTGAAAAGTAACAATTTCCAGCCTTCTGTTCAAAATATACCGAGATTTGTCAAATCCGGCGGTATCTGCGGCATCTTCAACCGTCAGGTTTGACAAGGTCGAAGTCAGCAGGCGAGCTTTTGCTTTTTTTCCATCTTCGGATGAAAAAGGCATATCGGCTCTTTTTCTGCCAAGGGAGAAAATTTGTCCGTCCTGATAAAAACGGATGGTTTCAATTAATGAGGGCGGCAGCTCCATGACCGGCTGCAGCAGCCATGAATATATTTCTTCCGGCAGATCAAAATGACCGCTGATTTGCCAGATTTCTTCATTGTCAAAAAGCGCGAAACGGAACAAATGATTGGCTGTTTGTTTGCCGATTGTAACGTCGTTTAGAAGTTTGGTGCCGGCATAGGTCTTTATCTCTGTTCCTGAGGCGGGCTCATCTTTTGCCGGCGGCAGGAGACCGTAATCATGCAATGCCTGCGGCGTATTTTCTCTTTGGCTGAAAAAAACAGAAGTGTTCAGATCGGTTAAAAGCAAATTCAACAGATAAGTATTGGCAAAATAGCCATCGGCTTCGGCTACACGCCACAGATTATCCTGCAGATGAAGCGTAATATCACCCTGGCGGGTGCGAAGCACAATTTTATCCAGGTTAATACCATCACGGTAACTGGCGCCAAACGCCAAAGTTCCCTGAGATTGCATCGGATATTTGAAATTGGTAAACAATATGGCCGCAAGCATCGCCGCCAGAGAAAACAACAGCAGCCCGACGGCTGAATATATATTTCTTCTATTCATTGATGTATCCTCCGACCCGGCGTTTGATACAACGGGCAATCAGCCCGTGAACGACAGCGATGAGAAGCACAAAAAAGAGTCCGATCCCGATGTTTGAGATCATAAAGCTACGGACAATTTCCCGATAAGCCTCGGCTGTGGCATAATCGGCGCGTTGTTGTTCTTTTTGCAGCCGCAGTTTATCCCGCTCGAGTTTCTCCTGCCTGCGGGTGACATTCAACGACGGCAACAGTTCATTTTGCCGCATTTGTTCGGCAATGCGGCGAATTTCCTCTTCGGTTTGGCGGAGCTTTTCAAGAATCTGTGCGCGTTCGGCTGCTGTTTTTTGAGAAGCGGCCGACGCAAAACTTTCTGCCAAAGAACGCGTTTTGGGCACATCTGTCTTTTTTGAAACCGCAACCGGGGTCCCTGTCCCGGCCAAATAATCAACAGCGTTGGTCAAAAAATCCAAATTTCCGGAAGATGGTACAATATCGTACCATTCCTGTTCGGGCGATGTGTTGGCATTCCATGTCGCCGACAGCAGCATGTCGCTGTCAGCAACAAACAATATCTTCCCCTCTTCCAGAGAGATACTGATAAAAGGAAGTTCATTGATTGCTGGGACATACGGCGTTTTGAAATAAGAAGTAAACTTTCCTTCCAGCAAAACGGCAAGCGGATAATTGCCGGCAGTGCTCTGATATGTTTTCAAAGGCTGGTCCGGCGTTTTATGGGAAAGTTCGGCATTGTTGACCTCGCCGCCGTTAGCGCCGGAAACCGCCAAAACCGTTGCCTTTATGCCGTCAACGGGGGTTGTGTTGAAGCGTGTGGCCGAATTAAAATTCAAGCTTTCTACACCGGACATTATCGGGTGTGGCGCAAAAGCTTCTTTTCTTAAACTGAGCCAAAACGGGTATAAAAAGGCCGCTTCCCGGGTTGTAACACGGCGAGCGTTGAGGTTGTCCGCAATAACAAGATCAGGTGCGTAAGATATTCCCAGATTTTTCATAAAATCGCCCAGATATGACGCCGAGAGCATCTGCGGCGGCATCAGCCGGCGTGACAACATGTATTCCGACAAAGAATCAACAAACATTATGACTTTGCCGCCATAGAGCAGAAACTGATCGATGGCATACAATGTCGGGTTTGACAGTTCAACGGGATTAACAACCAACAAAACATCAATGTGCAGCGGAATTTGTCCTGTTTTGCCGTCAATATAGGTCAAATCATAATCGCGTGCCAAAAAGTCGGCAACAGGCCATGGCGTTGAATGATCAAAAGCGTCAAGACTCGGAATGACCCTGAATGCCGGAGATAAGATGCCGACATCCGGCCTCTGTGCCGGATCCAGATTACTTAACAGACGCGTGATGTCCTGCTCCAGACTGCTTTGCCTGTCTGGGTTCAGGTATGGCAACGGCACCATGTTGCCGGCATCATCTGACATGATCAGACCCAAAAAGCCAGGATGTTTGCTTTTAGGCGTTCGAAGCTCGCGGATACCAAGACTGCGCGCTTCCGTCTCCTGCAAAGAAAAAGGCTCTACCCGAACCACCTGCAGCCCGAGTTTGTGTTTGGCATGTTGGCGGTATTGCTCCAATAATTTCAAAACATAAACGCTGTATTCTTCCAGACGCGGGTCTATTTGCCGCAAATCGGCGGATTCATATAAGCGAATATATAGATTTTTTTCATTTGCAGACAGCCAGTCGAGTGTCGGCTGGCTTAAAGTATACTTGCGGGAGGCTGTCAGATCAAACACCTGCGCGCTGCCAAATAAAAATACGGCAATGTTCAGCGTAATGAAAGATATGGCAAGTAACAGTCCGAAGCCTGCCAGGACGGTCTTTTTCATCTTCAATTCCTTTTATATTCAACGGCGGCGACATTGAACCATAAAGCCAGCACCATAAAACTCAGATAATAAAACAAATTGGCTATGCTCAGCTGCCCGGAAACAATATTGATAAAATGCTGCTTAAAATCAAGAACCTGACTGCTGCGAATCAGGACTTCGTTGGAAATATTTGCTTTTTGCAGCCAGGCGCTCAGATTGAAATTGCTCAAGATGAAACAAACCAAAAGAGATACCATGAATGAAGCAACGGCATGAGATGTCAACGCCGATACCGTTGCGCAAACGGCGCACAATGCTCCGGACATCAACAAACAGGCTCCGAAGCTGACCAGTATACCACGATTGTCCAGCGGGATAATAAAATTGCTCAGAAGCCACAGTCCGGAAACCGACAGCAATAACAACGCGCATATTCCCCAGGCGGCGAAAAACTTTCCCAAAACCATGGCTGTCAGGCTTACCGGCTGGCTGAGCAACAATTCCAGTGTGTTTTGGCGGCGTTCATCTGTCCAAAGTTTCATTGTAATGGCCGGAATCACCAGTTGCAGCACACTGTTTTGCAACATGAAGAACTGCATTAGAGTTTCATTGGTGCGGGCAAAGAAATCTGTCCCTAAAAAAGTGCCGAGCATGACCAGGAAAATATATATCGGCAGAATAAAATAGCCCAGACGGCTACGAAAATAACCGCTTAATTCCTTTTTTGTGATTGTCCAGAGATTTGTAAACATTCTGATCTCCTATTTATCTGCCGTCAGCGCGCGAAAAGCTTCGTCAATATCGGCCGCTGCCGTGTTTTGCAGCAGTAAAGCCGGCGTTGTATCACAAATCAGCCGGCCGTGATTGATCAAAATAACCCGCCCGGCCATTGCTTCCACCTCCTCCATAATATGTGTGGAGATGACAACGGTATTTTTTTTGCCATAGTTACGAATAAACTCGCGGACAGACTGCTTCTGGTTCGGATCCAGTCCCTCTGTCGGTTCATCAAGGATAACTGTTTTGGGACGATGGATCAGCGCGCCGGCTATGGCCACCCGACGCTTAAACCCCTTGGAAAGAGTTTCGCAGCGTTGATTGATCACTTCTTCAATTCCAAGTTCTTGTACCAGTGTGAGTAAGTTGTCAATAAATGCCTGATTTGCCATTTGCCGCAGATCTGCCATGTATTTGATATATTCAAAAACGCTCATTTCGGGGTAAAGCGCCCCAACTTCTGGCACATAAGCCGTATTTTTTAATGCGGCAATTCTTTCTTCGGTCAAGCGATGATGATTGATGATGATTTCGCCGCTGTCTGGTTGGTAAAAGCCCGTCATCAGGCGCATCAGTGTGGTTTTGCCGGCGCCGTTGGGGCCCAGCAAGGCAACAACTTCATTATTGTTGATGCATATGTTTAGATTGTGGATGACTTTCTTACAGCCGAAAGATTTGTTCAGGTCTTTAATGGCAATCATGTGTTTTGTTATCCCGGATATCTAAAATTATCTTTATCTTAACAAATTATTTTTAAATTTTAACAACTATTTTTATTTTTCAAAATCTTTGGTGACAAAAGATTTATTTTACTTTATTTATATATCTAGATTTTAGATAAAGGATTTAGAAAGAAAATGCTAACACGTGAGGTATACAGCAAAGAAGAAACCCGTTATTTACGGATCGCTTTTTTTGTTTCCGCGGCAATTCTGCTGGTTGTCGGCTTGTGGATCTTCAATAAAAAACACATCAGCCATGATGAGCAAGGTTCATATTATGCGCTGAATGCCCGTTTTAACCGAACAGACGGGCTGCTGGTGGGAGATTTGGTACGTTTGGCCGGGATGGATATCGGTAAAGTTGTGGCGGCTCGTTTGGATGAAAATTTTAAGGCTGTTCTGACTTTGGAAATTAAAGACTCCGTACAGATTCCGGATGACAGCAGTGCTTCTATCGTAAGCTCCGGGCTAATGGGCGCCAAATATATTGAAATTGAACCGGGCGGTTCGGAGGATATGCTGGCTCCGGGAGGCGAATTTTCTTATACACAAGACGCCATGGTTATTGAAGAGCTGCTTGATCGTATCGTCAGCATCGGCAAAGCTAACCGTCAAACATCTGAAACAAAAAATAATCATAAAAAATCGATTTGAGGAGAATTTCGATGAATAAGAAGCCAGTTGAAACAATTATGGGAATTTTGGTCTTGTTTGTGGCCGCGTTTTTTGCCTATTTTGCTTATAACGTTTCTGATTTGCAGGTGGTCAAAGGGTATAATGTGACAGCTCGGTTTTTAAAAGTCGGCGGTTTAACAGTCGGCTCTGATGTGCGGCTGAACGGTATCAAAATCGGAACCGTCATTGCTCAGAATCTTGACCCGGCCGATTATACCGCCGAAATCAAGATGAGCCTGACTTCCGATATCAAACTGCCTTCAGACAGTGTAGCGGCCATTGTCGGCGATGGTCTGATGGGTGACAAATTTATCAAGATTGAACCGGGACATGCCAAAACTTATCTTCAAGACGGAGACACAATGCAAAATACCAAAGATTTTAAAACGCTTGAAGATATGGTCGGTGAGATCATTTTTATGGTGACAGACAATGGCGCTGAAAGCAAATAAGCTTTTTCTGCCTGCCCTGTTGTTAAGCAGTGTGTTTTCGCCGTTGGCGCAAGCTGCCACGGTTGAAACCAATACAGCTCGGATGCAGGCCATGGATAAAATTACAGGCAGAGTCAGTGAGATTGACGTTCCGGTTAACAGTCCGGTTAAATTTGGAAGTTTTTCAATATTGGTGCGTAAATGCGTGACCCGCACCCCTGAAGAAACGCCCGAAAACACGGCTTTTGTTGATGTAATTGATGATTACGACCGTGAAAATCCGGTGAATATTTTTAAAGGGTGGATGTTTTCTTCCAGTCCGGCATTGAGCGCTGTCGAACATCCTATTTATGATGTTTGGCTGCTCAAATGCTATGATAAGGATAATAAAGGCGTTGTTTATCTGGACGAAGAAGCTCTTCAAGCCCGGGATGAGATTGAGATGGTGCGTTCGGACAAGCCCAAGGTTTCTCCGAGTGCCGAAGAATCACCCTCCCCGATGCAGCAATCGGATGAAGCCGCAAAGTCTTCAGAGTTTGACGAAATGATTAAGGCAACCATTGCCGCCGAGGATCAGATGTCCGAACCTGCGGCTGAAGAAAAAACGGTTGAAATTGTTGTGACGCCGGCCGAAGAAGCGGATGAAGATGCCCCGCAGGCTTTATTTGCAATAAAAGAGCAACCAACGGCTGTTGATGGTGCGGCAAATGCCTCCGATGAGGCAAAAAAAGAGATTGAAGCAGCGCAGCCTTCTTCCGAACGAGATGAAAATGTGATGGAAAATACCTTTATCGATGAAGAAAACGCATTTGCCGCGGATGAGGAAAATGCCTTTGCCGAAGAAGAGTAATATTTGTCGTTGTGTAAAAATGCCGGGATCAATATCCCGGCATTTTTATTTCCAAAAGTTTTTGGTAAACAAGACCAATACAGTCATCACTTCCAAACGGCCGAGCAACATGGCAAAAGCTAAAATATATTTGATACGATCCGGAAAGAAAGCATAATTTCCCGAAGGGCCGATTGAGGCAACCACACCAGGGCCGGAATTGGTCATGCTGGCTAAAACGGCGCTGAATGATGTGGCAAAATCGTAGCCGCATAAAGCGACCGCAAATGTTAGAACCGTAAGGCTCAGGCAAAAAGCGATCAACATAATATAAACCGAACCGGCAACCTCACCGCTGATAGGCACTGAGCCGACTTTGAGCGGAGACATGCGATGTGGTTCCAGCGTTGTGATCATGGCTCTTTTTAATTGTGCCCAAATTACCTGCCAGCGAAAAATCTTGATTGAGCCGGAGGTCGAACCGGTACAGCCGCCCGTCAGCGCAAAGATGATAAAAGCCGTACCGGCAAATGCCCCCCAGTTCAAATAATCGGCAGAAACAAAACCCGTCGATGTTACAATGGAAACCACATTGAAAGATGCCTGACGCAGTGCGGTTTCAAAGTCATAGACATTGTTATAAACCAGCCAAAGCGTGACAACCGAGATATAAACAGCCAACACCTTAATAAATGTGTTCACCTGCACTGAGCGCAAGGAATGGATATCTTTGGTGGCCAGCAAACTATGGTAAAATGTCAGAGGCAGAGCGCCAAGAAACATAAATATGGTAATGATCCATTCAATTGCCGGATTATGAAACGCGCCGACGGATGCGTTCTTGGTTGAAAAACCACCGGTGGCGATACTGCTGAGTGCATGGCACAATGCGTCAAACCAATTCATTCCGGCTAATTTTAATGAAAATAAACAGGCTAAAACCAGAGTGATATAAACAATAATGATGCGTTTGGCAATATAACTGATGCGCGGCATAAATTTTTCATTAACATCGGAATTCTCACGTTGAAAAATCTGCATGCCGCCGATGCCAAGAAACGGCAACATCGCGATGGCGAAAATGACAATGCCGATGCCGCCCAAACCATTTAATAATGCCCGCCACAGCAAAACCGAACGCGGCAGAACCTCAACGTCGGTGTAGATTGTTGAGCCGGTGGTCGAGATGCCTGAAGCCGCTTCGAAAACTGCGTCGGCAAAATCTGCCCCATACAACGTCAGCGGAATTGCAGCCAAAAGGGTAACGGCAAACCAACTGATTGTCGTCAGCAGATAGGCTTGGCGCAAGCTGATGTCTCTGATGCGGCCGCGGTTGGACAGAAACAAAGACAGACCGATAAATATCGCAATAATGGACGATGTAATAAAATATGACCATTTGGCATCTGTGTCATAGATATCCAGCGCAACGGGAAATAACATGGCTATTCCCAAAACACTGATAAAATATCCGCTGATCATCAAGACTGGTTGCCACATCGTTTTTTCCTTATAAAAATGACTTAATCCAGCGCAACATTTTGCGAAAAACCGCGCTCAACCAAGCGGCGGTTGATGTTGATGCCATCTATGGTGCAAACGGCTGTGGCAATATTTTGAAAAGTATAAGCGTTAATTTTGCAGTCTATGCTTTTTTCTTTAGTTAACGCACGCAGATACATCTCCGCTTCCAGCCCTTTTTCAGATGCCGGCTGAACAAAAATGCCGTATAAAAAGATGTCCTGCCCGGCTACACGCAATTCATTGGCGTTGATAATCTGTGGCACGCCCGAAACAAGCTCCGGCACATCAAGATAGCGCAAATTCAGTTTTGATGAACTTTTTTCGACAGAGGCAGCCGCATTCGTTGTTGGCATAGCCGGCCGTTTGGGCGCCTGAACTTGCGTTTTTTCTGTCAGCGGCTTTTCGGCGGGTGCGACAACCGGTTCTGCCACGCTGAAAGCCGTGCGGCTCGTTTTGGGCGTCGGTTGGCTTACCAAATGCGGACCGGATGCTGTTTTGTCATCTCCGGATGAGGCAACGCCTGCCGTAATATTTTCAACCAATTGGCCGACTTTTTCTACTGACGGCATGGTTTCACGGGCTGTTTCCTCAATATGCAGGGAAGCCTGCGACGTGAGCCTTTTTATCTGCTGTATGTACCAAAGATGAACTTCCGCCGGCTTAACCCCGCGAAACGTCGGCGCCAGAAACAACACCGCCAGAATCAGAAGGAACCACAAAGGTTTGCGCAGCGGAAACAAAAGCGTCATCATCAATTTGTGAAAAACTTTGGCAAAACCGCGGCTCGGGCCAATGTAATCGTCATCTTTTTTAATATGTTTTTTCATCTATTTTTTGCTTCCGTATTTTTGTTTTAGTTCATTAACACGCTCCGGCGTTATTCTCTCAAACAATGTTTCGCCGACAACAAACGGATGTCCCGGGGCCAGAGCATCCAATTCTTTGGTAACGTCAAAGCCCGTCAGCGACGGCATATCTTCCGGTGACAGACCAAGTTTTTGCAGCATGACGGCGGCAATCGTCGGCATAACCGGGGCACTCAGAATCGCAAAAATGCGTATCAGATTGATACAAACACGCAAAATTGCGGCGGCTCGGGCAGAATCCGTTTTGATGACTGTCCAGGGTTCGGTTATCGAAATGTAGTTATTGCCCTCGACCCAAATGGCCCGCAGTTCGTTCATCGCTTTGCGAAACTCCATTTCATCCATATATCTGAAGTAATCATTGATTCTTGTTTGCAAAACGGCAGTCAGCTCTTTTTCGGCCGAGGTCATCTCTCCGCCGGCCGGCACGGCATCACCGATTTTGGATGAAGTCATTTTCAGCACACGGGAGACAAAATTGCCCAAAACACCATTGAGGTCTTTATTCACGACGCCGGCAAACAAATCAAATGTGAACGAAGAATCTGAGCCCTCAGGGGCATTGCTCATCAGCCAATAGCGCCAATAATCAGCGGGAAATTCTTTGACGGCGTCTTCAGCAAAAATACCTCGTTTTTCCGATTTGGAAAATTTGCCGCCTTCATAAGTCAGATAGCTCATCCCTTTCAGATAGTCTACCTGAGTCCAGTTCTCTCCGGTACCGAGCAAAGTGGCCGGGAAAGTGATGGAGTGATAAGGCACATTGTCTTTGCCCATAAATTCGACATGGCGCACGTCCTTGGCATCCAGCCACCAGTTTTTCCAACTGCGTTCGGCAGGTTTTTCATCGGCCCATTGCTTGGTAATGCCGATGTAGCCGATCGGCGCATCAAACCAGACATAAAACACTTTGTCTTCATAGCCTGGTTTGTTGACCGGAAACCCCCATTTGAGGTCGCGGGTGATGCAACGTTCCTGCAACCCTTCTTTCAGCCATTTTTGTGCAATGGTATAGGCGACATCCGGCCAAAAAGGCTCTTTGGTCTTGATCCATTCACCCAGGCGTTTTTCCAGCTTTGGCAAGTTCAAAAACAGGTGTTTTGTTTCCCTCACCTCAAGTCGGGTTGAGCCGGAAACGGCACTTTTGGGATTGATCAGCTCGGTCGGTTCCAGAACCTTGGTGCAATTCTCACACTGATCGCCGCGGGCTTTTTCATATCCGCAATGCGGACAAGTGCCAATAATATAGCGGTCGGCCAGAAACATGCCGTCATCTATTGAATAAACCTGCTTCACAACGCGTTCGTCAATGAAACCGTTTTTATCAAGCTGTTCAAAAATATGATACGTGATTTCTTTGTTTTGTTCGGAAGAGGTGCGGCCAAAAAAGTCAAACGACAGGTTGAAATCTTTATAAGTCTTGGCATGGCGGGCATGATACATATCGCAGTAGGCCTGCACATCCATTCTTTCTTTCATTGCCCCGACTTCAGAAGTGGTGCCGTGTTCATCAGTGCCGGCAATGTATAAAACCTCGTTACCTTTCATTCGCATATAGCGCGCATAAATATCGGAAGGCAGCAGACAGCCGACCATGTGCCCCAAGTGCGGCACACCGTTGATATATGGCAATGCGGAAGTAACCAGAATTTTAGACATTTTATGAAATTCTCCGGAAAATATTGTAGTTTGATTATTTAAGCAGGCCGATTTTACAACATTTTGCAAATATCTCAAGCACAAAAACAGTCTTTTTGACTGTCCAAAGCAAATTTTTCTGCAAATGATGTTTTTTTGTCAAATATCAAAAAAACATCTTGTACTTATGCTCAAAAAAGAGTATTTTAATAACGATAAGATCTTATTTATAAACAATTAAAACCCAAGAAAATGGATGTACTTTATTTAATCGTCGTCTTGCTTTTTTTGACGATTGCAATGTTCGGCTGGCCGAATTTGAACACATTGCCGGCTCAGGTTTATTGGTACAGAAACCTCTCCAAGGCGCATTGCGTTGACAAAGCTCGCTTTTTGTATCTGCTGATCAGGTTTTTCCTGATGCACCCGGAGAAGTACAACAGTGTCAGCTGTGATCGTGTGAGGTGGTATCTGCTGAAATACCTTAATACGACATGGCCATGTACGGAAGAAGAGCTCAAGATGCACAAAGCGATGTTGCAGAGCTGGTACAAACTCCGCACACTTAAGACAGTGCCACACCGGAGTCAGCATATTGCGCTGGCATGAACATCAAAGACAAAAGAATCCCGAAACAAGAGAGTTTCGGGATTCTTTTTGTACCGGTTTATTCAATGCAACAATCTACCGCTTTGCGGACAAAGGCTTTCATTTTAGCCAAAGCGCCGCCTTTTTGCGCGGTTTCCGGCTCCGACTTGGTCAAAACGGGCGCTGTTTCCAGTTTTTCGGAAATTTTTTTGATGTCTTCCAGATTATCTTCCACCCATTTGACATCGTCCGTTGAAAGCATTTTCATGTTCAACCCCCAAAACAGGCAATACAGATCATATGCCCGGTTAAACAGGTTATAAGCCTCGGTTTTGTGCCCAAGAGATTGTTGTTTGGTGCCGACTTCCATCAATCGCATGGACGAAGCCAGCAGATGTTTGGAAATGCACCAGACCTCCCCTTCATATTCGGGAATAACTTTTTGCATCAGATTTTTGCGCAATTCGCGAACATCTTTTACCAGGTCGTAAAAAGAGTTTTTGCCGGTTTTGGCACCGGAAAAAACCAGATGTTCTTCAATTGAAATCAGGTTCATGATGGCAATGGTCAGATCCTGATCCGAAGACAAATCTTTGGGATTGACCTTTTTGGTTGCGTCGATTTTTTCGACAAACTCTTTTACGCTTGTAACTTTTTTCATTACTTTTCCTCCGAAAATTCATATAATCCCGCAGCCGAAAGAGTATCCTGTGCTGAAGTTCCGACCGGGAAATAGTTGAAATAAAAACTCAGCAAAACCAGCGCCGCCACAGGCAAGACCACTTTTTCAAACGGAAAATGCGCATGGCCGCCGTTTCTGGCTTTGAGCCATTGATAGAATTTTGATACATAAATAAATGTCAGCGCGCCAATAATTGTGCTGAACAACAGAACATCCATATACAAAATGCCGATAATTTGCGGTGTATAAGCTATTTCACTAATATACATAAAGCCGACAGAGCCGACCGAAATTGTCATTAATAATGCATCACGCCCGGGAAAGTTCCAGTTCTTTTTATCAAACCACAAAATTAACCAGTAACCAAGCAATGCTAATAATGCGCCCGCCCAAACACCGACAACGGCATCGGCCACGCCATAGTAGCGGGCAATTTCCAGCGATGCGCCAACCGCAACCGTACAAACCGCGCAGGCCGGATTGGCCAAAGCCGGTGCGGCAAACAATATGCAAAGTGACAAAACAGCGATGACGAACATAATTCTTTCCTTTCTTTTGGGATGTTTTTGAAGCACACAACACTTATCAAAAATTATATATAGTAAAAAGTATATCTTACAAAAAGTCAATATATATTTTACACATAATTTCAAAATTTTTACAGCTTAAGATGTTATTTTAGAAAAAGGCTGTTGACAAAACAGCTTTTATATAATAACGATAATCATTATTGATTTTGATTGAGGTATTTATGAAATATTCCAAACAGCGCGAAATCATTTTGGAGACACTGCAAAAAAATGCCATGCATCCGACGGCGGATATGGTTTATAGTATATTGCATGTGCAGTATCCTAACATCAGCCTGGCTACTGTATACCGCAATTTGAATCAATTAACGCAAACAGGCGTCATCCGTAAGTTGGACGGTTTGGATGGTTCGGCACGGTTTGACCATAATACGCACAAGCATCATCATTTTATTTGCGCAAAATGCCATAGGGTGTATGATGTGCCGTATGAGGTTGTGCCTGAGTTGGCGACGCAAGCCGCGGCTCAGACAGGACTGGCTGTCGAATCCTGCGACATTATCTTTAGAGGCTGTTGCCCGGATTGTCTTGTTAAAAATTAAATTTTCTTACTAACTTCAAGGAGACAAAACATGGAACTCAAAGGTTCAAAAACAGAAAAAAATCTGATGGAAGCTTTTGCCGGCGAATCTCAGGCCCGCAACAAATATACTTATTATGCCTCCAAGGCTAAAAAGGAAGGCTATAACATTATTGCGGACAAATTTGAGCAAACGGCCAATAATGAAAAAGAGCATGCCAAAATTTGGTTCAAGCTGTTGCATGGCGGCGAAGTCCCCTCAACTATGGATAATCTGAAAGATGCCGCTGCCGGCGAAAATTATGAATGGACAGACATGTATGCCCGCATGGCTCAAGAAGCCAAAGAAGAGGGTTTCACCAAAATTGCTGCTTTGTTTACGATGGTCGGACAGATTGAGAAAGGCCACGAAGAAAGATATCAGGCTTTGCTGAACTCTTTGGTGGAAGGCAAGATTTTTGAACGGCCGACCAAAGTTATCTGGGAATGCGCCAACTGCGGCTGCCGTGTCGAATCGCCCAAAGCACCTGAAAAATGCCCGGTTTGTGATCATCCGCAGGCTTATTTCTTTGAATTGCAAGAACAGTTCTAAGAAAATTATGAGCGAATCAGGAAAGCCGCCCCTCAAGGAGCGGCTTTTCTTTAATATCTGTCTCGGACGAGGATTTTATTTATTGCTTATTTGTATCATATAGTCTGCAGCAGAAAGATGATCCCAATTAACATCTTGTTTCACCACCTTTGCCGGATTGCCGGCAATAATACAATTTCCCATCTTCAGACTTTTGCTGACAACAGACATTGTTCCGACGATGCTGTTATCCAGTAAGTGAACACCTTTTAATATTGTACATTTCTGTGTTATCCATACATGATTTCCTATATAAACGCTTTTATTCGGATTTATTAATTCAGATTTATTAGTGTTTCGGAAAATGGTGTGTGTATCTGAATTTCTTATGGTTGTTTCTCTGGCAAAAACACAATTTTCTCCAATGACAATTTCTGTATTGGGCCCCTGAGCATGCATAAATAATCTGGAGGTAACCCATAAATTTTTTCCTAAAATAATTTTTGAGCCTTTCTCTATAACCAGCCAAGACAAAGCCCCGAGTTCATATTGACTTGGTTTTATTTCGAGATAGTTATTCTCTCCTTTTATATCTACCCGTAATCCTTTTATCTGACATCCTTTATGAATCTTGACAATGTTATTGCAGCCGGCAAAATATAATTTTAATTTTTTGATATTTTCAAGTGGCTTAAGTTCCCTTTCTTTACCACTTTCAACAATATATATTTTATTGTTGTTTTTTTGTAGCGCTAAATAGAATTTCAAATTTTTTCTGACAGACGATTTTGGATGAATCCGAGACAAAATTTTAATTAAACGGAGATTTCTCATTTTTTATCCTTTACGTAAAAACCAGCAAAAATCGGGTGGATTTTTCTTGAAAATGATTTTTTGTAATCGTTTAAACCTTTATATTTTCCTTCTCTCAGCCAAGGTAAAGCTCCGCCGACTTCAAACCAACGATATCCTTTTTCTGACATTTGCATAATCAAAGAGTGTAAAAAATATTTATTAATATATCTTGGGGTTTCATTTTTTGAAAATCCCCATAAATAATACACGCTGTCTTTATGAAACATAAGCATTATTGCGGCCTTCGGTTCTCCTGCTTCCGAAATGAAGAACAAACGACAATATTGCTTTTCACGGGCTGCATCAAATATCGTTCGCAGATATTTGACGGCCAGCAGATGCCCTCCGCTGTGCGCATAGCAATCAATGTGTATTTTCTTAAACAATTCAAATTCTTCTTCAGAGCCGGAAGATTCGTATATTTCGAGAGAATTTTGTCTTATTGTTTTATTTATCAGGTTGCGCGACGATGATTCATATCCTGCAAAAATTTCTTTTCCGCCTTTCGACAAGTCTATTATATATGTATAACGTTGTTTGGGCTCAAAACCAAAGTGAATCAGCGGATTGACTATCGGACAATTTTCAGGGCGAAAAGCATCACAAAACGGAGGCAGAGCAATTTCAAATGACTTTACTCTATACTTTTTTATAATATCATCAATGTGGTTCATATAGGCGGCTTTTACCGCGTTTATTTGCTTGGCTGTCAGATTATCTTTAATGACATATCCCCATCTTGAAAATAAAAAAGAAGTTTTTTTCTTTCTTCTCAATTTTTCAATGAAAGTCTGGTCCTTTATGCGCAAATACAGCATAGAAATCAGCACGATGTCATTATTTTCATCTAATATTGCAAAAGAAATGTTTTGATGCTCATTATACCAATCATATTTCATCATATTATATAAATGATAAGTATGTCCCATGGTGTTTTTTTGGACAAAATCATCCCATTGTTTATCATTCGCCTCATCATAATTAATAATTTTCATATTTATTTCCCTTTTCTTAGAATCAGATTTGCCGGTAAATGGTTATCAACCTTTTCTTGCAGTTTTTTATAATTTTCATATATTCTTTTTTTCAAGGATGATGAACTAATGCCGTCGCCGTAAGGAAAATAAACGACATCAACGCCCTGCTCTTTCAGATAATCATATTTTCCGGCCCAATCATCCCCAACCACAAAAATATCAAAATTCAGCTTCTTTACTTTATCCGTATGATCCAGCGACTTCTGCGGAATGACAATGTCTGGACCCTTTATCGCTTTCATCAAAGCTATACGCTCCTCAAACGGAATTATCGGCTGCGATTTATACGACGCGACCAACTCATCCGTATTGACGCCGACTATTAAAATATCTCCAAGCGCCCGGGCATATTCTATCATCTTCAAATGATTAAAATGCAACATATCAAATGTCCCGGATGTATATACTACCGTTTTATTACCTATCATGGACGTCTCTTTAGTTCATCGATGGTTTGGTTGAATGCGGATAAAAATTCATCAATATCTTTTTTGTCTATATTACCCAATAAACCTATTCGTAAAAAATTTTTTCCTCTGTCTCCGCCTGAGGGGGCTATTTCAATATGATATTTTTCACGCATTACTTTTACAATTTCCAAGGCATTTTCAATCTGAACACCTGTAACGGCGTTTGCCGGGTTCTGTGCAAATGTATTAAGCCCCAGCTTTTTCAAACCATCTCTCAGATATTTTGTATTTTCCGCATATTTTTTTCTTATATTCTCAATCCCTGTGTTTTTTATATTAGTCAGTCTTTGTTCAAGCTGAGCCAATAAGCTGATGGCCGGCGTGAAAGGCGTTTGTCCCCGGTACCAGTCCTGTAAATAAGCTTCTGCAGCAAAATAATAACTTGGCAAATGCTTTTCTCTCAAGCGGTTTTGAGCTTTGCCGCTGACGGCCATAAATGCAAGCCCCGGCGGTAATGCCAATGCTTTTTGAGAAGAAGAAACAACGACGTCAACATGCCATTTATCCATTTCGAGAGGCTCGACGATTAAACCAGACACAGCATCACAAACCAGCAAAACCTGCGGATAGTTACAGACAATTTCGCCAATGCTTTTCATATCTGTCAGAGCCCCTGAAGATGTTTCATCCAGGGTTGTGAACACCGCGCAAATTTCCGGATGCGAATCCAGCTCTTTTTTTATGTCATGCGGATTAACACTCTGGCCGAAAGGGACTTTAATCTCTTGAACTTTTATACCATAATTTTTGCAGATATCTGCCCATCTTTCACCAAAAGATCCCCCATTAACAACAAGAACAGTATCTTGCTCTTTGCAACTGTTGACAACGGCAGCTTCCATGATCCCCGTCCCTGAACATGCATAGATTAATACGGGTGATTGGGTTGCAAAAACATATTGCAGATTTGCAAAAATCTTTTGTAATCGTTTTGAATATTCCGGTGTTCGCATATAATCCATCGGAAAGGCTCCGGCAGCCAAAATATCTTTTTCTATTTCTGTCGGGCCAAGCACCATCAATTTATTACGCATGTGACTATACTCCATTTATAAATTTTTTTAGCGTTATTAAATCGCTCATGGGTAATTTGTTAATATCATGATGAAAATGTATATTCTTGGGCATACTCATATAATCGCGGTACAGATAAGTCAGATGGATATCCGGTTGATTGACCGTTAAAAAATCACAACCTTCAAACGATATATTTTGCAACGGGAAAATTGTGTCATAATCAAACACATTATAGTCATGATCTTTATGAAGAAATTCCATTCCCAAAAAAACTGCAGGTTTTTTTACGTCGTTTTTTGGTTTTGTTTCTGGAATATTTTCATCACGTATTTTTATAAAACTTGCATGAAAATTTTCTGTTGAAAGCAGTGATTTGTTCTTTTTATTACTTTTATTGAGTTCTTTTAATTTTTGCGAAAAAATAATTTTTTCATCATCATCCAGCTCTTTGTACAAAAAATCACAAGGAAAGATGTCTGTTGTAATTAATGAAATTTTTTTGTGATATATATTTATACAATTATAATAGCCTGAAGGGGAGCTCTTTCTAACAGCATACAAATCCGGTATTTTTGTCTGTTGGTTAAATATCTTGATAAATTTTTCATAATCATCACGCATCATGCAGATATCAATATCGTCGTCCCAGGGAATAAAGCCTTTGTGTCGCACGGCTCCGATTAACGTACCAAATTCCAACCAGTAGGACATATTATTAAGGCGGCAGATTCTATCAACCTCTTTCAACATTTGAAGTTGGGCTTTTTGTATATCTCTCAATAAACCAGTTGCAGGCGGGATTTGTGTGATGCTAAAAAAAATTTTTATAAATTTATCAATCGTGTCAATTTTTTTACTTAATGAAGTAATGCTGCTGCCACCAATACGAAATAGTTTTTTGTTAAAAAAATAAAAACTTTTGCCTCTTTCATCTCGTTTTATTTTAATAATCATTTTGGGTAGTCCTATAGTCCTTATTATTTTTCTCTGAGTAATGTTAGAGATCTGGTTGGCAGATATTGCCAGTTGAAAATGATTTCTTCATTGTTGGGAATCGGCACCTCGGCCTCAGGATGGCGAATTGTCATCTTGGCTAATGTGTACCGACGCCCGCCAAAACAAAAATGCCATTTGTCCTTACGTTTGTATGCCGGACGCCAGCTGAAATTGAAATGATGCACACAATATCCCTGCGGTGATCTCTGGCAGAAATATGAAACAGGATAAATATTGGCCCGCGGCCCTAAGGGAATAATCTGATCCGTCGTATAAACGCTGGGCGCGCCATGTTTTAAAAGAACATCAACCAGGCGCACGGTGTTGGTTGTCTGATCAAACAATCCGTTATCTTTGACAAAGCCAATGTTATCATATTCATGCAGCATATCTTTGATGATCGGGCAGCCTTTGGCTGCGCCAATCACCGCCGTGCCGATGCTTTCGAACTTGTTGTTTTTTTCGGAGCCGATAAAAAAATCAAGATTCAAGAAATCATCAAAAGGCCGTAGAACTTCAACATCCGTATCCAGATATATTCCTCCATCGCGGTATAATGCATATAGGCGCACGACATCAGAAACAAAGGCCCACTGCCCCGCCTCTAACGCCTGCCGCAAATACCGATTATCTGCCAGCGGCGCAATATCTTTTTCGCTCCAGCAACGAATTTCATAATCTGGCAAAATATGTTCCCATGTAGCCATACAGTCGGTGATGAGCTGGTTTTTCTCCCCGCCTCCGAACCAACAGTAATGTATGATCTTGGGAATACTCATCTGCTTTCTCTTCCGTCTCAATAACAAAAACCACCTGATTAAAGGTGGTCGGAGAGTTAAGAAAGCATGTATCGCATTGTGCTCCTTTAAGTCTTTAAGATCAAGATCTCTGAACATACACCTAAAGCTCCCCGGCCTTGCAGTCGGGGATATATTTACTCTGCTGCCGATCAAACGACCGGTATGCAGACAGCTGTCGACGCTATATCTTACGCCGTGCGATACAAAAAGAGTTTCTTACGACTCCGCACCTGTTTTCAGGCACTGGACAGAGGAAACCTCTGTCTTGCCTTTACCTTAAATTTTTATAAAATCATTGTCAAGTCTTGCTAAAATATAAATGGTTTTCTGTTATAAAAAAAAGCCTTTGGCTTTTGCCAAAGGCTTTTGATCTTTAAGGTGCGTTCTTATGCCAGCTTCAGCTCGCCCGCAACAGTTTTGCCACGTTCAGACAGAAGTTCATAGCTGATCTTAGTACCTTCGTCCAACGTGCGGAGACCGGCTTTCTGTACAGCCGAAATGTGGACGAAAATGTCTGTTCCGCCCTCATCCGGCGTGATAAAACCGTATCCTTTTTTCTTATTAAACCATTTAACTGTTCCTGTTGCCATTGCTAGTGTCCTTATAAAAACAGGTTAATAAAACGGGTCTTAGTCTGTCCTTTTGGTTATAAAAGGGTGCTTTGCCCCATATAACTACTTGTCGGTGGTAAACTGCTGACATCATTTATAAAAAAATTACTTCATCCTTCAGCCACTGAAGTTTCGTTATGTTTGTGAGTCTACTACAATTTTTTTTGTTTGCAAGCGATATTTAAGCCGTCTTCCCTTGCAAAAGGCTTCTTGCTGATTATTTATCTCTATGATTTAGCTGATGACAGAGAAAGGATTTGCAATGAAAAAATTTCAATATTTTCTGGCCACGCTGCTCACACCGGCCATTATCACTGCTGCTGCCAATTCAGCATTGGCTCAGCGCAAAAATACAACATCACACGATATTCGTTCGGCTCAACTTCAACAAAAAGACCAGCCGCAGGAAAATTGGCGCGCGCAAGATGCCGATTGCGTCTGCCATGGCAAAAAAGATTGCAAAAAACATTGCCTTAAATCCCGGGACAAGCCAGACAAAAAGCATAAAAAACAAAAATGGCTGCGCGATTCAGAAAAAGATATTGATGAAAAATATCATGATGCCGTTGAAGAAATTAATAAGTCCGATCTGAATGACGCACAGAAAACACTATTTATAAATCAGGCCGAGGCCAACAAACAACTGATGCTTAAGCAACTGCAAGAGCGTCAACAACTGTTGCAACAGCAAATGCAAGATTATCAGGAACAAGATTTGCCGATGCATGATAAAGATGATCGAAAAATCATTAAAGAAATCAGCAAAATTTTGATAGATGACTAGCTTTGTCGCCGGGGCGGAGCCAGCCGACAAGTAAAACGGCAGCGCAAACAAGCTGCCGTTTTTTTTGAAGAAAGAAAAAACTTCACAAATTGCTTTTCTTCTGCTAGGTTAAGCCTGCAAGTCTGCGGCAATGGGGCTGCGGACATTTCATTACGTTATGAAAAGGAATACAAATTATGGCTCTTAAAACAAGCAGAAAAAACAATTATCCCGAATGGTACCAAAGTGTTATTGCCGAAGCCGACATGGCTGAAAACTCATCTTCTCCGGGATGTATGGTTATCAAACCATGGGGATACGGCCTTTGGGAACGCATTCGCGATGTTTTTGACGAAATGATCCGAGAGACCGGATGCGAAAATTGTTATTTTCCGCTGTTTATCCCGCTGTCTTTTTTCCAAAAAGAAGCTGAGCATGTGGACGGTTTTGCCAAAGAAATGGCCGTTGTGACACATTCACGTCTGAGTATGAAAGACGGTAAACTCACTCCTGATTCAAAACTGGAAGAGCCTCTGATTGTGCGGCCGACTTCCGAAGCCATTATTGCCGACTCTTTTGCCAAATGGGTTAAGTCTTATCGCGATTTGCCAATTATGGTCAATCAATGGGCTAATGTCGTCCGCTGGGAAATGCGCCCGCGGTTGTTTTTGCGTACCCGCGAATTTTTATGGCAGGAAGGACACACGGTTCATGCCTCGGCTAAAGAAGCTGAAGAAGAAACAAAACGTATGCTCGAGGCTTATCGCGAACTTTGCGAAAATACTTTGGCAATGCCGGTTTTGACCGGGCGCAAACCCGAGCATGAAAAATTCCCCGGTGCCGTTGACACCTATTGTGTTGAAGCCATGATGCAGGATGGCAAAGCCCTGCAAGCAGGCACCTCTCATTTTCTTGGTCAGAATTTTGCAAAATCGGCCAATATTGCTTTTATCAACAAACAAAACCAGTCTGAATACGCTTATACAACATCCTGGGGTGTATCTACCAGGCTGATCGGCGGCGTGATTATGACTCATGCCGATGATGAAGGCATGGTTGTGCCGCCGAGAATTGCGCCTTATCAGGTTGTGATTGTGCCGGTGGTTAAAAACCCTGATGACGAAGAAGCCATCATGGCCTATATTCGTGATATTCGCAAAGAACTGTCCGGAAAAATGCCATTTGGCGAAAAAATACGTGTCAAAATTGACAGTCGGAATCGCAGTTCGGTTGATAAATTCTGGGAATGGACCCGGAAAGGTGCGCCGATTATTCTGGAAATCGGCAAACGCGATGCCGATAGTAATAATATTATGGTCAAAACCCGTATTAAACTCGGACAGCCCGAAGGCAAGCTTATTATGCCGCGCGGCGAATTTGTCGGCAGCGTCGCCCTGCGTCTGGAAAATATTCAAAAAGAAATGTTTGCCAAAGCCAAGACCCGCTTGGATACCAATATTCGCACCGATATCACCACGCCTGAAGATTTTGCACGCTACTTCGGTCAGTCTAATACGTGGATTGAAGAAGGTTCGACAGGAAAGGTCGCTTTTGTCCGCGGCAAATGGTGTGCAGACCCGCAAACGGAAGAAATCCTCAAAGCCATGAAGATTACCATCCGCTGCATTCCCTTTGATCAGAGCCATACGGAAGGCGTCTGCCTCTTGACCGGCAAACCGGCGACAACAGACGTGATTTATGCCCGCTCTTATTAGCCGGGTTTTGCGCAATACAATAAAAAAGGCCGTTTTTTTACGGCCTTTTCTTTACTCATATTGAACTTATTTCTTTTCCAAAAACTCGGGCAGCTTTTTGAGTTTTGAAGCTCCGGCTGCCCGGACATGACCGCCGCCGCCGAATGTCGCCGCAATTTTGGATACGTCAACCCCCTCTTTTGCTGTATAAAAAGACAAATTCCAGGTATTATTCTTGTTCATAAAGAAATTACACATAAAATCATACTTTTCCAATTCGGGAACGGAATCGAAAAACTCCGAATATCCTTGCGGCATATTGGCACAAATGCATTTGTACCCCATATATTCACTGGCAAAAGCCATACTGTGTGACAGGCGGATATTGCGAATGCGAATCCACGACAAAATAGCATTGCCGGTTTCAACCATCTCTTCAATATTGGTTCTGCCGGCAAATAAATCGTCCCAGACATGGTCCGTCGGCCGATTAACTCCCAATGATTGAAATGCATATTCAAAAGGACGCACTCTTTTGTCACGCAAATCAAAAATATCATTCAATGCCAGTAACTTAACCCCTTCGGGAACTTCAGCCTCCGGATAAAAATATTGCCAGGTCAGCCAGATTGCCGCCGTGCCGATTTTGCGCAATCCTTTGATATGTTTGGCCCCGCTTTTAATTGCGGCTTCATATTCGCTGATGACCGATGCGTGATGATCTATCCAGGTCAGATCTTTGTTTTGATTGAGCTCAAACATAAAATCGAGCGGCAATGCAATATCGCAGACGACAATTTTATCATGTTTTTGGATTTCGTCATAAGGAATTTCCATGTCGTGATTCAACCCCAGAAGCTCCGTTTCAGGAAACTTCCGTTTGACAATAGCGCCGGAGCCTTTTCCATCATGGTCGGCAATATGGTATATACACAACATCTTCCTTCTCCAAATTTACAGTTCAATTATCATATTATCATAAGCCACTTCAACATTATCCGGGGTCAAGCGCATAATTTCATCATAATCACATTCGCTGGCCAGATGATTGATGACAGCTTTTTCAGGATCCAGCTCGGCAATTACGGCCAAAACTTCTTCCAAGCAAGCATGGTATTTGTGCACAAAAGGCGTGGTCAACGGCACAATCAACAGTTTTGGCCGGCGGCGGATCTGCTCCAGCCCGCTTTTGTCGATGCTTCTAAAATCGGCAATATGCACAATCTCTCCATCGTTAAATATATAACCTTCAGAAGGAAGATTGTGCCCGATGAGACGGATGGGACAAATTTTAACATCGCGTATGTAAAAAGCTTCGTTATGATTGAGCGTGTTCGGCACCAGATGCGGCTGGCTCATAACATCGCAGGCCTTATCTTTGGGCGCAAGTAAATAGCCAAACCGGGCGGATATTGTTTCCATGGTTTCACGAACCGCGTAAATATTTAAACCGGAAAGCTGGATGCGATTGATCTCGCGCAGATCATCTATACCATGCAAATGGTCGGCGTGCGCATGCGTATACAAAACACCGTCCAGATGGCGAATATTATTTTTCTTCAAGCCCCAGAGCACATCCGGTGAGGTATCAATCAAAATTTTGGCGTCGCCCAGCTCATAGTATGTGGAGGTGCGGTGGCGATAATTTTTAATATTATCCGGGTTGCAAGCGCCCCACCCGTTGCTTAAAGACGGAACACCGGGCGCAGCTCCCGCACCCAGAATAATAACCTTGCTCATTTCTGACAATACTCCCGCCGGCCTTTATCGCTGGCTTTACGAAACAGATTGCAGAAATTATCCGAGGTGATTTGCGCCATTTGATCAAACGGGATATCGCGCAACTGCGCCAGTTTCTCAGCCGTGTAGCGGACAAAAGACGGCTCGTTGCGGTGGCCGCGCTGCGGAATCGGTGCCAAAAAAGGCGCGTCTGTTTCCACCAACAAGCGATCTAACGGCACCGTTTCAAAAATGGCGCGGATATCACCGCTTTTATTGAAAGTTATAATTCCGGAAGCCGAAAGATAAAAACCAATCGAAAGCGCAAAATCGGCAAACTGCCGCGATGAGCTGAAACAATGAATAACTCCTGAAAAAGTTTTTTTGCGGTATGCTTCATCCAAGACGGACATCATATCTTCATCGGAATCGCGATTATGGATAATCAACGGCAGTCCCGTTTCCTGAGCCGCACGGATATGCTCCCGTAGCAGCTTTATCTGCGCTTCTCTCGGCGCATAGTCATAATAGTAGTCCAACCCTGTTTCACCAATGCCGATGATTTTCGGATGAGATGCTTTGGCTATCAGATCTTCTGCCGTCAGATCCGGATATTCCAAAGCATTGTGCGGGTGCACACCGACCGCCGCGTATATAAAAGGATATTTTTCAGACAATGCCAATTGATCATCCAATTCTTTCAGATTATTGCCGGCATTCAAAATCAAACTGACACCGCAATCGCGAGCCCGGACAATGACGTCGTCCATATCATCTTCAAAGTCATCAAAATCCAAGTGACAGTGACTGTCTACTAACATATTATCCCTCTCAAAACTGTTTGCAGATACTAACAATAATATTCATCAGAGCCTGACGCTTGTCCATATTAAGGCTGTCTGTTTGGGCAAAGGTTCTAACTGCACTTTCCCATACTGCCGCCAAGCCGCTCGGATCAGCCGCGGCTTTGGCTGCTTCGCTCAAAAATTTGAACACAAGCTCCTGCGTTAAGGCGTAGCTTTCTTCTCCGGAGACAGCCGCCGCACAGAAATCCGTAATATCGTTAATTTTAAAATTTTTTCCGGAAAACGCAATTCCGCTTAATTGATCATAACGTTTAAGCGCGTCATTATCAACATAATTCAATGCCTTGCCAATGCTTCCCGAACTGATGGCCGCTATTTTTTTTATTTGTGTTTCGGGCAAAGACGGCCGGTAGCGCCGCAACAAGCTGGCCACCTGATTCTCTGCCAGCGGATGTAAGCTCAACTTGGTGCAACGCGAACGGATGGTCGGCAGCAGACGTTCAGGATTGTGGCTGACCAATAACATCAGTGTTTTGTACGGCGGTTCTTCCAGTATTTTCAGAATGGCATTGGCTGATGCCGTGTTCATGTCGTCAACGCTGTCAATCAATACAATCCGCCAGCCGTCTTGTGATGACCGACGAGATAAAAAATCATTGACCGTACGCACATCATCCACCCGGATAAACGCGGATTTTTTCATTTCTTTAAGCTCATCGTTACTCAGTCGCTCGCCGTCTTTGATGGCTTTCATAATCTTTTTGCGTTCTTGCTCGGTAAAATCTCGCTCCAGCACTTTAAAATCCGGATGTGCGTTGTTGGACATCAGCCGCACGGCCGGCGCAGAAGGCGAGATTTCCAGAGACGTATATTTCTCTTTGGCTGATGTATCCGCACTCAGAATGAAACGGGCCAAACGATAAGCCAAGGTGGCCTTGCCGATGCCGCGAATGCCCGAAATCAGCCAGGAATTGTGCAAAGAACCTTTTTTCCAGGCATCCAAAAACAGTTTTTCCGCTTCTTCATGGCCGAGTAAAAAGAAATTATCCCGCGGCAACGGTGTTTCTGAGGTTTCTTGTTCCATGGCCGTTATACCTCAAAGCGTTTTGTGACCAGATTGAGAATTTCCCGATGCAGCGCTTCAATACTTTTATCTGCATTCAAAACGACGCAGCGTTCCGGTTCGGCGGCGGCAATTTTAAGAAAACCATTGCGCAGATTTTTATGAAATTCCAAATTTTTTTTCTCAAAGCGCAGCTCTTTAACCTCCATTGACTGCGCCTTATGATAAGAGCGTGCCAAACCTTTTTCCGGCTCAATATCCAGAATAAGCGTCAAATCCGGACGGAAATCTCCAACCGCCAGATGATACAGCCGGTCTAAATCCTCCTGTGCCAGCTGCCGATTGTAACCGTAATATTGATAAGCAACAGTTGAATCCGCAAAACGATCGCTCAGCACCCAGTTTCCTCCGTCAAGCGCGGGCCAAACCTTCTGGGTCATATTAATACGCCGATCGGCATAATAAAGCAACGCTTCGGCGACCGGATCAAGTTTGTTTTTATCTCCGGTCACCAAGATCCGCCGCAGTTCCTGCCCGGTCGGCGTACCGCCCGGCTCTTTGGTGGTGACAATTTCCAGCCCCTTGTTTTGCAAGCTTTCGGCCAAAAGACGAAGCTGCGTCGATTTGCCGCAGCCTTCGCCTCCCTCAAAGGTGATGAATCGCCCCCGCATATATTTATCTTTCTCCTAACAGCAGGTATTTAAGGTTTTTGGAAATTTTACCCCAGACACCAACTTTATGAACATCAGAAGCCGCAACCAACGGAATTTCCAAATCAGGCTCTCCGGGGACTTCTATTCTGACATGGCCCAATTTCTGTCCTGCCTTGACCGGAGCCTTGACCGGTTTGTCATATACGGCGGTCAGCTTGACTTTATCGGCCTTGCTTCGCGGCAATGTGCGCAGGACATCTTGCCCGATGAGCATATCTACCGAAGTTTTTTCTCCATACCAGACGGGCATCTCGGCCACTTTGGTCGCTTTCTTTAATAAGGTGTAATTGTCAAATTCACGGAAGCCCCAGTTCATGATCTTGTCAGCTTCTTCCGAACGCTCTTTGTTTGAATTTAAACCGCTCATCACGCCGATCAGGCGGCGGTTGCCGCGCTTGGCTGACGCCGTCAGACAGAAACCGGCTTCTTCGGTGTGCCCGGTTTTCAGACCGTCTGCCGAAGACATACTGTAAAGTAACGGATTGCGGTTACCCTGACGAATGTTGTTATAGGTGTATTCCTTTTGCGAAAACAGATGATAATACTGCGGAAATTCGGCGATAATCATCCGAGCCAGAAGAGCCAGATCTTCCACTGACATGCGATGATCAGGATGCGGCAGACCGGTGGCATTGGCAAAATGCGAATTTTTGAGACCGATTTCCTTGGCTTTTTTATTCATTTCCACGGCAAAATCTTCTTCCGAACCGGACAGATTTTCTGCTGCAACAATGCAGGCATCATTACCTGATTGAATGACTATGCCTTTTAACAGATCCTCTACCCGGACTTTATCGCCGATGGCCAAAAACATTGTCGACCCGCCGGAAGCCGCCCCGCCTTTGCGCCAGGCATTCTCACTGACGGTGAACGTATCGTCCAGCGACAGACTGCCGTCGCGAAGCTTGCTGAAAATCATGTAAACTGTCATCAGCTTGCTCATGGAAGCCGGCGGAATCATTTTGTCAATATCTTTGGTATACAGATATTGTCCGGTGTCATAGTCCATCAAAATCATATTTTTAGCCTTGGTTTCAATGGCTTTTGCGTCGGCGGCAGCCATGGCTCCGATCAGCATACACCCCAGCAATAATCTATTCTTTAAATTCATTGTGCACCTTCTTGTGTTTAATCTTGTACAACTTTGGCGTCATATATGCCATAATGCTTTACGCGTGCCAAAGCGACTTCGGCTTCTTGTTTATGGCTGTACGGCCCTAAGCGGACACGGTAAAATTGTTGGCCGTTTACGGTTACATAGTAAACATTGGTTGCGCCGTATTGATCCAATCTGTCACTCAACTCCTGAGCTGCGGCCTGTCTGGTATATGCGCCGGCCTGAACAAACCAACTGTCTTTGGGATAAGATATGGCGCCGGCACCGAGATATCCGGCTCCTTTTAATTCCAGAGGCTTGAGCGGCTCCGTTTTGCCGGCGGCCGATGCTACGCGCACCGGCTCTGGCTTTGAAACCGCAGGGCCGTTATATTCTTCACCCAGTAATGCCGCTTTTAAGGCTTTGCTTTCTTCCGGCAAAATCTCGACTCTGACTTTTGCCACGCCTTGTGCCTGAAAACCAAGCAATTGGGCGCCGCGTTTGGAAATATCTATAATACGGTCTTTGACATAAGGGCCGCGGTCATTAACACGCAAAACCAAAGATCTGCCGTTTTCCAAATTGGTTACTTTAACAATGGAAGGCAACGGCAGTGTCCGATGTGCCGCTGTCAATGCGTGCATATCATAATTTTCTCCATTGGCTGTCTTGCGGGCGTGAAAATCTTTACCATACCAAGATGCCATACCGACTTCGGCGTAGCCGTAATCTTCTTTTGGATAATACCATTTGCCCATGATCTTATACGGACTGCCGATTTTATAACTTCCGCCCTGCCCGCGGATGGCCTCTGCCTGAGAATAATGTCCGTTACCGGCGCCAATTTTGCCATAGGTACAGGCGCCAAGCGCAAACAGAGCCGTCAACAGCATAACTTTGCTCAGATTATGTTGAAAATGCGTCATTGGTTCTCTCATCGTTCACATATTTTGTTTGTTAATCTAAAACGTTTTTCCCTCTTCGTAAAGCGATTAATTGTCCTTGTGTAATTTTCTCTGCGGAACGGGAATGGCGAACCCGAGTTTCGGGTTGTAATTTTTGATTTTTTGCAACAAAAGATAATCCGGATAGCCATCTTGAGGCAGGCGCGCTTTTTTCTGCACTTTTTTGACCGCTTCGCGGGTGCCGGTGCCAAGCTGTCCGTCTTCTTTCAGACGACCGTCGAAAAATTTGTTGATAAATCCCTGGACGGTCACAATGTCATCCTTGCGCAGTCGCAGAGCCGGATCTTCCGTCTGCGGCCGCCATTTCTGCTCAGAAGCGATATAATCGGACAGAATGCCAACGGCCAAAGCATAATTCTCTGATCTGTTCCACTGCATGATTTTATTAAAATTTTCAAACACCAGGTATGCATGACCCTTTTTGCCTTCCGGCGTTATCACTGCGGCACTCAGTTTTTCATCCTCGGGGAATTGGTATCCTGCTGCGGCCCGCACACCGAGGCGGCGCCATTCTTTAAGGCTTTTGGTCTTTTTCCGGCCGGTCTGCGCAAAGTCAAAATTCCACGGCAGGCTAACCTTTACACCCCAGGGCACCTGCGGCTGCCAGCCAATTGTTGACAAATAGTTGGCGGCCGAAGCGGCGGCATCTTCAAAAGAATGCCAAATATCAATGCTTCCGTCATGGTCAAAGTCTACGGCATAGCCATTGAATGTTGAGGGCATAAATTGGAAGTGTCCCATGGCGCCGGCCCATGAGCCCTGCATCTGTGTGTGATCAATATGCCAAGTGTCTATAATCTTTAACGCCTCATATAACTGGTTGCGAAAAAAAGCAGGACGTCTTTGATCATAGCTCAGATTTGTCAGCGAGGCGATGACATTATAGCCGCCGAAATTGGCGCCGAAATTTGTTTCTATTCCCCAAAAGGCCATGAGATATTTTCCAGGAACGCCATATTTTTTTTCAATCCGGGTTAACAGCGGCTGCAGCGTTTTATAGTATTGCCGGCCTTTTTCTACCCGGTTGCGCGTGACAACCCGATTGATGTAAGCTGTTGAGGTCAATGCAAACTCTATCTGTTTGCGATCAATCTTCACAACTTCCGGACTCGGCTGATAATAGTCAACGGCATAAACCCTATCCAGCGTTTTCTCGGAAATACCGCGGGCGTGCATGTCTTGTTTGAGGTCGTCCAGCCATTCCAGATATTCCGGCGGCGCAAATGAGGCCACATTGGCCCTCGCCGCACCACATCCGGAAGCCAGAGCCGCAAAAGAAAAAACTGTCAGGTAGAAATATGTCTTTTTCATCAATGAGTTGTTTCCCGTCTTATTCTTTTAATCTGACGTTATTATAGCGATGACTTGTAAATAAAAGATAAAAAACGCTTGACGAAATTTGAAGTTTCCGCTAAAAGCACAACTGCCGGCGCGCCTATTTCGGAGAGGTGGCAGAGCGGTTTAATGCAGCGGTCTTGAAAACCGTCGTGGGCGCGAGCCCACCCAGAGTTCGAATCTCTGCCTCTCCGCCAATACAAAAAAAGACACTTGAAAAAAGTGTCTTTTTTTGTTTCAGGCAGAGCGATGCGGCGGCGGAGCCTACTCCTGGACGCATCGGGCAGAGCTCGTCCTCTTTGGCATCTAATCTCAGGAACGGCGTATAAAACGCCTCCCCCTCGATAAGATGTTACAAAGAGCTTACAGACAAAAACAACCGGAGCAACGGTTGTTTTTACTTAGCGCTCCTCTCCGCCAATACAAAAAAAGACACTTGAAAAAAGTGTCTTTTTTTGTCTTAGGCAGAGCGATGCGGCGGCGGAGCCTACTCCTGGACGCATCGGGCAGAGCTCGTCCTCTTTGGCATCTAATCTCAGGAACGGCGTATAAAACGCCTCCCCCTCGATAAGATGTTACAAAGAGCTTACAGACAAAAACAACCGGAGCAACGGTTGTTTTTACTTAGCGCTCCTCTCCGCCAATACAAAAAAAGACACTTGAAAAAAGTGTCTTTTTTTGTCTTAGGCAGAGCGATGCGGCGGCGGAGCCTACTCCTGGACGCATCGGGCAGAGCTTGGCATAAAGCTCTTTTTGTTTGACGCCGCGACGATTTGGTGTTTTTATAGAATTCTGAAAAACAACAAGGAATTTCAAGATGAGTCCTCTCGCCGCCAATATACATCCTTATACCCTGAAAGAAGAAATATGGAATAGTGTCATACATGGCATCGGCATTGCCCTGAGTATTGCCGCCCTTGTCATCCTGGTTGTTTTCTCCTCTTTGGAGGGTAACGTCTGGGCTATTGTTTCGACAGCGGTTTTCGGGACATCAATGATTGTTTTGTACACGGCCTCGACAATTTATCATGCCGTTCCCAACCCGGAATTGAAGAAAAAGCTCAAAAAGTTTGATCATATTTCCATTTATTATCTGATTGCCGGTTCATACACGCCGTTTCTGCTGGTAACCATGCGCGGCGCCGTCGGCTGGACGCTGTTCGGTTTGGTTTGGGGACTGGCATTGCTTGGCACTTGTCTGAAGCTGATGTCTTCAGGCAGCGGGACAAAAGCCTGGTCTATCGGCTTGTATGTGCTGATGGGGTGGATGATTGTGTTTGCATCACGGCAACTGATTTCCGCTCTGCCGCTAACGGGACTGATCTTTTTGATTTTGGGCGGTGCGTTTTATACGCTTGGAATTTTATTCTATGTCTGGAAAAGCCATCAATATACGCATGCCATTTGGCATTTCTTTGTGCTTTCCGGGACAATTATGCATTTCTTTGCCGTGCTTTACGGGTGTATCTTAATTTAAAAGATTAAGATTATTCGCGCTTATTCACAACACAGTCGTCACCGTTGAAACTGAAGTTGGTGACAATGTCATTTGTAATGGTAAACAAGGTTTTGCAATAGTGAACCGTATATTGTGGTTGGGACGGAAAGCCGAAGTCTGGCATGGCGACAGCCGGATAGTAAACTTCATCGGAATACGGATTGTTGCGGCCGTCTATAGCCTTAGATGATACTTCCAGAAAAATCCAGACTTTTTGCTGCTGCGTCAGATACAGAACACGATGCGGCGCGCCCCACGCTTGTAACAATTTCTCTTCCGACTGGCCGATCCAGGGCTGAAGCGTTTCAGCATATGTCGGCATACTGCTTCTGCAAGCCGCCAGCAAAATCAGAGCCGCTAAGGCGAGTTTTTTCATCTTATACATTCTCCGCAATATTTATTTTGCGGTTTTTAAATAAGATTTTTTATTTTATTTCAAAGATGTTTACGGCAGCATTTTTTGCAATCTGGCTTCGGTGACAGCATCCAGCCTGATTTTCAGACGAATACGATCTTCTCCCATACTGCGTGACAAAACTTCGGTATTTTCATATATCCAGGCAATCAGCCGACCATTCGCGACACCGACTTCCAGCTCGAGTGTTTTGAAATTTTGCGACAGTTTATCATCCAGCAGCTGCAAAAGAGCGTCTTTGCCCTCTCCACTCAGGGCTGAAACCAGTACCGTGCCGGGTTTGTGTCGACAAACGAGGTCTGCTTTAGTTTCCGGGGCAAGCAAGTCGATTTTATTTAAGACTTCCAGATAACGTCCGCTTTGTTCTATTTGCTCAAAACCGAGACTTTCCAAAACCTTGATAACGTCTTGTTTTTGTTCGCGATTAGATTCGCCTGCAATATCCCGGACATGAACAATCAAATCTGCATTTAAAACTTCTTCCAAAGTGGCTCGAAATGCCATCACCAGTTCATGCGGCAGATCGGAGATAAAGCCAACCGTGTCTGACAAAATGGCTTCTCGTCCGGAAGGAAGACGAAGTTTGCGCATAGACGGATCCAGAGTGGCAAAGAGCATATCCCTGGCTAAAACATCACTATGTGCCAACATATTAAATAATGAAGATTTGCCTGCATTGGTATAGCCGACCAGCGCAATAACCGGGTATGGCACGCGTGAACGGGCTAAACGCTGGATTGATCTGGTCAGCCGGACTTTTTCCAAGTTTTTTTTGATGCGCAATATTTTTTCGTCAATCAGACGTCTATCCAGCTCAATTTGTGTTTCACCTGGACCGCCCAAAAAACCGGCGCCGCCGCGTTGGCGCTCAAGATGCGTCCAACTTCGAACCAAGCGGCTGCGTTGATATGTCAGATGCGCCAATTCAACCTGCAACTTACCTTCCCTGGTTTGCGCGCGTTCTCCGAAAATTTCTAAGATCAGCGCCGTCCGATCTATTACTTTTAAGCCTAGTTTTGTTTCCAGATTGCGTTGCTGAATCGGCGAAAGTGCGGTATCCATAATCAGAAGCTCCACGCCCTGATCCGGAAGCGGCATAATTTTCTCTATTGCCCCCTGACCGATAAAAGTGGCCGGCTTGACTGTCCTGACTTTAACAATTTCCTTGAAGACAACATCTAAATCAATAGCCAAAGCCAGGCCGGATATTTCTTCCAGCCTGGCTTCTTTTGATAAACTGACTTTGTCACCGAGAACATCGGGGACGATTATTGCCGCTTTAACACGGGTTCTTTGTTTGCGTTCAGCCAAAGGCAATGCCTATTCTGTTTCAATATCGACGGCTTCGTTGGGCATTATCGTCGATACGGCATGCTTATAAATAAGCTGGGTGTGGCCGTCACGACGCAGCAACAACGAAAAGTCATCAAACCAGGTGATAATCCCCTGCAACTTGACGCCGTTTACCAAAAAAACAGTGACTGCAATCTTATTGTTTTTGAGATGATTTAAAAAATCTTCCTGTATGTTCTTAGGCATTGTCTTTTCCTTATATTTATTGTTATGTAGAGAATCTAACAACATTTTTGCCGATTAGTAAAGTAATTTTTATGCAAAAATCTTTTCTGCCCGGCGAATAGAGGATGAACCGACGTAAAAAATAATTTCGTCATCTTTTTGCAGAACGGTACCGTCATTGCAAAAAATCAGCTCACTGCCACGCTTGAGCGCAATAATTTTGCTTTCTTCAGGCAGGTCTATCGTGCTGATTTTGCGGCCGGACAGACCATTGTCGTCGTCAATATGTATTTCCCAAATTTCGGCATTGCCGCGGCTTAAAGCGTATGCATCCGTCATTTTGGTCTTGCGAATTTCCTTTAATATCCCTGAAATGGTGATGGAGGCCCGATCTACTAAGACGCTGTTGCCGATATCGTCCATCAAACTGCTGTATGAAGGCGTATTCACAACCGCCATCGGAATGCCGACGCCTCGCTTGGACGACAGCAAAGAAGCCAGAAGATTGTCTTTGTCATTAGCGGTGACGGCAATGCTGGCATCGGCATGATTTATGTCGGCTTCCGACAAAATGACGTCACTCATCATTTCTCCGTGAACCACAATCACATGTCCCAGATTTTTAGCCAGACGACGTGCATTTTCAATATCGTCTTCAATAATTTTACAACTATTGACAGAGTCATCACGTTCGATCTGTGCACCAAGATAAGAAGCAATCTGATTTCCGCCAAAAATAATCAGCCGTTCATTGGTCGGTTTTTCCAGGCCGAAAGCTGCAATTGTATTATAAACATCATCTTTTCTGACAAGCAGATTGATTTCATCACCAACACAAAGCTTATCCTCCCAGCGGGGCAGAAAGCATTTGTTGCCGCGCAGGATATTGACAACAGCCATATCCGGGCTGTCTTCCCCTCTGGACAATTGCATCACCGGCACATCCGTCAAAGGACAATTCTCAGAAATTTTTAATGTCAGAATAAAAGCTTCTTCATCCAAAACCGGCAAAATATCGTTGCATCCCGGAAATTTGAGAATTCGCAATATATTTTCGGCGATTTCAATGTCCGGCGAGATCATCAAATCTATCGGAATGGCTGTTTCATTGAACAAAACACCCCATACCGGATCCAAAAACACTTCATTGTCAATTCTGGCAATTTTGCGACTGACGCCAAATAATGTATGCGCCACCTGGCAAATAACCATATTTACTTCATCCACGTCGGTGACCGCCAAAATTATATCGGCATTTTTAATGCCGGCACGCTCTAAAACATCGGGATGCGACGCATCTCCCAAAACCGGCAAAACATCATATTCTTTGGCTAACTCGTCTAAACGCGCCTGATTGCGGTCAATCACGATAACGTCATTGTTTCCTTTGACCAGATAGCTGACAATGCTTTTGCCGACACTGCCACCGCCGCAAACAATGATTTTCATTTTTGCTCCTCTTTTCTGTTTTGCTCTTCGCAATTGTCAAAATAACGCTCTATTTCCTCCAAAGCAGAGCTAAAATTATCTATTCGCACATAGTTCTCCCTGAATTTGCGAGCATCCCGCATGTTCTTGCAATACCAGCAGACATATTTGCGCGATAGCCCGAGCGCTATTTTTTCGTCATAATAAGCTATCAGTTCTTTAATATGGGTTAACAACGTTTGTTTGACAAGTTGCGGAGAAATTTCAGGCATCTGATGCCCGGTTTCCAGATAATTGTGAATTTGGGCAATCAACCAAGGATTTCCCAAGGCGGCGCGGCCGACCATGACGCCGTCGGCTCCCGTATATTTCAGCATTTCTTCGGCTTTTTGCGGGGAAATAACATCACCATTGCCAACAACCGGAATTTTAACGGCGTCTTTAACGGCGGCGATGATATCCCAATCAGCCTGACCGGCATAAAATTCCGCTCGCGTGCGTCCGTGCACCGTCAGATATGCCGCGCCGGCTTCCTCACACATACGGGCAAACTCAACAGCGTTGACATGCCCTGTATCCCATCCTTTGCGAAACTTTACACTGACTTTGAGCGGCGTGGCGCGGACGACGGTTCTAATAATCTGTTCGGCCAGAGGCAAATCACACATCAAATAGGCGCCGGAATTGTTATTGACAATTTTTTTGACCGGGCAACCCATGTTGATATCCAGTGCATATGCCCCAAGATCCGCGGCCATCCGCGCCGCCTCGGCAAATAAGGAAGGATCTCCGCCAACCAGTTGAACAACGACTTTATAAGGTTCGTCCCGAACATCGGCAATCCGTGCCGTTTTGGCATTGCGGCGAGACAAAGCATTGACCGCCACCATCTCGGAGACAATATTGCCGGGGCCGAAAGAAGCCACCAGCCTGCGCAACGGGCGGTCTGTAATTCCGGCCATCGGCGCCAAAAAAACCTTGCTGTCAAAATCAAGTATTTGCATTCAGACCTTAAAATCAAACTCGCGATTATTGGCAAACATGAAATCAATCAGAACTGTCGAGGGACGGTTTACCTCGGCGGCATAGACATAACTTTTGGCGGCATAAGATGCATCTACACCGTGTTCGGCATAAGAAAACAACTGATAAGATAAGTCGCTGTCCAAAAGAGAATAAGCTTTTTCATGCAGACGCGCTGCATCGGCATAAGCGTTGCCGCCGGCAGCGACATCTTCTCCGTCGCGGGAAATGTCCGTCTTGTATTTCAGGCGGTCAACGGAAACGGCAATCTGTCGTTGCAGAGAAGTCAGCGCATCATTTATCTGCAGCCTTGTCATGAATTATACCCTAATTCACCTTTTCAAGCGTTTTAGCCAGAAGATAATACAAACGGCCGATATCCGCCCCGGAAACAACCGAAAGCAAAAGCCCTGAATGCTCGTGCGATTTGGCGGCATTGATTAAAATTTCAAACTCCGACAAATAAGATGAAACCAAGCCGCGGAACTCGGTATTTTTTTCATATTCGCGCTGAACGGCCGCAATCTGTTGTTTGCTCATATTTTTGGACAGATAGCGGATAAAAACGCCGCTGTCGCCGTTATAAAACTTTTTCCATAAATCGTCTTCATCTTTGGGATTGATAATTCGGTTGATATCAACGGAGATATTTTGCAGTTTTTCAATTATTGTTGACGCTTCTTTGAGAAACTGCTCAATTTTGACTTCCTGATGTACAGCGCTGAGACTGTTCATGGCGGCGTCTGCCTTTTTGGCATTTTCATCCAGCATGCGTATTTGTTTGCCGACCACATCATTAAAATGCATGCTTTGCTGCACCAAATTATCTCCTTGGAGACCAAAATCCTTGCCAGCTTCAAGCAAGCTGCCCATCACGCCGTTGATTTTGGCTACGGTGTCGTCGGTTGTGGCAACCAAAGCCTGCGATTGTTTGACGAACACCTCCCCTGAAGAAAAAATTTCATTGGAAATGCGTTCGGCGTTGGCAGCAATCTCACTGACGGATGCGCGCAATTTGTCCCCGGAAGAAGTCAGATGCGTGGCACTGATTTTAGCGGCCTCTTCCATTTGCAGACCAAGATTTTTCAGATCTTTGCCAAGACCTTTGACTTTGTCATAAGCATCATTGGCCCGTTCTGCCAACGCATTAGAAGTGTCATTCAGCACGGTGTTAAAGCATTCGACCAGCTTTTTGGTATCATCGGAAATCTTGACCATTTTGTTGCTCTGGTCGGTAATCAGATTATTGATCTCGTATACACTGGTGCTTGTTTCCGCCGTCACTGTATTGAAACCGGCCAAATATTTCTCATATTCCTTGAAAACTTTATTGAACTGCTCAACAGAACCACGGGTTGTCTGCTCAAGATCCTCCGCGTTCTGAGAAAGCGACAAACTGACCTGATCTAAATTCTTGAGCGAATTTTTGGAAGTTTTGTTCACTTCTTCTCCGGCTTTAATCAGCCGGTCGCCCAAAACATCTATTTCGTAAGCCAGTTTTGTTGTCATATCAAACATGCCGGCGGTATTATTTTTGAATTGTTCGTTGATTTCTTTCATTTTTTCGGCAACCTGGACCGATGCTTCCGACAAATATTGATATTGCTGTGCTAAAGAACTCTCTCCTAAACGGCTTTGCGTGGCCAAAGTATTGGCAACTTCCGTGAGATTTTCAACCTGCGTTTCCAGCATTTTGCCAATTTCTTCGCTCTGAGTCTGAGCCCGGAGCATGGAAACATCTATGTTTTTGCCATGTTCGCTAATCAGTTTGACGACATTTGAGGTTTCTTTGGATAAATTAGTCTGCGCAGCGGACAATTCGGCACAGCTAGCCAAAATTCCCTGGTTGGAAGTTTTGGCCTCCTCACGGAGTTGTTTGGCATTGGCGGCAAATGCCGTTTGTGCCTCCTGCATCTGCGTGATAATCCCGTGCAAACCATCGGCCGTTTCAGCCACCATTTTGCGGATGGTCTCGTTTTTGGCTGCAATCAGATTTTCAATTTCACTTAAGCGCTCAATCGACTGGGTTGAATTGGCGACAACCGAATCGGCATGGCGCGATGTATCTTCTTCCAACATGACCATGCGTGAAAAAACTTTATCTGCGCTTTGCTCGATTACGCTGACCTGCTTTTTGAGCGCCTCTTTCATCACATCGGCATTTTCGGCAATCTTGTCGCAGAAACTGTAAAATTCATCTTCCTGCTGTTTGAACAAAATATTAAGCGAAGCGGCTTTGTCATCCATACTCTGAGCGACATCTGCCACATAAGACGCCGTCGAACGGGAAATTTCATTCAGGCTTTTACCCTGTTCTTCAAAGGCATTCATGGCTTTGCTCAGCGTTTCCTGCGACATTTTGGTCATCTCGCCGATATTTTTGTGCTGGCGCGAAAGAATTTCTTCAACCGCGGATGCCCGTTCTCCGACCTGTTGCGATAAGCTGTCTATATTTTGATTCTGCACGGTCAGCATGCTCTCAAACTGTGTTACTTTTGACAAAGTCCGATTGGCCGAAGTATCAAACTGATTGGCTTGTTCCGCCAGATTGTCGTTAATGGCCTTGCTCTTGTTGATGACATCGTTGCAGCCGGCCAACATTGCGGCAATGTTTTGTTTGAGTACGGCGACGGTCTCAGAAGCATCACTTTCCAACAGAGCCGAAGCGGCTGAAAGTTCATCAATCTGCCGTTTGAGCTCAGCTTTGATTTCTTCAACCCGGGCGGCCGAGGCCGTAATATTTTTCTGCTGCTGGGCCAAAGAAGTTTCGCTGACCTGACTTTGAGCCACCACAACGGATGTTGCCTCCGTCAGAGCGGCCGTGTGTTTGCGCATAATTTCAGCAACCTCATTCATGCTGACAGACGAATCTGCCGATTGTTTATGCAGATTCGCCGCCGCATCATTAATCTGCTCATTGAGCGCCTGAACTTGCGTGTTGACCGCCGCAATTGTCTCTTTAATATGTTTATGACACGCCAAGAGTTCATCGTCGGCCTGCGCTGATTTTTCCAAAAACCCCGTACTCAGACGATCAAATTCGGATGTTTTGTTTTGCAGGGATTCAATATAATGCTGCAGATCATCATTGGCGGCAGCGCTCTTTTCATGCAGCGAATTGATGTTTGCCTCCATGGACAAATCCACTTTTTGCATGGCATCGATAACCTGTGTCGAAACATTGTTCATCTTGGAAACCTGCGTGGCAACACTTTCCTCAAGATTGTTGCTTCTGACCATCAGCTTATCAATTTCCTGAGCCAGCAAATCGCTGTGAGAGGAAAGACGATCGTTGACTTCATCTGCTTTTTCATCAAGTGCTTTAAGCAAAGATACAAGATCATGACTGTGTTTACTCATGGAAACGTCCACTTTTTTGAGCTGACCGTCCACTGCGCCATCCAGTCCCTGAAGGCCTTTTTGAATGCGTGCGTTGAGATCTTCAAGATTATCGGCGGCCTTTTGCCCGAGTTCCCCGATTTTAGCCTTGAAAAGATCATTCGCTGAAGAAATTGATTTTTCCAGCCGGTTGCTGTGCGTTTCAACTAAAGTACCAAGTGTCTCTATCTCGGAAGAAACGGATTTTTTGATCATCTCACAACTTTGTACAGCGCTTTTGGTCACGTTCTCCAACATACTTGTCTGTTCTTTCAGCGTTTCGCTTAAACCGCTCAGTCCGGCGGCAGCTTCGTTATTATATTGACGCAGCATTTCATTGGCGTGGGTCATGGCCTGTGCGTTTGAATCGGTGATTTTATGTAAAAACTCAGCAGATTCTTTTATCTCTTTGACACGCGGAAGCAAATTGTCAAACAAGGTGCTGAGATTTTGCTCAATGGCAACGGCATCACCGGCAAAGCTCTTATTTATCTCTGAAAAGCCGCTCAATGAATTTTGCGCTTTGTTCGCGATGTTGTCAAAATTTTGGGAAATTGTTTTGATGCTGTCGCTTAGTTCCACAATCGTTTGGGACGAATAGGTATCCAAAGTGGCAATTAATTTAGAAAATTCCGCAATATTGGCACGCATTTCATCCTTAATCAGGGCGGTCTGCTGCGTTGCGGCTTTGGAAACCTGCTGCAGCTCAACAACCTGAGAACGGATTGCATCGGCCATAGCTTTGGCCGTTTGGGGAGCTCCGTCTTCAGGATAAACCAACTGGTTCATATAGGCACGCAAAAATTTTGCCTCTTGTTTGAAAGATGTGCCGCGGTCAATATAAGCCATGACCACCCATATGATTGCCAAGGGTAGCGTGATGCCCGCCAAAAAACCGCCAAATTCATCAGGCATCATCAAAAACAGATTAGACCAACCGAAAAACTGAGTGATATAAATCAAAACAATCGCAAACCAGACGACGCTGACACTGACCATCAGTTTGTGCAGATTATTGTTTAACCACGACTGTTTTTCTTCAATCTCGGTATAAACAGGCTGTTCATTCATAAACTGCGGAAGATTGGCATTGGACTTAGACCGACGGCTGCCGGCTGTTTGATCAGACATCTGATATTTCCCCATATTCATAATATATTCCCCTTGCCTTTACAGGCTGAGCTTATCTTAATCTATAATTTTAAAAAGGGAAATATTTATGCTTGTAAATTCGTATTTATCCACATCCGAGCGCGGCGTGCAAAAACGCCTTACTCTTCGGCTTTTTTACGTAAAACATAATTAAGTCGATTCAGCGCCTGCAGACGCATCTGATCCTGAGACAGATTTGCCGGCACGACAACACTGGCCTCAATTCGTGTCTCCGGCTCAATGGCCGTGACTTTGACATATTGTCCCTGGCGGATAAATTCAAATAAAATTTCGCTCATTTTACCTTTTGTACCAAATTTTGCGGCAGGCAGTCGTTTGCTTTTAACCCTTTTTTACCCGAGAAATTTATTATTTTTGGGAAAACCGAAAGGCACAAGTTTGCCGACCTGAGCGCGATGACCAATCCATGTCAGCAAATCCGTCTCGGTTTTGACGCCGCCGGAACGGGCAAAACGGAATCCCTCTTCTCTTTTGAAGATCTGGATATCTGCCAACCCGCCATCTTTATATTTCTGCAAAGCAACGCCGCGGCCGCGGGCCATGGTCGGCACTTCTTCCATCGGGAAAATCAGCAGTTTGCGGTTTTCGCCGACAACCGCCACCATGTCTCCCTCTATCTTTTTGCAAAACATGACTCTTTCTCCGTCGGCAACATTCATGATCTTGCGACCGTTGCGAGTCTGCGCAATAATATGATTTTCATCCACAACAAAGCCGTGACCACTGTCGGAAGCAATCAGATACGAAACTTTCGGCTCAAAAACGAACATAGCGACGATGTTGTCGTTATTGCCTAAATCCACCATCAGACGCAGCGGTTGTCCAAAACCGCGGCCGCTGGGGATTTCACTGCCGGAAATATTAAAGAATTTTCCGGAAGTATCCAGCAGGATGATCTTATCGGTGGTTTGGGCATGAATGGCTGTCAGCAGGCTGTCGTCATCCTTAAACTTAAAATCTTCTTTAAGATCACAATAGCCTTTCATGCAGCGGATCCAGCCTTTTTGTGATAAAATAACGGTGATTGGCTCTTTTTCAACCAGAGCCTCAATAGAAATTTCTATATCCTCACCAGCTTCGGAGAATTCCGTACGGCGGCGGCCAAGCGCTGTCTTTTTGCCAAATTTTTCGCGAATCTGCCGGATTTCTTCGGCAATTTTCTTCCATAACAGTTCTTCGCTGCCGAGCAATTCCTCCAGAGTTTTCTTTTCCGCACTCAGATCGTCAAATTCGCGGCGAATTTCTGCTTCTTCAAGCTTGCGTAAATTGCGTAGCTTCATGTTCAAAATGGCTTCAGCCTGATTTTCGGTCAATTTGAATGCCTGCATCATGACGCTTTTGGCATCTTCTTCCTCACGGATAATGCGGATAATCTCGTCCAAATTTAAATAAGCAATCAAATAACCGGAAAGAATCTCAAGCCGATTGTTGATCTTGCCGAGACGATAAGCCGAGCGGCGTACCAAAACTTTCCGGCGATGATCCAGATATTCGCGCAAGACTTCTTTGATGCTCATTACCCGCGGCACGCCATCGGAATCCAACACGTTCATATTCATATTGAAGCGGACTTCCAACTCTGTCTGGCGAAAGAGAAGCTCCATCAGCATATTGGCGTCGACATTGCGGTTTTTGGGTTCCAGAACAATGCGCACATCATGGGTGGATTCATCCCGTACATCGCTCAAAAGCGGGATTTTTTTATCTTGCAGAAGCTGAGCAATTTTTTCAATCAGCTTGGACTTAACAACCTGATAGGGAATTTCGGTGACAATAATCTGATATTGCCCCATGCCGAGATCTTCCTTCTCCCATTTGGCTCGGATCCGAAAATTGCCCTTGCCTTGCGTATAATTGTTCAAAATGGTTGAAAATTTATCAACAATCAGGCCACCAGTCGGAAAATCCGGCCCGCGTAATTTGCGCACCAGAGGCTCAATTTCAACTTCCGGTTTTTCAATCAAAAGCAAAAGCGCATCGCAAACCTCCGACAGATTGTGCGGCGGGATGTTGGTCGCCATACCAACGGCAATGCCGGACGAGCCGTTGCAAAGCAGGTTGGGTACGGCGGCCGGCATAACAACCGGTTCCGATTCTTCTCCGTCATAGGTGTCACGAAAGTCGACGGCATCATCATTGAGACCTTCCATCAGCGCCACGGCAAATTCTGTCAGCCGGGCCTCGGTATAACGCATGGCCGCCGGGCCGTCGCCATCAATATTGCCAAAGTTGCCCTGCCCGTCAACCAACGGGTATCGCACCGAAAAGTCCTGCGCCAAACGCGCCATTGCCTGATAAACGGCGCTGTCGCCGTGCGGATGATATTTACCAATAACGTCGCCGACAACGCGTGCGCATTTTTTGAATCCGGATTTCGGATCCAGATGAAGCTGGCGCATGGCATAGAGCAAACGGCGATGCACCGGTTTGAGCCCGTCTCTGACATCCGGCAGCGAGCGGGCAACAATTGTCGACATCGCATAAGACAGATAACGCGAACTCAGCTCTTCGGCCATGGCCACGTTTTTGATTTTTTCTTCTTGTTCCATCCCGTTTGTATTCCGATTATGCAAGCCCCGAAGAAGGCTCCTGTTTTACGATTGCGGCAAGATTAGCACGGCATTGCGGAAATTTCAAGTTATGTGTGGCAAAAAAGTTTTTGCGTAGGAAAAATTCGGTCATATCCAGCAAATCAGACACTTCCCCGGCTGAGGGCGTTTTGCTGCCGTTTAATATATAATGCGGGTAAAGATATAAACGGTTACGGTATGGAAAACCAACTTCGGCACAAACAGCTTTGCCGCTTTTGGGCGATACATACGCCAGATTTTCAGTTGTGCCGGTTACGGCGCAAGCGCTTAGGTCAAGGCCTATTCCTAAAAAATCCAGAAGATAATATTCAAAGTAAGAATAATATGTTACCCAATTATCTTCATCTATAAGATTAAAAAAATCATCGACATACGCATAAAAATTTTCCAAGCTTTGAAGCTCCGGCATACAGGCATCAGCCAGAGCGCAGAATGAACTCAACCCCCGCAAACGACCTGCATCACTCAGGAAATGCGCTGCAAAAGATGTTTTAAGCTCGGGGCGCAGGGTCAGCATATTATCATCTACTCTTGAAAAAGCATCAAACTCCAGCAAATTACCAAGCTGAAATGTTGACAGATTTTTTTTGCTCAGGCCATGACGGACATAACCGGTTACCTTACCACGGGCACGACAGATTAATGTCAGTATCAGCCCGGTTTCCCCGTGTTTGCGCATTTTGATTATATAACCTTCGTCGCGAAATTCCATTCTTCCTCCGTGAGGCAAGTGTATTGACTTTCCGACCAACGGTCAACGGAAAATTCAAAAAAAATCTTGACGTTTTAGACAAAAAACATTATGTTGAGGGGTGAAATTTAACAACTTATATATTATTAATTAAAAACCCAAGAAAATGAGAAAATTAATTAAACAGGCAAGTCGGCAAAACCTGCCATTCATTATTTTGAGCTGGTTTGTCGGACTATGGGGCCTTGTCACTGCCGTACTGGTCTGGCCAAAGATCAATTGGCAAAACATGGAAGTTGTCACCTATGCTCTTATCGGGGTGGCTCTTTTTATGCTGATTGGCGCTTTTTTTCAAAACCATGTTAAAGATTTGAATGCCCGGAAACGATTGCTGCGGCAAATCATCTGCCGGCAACTTCAGTTAATGAGCACGGTTTTGTTGATTGAAGCCGCTATTCTTACATTTATTGTATTTATTAACCATGCTTTGGCCTTATGAAAAAATTAATTCCCTGGATCATCGGCGCCGTGCTTGGCGGGTTGTTGATCGTATATGGCGGTAGAAGCCTTTTTATGATTTTGCTGTTTGCTTCTTGGGGTCTTGGCGGATTTTTGTATCTGAGCGCCTTGTATTATGACGGACTGGCCAACAGATTTCGTCATCATACGCCTGATATACAATTATACGCTAACGACAAAGAAGATTTTTACAGAAACAGAGCTGCCGTTTTCTACAAAAAAGCATGCAGCTTTATGTATTTTGGCTGTCTGCTTATTATAGAAGCAGCCTTCATCTTACGGCCGTTCTAATAAACGGAATCGCAGACACAAAAAAGTCCGGAATAATTCCGGACTTTTTTGTATTTTTTAAAAATTCCCTCAACCGGCCATCTGGACTTCGCCGCGTTCTTTTTTAAACTTTTTGCTCAGTTCATCATAAGCTTTGAGTTCCTCCAAAACCCATGGCATATCACGCAAAGCTATTGTATTCGGCCCGTCAGAAAGCGCTTTATCCGGATTTTCATGCGTTTCCATAAACACGGCCGCGACACCGACGGCAACCGCAGCACGGGCCAGTACCGGTGCGAATTCACGCTGGCCGCCTGTTGATGCCCCCTGCCCGCCCGGCTGTTGAACCGAGTGCGTTGCATCAAAGATCACCGGGAAGCCGGTATCCCTTGCCATTTGCGGAAATGAGCGCATATCCACCACCAAGGTATTATAACCAAAACTGGTTCCCCGCTCGGTAATACAGACTTTCTCATTGCCGCTGTCCGTGATTTTTTTGACAATGTTTTTAACATCCCACGGCGCCAAAAACTGTCCTTTTTTCACATTGACCACTTTACCGGTCTTGGCGGCGGCAACAACCAAATCCGTCTGCCGACATAAAAAGGCCGGTATTTGGAGAATATCCACATGTCTGGCAACTTCTTCACATTGCCATGTTTCGTGCACATCCGTCACGATCGGAATGTTGTCGTAGAGCTTTTTGATTTCGTCAAACGTTCGCATGCCTTCGTCCAAACCGACACCGCGCGCGCCATTGATTGACGTGCGATTGGCTTTGTCAAACGAGGCCTTAAAAACATAGTTCATCCCAAGTTTGGAAGTTATCTCCCGCATGGCGCCGCAGATATCAATCGCATGCTGACGGCTCTCAATCTGACATGGTCCGCATAACAATGACAACGGCAGATCATTGCCGATTTTGAACTTGGCAACGGTTACTTCTTTTTGTAAGGTGAAAGAATTAACTTTTTCCATAATATATTTCAGTCTTTAATTAAAAATAAGTTTTACGCTATTGTTTATATACAAATTTTGCAGCAAAGTCCATCTTTTTTGAATATTTATATGAGGTTTTGCCTAATTAATGGCGATTCTTGTCCAGATAAACAGAACATTTCCGTCATTTTTGAGCCCAGGGACATAAGCTGCCTGCAGAGCTACTTGCTTATATTCCACGCCGGCAATCGGCAACGGCGCCGGAACAGGAATATACAACCATTCGCTGCGTTGAGTGAGGCCAAGCGTGTAACCGATGCCAACGCGCCAATCCGGATTGCAGTTAACAAACCAATTTTTCATCCAGGCATAGCCGAAAAATGTTTCCAGATGTTTGTTGGAATCTTTGAACGCCATGGCATACAAACCATGCCAGTTGCCTTTTTCATCATAACGTGATTTTCCTAGGCCAAAACCCCAGGGATTTTCATTATATTTATCAATATGCTCCTGATCATAAGTCAGACGATTGTGCCAAGCATAAAGCGGCACATAGGCATCATATTCCTCCGACAGCCACGTTGCGGCGACATCATCTTTGAGGGTTTGCACATAATCGGCAAACCCGGCTGCAGCCTGATGCGGCAGCAACATAAACATGGCAACTCCAATGATATATTTAATTTTCATCAACTTTTTCCGTCTTAATTTTTATGTATTTTTTTACATATTAGAGCAGACGGCTTTTGTCAATGGCGGCTTTCACAAAAGACACAAACAACGGTGCCGGCGCAAAAGGCTTTGATTTGAGCTCAGGGTGGAACTGAACCGCCACAAACCACGGATGATCCGGAATTTCCACAATCTCCGGCAATTTACCATCGGGAGACTTGCCGGTGATGCTCATGCCGGCCCGGCGCAAAGTTTCTTCATAGCGGATATTTACCTCATAGCGATGACGATGGCGTTCGGAAATTTTATCTGTGCCATAGGCTTTGCATGCTTTTGAATTCGGCTGCAAAACACAAGGATAGGCTCCCAAACGCATTGTACCTCCCAGATCTCCGTCTTCGCGGCGGATTTCTTTGGCTCCTTCCCTGTCCCATTCGGTCATCAGACCGACAACCGGCTCACAATCAGCATCAAATTCCGTGGTGCCAGCATTTTTGATGCCCGCAACGTTGCGAATGGTCTCAATCACGGCCATCTGCATACCAAAGCAAATACCGAGGAACGGTATCTTATGCTCCCGGGCATAGCGGATAGCCCGTATTTTCCCTTCGGTACCGCGTTTGCCAAAGCCGCCAGGCACTAAAATGCCGCTGATATCACCGAGATATTCGTCTATGTTGTCTGTTTGCTCCAACAACTCGGAATCGATCCATTTGACCCTGACCTTGTATTTATTGGCTATGCCGCCGTGGGTTAAAGCCTCATTCAAAGATTTATACGCTTCCAAAAGCTGTGTATATTTGCCGACGACGCCAATTCTGACTTCACCTTCGGGATGGCGGAGAGTTTCAACAATCTTCTGCCATTTGCTTAGATCCGGTTCATGTTCCAGCGTGATGCCGAAATGCTTGCAAACCTGCCGTCCCATGCCTTCCGCCGCATAGGATAACGGCACCTGATAAATACTGCTGACATCCAGCGCGGCAATGACATTTTCTTCACGAATATTGCAAAACAGGGCTATTTTGCGTTTTTCTCCTTCGGGAATCGGCATTTGCGAACGACACAAAAGCATATCCGGCTGAATGCCGTATTCCTGCAACTTTTTCACAGAGTGCTGAGTCGGCTTGGTTTTGAGCTCGCCTGCAGCGGGAATGTACGGCAACAACGTCACATGGATAAACATAGCCCGGTCGCGACCAAGGTCATAAGCCACTTGACGAATCGCCTCCAGATAGGGTTGACCCTCAATGTCGCCAACCGTGCCGCCGATTTCGCAAAGCACAAAATCTTCATCGCTGATGTCGGACAGAATGAAATCTTTGATTTCATTGGTTACATGAGGGATCACTTGTATCGTTGCCCCCAGATAGTCACCATGACGCTCTTTGTCAATCACACGCTGATATATTCTGCCGGAAGTAATGCTGTCGGTCTTGTGACAGGCTACGCCGGAAAAACGCTCGTAGTGGCCAAGATCAAGGTCTGTTTCGGCACCATCGTCCGTGACAAAAACTTCACCATGCTGATACGGGCTCATTGTGCCAGGATCCACATTCAGATAGGGATCAAGCTTACGCATTCTTACCTTGAAACCTGAGCCTTGCAAAATTGACGCCAGAGATGCCGAAGCCAGCCCTTTTCCCAAAGAAGAAACAACACCGCCGGTTATAAAAATAAATTTTGTTTTTTCAGACATTTGCCTATCCTTTTTGCCCCTGATTTAAAGTGACAAAGGCACCTTTTCCCAAAGGTGCCTTTGTTATGTTGAAAAATCCGTTCATCTATTTGCCTGCTACCGGAGCCTGTGGCGCAACCGGCACCGCCGGTTCACTTTGCACCGGCGCTTCTTCAAGGATTGAGCCAGTACGGCGATCCATGCCTTTGTAATACAACGACAATGAGATGCTGGTAGCAAACAAGACAACTGCCAACACGGCCGTTGTACGCGTGAGGAAATTTCCGGTGCCGCGGGCACTTAAAAAGTTTGACGCACCGCTTCCGCCGCCAAGCCCGTCCAAAGCACCTCCGCTGGAGCGCTGCAGCAAAATGACCGCTACCAGAAAGATACATGCAAGCAAATGTATGACCAATAAAACAGAACCCATTGTTTTTTCCTTATCTGTGGTTGATTAACAGCCCGAATTTTTAGCAATAGCCATAAAATCTTCGACCTTGAGACTGGCTCCGCCGATCAGGGCGCCGTCAACATCGGGCAACGACAAAAATTCCGCAGCATTGGACGGTTTGACAGAACCGCCGTAAAGAATGCGCATTTTGGAAGCATTTCCTCTGCCAAGCTTTTGAGCCAAAACTTTGCGGACTGCCGCATGAACTTCTTCGACATCCTGCGCCGTCGGGGTTTTACCGGTACCGATTGCCCAAACCGGCTCATAGGCGATCACCGTGTTGGCAGACGTGGCGCTTTCCGGAACAGAGCCGAGAATCTGCCTGCTGCAGACATCAATTGTCTGGCCGGCATCACGCTGCGCCAATGTTTCTCCAATACAGATGACGGTCTTCAACCCGGCCTGATGCGCCGCAACAGCTTTTTTGCAGACCAGTTCATTCGACTCGCCATGATCGGCCCGACGTTCGGAATGTCCCAAAATGACATAACTGCAGCCCAAATCCGTCAGCATCAGCGGGCTGATGTCTCCGGTATGAGCACCTTTGTTTTCAAAATGGCAATCCTGTCCGCCCAAAGCTACTTTGGCCCCACGCAGAGCCTTTTTGACTGCTGCCAGCAGTGTAAACGGCGGACAAACCAAAAATTCACACTGGACTTTGCCCAAAGCCTTGACTTCTGAGGCAATTCCTTTGGCCAGAGCCGTTCCGTCAGCCGTCAGGCCATTCATTTTCCAGTTGCCGGCAATCAGTTTTTTACGAGCCATCTGCTTATTCCTTTATTACTTTTTCTTAAAACAATGCTCTCCTTCTAGCACAGACAAAAAAACTTTTCAACAACTATTGAATAGAGTTGTATAAATTATCATTATTGCTATAATCGCGCAAAGAAGAATACTTTATATATACAGGATACATACTGATGATTACAAAAATTAGAAGTTTTCAGGACAGTTTCTGGGTCAAGGGCATCCTGATCCTGACAGCCTTGTCGTTTATGTCTTTATTTGGCATTTCCGGTTATCTCGGTCATGCAAACGCCAACCGGCCGATCATTAAAGTTGACGGGACGGTTATCTATCGCGATGAGATTAATGCCCAGCTCAACCAGCAGTTGCGCGCCGTCAAGGCCTTGCTTGGCGACAACGGCGATATCAGCGAAGAGACAAAAAATGCCATGATGCTGGATATTGTTCAGAAAAACGTGGTCAATGCCATTATCGAAAAAGCCGCAGACGACCGCAGTGTCAGCATCAGTGATGATTTGGTCCGTAAGATCATCTACCTGCAGCCTGAATTTATGGATAACAACGGAAAATTTGATCTTGCAAAAATGCGCGATATGCTGAGCCTGAGCGGCTGGAGCGAGCAACAATATATTGACACTTTGCGCCGGGATATCATCAAACAGCATCTGGTGGCTTCTCCGGTTGACGGCATGACCCTGCCCAGCTTTATGGATGACTACATTGCCAAACTGGACGGCCGCCGCAAGATTTTTCAGTATGTTGACATCAAACCGGCAAGCATGAAAATTGACCGGAAGATATCCTCGGACGAAATGCAGCAGTATTATCAGGATTTTGCCGGACGGTTTGAAGACCCGGAAAGCCGCGATGTCTCCTTTATTGAATTTTCGGCCGACGAACTGGCCCGGGAATATCAGCCAAGCGCCGATGAAATTAATGCTTATTATACCGAAAACATTGATCGTTTTGTCACCCCGGAAACACGCAACGTGCTGCAAATGGTTTTTGAAAACGAAACCGATGCCGGAAAAGCCAAGGCTGCATTGGATAAAGGCGCTGACTTTTATGCCGTTGCCCGCGATATGGCCAAACAGGACAATGCTTCAACCGAACTCGGCAATGTCAGCAAAGATATGTTGATTGCCGATATGAGCGAGGTTGTTTTTGACCTGCCCCAAGGCGGAATTGCCGGACCGGTTAAATCCGACTTCGGTTGGCATATCATGAAAGTTGTTTCTATCACGCCTCAAAAAGAAACATCTGTCAACGCCGCCAAAAACAAAATTATCGCAGCAATTCGTCAGGAAAAAACCTATGATCAGGCCGATGAAACCATGACCGCCATTGAAGACGAACTGGCTGCCGGAGCAACATTTGAAGAAATTGCTCAAAAATATCAGGCCAAGATCCACCATGTTGCCGGTCTGACGGAAAGCGGCAAGTTTAAAAAAGTCGACGGCAAGGATGAAGCTTTGATCTCTTCTTTAGATTTTATTGACACTGCTTTTTCCTATAATGCCGGCGAAACATCGCAAATTCTGGAAACAGAAACCGGATTTGCCCTGTTGAAGATTGAGACCGTACATGAAGCGCGTCTTAAAGATCTGGACGAAGTCCGCGATGATATTGTTGCCCTTTGGAAGAATAATGAAAAAGCGGCTATTGCTCAAGAGCTGGTCAATGATATTACCCATGATCTGGAAAGCGGCGATAAATTTGCCGATGTGGCCGCTCGTTTCAATGTCGGCTTCCGCACTTCCGCTCCTCTGAAAAAAGGGCAGACACTCAGCTGGCTTTCGCCAATGCAGATGAATGAGCTGTTTCAGGAGCCTTTGAATACACCGAAGACTTTTAGCAATGAAGATACTTTCATGATTGTTATCCCTTCGAAAGTCATTCAAACCTCGCATAAGCTCTCCGAAGATGAGAAAAAGGCTTTACACGGCAGATATCTTGCCGATGTCGACCAGACGATTGCCGATGAGCTGATCCGTTCTTATGGAGCCGGCTATGATGTGCGCATCAAATATCGCAATCTCGGACTTGAAGAAGATATCTGAACATCTGTTTTTGTTTTGTGCAAAAAGAAAAACCCCGTCTGACTTCTTGACAGAGCGGGGTTTTTGCCTTTTTTGCCAAATTAAGCTCCGGCGCGCATAGCGCGAGCCGCAGCCAACTGATGTATAAATTGATGAGTTTTTGCATAGTTTGCTTTGGCAATTTCTAAATCCCGATCAAAAGACTTCATGTCTCCGCCTGTTTCAATGTAGCGCCATAAGGCAACATCAACATAGTGGCTGTCCGTTTCATAGGGCAGATGGTTTTTGATAACGGCTTTAGCTTTTGAGGCGTTAAATTTGATGATCACTTCTTGAAAAAACACATGACGCGTATTAATGTCGGGACCGTATCCCCGGGCATCAAACAAAGCTTCGAAAATCCCATTTTTGGTAATTTCCGGTTTGCTTATTCTGTCCAGGAAATCCGAGCCATGACCAGAAGCGTTTTTCATCATAATAACCTCCTTTCAAGCAGAGTATTTATACTTATATTTATACCATATTTGCGTTGTTTTCTCAAGCTTTTTTGTAACAAAAATGTCACAATTATTAACAAAAACCTCAAGAAAAAATTTCTTTCAGATTCGAATAAATTTTTTTGTAAAACGGCGTATAATCATCGAAAAGATTTCGCTGACGATAGCGATAATACAGATGATGGCTATCGCCGCTGATTTCGAGAGGTCTTTTCTCGGTAATAATTTTTGTGTTTTTATAACGCGGCAGTTCTAACAAAACCAAATTATCGCATTCGTTGAAAACGAAATCACCGCTGCTGCCATAGTCTGCCCGGACATATTCAACCGAGGAATTTGAAAAATTGGCATAACCGTTAAAATATTTATCAAATTTTGCTACTTTGATGCCATGATTGCCGAGCAGATTAAAACGCCCGCGGGCATGACTGCCGACATCCAGACGTTTAATTCCTTCGGCATTTTGCAAATTTAAAATGCCGGCGAAGTCATCGGCAATACGAATTTCCCGGTTGCCTTGTTTTTTATCTTTATTGCTGATGGTGACGGTACCTTTGCAATCTTTTCCCAGGCGAAGACGGTAGACCTCTACATCATCGAGCCGCAACTCACCGCGAAAGGAATCGCCGATTTCAATATCCCTTCGTCCCCAGTTGTGCGCCAGATTGATTGAGGCATAGCAATAGTAACCTATTTTGATGCCGTAAAAACATGAGTCGTTAATAACAAGATTGCCGCTATATACATCGGCAATAATCAGATTAAAACATTTTCTGCTTTCGGAAAAGCTGATATTACAGCGGCAATTGTTGTCGAGAAAAACGCTTTCTGCCGTGCTGCGCGACAGATTAAGAGCCCCATTGTAATTTTCGCCGATGCGGACAGATTCTATTTCCGTATTGTCCCGTAAATCCAGATGCAAATTGCAATTCGCCTCAACCACCAGTTTTTTTATTTTGGCATTGGCCAAATTGTAGATGCCGCTGCTTGTTCCTTGTTTTAATCTGAGTGTGTGTTTCTGCAGGCGGCCGACATATAATGCCACGCATTCCATCCGTTTGGCCAAGCGTTTTTTCAGCTCCGGTTCCGAAAGATATTCCTCTTTGTCATCGGCATAACGGATGATTGACACTTCCAGAAAGTCGGCGACCTCTGCATTAATACGGAAACCCTCTTTCCGAATGAAAAGATGCAGAATTTTTTTCTCCTGATTGTTCAGCGGCCGCCCTTTGTAGGGATTCACCTTGGTCAAGCTTTTGCCGCATCCTTCCAAAAGCGCCACAATATCCTGGTTTTTATCCCGATATATGAAATTACAATCCCTGGCTTCCAGGTGTGTTACCGTGTAGCCGTTTGCCAATTCATAAAAATTTGTTTTTTTCTCCGTGGTCACTGCCATCTCCTCCGGCTCTTTGCATGATGATTAAAAAGTTCCTGTTATTTAATCATCAAGCGGCAGATATCCAGAGTGTCAGAAAGATTTTTTAATCAATGCGCTGAGAATGTCATCATGCTCAATATAATGAACACCGCGCTGAAACATATTTTTTTCTGACAATATCGTATAATAGTCTTGTTTGATTGTCGGCGCCATGCGCAATGCGTCGACATATTCATGATAGTTAAAGGGGTTTTGCTCGACAAACTCAAAAAAACCGGTTTTAAAAAAGACTTCACGCAGATTTTCTACCGAAGAATTATTTTGCAACAGCGCGCAAAGATATGTCGAAACACCTACCTGCAACCCGTGCATTTTCGGATATTTTGACACTGCATCCAAAGCATGGGAGATCAGATGCTCGCTACCGCTGGCCGGACGCGATGTGCCGGCAATTTCCATTGCAATGCCCGAGATCAGCAAAGAATTAGTCAAACTGCGTTGAAATTCAGTCGAGTTTATGTCAAAACTGTGTTTGATAAACAGCAGATCCAATGAATTATACGCCATTAACGCCGCAAAATCGTTATATCTCGCCATACCTTTTTGCGAAGCTTTTTTCCAGTCCCACAAGGCGGTGATTTTGGACATCATGTCGCCAAGGCCGGCATAGAAATACACCTGCGGGCAGCTTTTTATGACATCAAGATCTATCACCACGCCAAAAGGAATGCTGGCCTTGACACTTTTGCGGTATCCATCAACCAGTAATGAACAATTCGGACTGCAAAAGCCGTCGTTTGACGTTGAGGTCGGCACCGAGATAAACGGAATTTTCAGTAAATGTCCGCAGTATTTGGCAAAATCCAACGCCTTGCCACCGCCGATGCCAACAATGGCCTCAACCGTGTAAGGCAGATTGAAAGCAACTTTGCTTACTTCTTCAATATTGATAAAACGGACATCCTGTTTGTGAATGACATTAATACCATATGTCTGCAAGCTTTTGTTCAGAGCCGGGCCAAAAACGCTTTCCAGCCCCTCGCCCCAAAACAGCGCAATGTTATTAAAATTTTTATCAACCAGGTAGCGCCCCATTTTCGGCAATTTACCTTCACCGATCTTGAGCAAATAAGGTATATTGATTTGTTTGTTCGGATAAGGAAGATAGGCCATCTCAGAGCTCCTTAATATATGCCAGGACATCGCAAAATGAGCGAAATGGACGGGTTGCTATGTGTTCACGCCGGCACTGCGCCAGTAAGTACTTTTTGGCAAAAACGGTTTGTGCCAGACGAGCGGGTGTGACATCCGGCGGACCGTCTCCGCAAAAAATGACGGAAAAACCGTTTTCTTGCAGATATGAAACCACACCGGCTTTAGATATGCCGACGTCCTGATCATAAAAAGGGCTGGCATGCGGCGGGATCATCACTAATCCGCCCTGCGGCGTATAGCGCCCCGTATTGGTAACCAACCTGATTTGATAGCGTTTGATCAGTTCTTTCAGCAAAATGTTAATGTAATAATCGCAGCCGGCCGAACAAATATAGACGGGAATGTCTTTTTCGGCACAACAGGCCGCCACTTTTGCAAAAGTGTCATCCAGCGCAATGGTGCCGATAAATTCTCGCAGTTCTGCCTCGGGAATGTGAATTTTGGCAAAAACACGATTTAAGGCCGTAAAATGTGTCAACCGGCCGTTAAGATATTCTTGCCACGGCCTCAGATCTTCCGGCACCAGATATTTTTCGGCAACCAGGGTGAAAAAATCGTCTTCACTGATCGTCCCGTCAAAATCCGTCACCAGAGCCGTCTGTTGCGCCATATTTTCTCCTTTCCCGGTTTGTTATTTGAATTTATCATAACAAATCTTTCTTTTCCATATTTTTTTACTGTCTCATTATCCGGAGCAGACATTCATAAAACCGCCTCTGGCCTAAATATCAGCTTTAACCCGGTTGCAATCATATTTATATCTTTACCGGTTCCATTTCAGGCAAAAAGGAGATTTTAATATGGAAAACCAACTCGATAATCCCAACGATAAACTGCATAATCTGCCGATTCATACCGAACATCATGGCGATTTGCGCCATTTTATCAATCATTTTTGGAATATGATTGATTTTCCGCAACATTCGACAGCGAATGTATCTGCGCCCAAAATTGAAGTAAACGAAGGTAAAAACGAAGTGACAGTCTCTGCAGAAGTTCCCGGCATTGCACCGGAAAATCTAGAAGTGGAAATCTCGGCAGACGGTTATCTGACTCTTGCCGGCGAAAAAAAACAACAAAGCGAACAAAACCGTCGCGGCAGTTATTTTTCAGAAATTACATACGGTTCCTTTAAACGGACGATTCCCCTGCCCTGGGATCTTGATTTTGACAAGGCTGACGCTGAATATGACAACGGCACGCTCAAAATCGCCATTCCGAAATCGCCGGACGAACAGACTAAAAAGAAAAAGATCAGCATCGGCAAAAAACAAAAAAATTAGACTTATCCCCGGGATTTCCCGGGGATATCTACTTTTTCAAGCGCTCGACACGATGTCTGGAAAGAGCAAGAACAGCTTCAAAGTTATCTTGCTCACAAATTTTGTTGCGACGGACGAATCCGCATTTTTGGCAACGGTGCACCAAGATATAGCGTCCGTCTTTAAGCTCCAGATCAATAGGCTCCATCAAGCCGCCGCAGTTTTCTGCCCGGTCGCCTGGGTTGATGTCAACATGTTTGGAATATAAGCAATGCGGACAATGGTTCGTATAGCCGTTTCCTTTGACTTCGGCGCCGCAGTGTTCACAGACAAAATCTTCTTTAGTGCGTTGAAATGTTTTCATGCCGTTTCCTCTCTTTTTTTATTCATAACCGTGCTTCCGCCACAAAAGCAAGTATTTTTGATAAAAAAGCTTGCAAAATCCTCAAAATTGGCTCATTTTAGGTTTGCTTGCCGACGAATCGTCTGTCGGGACTTAGCTCAGCCTGGTAGAGCGCTTGCTTTGGGAGCAAGATGTCGTTGGTTCGAATCCAATAGTCCCGACCAAAGAAAAGCCTGCATCAATGCAGGCTTTTTGTTTTACTCCGGAAAAATTATTCCTCTGTTTTCTCAATATTTCCCAGGACTAGCTCAGAGCTCCGCCAGTCTTTACACACATCAATCCAGCCTAAACTGCCGGAATATTTTTCCAACTCCGGTATACTCAGCTCTATTGCGCTGTTGGCACTGCCGCACGCCGGAAAAACTGTCTTGAAACGCCGCAACGAGCAATCCAGATAAATTTTGACACCTTGTTTGACCGCAAAAGGGCAAACGCCGCCGACACCGTGGCCAATCAATTTTTCAACCGTGTCCGGCGACAGCATTTTTGCCTTAAGACCGAACTTTTTCTTATAAGCAGCATTGTCAATGCGCGCATCGCCGGCTGCCACAATCAACACCGGCCCGTCTTCCTGCAAAAAGGACAAAGTTTTGGCGATCCTTTCCGGCTGACAGCATAAGGCTGCGGCCGCTTCAGCCACCGTGGCACTGGAGACGGGAAATTCGCGTATTCGTTCTGCCTGCCCAAAACGGGCAAAATATTCTTTTACCGCACATAGCGACATTTTATTTTCTCCTCCTGTTTACCTGTTCAACATATCGCAGCGGCGGCGTTTTGTCACGATATTTTCATTTTTTCGGCTTTAGAACGCTGTTTCCTGTATAAAACTGAGTTTTATTTATGGTCTGGCGCTGATTTTATGCTAAATTTGTGTCAGATTAACAATTTATGAGGAGACTATGTCCGATTTTTCAATTGCCGAACTTTTGCTGTTACAGCTTTTTCTGATTTTTCTGAACGCCGTATTTGCCTGCGCGGAAATCGCGGTTATTTCCATTAACGGCAACAAGCTCAAAAAAATGTCCGAAGACGGCAATAAACAAGCGGCCAGGCTTCTAGAACTTACCACGCAGCCGGCCAAATTTCTGGCGACCATTCAAGTAGGGATTACCCTGGCCGGATTTCTGGGCAGCGCTTTTGCTGCCGAAAACTTCTCCGACAAAGTTGTGGACTTTTTGGTTGCCGCCGGTGTGAGTATCTCGCCGCAAAAGCTTGATGTTCTGGCAGTTATCGGCATTACCCTGATTTTATCATATATTACGCTGATCCTCGGCGAACTTGTGCCTAAACGAATTGCCATGCAATACGCCGAAAAAATCGGTTTAGGTATGTCCGGGCCGATATATGTCATTGCCAAAATTTTTGCCCCGATTGTCTGGCTGCTGACTTTTTCTACCAACGCCGTCCTGCGATTGATCAAAATCAACCCGGAAAGCGAAGATGAAAAAATTACCAAAGAAGAAATCCGCATTATGGTTGATATTGGCAGCGAAAACGGTACGATTGACGATATTGAGCAAAAAATGATTCATAATGTGTTTGAGTTTGATGACAAGTTTGTTGAAGAAATTATGACACACCGAACCAAAGCCGTTTTGCTGGACATGGATGCCAAACCCGAGCAATGGGAAAATATCATGCTCAAAACCCGTTATTCGAGATATCCTGTTTATCAGGGCAATCCCGATAATATTGTCGGTGTCATCAGTATCAAAGATTATTTCCGTTTCAAAGACGGCGGCAAGAAATCTCTGCTGCAAAAAGCACTTAAGCCGGCACAGTTTATTTTGGAAAGTCTGCATATTGATGATTTGTTCCGCAGCATGCGCAAAAGCCGCAATCATTTTGCCGTTGTGGTTGATGAATATGGCAGTTTTGAAGGGATTGTCACCATCAACGATGTTTTGGAAGAAATTGTCGGCGAACTGGAACCGCCAAGTACGCCGCTGATTGAAAAAACCGATGCCGGCGCCTGGCGAATCAAAGGCGACGCTGCCCTGGACGATGTTTGCGCCGCACTTAAAACAGAGCTGCCGGATGAAGGTTATGATACTTTTGCGGGATTTGTGCTTTCCCTTATGGACAATGTGCCGCAGGATAAACAAGATATAGAACTGACTTATAACAATCTAAAAATTAAGGTGTTACAGGTAAAACGCCGGAAAATTGAAGATACGCTGGTGCAATTTATTGAGAAAAGATAGTCTTTTGCAATAAAAAAGTCATTTTACGCCCTGATTTTCCGCTTTTTTATTATTTTTTTTCAAAAAAATCGATATGCTTCCAAAAAAATATTGACAAAATTTTCGAAATATGGTTTTATACGCACAATTCTCGAATTTTTGATATATTATTGGATTGAAATCAAAGCATTCCGTTTTGTTGAGTTTCATTTGCCACATAAATAGATTACGGAATTCCGATGCCCTCCCGCACGAGTCTCTTTTGGGCAGCTTTGATTTTTGATCATTGAAATCATGCCGGCCTCCTGCCTTTTTCTTCTGCCAGTGCCATGCAAAAGAAATCACCTGCCATGTGAACCGAAGGCAGTGCCGGCTTCTTTTAAATCCCGTCATATTCAAATACCAAAGTTCTTGGGTTTCTTTGGTAGTGACGGGATACCCAATGGGTGTCGTTATTTCCTCCTCTGCGGACGAAAAGCGGCGCCTTTTTTTTGTACTTTACATTTGCCAGATTTCAACTATCTTGTGTCCGTTTGAAACTGATCAGAAAAAGGTTTGAGAAAAATGTTACATCCCTGGCACGGCGTCAGCGCTGGTAGCAACGCTCCCGAAATTGTCACCGCAGTTATTGAAGTCCCTAAAGGTTCGCAGACCAAATATGAACTGGACAAGCTCAGCGGTTTGCTGAAAGTAGACCGAATCCTGTATTCGGCTGTTCATTATCCGGCCAATTACGGCTTTATTCCGCAAACTTATTGCCAGGACAATGATCCGCTGGACGTGCTGGTGCTATGCCAAGAGTCTGTTTTGCCGTTGTCATTGATGCGGGTACGGCCGATCGGCGTGATGAAAATGATTGATCAGGGCGAAGCCGACGACAAAATCATTGCCGTGCATGTGGATGATCCTGAATTTGCGCATTATCACTCAATTGATGAACTGCCGCCGCATTGTTTGCGGATCCTGCGTCGTTTTTTTGAAGATTATAAAATCCTTGAAAACAAAGAGGTCAAAATTGAGCGTTTTCTGGGTGCAGATGCCGCCAAACAAATTATTCGCGAAGCTTTTGCACTTTATGAGCTTAATAAAGAACATCTTTGCGGCTATGAAAAATAATTCCAATCTTGACTTGAACAGAAAAGCACCCCAAAATAGCGTTCAGTCAAAACTTTTTAAGAGGAGATAACCATGAAGAAAAACGCTCTTTGCGGTCTGCTTGCCGCTGCCATGCTTTCTGCCTGCGCCATTGACCCTTATACCGGCGAATCGAAAGTTTCCAAAACCGCGTGGGGAACAGCTCTCGGAACGGCTGCCGGCGCGGGAATCGGCGCTTTAGCCGGCGGAGAAAAAGGCGCGTTGATTGGTGCGGGCGTTGGTGCTCTGGCCGGCGCCGGAACAGGCGCTTATATGGATGTGCAAGCTCGCAAGCTGCGTACCGAATTGGTCGGCACCGGTGTCCAAGTGAAGGAAGTCGACGGTCGTATTTATCTGATTATGCCCGGAAACATTACCTTTGACACTAACGAAGCAGTTATCAAACAAGGTTTTCAACCGGTGCTGAACTCCATTGCCAAAGTGATCAATGAATATGACCAAACCATGGTACAGGTCTATGGTTATACGGACAACACCGGCAGCGCCGCAACCAACAATGCTCTGTCGCTGCGCCGTGCAAACGCCGTTTCCAACTATCTGCGCCTCAGAGGGGTTGATGGCAACCGTATTATCACTGACGGTCTCGGCTCTGCCAGCCCGATTGCTTCCAACGCAACGGCTGCCGGACGCGAGCAAAATCGTCGTGTGGAAATTGCTTTGATTAATAAACAATAACTTTTTTCCGCGCATTAATAAGTCCGATTCTTGAGAATCGGACTTTTTTTGTATAATTTTGTCATTTTTGCTTGCAAATCATTTTGAAATGTGCTTTTATACGTCTTGCTTTTTAATTACATTTTTTATTATTAACCTAAAAACCCAAAAAATATGGAAAAAAATTTCAATTCCGTACAGACTCATGTCAGAGACAAATTTTTGTCTTATGCAAGGCCCAGAAATATTTACATGGTGGGCACACCGCAAATGAGTACCGTCATTTATAAGGGTAAATCCAGCCAGCACATGGCTGTTGCCGCTTATGCTCCGGAAAGCGCCGTCATTAAAGATGTGACCCAAAAGTCAGATCCGAAAAAGAGGTATAAGGGTTTTCTGGTGAACATGGCTGATAAACAGATCCATTTTTACCGGGAGGAAGAAGTTATTGTCCGCCCTTTGCCTGAAGGCGCTGTGTATGAAAAAGAGCAACGCGGCAAAAAAAGGCAAATAAAGAACAAAAAACTTGGTTAAGCCAAGCGATTTCTGATTGTATTTTTGGGAGCCTCGCTGCGAAGCGCGGCTCTTTTTTTATGTTTTTAGCGGCCGCTGGAACCAAACCCTTTTTCGTTGCGTTCGGTAGCGAGCTTTTCAAATTCCGCGGTCGTGATTTCACGAAATACGGCTTTATAGGGAAACGGCAGTTCAACCTGGGCAATTTTATCCCCCGGCCGGATAACGTAATCCCTGCTGCTGCCTACTGCATTTGTATTGAGCAGGCCGACAATCCATTCGCCGCGGTAATCCGTGTCAATGATGCCGGCAATGGTGATTATGCCGTGTTTGATGGCCAAACCGCTGCGCGAATTGATACGAAACCACAAAGGAGCCTCTGCCGCCACTTTGACCCCGGTTGGAATGCCGATATGCTCGCCGCAGCGGATTACCACAGGTTCGGTTATTGCCGCGCAAATGTCAAAACAGGCTGCCTCATCAGTGGCATAGGTCAAATTGGCAGGATTTTCAACATAATGCGGAAGCTTGCAAAACAAAACTTCGGTATTGGTTCTGTTCATTATTCTCTCCTTTGCCATCAAATATCACAAATGCAGGGCGGCTGCTATGAACAGCAGCGGTTTTGTTTTCAGACGGCGACCTCGCCTTTTATGGCCGGATGGCATTGGTAACCAACCAGCTCAAAATCTTCATACCGGAAAGCAAAAATATCCTTAATTTCCGGGTTAAGCTTCATCTGCGGCAACGGATAAGGCTTGCGGCTCAGTTGAAGTCTGACTTGTTCAAAATGATTGTTGTAAATATGCGCATTACCCAACGTATGGATGAATTCTCCCGGTTTAAGCCCGCATACCTGCGCCATCATCAGAGTCAGCAGCGAATATGATGCAATATTGAACGGAACACCCAAAAACATATCGCAACTACGCTGATAAAGCTGGCAATTGAGCCTGCCGTCGGGCGTGACATCAAACTGGAAAAAGCAGTGACACGGCGGCAGAGCCATTTGTTCAATCTGCGCCGGATTCCAGGCGGTGACAATCAGACGGCGATCTTGCGGATTTTGCTTAATACGGGCGATGACATCTTTTATCTGATCAATGCCTTCATTGTTGAAATTGCGCCATTGTGCACCGTAAACCGGCCCCAGATTGCCGTGTTCATCAGCCCATTCATCCCAGATGTGGACATTATGATCTGTCAGATATTTGATATTGGTCTCCCCCGAGAGCAGCCAGATTAATTCATGAATGATACCTTTCAGAAAAACCTTTTTGGTTGTCACCAAAGGGAAACCTTTGCTCAGGTCGAAACGCATCTGACGGCCGAATACCTTTCTGGCATAGACGCCGGTGCGGTTGTCGCCGTCTTGCCCGTTATCCATAATGTCTTGCAAAATATCCAAGTATTGCTTCATGATTTTTCCTGTTTTAATTGTTAATGCTGATTATATTGATCAGCTTCTTTAAAACATTTTGGTCGACGAACTCGCCTTTTTTAACCCATAATGAGGTCAGAACATTTTCCTGTTCATAATCCGGGCTGACCTTGCCATATTTTTTTTCCATAATTTCAATACACGGCGTAATATCAATCTTTACCCCGGAAAGTGCGTCAACTTCCCCAAGATAGAGACTGTCAACCACAATATCCGGCATGAGGGGACTTCCTGAAGTCATAAACAATTTATAAATCGTTGCCCCGCCGCAGATATATAATTCTCCGGGAAAATCCGCAAAATCTTCAATATGAGCATGTACAAAATGATGTTTGGCATCACTGACTTCATAGGCGGGTGAAAGTGTCAGAATATGCAGGTTGCGGTTGGGTAAGGTGCGATTGGGAAAGCTTTCATAAGTTTTTTCGCCGACAACCAGGTCGCAGCCTTCGGTTATCTTGCGAAAACGGCGAAAATCCGACGGAATGTGCCACGGAATTTTGGGGCCGATTCCGATTATATTATCGCCTTTATGACGACACCATACGGCAATTTTAGTCATTTAAGCTGTCTCCTTATTTTCTGCCGAGTTGTATTTTAGCAGATTTTTCATATCGGCAAAGTTTTCGTTTTCTTTACCCACAATTTTGTCCCGACTGCGGAATCTTTTATAAAACTTGAAATTGAAAAACTTTTGATATATATTTGAAGAGTCAGAGTAATCTGAATATGACACTAGAGGCTCTGTGAAATAGGTATGTTGGACCCGGGGGCAGTACCCGGCACCTCCACCATTTTTTTGAAATTGCCGTTTTATCCGAAGCCGGCTTTTCTTGGGGGTGAAACAGGATTGACAATATATAGTAAAGACAGGTATGCCGTGTTCGGTGAGATACCACCGTTATCGGTTCAAAAACAAATGAATGCTAACGATAATAACGTAGCTCCTGTTGCGATGGCTGCTTAATTGCAGTTTGCAACAAACTTGAATTCTTTTGATTTTGGATAATCAAAAGTGGGGGTCGGGACTTCCCCAGCAACAGAAAAGTCCCGTTTTTACTCTGAAAAAGGATGCTGAAATGGACAGAGAACTGGAAATTAATTATGACAAACTGGTTGAAAAATCACTCAAATATGTTGTGGTTGAAGCCTTGAAAATCGCGGCGGAAGAAGGTCTGCCCGGCGAACATCATTTCTATATCACTTTTAAGACCTCTCATCCGGCGGCACGGCTTTCTTCCCAACTTTTGAACCAGTATCCGGAAGAAATGACCATCGTCTTACAGCATCAATTTGCCAATCTGATGATCGGGGCAACCTATTTTGAAGTTGATCTTTCCTTCGGCGGGGTGCCGCAAACCTTGCGTATTCCTTATGATGCCATTACCTATTTTGCCGATCCTTATGCCAAATTTGCTTTAAGCTTCGGCAGCAGCGACGATAATTTCTCTCTGACGGGTGAGGAAGAATCCAAAGAAACACCCAAAATCTCCGGAACAGCCACGGTTGTCTCTATTGATGAATACCGCAAAAAGCATGCGTAAACTTTCGATTGTCATTGCCGGGCGGCATTCTACCAGCATCTGTCTGGAAGAAGAGTTTTATGAAGCTCTTAAAGAGCTTGCGGCCAAACAAAATAAAAGCATTAACCGACTTGTCACAGAGATTGACGCTTCGCGCACGAGTCTTAATTTATCCAGCGCTATCCGCGTTTATATTTTGAAACAGCTGCAAGATTCCTTACAGACATACTAACCCCTGATATTTTTGCAAAAATAAAGCCCGCTTCTGCGGGCTTTATGCAGCTATTCTTCCTCAGAGATGTCGTCTTCAAAATCATCAGCAGCATCATCGGCCTCAAGCAGCATGGTTTCCTCTTCCATCCCCTCTTCGGCATCGTTCTTTTTGCGGCGGCCGCGGCGTTTCTTGGCGGGCGTTTTCTTTTTCATCGCGTCAATAATATAATTGCCGGCAATTTTGTATAGATCCACCAAGTGATTATTATACATATGATCTGCCTCTTCAACCATGGCATAAGCGACGGAAACATTACGCTGGGTGTTAAGCCTTTTGACCAGCGCCGTCACGCTTGCCGGGGCGACAATCTCATCGCTGCAGCCCTGCGTGATCAGCCCGGATGTCGGACAAGGCGCCAGAAAAGAAAAATCTTTCTCATTGGCCGGCGGCGACACGGCAATAAAATTATTAATATCCGGCCGGCGCATTAACAACTGCAACCCGATCCAGGCCCCAAAAGAGTAGCCGGCGATCCAACACTGACGCGCTTCAGGATTAACCGACTGAAGCCAGTCAAGCGCCACGGTCGCGTCGGAAAGCTCTCCGGGACCATCCTCAAAATTCCCTTGCGAGCGGCCGACGCTGCGAAAATTAAATCGCAAAACCGAGAAGCCGAGATTTTGAAAAACACTGAACAAAGTGTAGACAACCTTATTGTTCATTGTGCCGCCATACTGCGGGTGCGGATGCAGGATTAAAGCAATCGGCGCGGCCGGGTTGTCGCTCTGGTGGTAGCGCCCTTCCAAACGGCCGGCATGCCCGTTGAATATTACCTCTGTCATAATCTTTTAACCTAAATTTAGAACTTTTGATATTATATAATGAATATATTGTACAAATCGTTAACATTTTGAGGAAATGTAGCATAAAATGGATTCAAAATTCAAGATGATTCTTGCGGACATTGATGCCGTCACCGCCCGCGATCCCGCCACGAGGAGCCGCACAGAAGCTCTGCTTTGCTCATCGGGTCTGCACGCTATTATTGCCTATCGGGCAACTCATTTATTATGGAAAAAAGGCTGGCGGCTGACGGCGCGCTTTTTATCGCAAATTGTCCGTTTTCTGACCGGCGTTGAAATTCATCCCGGCGCACGAATCGGCAAAGGATTTTTCATTGATCACGGCATGGGCGTGGTAATCGGCGAAACATCTGATATAGGTGACAATGTTACCTTATATCACGGGGTGACACTCGGCGGCGCCACCGTTTTTGATAAAAACGGAAAAATTACCACCAAACGCCACCCCACCCTCGGCAACGGCGTTATCGTCGGCGCCGGAGCACAAGTTCTGGGGCCAATCAATATCGGCGCAAACAGCAAAATCGGCGCCAATGCGGTTGTGCTCAAAGATGTGTCACCAGACCAAACCGTGGTCGGCGTGCCGGCTCATAAAGTCGAGCAGAAACTGCAAAAATCTTTCCAATTTACCGCCTATGGCGTTTGCGCCGGCGACAAAGACCCGATTGAACGCGAGATTGAACAATTGCGTCAAGAAGTGCGAAAATTGCGCAAAGACTTGGAAACAAAAGATTCCGAATAATATTTTCAAAAATTATAACAATTTTGTAACTATTATTCTGCTAGTTTATGTAGTATGATAATAACAGAAGGACCAAGTTCGGGAGGGCCGAAATGAAGAAATGGGCATATTTATCCGGGGCAGTGGTATTTTTAACAGCGTCAGCCGCTATGGCTCAGCTGCCGGCCAACCCCTGGGAAATTAATCCGAATGACGGCTACATGGGTAATAACGTGGCCAATACCGACGCAACACAAGCTCCGGTTTATGACAACACGGCCAACGGCGGCGATATACTGCCGGTTGATCCCTGGGCGCGCGCCCGTGACAAAAGCGGGATTACTACCTGGCGCGGCAGCGGCCAACACGGAAAACTGAATTATATCGGCGAAGCAACGACTTACGGCACAGCCACCGGCCAGGAAATGATTGCCCCTGAAGTCAACCGACATAATATGCTGGTGGCGACCCAGCATTTACGCGATCTCGGCTATAAAATCCCCGACGGCTATGATGAAAAGATTAAAAACATGCCCAATGCATACCGCCGTTATCTGCGGGATGCCTACGACGGTCTTGGGCATCAAAACAACCCCTTTGACACGATGTTTTCAGGCATGCTTGATATTGTTGAGGACCAATCCGGGCTGGATATGGAAAATATCTTGTTTAACAGCCTCGATATTCTCTCTACCGATTAGCCGAGGTTGTGCATGAAACTGCCATTTTTGTTTTTTTCTTTTGTATTGGCTGCGGCTTCCCTGAAAGCGGAAGCACAGATGCTATCGCCTAAGCCTTTGCAGGCCGAATCGCAGATTCAAACAGAAGCTGTTCCGGCAACAAAGCCGGCAGCTCTTGAGATTGAGCCGAAAATAACAGGGAATGACGTTTTAGAACAACTTGCCGGCCAGGAAGAAGCCGCACCGGCCAGCATGACACCCGAACAAAAAGCCGCCGTCAAAAAGCCTTTGGTTAAAGAAATTATTTCCGATGTCGACAAATCTTCGGTCAGAGAAAGACGCGAATTGGTCGGTATTTTGCATGAATTTCAGAAAATTCAAACCCGGCGGCAAAATTTGAACCTGCCTGAAGATCAACAGATTAAGCTTGAAGAACCGCGCGTTAATCCTGCTTCAAAAGAAGATGTTTGGCGCTATATGCAAGACAAACTGGTGGCACCGCTTGATCGCTCTATGAACATTCGATAATGAGATAAAAAATGTCCTCTGCTCTCCCCGTGATTATTCTGGTTGAACCGCAGTTGGCCGAAAATGTCGGCATGGCAGCCCGTGCCATGATGAACTGCGGTTTATCTGAGCTGCGCCTGGTCAACCCGCGGGAAAATCATGTCGGAGACAAAGCTGTTGCAGCCTCTTCCAATGCCGAAGAAATTCTTTATCAGGCTCGTTTGTACGCCTCAACTGAGGAGGCTGTTGCCGACCTGAACTTTACGCTGGCAACAACCGCACGTCATCGGGATCAGACAAAATCGGTTCTGAGTGCTGAATATGCGGCGAATAAGATGTTTTCCCTGGGTGAGACCGGCAGCCGCTGCGGTGTTTTGTTTGGCCCGGAGCGAACAGGCCTGACCAATCATGATATCTGTCTGGCGGATGGCATTATCAATATTCCGCTTAATCCCAAGCACTGCTCGCTTAATTTGTCTCAGGCAGTCTTGCTAATTGGCTACGAAATTTTTAAAACCCGTATAACACAAGCGGAAGAAACGCTGGTAACCAACCACTCCGTTCCGGCCGAACGCGGTAAAGTTCTCAAATTTTGTGAATATATCGAATCTCTGATGGCAGATTGCGGCAATTTCAAATCCGACGAACGCAGGGATAAACTTATCATCAATTTGCGCAATATTTTTATGCGCAATGCCCTGACCGAACAAGAGTTGAACACCCTTTACGGCGTTATTAATCATTTGAATCGCCGTTAAGATTTGACAAAAAAATTTTTTTTGAAAATTTTGTTGACAATTGGATTGGATTGTGCTGTATTGTGCACATCACAATATAATTAAAAAACTATTAATTTAATCTAATATAAAACATAATGCTGAGGAAATTTCAAAAACTGCCATGACTTTGAAGTATTTGAGACGACCGGGTCAGAATTTCATACCTTAAGACAATGTATCCCGGTTTTTTGTTTTTGAATCTCTGTGTTATGTTGCTCCGGTTCGATTTTGCTTTTTCGGGCCCCCGATATAATTAAGCAATTTTCGGATCGGAGCTTTTTAATTGAATCTATTTATCTTTTAAGATAATAGGTGTTTCCATAGGTACTCGAAGCTTACCGCTGTGAAGCGCTAAGCTTTTTTTATGTCTTAATTACAGTTATACTGTGTAAAAAATTCATCTTTTAAGATAATATTAGTCAATTAATGACTATATTGTATGAAAATTGACAGAAATTGCGAGGTGACGCATGCACGGCGAAAACATCATGGAAACGGCTCAGATCATTTGGGGAATGGATGCCAAAATTTTGGCAACAGTTATTATGATTTTGACCTATATCGCCTTGTTTACGGAAACACTCAACCGCGCGGTTGTCGCCCTGCTTGGCGCTTCAATCATGATTTTTGCCGGCGTGTTGACACAATCTCAGGCTTTTATGGGAATTGATTTTAATACGCTGGCTTTGTTGATCGGAATGATGTCGATTGTCGGCATTACTGAAAAGACCGGGTTATTTCAATATGTGGCCATACGCGCGGCCAAAGCCGTGCATGGAAATCCGCGCGGAATCATGATTGTATTGGCGCTGGTCACGGCCTTTTTCTCGGCATTTTTAGACAATGTCACCACCGTTTTGCTGATTGTGCCGGTGACGTTTCAGATTACAAAAAAGCTTGAAATTTCCCCCTATCCTTTTTTGCTGGCAGAAATTTTTGCCTCCAACCTCGGCGGGACTGCTACCCTGATTGGCGATCCGCCGAATATTCTGATCGGTTCGGCACTGAATTTGTCATTTACGGATTTTCTGAAAGAACTGACGCCGATTGTTATTTTATGCATGCTGGTTTTGACAATTATTTTCGATTTTTTCTTCGGTCGGCATCTGGTAACAACCAATTTACGCCGGCAAAAAATTATGGCCCTGGATGAGAAACAAAGCATCACTGACCACGGATTACTGACAAAATCCTTAAGTGTTTTGAGTTTGGTTATTATCGGCTTTATTTTGGCAGAGCATTTTCATATTGCTAACGGCACTATTGCCATGTTTGGCGGCGCGGTTTTGCTGTTTTTGTATACGCTCGGCAACGATCACGGCGAAAGAGACCGAAAAGTCGAGCAGATATTTTCTCTTGTTGACTGGACAACAATCTTTTTCTTTGCCGGGTTGTTTGTTGTGGTGCATGGCTTGGAAGTAACCGGCGTGCTGTCTCTGCTGGGGCATGAATTTATTGAGCTGACCGGCGGCAGTGTCGAAAAAGCGAGCATTCTCATTTTGTGGGCTTCGGCTCTGGTCTCCGGCGCTATTGACAATATCCCTTTTGTGGCAACAATGATCCCAATGCTGCAATCGACTGAAGTTTTGATGGGTGGACGAGAAGCCATGATGCCGGTATGGTGGGCATTGTCTCTGGGGGCATGCTTTGGCGGCAATGCCACTTTGATTGGCGCCTCGGCAAATGTGATTGTGGCCGGAATGGCCGCCCGCGAAGGCCACCCAATCAGCTTTTTGGGATTTATGAAATGGTCTGTACCGATTACACTGGTGACCATCATTATTTCAACGGCATTTTTATATATTCAATATTTTTTATAAGCCCCCGGTTCAAATGTCGTTTTGTCTTGTCCTGACCGGAGAAAAATAATTTTTGGCGTTTTTATACGCCAAGATCAACCCGGACTCCCTGCTCGCGCAGGACTTGCAGGAGGTCTGCCATATACATTTTTTCCAGATATGACAAACGACCATCAGCCAAACAAATTTTCATCAGTTCCCGGCTCAACTCTTCAACTTCATCCTGTTTTTTGCCTCCGACATCCTTTAATGCGGCATAAAAATCGTTTTCCGTCGGGGAATAACTGTCAATGTAGGTTTCCAAATATTGCTGCGATAAATTGGCTGCAGAAGGAATATTGCGCTTGATGTAGTCAAAAATAATATTTTTTTTGACTCCCGTATAATTATGACAGCAGGAAGCAATAAACGTCATGATTGTTAAATCTGCCTTAAGAGGGCGAAACATGTTTTGGTTAACAACCGGCGCGCTTTCTTTCGACTCAGATAGCGGGCCTTGCGAGTTTTTCTGAAAATCTGCCACAAAAGATTCAATATTTTTATAATATTTCTCGTTGGTCAGATCCAAAATATCATGCACAAAAACAGCATCAAACACATATGATTTTCGATTGCGGTAAAAATAAATATCCAGAAATGTATTGCCTTCTTTCTGCCAAACATTTTTGATTGCAACATTCTCTTCAAAAAGCTTATTGTTTTTGATGAGATGAATTAGCATATTGTAAAATTTTGTTGCAGTTTGAGCCATATTTTCCCCTCTGATTGCCAAGGTTAGTCGATATTGCATGATTAGTAAATATTATTTTTTAAATTTTCATTGATTTTTTGTCCAAAAGTGTCTATTATATCTCCAAGTTAGATATTATTTAGATTTATTAATTAACCCATAAAACAAAGAAAATATGAAACCTTTAAAAGCCCTTGAAATCCTTTATCTGGCTGATTTGCACAAATCTGACAACATGAAGGTTATTCTTCATCAGACACTGGCCCAACTGATGTTTAAGGATATTCGCAAGCAGAAGCATAACCTGACAAATCTGATGTATTTTCAGGCCTGGTTTGACGACAGTTATTATTATCGGCGAAGCGCTATTTTGTCGGCTTTGTTTATTCGGAAATATCTCCGTCGTCAAGAAGAGCTGAATATGCTCAGAGCGCAGCATACCGGTTTTTGGCGTCGTCAGAGGCTAAGATTTAAGTTATGGCGTCTCCGACACAAATTTATGTCTGTTTACGACATTATGCATTATGCCTGCTACCTGTACACGGAGCGCTGCCACGGCACATTTGATGAGTTTTTCAACTTGTGCAAGGATGTTTTGCGCCGGCCGGAATTATATTTTGAAAAATAAAAATACTTACTAAAAACTAAAAAAATGAAAAGAAAAATCAACCCTGAAGAAATTACAATGGGCGAACTGGCTTCTGTCATGACGGCAAGCAACTGGCAACAAAAACCAGAAACAATTATGGCTTTTTTGTTTACTAAAATTCAAAAAACGCCTCGGCCGAAAAAATACTTCAGTATTCTGCGAGAAGATAGATTTTCTTGTGAGGAAATGCTTCTTTTGCAAGCTGAAGTTGATGAAATTATAAAATTAAGAAAAAAACGCTCCACCATGTCTTATCTTAAAGCCTGGAGGAGCGGAACAAGAAAGAAATTGCGCGCACAAGAAGCGGAAACGCTTGATCTGCGGCGTGTATGCCAGTATTTTTTGTATAGTTACATTCGCGCCGGAGGAAAAGAAAAACAACTCCTGCCCCGATTTATGGACTATACCCTGGCTCATTTCTGATCTGATTAAAAACGGCGTTACCCCGCAAAGGGATAACGCCGTTTTGCTGTGATTCATACTCCAACTTGATCCGGACATCCAGGTTAAAAGATATGGCTATATTAATTCCCTGGATCCCCGGGTCTATTCTTCGCTTCGCTCAGGCCCGAGGATGACAAAGAAAAGAAACTTCACTTCGCTCAGGCCCGAGGATGACAAAAGAAGGGGCTCGCTTCGCTCAGGTTTGATGATGACAAAAAAAGAAGACTTGCTACGTTCAAACCCGAGGATGACAAAGACGAACGGTTCCCTCGCAACCAACGGACAACCTTACTACGAATGTTGCTCAAACGGAGATTGGAGCTGCATACAATGTTCGACAACATTATGACCTTGTGTTGACATTCTCATTTTTTATTGCAGCAGATTTTTGATTTTTTCGACATATTTCCGGATGGTTTCAACTCTGGTTTTATAAGACGAGAGATCTTTTTCAATAAACAATTTTTGGTCCGGGCGAATTTTGACCGCGCCAAACTGAGTGGCAACAAACTCAAGCAGTTTCTCCGGTTTGGCAAAAGTATTATTATGCAGGCCGATCAAAATGCCTTTGGCACCGGCATCTACCTTATCAATATTTGCTTCTTTGCACATCAATTTGATGGAAACCGTTTTTAACAAATTGTCTACCTCTTCCGGCAGCGGGCCGAAACGATCAATCAACTCTTCGCGCATGTCGGCAATGGCGCTGTTATCCGCCAACTCGCCGATGCGCTTGTATAACCCGAGACGCACGCCCAGATCGCGAACATATTTTTCGGGAATCATAATCGGAATGCCGGTGGTGATTTGCGGCGACCAGTCTTCCGTAAGCTGCATTTGGCGCTCATCCTGCGCACCGGCGCGCAGCCGCATGACTTCTTCTTCCAGCATATGCTGATACAAAGAAATACCTACCTCCTTGATATGGCCGGACTGCTCTTCACCCAGAACATTGCCGCAACCGCGGATATCCATATCATGGCTGGCAAGAGAAAAACCGGCGCCCAAAGTATCCAATGCCTGCAAAATGCTCAGGCGACGCTCGGCCACCGGCGTCAGTTTTTTGCGCGGCGGCACGGTGAAATAGCAATACCCCCGCTGACGACTGCGGCCAACCCTGCCCTTGAGCTGGTATAACTGTGCCAGACCAAACATGTCGGAACGGTACACAATCATAGTGTTGACACTCGGCATATCGATTCCGGATTCAATGATTGTGGTTGAAAGCAACATATCGGCCTTGCCATCGGCAAAATCGGTCATGACATCTTCCAGATGTTTGGCCGGCATTTGCCCATGAGCCACCAGAATTTTGACATCCGGCACCAAAGCCCGCAGCTCACGTTCGATCTCGGGGATATCCGAAACCCGCGGACAAACAAAAAAAGTTTGGCCGCCGCGGAATTTTTCACGATAAATTGCCTCTTTGATCATGACTTTGTCAAACGGCATAACAAAGGTACGCGCGGCCAAACGGTCCACCGGCGGCGTGGCAATAATGCTTAACTGTTTGACCCCGGTCAGCGATAACTGCAAGGTACGCGGAATCGGTGTGGCCGTTAATGTCAGCACATGGACATCTGACTTGAGTTGTTTGAGTTTTTCCTTGTGTGCCACGCCAAAATGCTGTTCTTCATCAATGATAATCATGCCAAGATTGCAGAACTCGACGTTTTTGGAAAGCAAGGAATGCGTGCCGATCACAATTTCGACAGAGCCTTCTTTGAGCCCCTGCCTGGTCTGCGCCGCCTCTTTGGGAGACACCAGGCGCGACAACATTTTAACCCGTACCGGAAAACCTTCCATGCGCTGTTTGAAATTCATATAATGTTGTCTGGCCAGCAAAGTTGTCGGCACGATCAATGCCACCTGCGCACCGGAAACAGCAACCGCAAAAGCTGCTCGCAATGCTACTTCGGTTTTGCCAAAGCCGACATCGCCGCAAATCAGACGATCCATCGGGACAGACGCGTTCAGATCCGCCATAACATCGGCAATAGCGTTGAGCTGATCATCCGTTTCGTTATAAGGAAAGCGCGAACAAAAATCATCAAACAGCCCTTGCGGCGGCACAAAACAATCGGCCTTTTTCAACTGGCGTTCTGCCGCAATCCGGATCAACTTTTCGGCAATATCTTTAATCCGCTGTTTGACGCGGGCTTTCTTGGCCTGCCAGGCAGCCCCGCCCAAAGTGTCAAGCTGGACATTGTCATCTTCAATGCCATAGCGTGATACGGCATCAATATTTTCTACCGGTACGAATAATTTGGCATCATTGGCATAGACAATTTTCAAACAATCGTGCGGTGCACCACCGGCCATGATGTTTTCCAGCCCCATGAAGCGACCAATGCCGTGTTCTATATGAACAACAAGCTCGCCGATATTCAGCGCGGAAATATCCGCAATCAGATCTTTGGAGGTGACTTTTTTGCCTTTGCGCTGTTGGCGGCGCTCGCCCAAAATATCGGCCTCGGCAATGACAATCAGATCATCGGTCTTGAAACCGTGAGATAGCGGCATCAACATCAGGACAATTTTTTGTCCGGCTTTGGTCAATGCCTCATCCCAGGTTTCGGCAAAACCAAGGGGCGCAATTTCGTATTCGTTCATCAGACTGAGCAGCCGCTCGCGCGAACCTTCGGAATAGCAAGCAATGATTCTTTTATATCGTCCGTATTCGCTCAGATAATCTTTCAGTTCGGTATAAACCCTGCCCGCGCCGGCACCCGCCGCACTAGAAAAATTGCGCACCGGCAAAACACCGCAGTTATATACTTTGTCAGCCTGGGGCAGACTCATCCCCGTCAGACGGACAACACCCCGGCGCACCAGTATTTGCTCCAGGTCATGATCATTCAGATAAAGCTGTTCCGGCCGGACCGGACGATAAACATCTATTTCCGCCGCCGACTTGACCTGCAAAGCTTCCAACCGCGCACGGTAGTAATCCATGATGCTTTCGCTTTTGGCTTGTGCCGCTTCCGTGACATCTTTGCCGATAACAACATATGCTCCGGGCAGATAGTCAAACAAAGACGGCAAAGGCTCTGCATAAAAAAACGGCAGCCAGTTTTCATAGCCGAGATATTTTTTGCCGCCGGAAACAGCCGCATAAATTTCATCTTCGTTAAACGCCGCCCCAAAAGCCTCGCGATAGGCCGAACGGAAATTTTTGATGGTGTTGGCGTCAAGAATGACTTCATTGACTACCTGAAAAACGTATGATTTTATATCACCGGTGGTGCGCTGGCTGATGGCATCGAAAGTACGGATCCGCTCGATTTCATCATCAAAAAGATCAATACGCAGCGGTTCGGCACTGCCTACCGGAAAGATGTCGATGATATCGCCGCGCACGGCATACTCACCCGGCTCAATCACTTGTTCGACTCGCGTATATCCGTTGATCGACGCATAATGCAAAAAATCATTAAAATTCAACTTGCCGCCAACAACAACTTCACGCGATGAATTAAGAAAAATTTTGGCCGGCGGCAGTTTTTGCAACACTGAACCAACACTGGCGACAATAATCCGCGGTTTTTCCGCTTGCGGCACCAAAGCCAGGCGTGACAGGATTTTTACCCGCTCGCCCATGACCACGCTGTTGGGAGACACCCGATCATAAGGCACTGTGTCCCATGCCGGAAAACTCAGAACTTCCGTCTGCGGATACATACGGCGCAACACTCCGGAAACACGCGCCAAAGCGCCGCCATCGCTGACAATATATAATATATCCCGATCCGAGTTTTGCGCAAACTGCCCCAACAGAAGGGAATCGTATCCGTCAGGTGCTGAAGAGAGCGTCCATCCGCTCAAGTATTTGATATCTTGTGGCATTATTATTCTGGTATTTACTTATTGGGATAAAATATATACAATCTCTGCTATATAGCAACTGTTTTTTGAGGATTCCGATGCGGCCGGAAATTTTGTATCCCCTTTTTGCGGATGTTGTAACGCTTGGCGGTGTCGGCGAAAAAGCCCGCAAACTTCTCTGCAATCTGTTGGGCGGTAGCCGTATCATCGATTTATTGTGGCATCTGCCCACCGGTATTATTGACCGTGCCTATATGCCCAAGCTCAATGAGGCCGTGCCCGGACGGATTTGTACACTGCGGGTACAGGTGGTTGAGCATATGGCTCCAAGAAACAAACGCCAGCCTTATCGTGTGATTGTCGCCGATGAAACCGGTCAGGCCGAACTTATTTTTTTCAAAGTTTATGCCGACTCCATTCAAAAAAATCTGCCGGTCGGCGCCTGGCGGATTATCAGCGGAAAGCTGGAAAGCTTTAACGGCAACAAACAAATGGCACATCCGGACTTTATCCTGAAACCGGAGCAATTTGCCGAGGATATGAAAAAAGAAACCGTCTATCCGCTGACAGCCGGTATCACCAACCGCATGCTTAATAAATTTATGCCGCAGGCGCTGGCCAAAGTTCCCGGCCTGCCGGAATGGCTCAACGGAGAATTTCTCAGACAGCAGGACTGGCCCGGCTTTAAGGATGCACTGAAAGCGGTTCATCATCCGCAACAAGAGATTGATCTGCAGCCATGGACCCCGGCACGCTGCCGGCTGGCTTATGATGAACTGCTGGCTAACCAATTGGCTCTCGGCATTGTCCGGCAAAAAGTTAAAAAACAGTCCGGACGCACTCTTTGCGGCGATGGCCGGCTGCGGCAAAAAGTGCTTCAGACCCTGCCTTTTCAACTGACGGATGCCCAACAAAAAGTTTTGCGGGAAATTTATGCCGATCAGGCCTCCCCGTTCAGGATGCTGCGGCTGTTGCAAGGTGATGTGGGCAGCGGCAAAACCATTGTGGCATTATTGGCGATGTTAAACGCCGTTGAATGCGGCGCACAAGCCGCAATGATGGCGCCGACCGAAATTCTGGCCAAGCAGCATTTGGAAACCATTGCCCCGCTGCTTGAACCGCTCGGTCTGCGCGCCGAACTGCTGACCGGCCGCATCAAAGGCAAAAATCGCGAAAAAATATTGACAAGTCTTGAAAACGGCGAAATCAGCATTGTGGTCGGCACGCATGCTTTGTTTCAGGAAAACGTGGTTTTTCATGATTTGGCGCTGGCCGTGGTTGATGAGCAGCACCGCTTTGGTGTGCACCAGCGACTCGGCTTATCGGAAAAAGGCAACCGCGCCGACGTACTGGTCATGACCGCGACACCCATTCCGCGGACACTGGTGCTGACAGCCTATGGCGATATGGAATATTCCAAAATTGACCGCGTTCCCGAGGGACGGCAGCCGACAGACACCCGTGTGGCACCGCTTGAAAAAACAGCAGATGTTATCCGCGGCCTGAAGCGCAAACTGGCCGACGGTGCCAGAGCTTACTGGGTCTGCCCGTTGGTGGAAGAATCCGAAAAACTTGACTTAGCTGCGGCAGAAGAACGTTTTGCCGGTTTGCAAAAAGTCTTCGGCGATAAGGTCGGGCTGATTCACGGCAAAATGAAAGAAAAAGACAAAGATGCCGTTATGGAGCGTTTTAAAAAAGGCGAGCTTTCTCTGCTGGTGGCCACCACCGTAATTGAAGTCGGCGTCAACGTGCCGGAAGCCACCATCATGATTGTTGAACATGCCGAACGCTTTGGTCTGGCTCAACTGCACCAGTTGCGCGGGCGTATCAAACGCGGGTGCGCGCCTTCGGTCTGCCTTTTGCTTTATGCTAGTCCTCTGAGCGAGACCGGCAAAGAACGTCTGAATATTATGAAACACAGCGAAGACGGCTTTGAAATTGCCGAAAAGGATCTTGAACTGCGCGGCGGCGGTGAAATTCTCGGCACGCGGCAAAGCGGCTTTACCATGTTTCGGCTGGCGGACATGAGTGTTCACAAAAATCTGCTGCATATTGCCAACCAAGATGCCAAAATGATTTTGGAGACGGACCCCGAACTTAAAAGCGCCCGCGGGCAAGCTTTGCGGGTGCTGTTGTATTTATTTGAAAAAGATGACAGCGTGAAAACTTACAAAGCCTGAAAATCGGACTTGACATATACCGCATGGGGGTATATGACTCGTTTGTTGTTTCAAAAAGGATATTAAAAATGTCAGAACACCATCACCATGTCCATCATCACGGCGAAGTCAGCGAAAAGACTGTCGGCTACCTGTTTGTTTCTTTCCTTATCAATATGTTACTGTCGATTGTGGAAATTGTCGGCGGCATTATTGCCGGCAGCGTCTCACTGATCGGCGATGCTCTGCATAATACTTCGGATGCTTTTTCCATATTAATTGCCGTGCTTGCTTTCAAAATCGGCCGCAAAAAAGCCAATCACAAATATACATACGGTTTTAAACGGGCAGAAATTATCGGCGGCTTTGTCAACCTGATTCTGCTGTTTATTTCCGGAGTGTATCTGGTTGCGGAAGGAATCGGCCGACTGATTGCACCGGAGCCGATTGAAGGTGAAATTATCATCTGGGTTTCCGTTCTGGCTTTGATTATTGATGCCGCAACAGCCAAGCTTTCGCATCACGGCTCTGATCATAACAGCAATATGCGGATGGTGTTTTTGCATAATCTGGCCGATGCTTTTGGATCTGTCGGCGTGATTGTTTCGGGGCTTTGCGTTGTCTGGTTTGGCATTTACCTGGTAGACGGCATTGTTGCCCTGATGATTGCCGCTTATATGATTTATCAATCCGTGCTTTCTTTTCCGCGATTTGTCAATATTCTGATGAATGCGGCGCCGGACGACGTTGATACGCAAAAAATTGTTGAAGCCCTGCAAACGCTTGACGGCGTGCGCAATGTGCACCATCTGCATATCTGGTGCATCAACGAGCACGACGTGGCTTTGGAATGCCATTTGGAAGCTGAAGATCTGCAACTGGTACAAGCCGCAGCCAAATTGCTGCATGACAAATTTGGCATTGAGCATTGCAATATTCAGGTGGAAACAAATTGTCAGAATGTCTGCTGCGATTTATAAAAAAACGGGCTTTGCCCGTTTTTTTTTAGCTCATAAGCATCAAAACCGCACCAATCGACAACGGAATAGCCAAGTTATCATCCAGCTCCAGCGTATCTTCATATAATTCGACAATTGTTGCTACAGCACAGGCTATGACACTGACATAGGTAAAATGGTAAATCGGTTCAAACAACATGCTGACAGCCAAGGCGCTCAGAAAAAATGCATTTGTGCCCTCCAGCGTTTTTTGTTTGTAGATTTTGCGACGGCCGATTGCTTTACCAACCAATGCGGCCATTGTGTCGGAAACCAGCATCACGGTCAGAGAGATTACCGCAACCGGTTTGCTGAAAAATAAAGTACACAGCAAGGCCGAGGTCAAAACGTAAATGCCGCCGCTCGGTACAAAACGGAGATGATTACGCTCCGCATTGCGTAGCCCTTTACCAAAAATAAGCGCAAACGAAATGCGTGCCCATTTCCAACGGCGAAAACTGCCGTACTCAATAAAAATATCACCGCACAGCAGTACAAAAAACACCAACAGCGCGATCCATCCCGGCGTAAAATAAATCAGGGTCGGAATCCACAAAGAACTCAGATGAATGGTTTTGCGGTAGACTTCGTGCCGATACGCTTTGGGGACGGTTGACTCTATACTGGCGCGATATTCGTTGATTTTTTCAACAATCTTTTCTTTATTTTTCAAAATCCGACTCATGAGTCGTCTCCGTTGTCTGGTTATTGTGCGATATAGTTGTTGTCTTGGATTTTGCAAGTCCGGCATTTTGAGATTTGCGACAAGGTGCGAAAATGTCTAACCCGGCGCGGTAATCCGCGGTTGTTATACCGGCCAGCCCCAACAACGAATGGAAGAAATAATCGTGCGAAATCTGCCGCTCGGCCTGCGTCTTCAGGCAAGCGCGCTCATAACGCATGGCTGCCGCCGTTTCCTTGGGCATCCAGACCAGAAACGGAACTTCTTTTTGATAATGCGGCGCGGTATCATAATAAGCGGAATGAAGGTAGATACCCTTTTCTCCCAAAGATTCTCCATGATCCGAGGTGTAGATAACAACGATGTTATATTCGTCTTGCAAAGGCTTCAGCGCGGTGAACAATTCCGCCAGCAAATGGCTGGTGTACAAAATGCTGTTGTCGTATGCATTTATAATTTCCTGAGACGAACACAGACTGAGATCATTCTTTTTGCAGACAGGTTTGAAAACTTCAAATTCGTCCGGATAACGCTCATAATAGTTCGGACCGTGGCTACCGCCCTGATGCAGCACCACAACGGCATCTCCCGGCATGGATTTTATTTTGGCGGGAAGATTCTTTTGCATTTCATCATCCAGGCAAGAGATACCGTCACAGAAAACTTCCGTGGGTATGCGGCTGCACACACCTTTGCAACTGGAATTATTTTCGCGCCACAAAATATTATAGCCGTTGTGCTGCAGAACATCGAGCACATTTTCCGTATAAGATGCAATGTCCTTACTAAACTCTTTACGCTCCAGCGGCGAGAAGAGGCACGGAACAGATACTGCCGTTTGTGTGCCGCAAGCCTGTGTCCGTTTAAAAACCATCAGTTCATCGGCAAAGGCTTCAAGCGCCCGGTTGGTCGCCCTGGCATAACCATTCAGAGAAAAGCTTGCCGAACGCGCCGACTCTCCCAAAATGACTATGATTGCGTTTTTACGCGTGGGATCTCTCCAATAACGCTCTCTGGTGCCGTCTTTAGTAATTTTTTTAATCCGATGGCTTTTGCCGATAACTTTACTGATTGAAACAGCTGAAGAAATATAGTTTGACGGCAGCAAACGATACAGCACATGTTTATTTTCCCGCAGCATGGCAAAATCCGGCCGACACAGCCAAATGATGATCAGAACCGGCAGCGATGTCAACAAAATCAGACAGGCTCTTTTCCTTGTCTCCTGCAGGAAAGGAGAATAAACGATATGCGCACGCCAGAGTGCATAGATGGGCAAAAAAGCAAAAAAGATCATAAAAACGAGCATCTTAGGCGTCAGCAGTGCTTCAATTTCGTGCTGGTCCGTTTCCAAAACATTCAGCATCATAATCTTGTCAATAGCAATATTATACGACGACATGAAGTATAATGCCGGCACGCTGCCGAGAATGATCAGGGTCAGAACCGGCTTGGCCGCATATTTAACCAACAACAGCGAATAAACAATCACAAAAGCGGCAAACAGCACCAATGCAATGACAACGGTCGGCATGCCGACATCAAGGGCGGCAATATCGCCGATGAACAAAAAATTTCCGGCTACCGACAATAAAGCCGCTATCAGAATCAGCCACTCCGAGCGGCAATTAAACGAAAGAAAATAGGGGCGTTGCATCTGTTTAATCCATTTTATTATTTTTTGTCATTATCATAGGTACTTATGATTGTAAATACATAACTGTTTATGTTTAAAAATATTTGTGGACTTTTTTTAATAAAAAATTATCGTTTTGAACTTATAAGAATCGCATATTTCAAAATTTAGGAGATGAAAATGTTTCAACAATTTGATTTTCAACAGTTTGTGAGCGCTTTTTTTGTCTTGTTCGCAATTATCGATATTGTCGGCACCATGCCGATTATCATTACTCTTGAAAAACGCGGCAAAAAAATATATCCGTTGAAAGCAGCTCTGCTTTCTTTTGCAATGTTTATGATCTTTTTGTATGTCGGAGAGGCTTTCTTAAAGTTATTCAACGTTGATATTTCTTCTTTTGCGGTTGCCGGTTCGTTGATTATTTTTGTGATGGCGCTGGAAATGGTTTTGGATATTCATATTTTCAAAGACACCGAAGATTCTCCCAAAGATTCAACCTTCTTTCCGATTGTGTTTCCTTTGGTGGCAGGCGCCGGCGCACTGACAACTTTATTGTCCATTCGTTCGCAGTTCCACAGCATAAATATTATTGCGGCAGTGGCGGCCAATATGTTTGTCGTTTATTGGATTTTGCGCTTTGCCAAAAACATCAAAGCCATGCTCGGTGCCGGCGTGATTTATATGATTCAGAAATTTTTCGGCATTATTCTGCTGGCTATCTCTGTCAAACTGTTCACGACCAACATGACGCAGATTATCGAAGGATTTATTCACAGCGCCAGCTGAGCATCATCCAGCAGACCGTGTTGATCAAAGCTGTAGAAATCGCTTTGACTGATGATGATATGATCCAGAAGCCTGATGCTGACCGAAGCACAGGCTTCTTTAACTTGTTGCGTTACTTTAACATCGGCTTTGGACGGAGTGACGTCGCCGGAAGGGTGGTTGTGCACCAGAATGATGGAGCCGGCTTTGTGGATCAGTGCCGATTTGATGATCTCGCGCGGGTGAATCGCCACCGTGTTGATGGTTCCTTTTTGCATCAGTTCCTGACAGATGACTTTCAGTTTGCTGTTCAGATAGATGATATGCAACTCTTCGACTTCAGAAAAGGCAATTGCCGCGCGGCAATAATCCACCAAACCGTCTGTTGTAAGCAAAATCGGCAAATCTGCTTCGTGTAAATTTTGCCATGAACAACGCTCTACCGCGGCAACAATGATTTTGAACAATGTGCAGGCACTGTCTTTGATACCGGGAATTTCGCTTAACTCTTCGCGAGATGCATTAAGCGCTCCGGCAAAGCTTCCGAATCTCCGGACCAATGCTTTGGCCATTGGTTTAACATCGCGCCGGGGCAAAGCATAAGTCAGCAACAGCTCCAAAAGTTCGTAATCGGCCATATCTCTGCCGCCGCCGAGGAGAAAACGTTCCCTCAGACGTTGGCGATGACCAAGATAATCCGGCGCGGTATTATTATCAGCCATGTCGTCCTCTCGATTTTACGGGTACTCAGATTTTATAAGGCGGCTTGTCCAAGCCTTTGGGCGAATAAGTAAATACTTCGCAGCCGTCTTTGGTGACGGCCAGAGAATGCTCAAACTGCGCCGAAAGAGTTTTGTCACGGGTTGTCGCGGTCCAGCCGTTTTGCAATATAATCGCCTCTTTCTTCCCGATATTGATCATCGGCTCAATGGTAAAAAACATTCCTTCTTCCAGCAAAGCGCCGGTTCCTTTACGACCGCAATGCATGACATTCGGCTCATCATGGAAAACCTGCCCCAACCCATGGCCGCAGAACATATCGACAACGGAATAGCCGTATTTATGCGCGTATTCTTCAATCACGGCGCCAATATCGCCCAGTCTGGCTCCCGGGCGCACGACATCAATGCCGCGCATCAGACATTCGTATGTTACATCACAGAGGCGTTTGGCTTTGATTTTCGGCTCACCGGCATAATACATCCGGCTGGTGTCTCCATACCAGCCGTCAACAATGGCCGTAACGTCAATATTGAGAATATCACCGGGCGCCAGTTTGCGTTCATTATCCGGTATCCCGTGGCAAATCACATGATTAATCGAGATACAAGTCGACTTTGGGTAGCCGTGATAACCCAGGCAGGCAGGAATGGCACCGTGGTCTTCCATGTATTTGCGACAGAGGTCGTCCAGCTCACCGGTGGTGATGCCGACTTGGACATAGGGCGTGATAAAATCAAGACATTCCGCCGCGACCTTGCCGGCAGCACGCATTTTTTCATAATCTTCGGGATTGTCATGAATAACAACACCGTCTTTTCTTTTATAAGACACCTTAAAACACCTTCCTTTATCAGTATATGATATCTATTTTATCGGCTATTGCGATATTTGTTTTATTGACATTACATCCATAACAGAGAAACTGCAATCCGTTTTTTGCCTCCTCAAACAGTTTTGCCGCCGCAACCGGTGCCGCTTTCCAGACAAAGCGTACCTCCCCGCAGCCACTGAAAGGCACAATCATAAAAATACAAGTCTGATGCCCGGCCGTGCGAAGTTTGCGCATTTCCTCAAACATTTCCTGCTCAAAAAAGCTGATGTGAACGGGAAAAACAACCCTTCCGGCACGATATCCGTACAATGTCCGGACGAAGACGTAGCATTTGCGGCCGTTTTCATCCGAAAGCTCAAAGGGAATGTGCGACAAATGCTCGTCAGCTTCAATGCGGCGGCAATTTTTATATTCGGAAAGCTCGCTGATTTTGCCATTGACAAATGCTTCCTGAAACAAAAAATTTTCATACCGCGGACTTGTAAAAATCAGCCGTCCGTCTTTGCTGATATATTCAATTTTATATTTGATTATCCGGTTCGGGTTGGTGGTGCGTTTGACCAGAACATCCATTCCTTCGCTGCAGACAGCGTTAATCTCCCGGCGAGCGCAAAAAGCCGGGACGACGGAATCGTCAGAGAGACGGATGTCGACAATCATGGAGTTGAATCGTCCGGCAACAACAGCCGGAAAAAGTTGGTGGCGATATTTCACGTTGCTTCAACAAACCTCTTTTGTATAACCAAATTTGTCTTTTAGTATTATCCGAGTTTGTTTTTTTGGCAAGAATAACATTGCTTTTCATAAAAAAACAGTGGACAGAGAGACAAGTTTGCTCTATTAATTTGAGGTTAAGTTTTTATTTGGGAAGCAAAAAAATGACAACCAGCGTAAAAGAAATAAGAAACACTTTTTTGAACTATTTTGCCAGAAACGGCCATAAGATCATTCCGTCATCTTCTTTGGTGCCGAACAATGATCCGACCCTGATGTTTACCAACTCGGGCATGGTGCAATTTAAAAATATTTTTACCGGCAATGAAACAGCCCCGTTCAAAAGAGCAACGACTTCCCAAAAATCTGTTCGTGCCGGCGGCAAGCATAATGATCTGGACAGCGTGGGCTATGATGTCCGCCACCATACTTTTTTTGAGATGCTCGGCAATTTTTCTTTCGGCGATTATTTCAAAGACGAAGCCATCGCTTTTGCCTGGGAGCTTGTGACCAAAGAATTCGGCCTGCCCAAAGACAGGCTGGCGGTGACGGTTTTTCATACTGATGAAGTTTCCCGCAACATCTGGCGCAAAGTGTCCGGTCTGCCCGAAGACAGAATCATCGGCATCAAGACCAAGGATAACTTCTGGCAAATGGGCGACACCGGCCCCTGCGGCTATTGCTCGGAAATTTTTTATGACCACGGCGAACAGGTCTGGGGCGGCCTGCCCGGCACGGCGGAAGAAGACGGCGACCGCTGGATTGAAATTTGGAATCTGGTTTTTGACGAATTTGAAGATCTGCCCGACGGCACGCGTATTGATCTGAAACAGAAATGTATTGACACCGGCATGGGGCTGGAAAGAATTTCTGCCATTTTGCAGGGGGTGCATTCCAATTATGACATTGACCTGTTCCAAAATATCATTCGTGATATTGCCAATATTGCCAACTCTGATCCCAAAGGGCCGCTGCAAGCTTCGCACAACGTGATTGCCGACCATTTGCGTTCGGCCGCTTTTCTGATTGCCGACGGTGTGCTGCCCTCTAATGAAGGGCGCGGTTATGTGCTGCGCCGGATTATGCGCCGTGCCATGCGTCATATTCACATGCTTGGTGTTAAAGAACCAATGATGTACAAACTGCTGCCTTCTTTGCAGCGGGAAATGGGCGAGGCCTATCCCGAGCTTTATTCGGCCGAAACCCTTATCCGAGAAACGATCAAAACCGAAGAAGAGCGTTTTATCAAAACAATGGAAAAAGGTCTCCGTCTGCTGGATGATGAGACATCCGGCCTGAAAGCCGGCGATACTCTGCCCGGAGAAACGGCTTTCAAGCTTTATGACACTTATGGTTTCCCGCTGGATCTGACGGAAGATGCGCTGAAACTGCGCGAGATTAAGGTTGATACAAAAGGTTTTGACGCGGCTATGGCCCGCCAAAAGGCCGAGGCTCGCAAAAATTGGGCCGGATCAGGCGATGCCGGCACCGAAAAAATATGGTTTGAGCTGCAAGACAAACTCGGCTGCAGCGAATTTGTCGGCTATACCACGCTTGCTTCCGACGCCGTCGTCACCGCGTTGGTGCAAAACGGTGCTGCTGTTGACAATGTCCGTGCCGGTGAATTTTATCTGTTGGCCAATCAGACGCCTTTCTATGGCGAGATGGGCGGCCAGGTTGGCGACAAAGGCTTTATCCGCAGCGACAAATTTGAAGCGGAAGTGCTGGACACCAAGAAAAAACTCAACGGTCTGCATGTACATGTCTGCCGGCTGGTTCGCGGCAGTGTCTGTGTCGGCGACACGGCGTCTTTTCAGGTGGACGTGCAAAACCGGCATAATATTCAGGGTAACCACACCGTTACTCATCTGTTGCACAAAGCCTTGCAAAAGAAATACGGCCAGAATGTCACACAAAAAGGTTCGTATGTGGCGGCAGACCGCATGCGCTTTGACATTGCCTATAACCGGCAAATTTCCGAAAATGAAATTCGCGAGCTGGAAAACGATGTCAACAACATGATCCGCGCCAACTACCCCGTCACCACCAAACTGATGAGCCAGGAAGACGCCATTAAATCCGGTGCGATGGCTTTATTTGGCGAAAAATACGGCGACGAGGTTCGCGTTGTCTGCGTCGGCGACGGCGTTTCGATGGAATTGTGCGGCGGTACGCATGTGCACAACACCGGCGATATCGGCTATTTTAATATTGTCAGCGAAGGCGCTATTGCGGCCGGCGTGCGCCGTCTGGAATGTGTCAGTGGGCCCGGCGCCGAGAAATTTACTCAGGAAGTTGAGGACAAGTTGCATCGTGTCGGCCAGGCGCTGAAATCAAGCTTTAATGATATTGAAACGCGTGTTTATCAACTGCTGGAAGAGAAAAAAGAACTTGAGACAAAATTGTTTGAACTCAAGAAAAAGTTTGTCAGCAACAAAGCGGCGGATAATCCAGACAGCCATGAAACCGTCAACGGCGTCCGTTTTGTTTCGCGCATTTTGGAAAATATTGAAACCAAGGAACTAAAAGCTTTTATTGATGAAGTCAAAATGCAATATAAAAATAATCTGGTTGTGGCTTTTCTGACGGTCAATGACGGCAAAGTTTCGGTTGTCATCGGCGTAACTGATGATCTGACAAACAGAATTTCAGCGGTAAATTTGGTGAAAATTGTTGCGCCTTATGTCGGTGCCCAGGGCGGCGGCGGACGTCCGGATATGGCGCAGACCGGCGGCAGCGATGCTTCCCGCCTGCAAGAAGCCGTTGACGCTATTCGCAACGCTTTGTAAACATATTACCTTTTCTGAAGATTTTTTCTTGTTCACGACTTGTCCGGGGCAAGTTTGAACATGACTGGTAAGAAATGTCATCCTCGGACTTGAAGATAATAAAAAAGCACAAAAAGAACGCCTCCGGTTTTTCTTCCCGGAGGCGTCTCTCATAAAAAAACTCTTAATAATAAGCTCAGCGCGGATTAGAACTTATATTTTGCGCTCAGGATACCGGTGTGGTCGGTATAATCAGAGCGGAAACGCCCTTCATAACCGGCACTGATATCCCATTTCTCGTTCAGTTCCGCGGTGACACCGGCTCCGGCTTCAACACCAAAGCGGTCAAGCTCCTCTCCGTTAACACGATAAGAAGAACCGCCAAGTTTGACAACCGTGTCGTTGTCTCCGTCCATCAGGTCATAAGTCATGGCCAAACGGGCTTCCGGACGCAGGGTCATGTTCGGACTTGATCCGGACATCCAGGTTAAAGGATATAGCTATATTAATCCCCTGGATCCCCGGGTCTATTCTTCGCTTCGCTCAGGCCCGAGGATGACAAAAAAGAAACCTCGCTAAAGCTCTGGTTTGATGATGACATTTTTTGTCAAACCGAGGTATGATTATGTGTTGACATCATTTACGAAATGAGCGATACTGAATACAGAGCCTTGTGTCGTCATATTTCTTTTATAAGGATGTCATGCGATGAACTACAATTATTTCTTACCCTGTTTCGTCTCCGCCGCGGCTATTCTTGCCGCCGGCGGGGCGCTCGCCCAGCAATGCACTCAGGCGCCTTCCTGCGCCGAACTCGGTTATACCGATTCTGTTTCTGATTGCGCCGATGACGGCATACTTTACTGCCCGTTTGACAAGTCAAAAGTCTTTTGCCGCAAGGTGGACAACACGGGCGAACAATGCGAAGCTCTGGGGTATCAGCTCATTCAAAAGGGTAATAGCCGGCTGTTTTGTGTGGAGGGGCAGATGTTGGAATATTGTCCGGCGGATAATAAATATGGTAAATGTGTCGGAGAGGCTAGTTGCTTTGGGTTGGGCTATCTACCTATTCGGAATGAAAGTGGCATTAGGGTTCTCTACTGTGCAGTTGGGCAAACGCTGGAATATTGCCCGTCGGATAATACTTATGGTAAATGTGTCGGCAGCAGCGGCGGCGAATTGGTTATTGATTGCGAAGCGTCCGGATATACCAAAAATCCGACTTGCTTGTCCGGACAAACGAAAATTTATTGTCCGGCAGATAATTCTTATGCCAAATGCACTGGCGGCTCGGAAAGTTGTCTTATCGGCTTTTTGAACACGCCGGAAAGTTGCCAACGCTGCCCGAACGGAATCAAAGCAAACGGTTACAAGACATCCAGTGGACAGATCTGCTATAGCTGTTGTTCGGCATCAGAGATTTGTCTCAACTGCTCAAATGCCGGAAATTTTGACACGATAATACCATAACTCGCTTTGTAAAAATAGGTAAAAAAAAGAACTCCCGCCATGCGCTGCCTGACTGAAAAGGCGCGTCTGCGGGAGTTTTTTAATGGCGCGCCCTAGACGATTCGAACGTCTGACCCACAGCTTAGAAGGCTGTTGCTCTATCCAGCTGAGCTAAGGGCG